>CAVGVB010000081.1:0-2128 GCA_963632705.1 bacterium | reverse complement strand
TCCACCATGGAGATGACGGCGCTGTCCGACACCTGGGTGGTGCGGATCAGCGGCGCAACGCTGTGTTCATTCAGTACCCTCAGGATGTCCTTGTCAAAGCCCATGGAGGGCATGAGAAACTCCTGCCCGTTGAAGAATTCGATGGGGAACGCGTCGTCTCCGTCCGGATAGTCCGGCGGCAGGATGGCCAGCAGCACCAGCGGCCCGTCGCCGGTGTTGTCGATGCCGTGGGTGTGCCCCTCGGGACAGTAGTGGGTCATCCCCGCCTCCAGCGCCACCTCCGCGCCGTCGTCATGGCATACGCCCCGCCCGGCCAGCACGTGGATGATCTCGCAGTTCCCCGTGTGGGTGTGCAGCCCGATGGACGACCCCGCCGGCAGCTCCAGCGTCAGGATCTTCCCCATCTCGTCCTCCACCGCCTTGCGGACGATGGCCTGTCCCTCGCCGCCCTTGAAGTGCGGCACGACGGCGGTCTCCGCCGCCTGAAAATCCAGTGTCATGGTCAGCGCCTCCTCTCAGTTGCCCTTACGCATCTTCTCCTGAATGGCCAGCCCGGTAGGCGTGGCCGCCAGACCGCCCAGCGCCGTCTCCCGGAACTCCACCGGCATCCTCCGGCCCACCTCGCCCATGGCGTCGATGACCTCGTCCACCGGGATCTGGCTGGTGATGCCCGCCATAGCCATGTCCGCCACGCTGACGGCGTTCACCGCGCCGATGACGTTCCGCTTCACGCAGGGTACTTCCACCAGCCCCGCCACCGGGTCGCAGACCAGTCCCATCAGGTTCTTCAGCGCCATGGCCACCGCGTGGCCGATCTGCTGGCCGTCGCCGCCCCGCAGGGCCACCAGCGCGCCCGCCGCCATGGCGGACGCCGTGCCGATCTCCGCCTGGCAGCCGCCGGACGCACCGGCGATGCACGCCCGGTAGGCGATCACCGCGCCGATGCCGCTGGCCACATACAGTGCCTCCAGCAGCTGGTGCTGGCTCAGCTCCTCGTATTTGCACAGCGGCAGCAGCACCGCCGGCAACACGCCGCACGCACCCGCCGTAGGCGCGGCCACGATGCGCCCCATGCAGGCGTTGCTCTCCGCCATGCTCAGCGCCTCGGCGATGACCTCGCTGACGTAGCCGCCGGTCATGGCCTCCCCCCGGAAGTTGTACTGCCGCATCTTCATGCCGTCGCCGCCCACCAGACCGCTGACGGACCGCCTCCGGCCCGTATAGCCGTCCGCTGCGTCGGACATGGCCTGCCACATGGTCAGCATCTTGGCCATAGACTGGTTGCGCGTCACCTGCCGCTCCTCCATATCCGTCTCCAGCACGATCTCCCAGAAGGGCTTGCCCTCCTCGGCCATCCTGTCAAATATCTCCTTCATCGAATCCAGCGCCATCGTCATCCTCCTCCTTATCATAATAGGTCAGGGACACAATACCCGGCAGCTGCCCGATGAAGGACACCTGCTCCGGCTTGATATGCTGGTCCACCTCAATGATCATCAGCGACTCGCCGCCCCGCTTGTGGCGGTACATACTCATGTTGGCGATGTTGATGCGGAACTGGCTCAGTATGGTCGTCACCGCCGCCTCCGAGGAGTAGTAGTCCAGGTTGCGGATCACCAGCGTGTTGTATGTGCCGTTGAAATTCACCTCAATGCCGTCCAGCTTGTTCACCATGATCCGTCCGCCGCCGATAGACGACGCCTGCATGGACAGCTTCTTTCCGTCCGCGCTCTCCGCCTCGATCACCGCCGTGTTGGGGTGGGCGTCCCGCAGCTTCACCTCGTCGATGGTGTACGTCAGCCCTGCCTTTTTCGCCTCGTCAAAGGCGGTGGGCAGCCGCGGATCGTCCGGCTTCATGCCCAGAAGACCGCCCACCAGCGCCCGGTCCGTGCCGTGTCCCGCGCCGGTCTCCGCAAACGAGCCGTACAGATGTATCGCCGCCTTCACCGGCGGCTTGCCCAGCAGCGTCCGCGCCATCGCACCGATCCGCGCCGCCCCGGCGGTGTGGGAGCTGGACGGCCCGATCATCACCGGCCCGAGTATGTCAAAAATATCCAACATAGTAAGGAAACTCCTGTTACTATATATTTGCCCCTTGGTTTATGGCAGCCAGCCATAGGCATGGGAC
>CAVGVB010000080.1:0-3075 GCA_963632705.1 bacterium | reverse complement strand
CTTGGCTGGAGACGGCCCGGGAAGATAGGTAGCGCCAACATGAAGAACACCGCTCAGTAGAGCGGTGTTCTTTTTTTGCACCTGTTTTGCTGCGTGAGAAGTGGCGGCCTTGTGCTTTTTCTATATATGTGATAGGATTGGCAGAGCAGGTAGTACGAAGGGGGGAAGCCAGGTGAATATCACAATTCGCAGAATGCAAAGCAGCGATGCTGATGCGCTGTATCGGCTATTATCAGATCCGGTGGTGATGCGCTACTTGGAGCCGCCCTATGACCGAGCGCAAACGGAAGCGTTTCTGTGCCGCGCAGGGCTGGCCGAACCACCCTTGGTATATGCTGTCCAGGAGGGCGAACATTTTATTGGATATGTGATCTATCACGATTATGACGAGAGTAGTGTGGAAATTGGCTGGGCGTTGTTTCCGGAATACTGGGGGCGTGGGTATGCGTCGGAGCTGACAGACCGGCTTATTAGCTGGGCGCGGAAAGCACGGAAGGGTATCGTTATCGAATGCGTACCGGAGCAGACAGCGACGGTACATCTTGCCACTCAAAAAGGATTCCGCATGGAGGGGATCACTGACGGGCTGGCGGTATATCGACTTATGTAGAAGCGGACGATGGCGTAATAGGAATATGGCAACTGGGGGTTGCTTGTGTACAGTTCTGTTGTGTGGTATAGTGATGCTGATAGGAGGTATATGATATATGGAGACGAAGAACGTTTTGTATACTCTAAGGACCAAGAAGGGCTTGTCCCAGGATGAACTGGCGGAAAAGGTCTTTGTGACGCGGCAGGCGGTGTCCCGTTGGGAGACCGGGGAGACGAGGCCGGGCGTGGAGACCTTGAAATTACTTTCAAATTTCTTTAATGTATCCATCAATACTTTGCTGGGCTCGCCGAGGCAGCTGGTCTGCCAGTGCTGCGGGATGCCGCTGGAGGATGATACCACCAGCAAAGAGCCGGACGGCGCATTCAATGAGGAGTATTGCAAATGGTGCTACGCCGACGGGGAGTTCCGGTACACCAGCCAGGAGCAGCTGATCGATTTCTGCGTGGAGCACATGGCCAGCGAGAGCTGGCCGGCAGAGCAGGTTCGCGCCCACATGGAGGCGGTAGTGCCGAACCTGCGCCATTGGAAGAAATGAGCGCAGACCGTCGGCTTGAGTATGGCCGCCGATCTGCGGGATGGCCGCTGGCGTGACGATGCTGCGGCCGCGAAAAGTGAAGCCTATGAAGTAAAGCCCATGACGCAAGTCATGGGCTTTGTCGCACTGTGATCACGCGGTAAAAATGCTGCTGGCGCGAAGTGTAAAAAGATTTGATAAAATTATAGAAATATTGCGACCAAACTTATAAAACAGGTAGTATATAGTTGAAAGACACTATATCAAATCGCAGGAGGTGGCGTAATGGAGGACAGCCAGATCGTTGATCTATATTGGGAACGGAACGAGCAGGCAATTCATGCTGCCGCGTCAAAGTACGGAGGCTACTGTTACGCTATTGCGTATAACATCCTTTGCAGCCGGGAGGACGCGGAGGAGAGCGTCAATGATGCCTATCTCTGCGCATGGAATGCCATGCCGCCGCACCGGCCAAACAGTCTGAGGACCTTTTTGGGCAAGATCACCAGATGTGTTTCGTTGAAAAAATGGCGGGATGAGCACAGGGACAAGCGGGGCGGTGATGAGGTTTCTCTTGCGCTGGAGGAGCTTTCAGAATGTATACCATCCAACACTTCGGTGGAGGAGAGCGTTATGGCGGAGGAACTCTCGGAGCGGATCAACCGGTTTGTCGGTACGCTGGCGCCGACAGAACGGCGGGTCTTCCTCTGCCGCTATTGGTATTTGGACTCGGTCGGGAAAATCGGAACAGATCTCCGCTTCAGCAGCAGTAAGGTGAGATCTATGCTCCAGCGGACAAGGGCAAAGCTGCGGGTCTATTTAGAAAAGGAGGGTGTTTTATGAATGAGGACATGATCCTTGACGCATTTGAGAGGGTGGATGACCGATTTATTCTGGAGGCAAAAGGGTACGCATTGGCGGATATGACCGACACGGGCGGTACAGAGAAGCGGGGAAGGGGACTTAAACGTGCGTTTGTGCTTGCGGCGGCCCTTATCGCGCTGCTGGCGCTGTGCGGCTTTGCCGCATACGAATTCGGATTGTTTGACCCCTGGCTGCAAAAAGCGTCTGCTGATCCGTTGGAAACCGTACAGAGCGCCATTGAGGGGCAGCTCGAAAAGGAATATACCCTGGAGGTCCGGGTCAGGGAGATCTCCGTGGACGAGGCTGAGACAAAGCGGATGATCGGGAACTATACCGGAAGTGAGCTGGCGCAGTCCCGCGGATGGACGGATGCGTACCTTGCGGAGCACTTTTTGGCGATAAGAGCGAAATACTACGTGGAATACGACCATACAAAGACGTTTATGGAGGATGGGGACATTGATCAGTTCTTTTATCTGATCGAGGATACGGAGACCGGTTTTTGGACGATCATTGACAATTCCACAAACGGACAGCCGGCGGCGGAAAGGTCCACATAATGCGTAAGGGCGGGGTTTTACCCCGCCCAAAGTTGTTTCTTTCTTTTTTTGCCTCCGGCGGGTCACTTTCTTTTCCGGTCGATGCGGGGAGTTCCGCGTTGCGGCGCGGGTCACTTTCTTCTTTTGCCTCCGGCGGCCTCTTTTCTTTCAGCAGCGAAAGAAAAGAGGAAAAGAAACGCCGCCAAAAACTACGTTTTTGGATTTCCTTGCGCGGCTTCACTCGTTGCTTATCCTACCTGTTTTTACCACGCGAACGTTGTGCCGCATAAACTTCACCTAAATGTTGCATTGTCTCTGCGTCTCTTTTCGCTGCCGCTTTTACTCTGAAATATAGACGTACCAGCTTCTACCGTGGCTGAAATCAGCGGCAGCGGCGCAGGCGAAGAGACAGTCCTTTTATCCGCACGACAAAGAAAAATTTCCGTGACCGTGTGGTACAAGCTGCCGATAATAACGGGACATAGCGCGCAGGAAGTCTTGAAACCTGCGGTTTCAAGCAGACCTTTTGGTCACTTTTGGGGCTG
>CAVGVB010000079.1:0-3148 GCA_963632705.1 bacterium | reverse complement strand
GTTTGCCCTCTCCGTCCTCGCTGCGCTCGGCCACCTCTCCCAAAGGGAGAGGCAAGGGACGCTCACACGGTACATCAGAAGGTGTGTAGGGGCGGGGCTCTGCCCCGCCCGACAATCCCTCCGGCGCTTCGTGCCACCTCAGCTACGCTTCGCCGCACAACCCAGTGTGCACCCCAAGGGTACTTGCTTCGCGGCGAGCACTGGGCCGCCTCGCAGAGGGAGGCAAGACGGGGGACGCGGATTGCCACGTCGCTCCGCTCCTCGCAATGACAATGCTGGGGAACAAGGGGAACGGCGTATCAACAGAAAAGCGGCGCACCGCAGGTGCGCCGCTTTTGGTTTCACTGTGCTCACTTATAATACTGCGTCTCGTCCTCCAGCGCCATGGGCAGGCCGTTGTGGTACACGGGGATCGTCTCGAACTTGAAGCGGCTGGCCCGGTGTTTGGCGTCGATCTGCTCCTTGATGGCGGGATCGACTACGCCCCGGCGGACGTACTCGTTCACCGCGTGGTAGGTGAAGCCCAGGTTGTCCTCGTCGGTGAGGCCCGTCAGGCCGTCGGACGGCGGCTTGATGAGGAAGCGCTCCGGCAGGCCCAGCGCCCGGCCCAGGGCGATGACCTCCTCGGTGGTATACATACCCAGGGGGGAGAACGCGCCGGCGCTGTCGCCGTAGATGGTGCAGTAGCCCACCCAGTCCTCGCTGAGGTTGCTGGTGTTGATCACCGTGCCGCCGGGCAGGGACTGGGCCACGGCGTACAGCGTGGCCATGCGGACGCGGCTGGGCAGGTTCACGGTGGTCTGGCGGCTGGGTTCAATGCCCGCCTTTTTCAGCTCGTTCACCACGCCCTCCACTGCGTCGTGGATGTTGATGGTGGCGTGGGGGATGTTCAGGTGCTCCACCAGCGCCTGGGAATAGTCGATGTCCGGCTGGACGCCGTTGGGCATCAGCACGCCGAACACGTTCTCCCGGCCGTAGGCCGCCACGGACAGCGCCGCCACGGTGGAGCTGTCCTTGCCGCCGGAGATGCCGATGACGGCGGTCTGGCCGTGGCAGTCGGCCATGCGTTCGTGCATCCACTCCAGCAGGCCCGCCAGCTGTATCTGGGGATTGAATTCCATGTGTAGACCCTCCCTGTTCGTTTGTTGGGCCTATTGTAGCGCGTTGCGGCGGATTTGGCAAGTGTCAACCTGTCAGAGCGTTCACGTCCTCCAGCGTCAGATTTGGCTGAAGTGCCAGCGTCACGCCTGTGCCGATGAGCCGGCCCAGCTCCCGCACCCGGTGGTCGATGTCCTGGGGCGTGACGAACAGGCCGGAGGGCGGCGCGTCCTCGTCCCGGAGCGCCGCGCCGTCGATGACGGTGGGCACGCCGATGGCGATGACCGGCACGCCCAGGGCCGCCCGGTCCACGGCACGGCGGTGGTTGCCCACGCCGCTGCCGGGGATCAGGCCCGTGTCGCTGAGCTGCACCGTGGCGCACAGGCGGTGGCGGCTGCGGGCCGCCAGGGCGTCGATGGCGATGACGGCGGCGGGCTTCACCCGCTGGGCCGCCGCCTGGATCAGTTCCAGCGTCTCCAGGCCCGTCTGGGCCAGCACGCCGGTACACAGGGCGGACACCGGGGTAAACCGGCCGAACTGGGCGGGCATGGAGCGGACCATGTGCCGCGTGACCAGCAGGCTGTCCACCGCCAGCGGGCCCACGGCGTCCGGCGTCATGGCGGCGTTGCCCAGGCCCACCACCAGGAACTGGGTCTGGCCGTCCGGCGGGGGCAGCAGCGTGCGGAGCTGCTGGGCAAGGCAGGAGGACGCCCGGCGGGTCAGGCCCTCCTGCCGCTCCAGGGCGGGCCGCAGGTCGATGGTGATATACTGCCCCACCGGGCGGCCCAGGGCCTCGGCGGCAGCGCGGTCGCGGACGCGGATGTGGGTCACGGGGCAGCCGCCTTGCAGACAATCCCACTTGGAGACGCCGCTGCCCAGAGCGGAAAATCGGCCCGCGGTGGTGAGATCCTCCGCCGCTTCCAGGGCCAGGTCGGTACGGGGTACGGTCATTTTTGTGGCTGACGCTCCCTTCTGAACACAAAATATTGTGGCTTACGGGTAGCATGGCTGGGGATTTTGGAAATATACAAAAATCACGGCGGAAATTGCAAAAAAGTCTTGCAATTTTCCGGCATTGATGCTAAAATATCATCCTGCGTGGAAGTTTATATTTTCCATCGTGGAAATTTCAAGTCGGGGAGGTGTTTGGTTTGCCGAATATCAAGTCTGCTAAGAAGCGCGTTTTGGTGGCAGAGGCGAGAAATGCTCGCAACAAAGCCAATAAGTCCGCACTGAAGACTGCTATCAAGAAGTTCGAGGCTGCTGCCGTTGAAGGCAATCGCACCGAGGCCGAGGGCACTTACAAGGTGGCGGTCAAGGCGATCGACAAGGCGGCTGCTAAGGGTCTGCTGCACAAGAACAATGCGGCCCACAAGAAGAGCGCGCTGACGCTGAAGCTGAACAACATTGGCTAATGGACCAAACTCAACGGGTATCCGAAAGGATGCCCGTTTTGCTTTTTTGTTCTTTTTCTCCGGCGGGGGAGTTTTTCTTTGGCGCAGGAGGGGGAGTTCCGCGCCCCGGCGCGGGTCACTTTTGGCCACAGCCCCAAAAGTGACCAAAAGGTCTGCTTGAAACCGCAGGTTTCAAGACTTCCTGCGCGCTATGCTCTGTTTTTGTTGTTGGTCTGTACCGCACGGTCGCGGGGATTTCATTTTGTCGTGCGGTCAAAAGGATCGTCTCTGCGTCTGCGCCGCTGCCGCTGACCTCAGCCACGGTAGAAGCTGGTGCGCCTATATTTCAGAGTAAAAGCGGCAGCGAAAAGAGAAGCAGAGGTGTGATTTTTTGGCCCCCTCTGGGAGGGGGCTGGCAGCGCGAAGCGCTGACTGGGGGAGAGAAAGCTGCGTATTACGTCTCTCCCTCCGTCAAAACCTTTGGTTTTGACACCTCCCTCACAGAGGGAGGCAAGACAGGGGAACGGATTGCCGCGCCAGTGTGAGCACTGGCTCGCAATGACACCGCTGCGTGGTGCGGCACACGGTCGATAGACAGTGCGTAGGGGCGGGGTTCTACCCCGCCCGAAACATTGTGCAAAATCGGCGGGAGGGGT
>CAVGVB010000078.1:0-3189 GCA_963632705.1 bacterium | reverse complement strand
TTTCTCTCCCCCAGTCGGCTTCGCCGACAGCCCCCTCCCAGAGGGGGCCGAGAAATCACACCTCTGCTCCTCTGTTACTGCTGAAAGAAAAGAGGCCGTCGCAGACAAAAAGAAGAAAAGCGCCCCCGCCCCGGCGCAAAGCATCCCGTTTATTTTTCGACAAACCCGAATGTTTCTCTTAACGAAAATTTATCCTCTCCGTTAAGAAAACACCGCTATTTACACCATTTTACCGAACCATTCACCGTTAAAAAGTAATAAAACCTGCATAAATGCAAAAAGCCAACTCGTTCACAGAATGTTAAAAATGACCAATCCGACGCTCCATTTTTATAAATTCTGCTAATTGCAGGCAAAAGGATATTCCTGTATACTTTTCTCAGGTAGTCTTTACGGGTGCTTTACCCGTCCGGACGCACCTGCGGGACATGGCGGTGTCTCGGAATGTTTCCTGTCGATAGACAGGAACGACAAGAATATGTCCCTGCGTTTGGGGACGAAAATCTGTTAAGGAGAGAAAACAATGGAAGAAAGAAAAGGCTTTGGGTCCAATTTTGGATTCCTCATGGCTGCCGTCGGCTCTGCCGTCGGTCTGGGCAACATCTGGGGCTTCCCCAATAAAATGGGCGCTTCCGGTGGCTTCACGTTCCTCATCATCTACCTGATCCTGGCAGTCCTCTGCGGCTTCATCGTCATGCTGGGCGAGTTGGCCATCGGCCGTAAGACCGGCAAGGGCGCTGTGGAAGCCTACCACGTCCTGTCCAAGAAGTTCAAGTGGATGGGCTGGATGGGCATCCTGTCCGCCTTCTTCATCCTGTTCTTCTACTGCGCGCTGGGCGGCTACTGCATCAAGTACGTGGTCCTGAACGTGGGTGACCTGTTCAACGCCGGCTTCGGCGCCAACGCCATTGCCGCTTCTGTCGGCGGCGACGCCTCTGTGGGCGACATCGTGTTCGGCAGCTTCGTCGGCAACTCCGGCGAGGCCATCATCTACGGTCTGATCTTCGTGGCCATCACCATGATCATCGTCATCGGCGGTATCGGCGGCGGCATCGAGAAGGTCTGCTCCGTGGGTATGCCCGCTCTGTTCGTCATGCTGCTCATCTGCATTATCCGCGCCTGCACGCTGGAGAATGCTGTGGACGGCCTGAAGTATATGTTCGTTCCCGGCTGGGCCGTGGCCAACGGCGTCATCGCCGAAGCACCCAGCTTCCTGACGGTGCTCTCCACCGCCGGCGGTCAGATGTTCTTCTCCCTGTCCCTGGGCATGGGCGCTATGATCACCTACGGTTCTTACCTGCAGAAGAAGGAGAACCTGCAGAAGAACGCCATCCTCATCATCGTCATGGATACCCTGGTGGCCCTGATGGCCGGCCTGTGCGTGATCCCCGGCCGCTTCGCCCTTGACCCCAACGGCGCTCTGGGCGGTCCGTCCCTGCTGTTCGTCACCATGCAGAACGTGTTCAACCGCATGGGCGGCCTTGGTCCTATCTTCGGCATCCTGTTCTATCTGCTGGTGGTGTTCGCCGCCGTTTCCTCCTCCATCTCTCTGCTGGAGGTCATCGTGGCCCACTTCGTGGATAAGGCCCGCGATGCCGGCAAGGGCGACAAGCGTAAGGCGTATACCCTCATCGCGGCGGCGGCCGTGGGGCTGGGCTGCATCCTGGTCTGCGCCGACCAGCTGGGCGGCGCCAGCTTCACACCATGGAAGCTGCTGAACCTGCCTGAAACGTCCATCCGTATGTGGAACGACTGCTGGCTGGACTTCTTCGATATGCTGTCTGAGGGCATCATGATGCCTCTGGGCGCACTGCTCATGTCCCTGATGATCGGCTGGGAGGTCGGTCCTGACATGGTCAAGGAGGAGTGCGAGCAGTCCGGTCACGCTATGGGCAGCTACGGCTTCTTCAAGTTCTGCGTGAAGTACATCACCCCGCTGTGCATGATCCTCATCCTGTACGGTCAGCTAACGGACTTCTTCGGCTAAGAAAAACACACAAAAGAGCGCCGCGGCATCGCCGCGGCGCTCTTTCCGGTTTTTTCAGATTTTTATAAGAAAAGTCTACATCTGTATACAAGGTCTTATAAGATATTTCCAGAAAAATTAAACAAAAATGCAAGGTGAATTTCCAGTTTTAGCGCTTAATGTACCAATTCTATCGCCCCCGGCAGGCACTGTATCTCCACCCGCGGCGCACTGGCGGCGTACTCCCCGTCCAGCGACCAGGAGATGTTCTCGTCCGTTGTCAGCACTACGTTTTTGACGTGCCGGAAGATCACCCCCGGGTAGTCATACTGCATCCGCGTCATGGCGGTGATGAGGTTTTGCAGATCCAGCGCCGTCTTCGGCATCCGCAGCAGCAGCAATTCAAACGTCCCGTCATCCATCGCGACGTGTTTTGGGTCCAATTTCACCAATCCGCCCAGCGAAGTGGAGTTGCAGACCGCCCCGAAGATGAAATCTCCCTCGAAATGCTCCCCGTCCGCGTCGATGGCGCAGCGGTACGGCCGCAGGGAATCCAGGTCGCCCAGTCCTTCCAATATGTACGCGAAGTGGCCCAGCGCATTTTTGGCCGCCTGGGACGCGGAGTAGGACGAGCGCGTAAACGCGCCGAAGGACGCCACATAGGCGAAGTACCGGTCGTTGTGCCGCCCAATATCCAGGGAATAGGGAACGCCGCTGGCCGCAGCCCGGGCCGCGGCCTCCACCGTGGTGTGAAGGTGCAGACTGGCGGCAAAGTCGTTGGTGCTGCCGTTGGGCAGATAGCCCAGCGGCGGGCGCTGCTCCAGCTGCATCAGGCCGGAAATAGTCTCATTCAGCGTGCCGTCGCCGCCGGCGCAGACAACCAGATCGTACTGTCCGCCCCATTTGGCGGCGATGTCACGTGCCTGGCCGCCGGCCTCCGTGACGAACACCCGCACCAGGTAGCCGGCGCGGGAGAAGGCTGCCACCGCGTCAAACAGCGGGGCGGTGGATTTTGTCTTTCCTGCTCGTGGATTGACGATAAACAAGAGCTTTTTCATGGTGTGACCCTCACATATCATCGTTTTTGCGCCGTCAGGGCGCAGGGTGTCCGATTATTATGCCATATCCCCGGCAGAATTGCAACAGGCATTCGCGGCTCTGCGTCTGTAGGCAGGGTCTAATATGTATTTGCAGGGTGCAAGTTTTGTTGAAAGACGACCTGC
>CAVGVB010000077.1:0-3201 GCA_963632705.1 bacterium | reverse complement strand
CCGACCTTCTGAACAACGAGGCCGGCGCGTACAATTACTTCTACTCCCTGTCCCCAGAGATGCAGACGTCCCTGTGGCAGCGCGGCGACATCCGCTCCCTGACCCAACTGCGGCAGGCCGCCGCCGACGAGCAGATCCAGCGCAGGCCCGGCGCGTTTTAAGGGGCGCGAGGGCGCTTTCGCTTCTTCCACGGGCGGGGCAGAGCCCCGCCCCTACGCGCGTTTACCGCCACTGCGGTGAAAGCTCCTCCGGATCAGCCGCATCATCCTCATCCGAAATATTAGGACAGTTTAGTCCTAAAATCAATAGGACATTTCGGCATAATATAGTCGGTGATGGATATGGATCGACTGCGGCAGCTCCGAAAAGAGCGCGGCTACACACAAGTCAAAATGCAGATGCTCACTGGCATAGATCAGAGCGCCTACTCCAAGATCGAGCGCGGTGAGCGGTATCTGAGCTTTGAGCAGTGCCGCCGCGTGGCTCTGGCGCTGAACACGAGCATGGACTACCTGGCCGGGCTGACCGACGAAAAGAAGCCCTATCCCCGGGTCAAATAGCAGCAAAAAGCACCGCCGGGAGGCGGTGCTTTTCCTCTATCAGCGCTGATACTCGAACTCCAGGTCGTACATACTGACGATGTCGCCGTCCTGGATGCCCATCTCCTCCAGCCGGTCGAACAGACCGCTCTGCCGCAGCATCTTGTCGAAGTACATACGGCTCTCGTAGTCGGAGAAATTGATGTTCCCCATGAGCCGCTGCAGCCACGGCCCTTCCACCAGCCAGGTGTTGTCCTCCTGCTCGATGTGCAGCGGTTCGGAGGTGTCGATGACCGGCGGCTTGGGCACATACTCCGGCTCGTACACCGTCACCGGCGGCAGCTCACTGAGCCGCTGGCCGATGCGCTGCACCAGCTCCCGCGTGCCCTGATGGGTGGCCGCGGACATGGCGAAGAACTCGTATCCCAGCGCCTCCACATGGGCGCGCAGCGCGTCGATCTGCTCTGTGTCCGCCAACAGGTCCGTCTTGTTGCCCACCACGATCTGCGGCCGGGTGGCCAGTTCCGGGCTGTACTCCTTCAGCTCGCCGTTGATGGCGTCAAAGTCCGCGATGGGGTCGCGGCCCTCGCTGCCGGACACATCCACCAAATGGACCAGCAATCGGCAGCGGTCGATGTGCCGCAGGAAGTCATGGCCCAGCCCCGCGCCCTCGCTGGCGCCCTCGATGATACCTGGGATGTCCGCCATGACGAAGCTGACGCCCTCGTCCACGTACACCACGCCCAGATTGGGATACAGCGTGGTGAAGTGATAGTTGGCGATCTTGGGATGTGCCTTGCTGACCACGCTGAGCAGCGTGGACTTGCCCACGTTGGGGAAGCCCACCAGCCCCACATCCGCCAGCAGCTTCAGCTCCAGCACCACGTCGTGGCTCTCGCCGGGCAAGCCCGCCTTGGCAAAGCGGGGCACCTGCCGGGTGGGGGTGGCGAAATGCTGGTTGCCCCAGCCGCCCCGGCCGCCCTTACACAGCACATAGGGCGCGTCGTCGGACATATCCTTGATGATGTCGCCGCTCTCCGCGTCCCGCACCAGCGTGCCCCGGGGCACGCGGATGGTCAGGCTCTCGCCGTCCTTGCCGGTCTTGCGTCCGCCCTGTCCGTCCACGCCGTTGCCGGCCACATATTTGCGCTTGTAGCGGAAGTCCATCAGCGTGGACATATTGTCGTCCACCTTCAGGATGATCGAGCCGCCGTTGCCGCCGTCGCCGCCGTCCGGGCCGCCCGCCGCGATATATTTTTCCCGATGGAACGCCACCGCGCCGTTGCCGCCGTTGCCGGCCCGTACGGTGATCCGCGCCTTGTCGATAAATCCGTTTGCCATGCCGTTTACCTCGCTGTATCTGAAAACTTGCCTATTGCTCCATTTTGTTCTATTCTACCCGAAAACCCGGAAAACGTCAACAGAAACCCACCGCATAAAACAAAGCGCCTGCTTTTTACACAGGCGCTCTGTTTTCATCGCATTTGTCCTACTGTGCCGCGCGAACAGTATTTATCATCTCATCCACGTAGCCCTTCATCTCGGCGCGCTTGGCATCGTCCGCCGCCGACTCATCCATAACGATGTACGCCACGATAAAGGGTACGCCGTCGCAGCTGAAGCCATAGCCGTAGATCGGGCAGTTCAGCTCCGTGCCGTAATCATCCGCGGTCTGAATGCCGTCAAACAGCAGCGCGGCGCTGCCGTCGGCAAGTTTCGCTTCTGTGGTCTCAGGAGTGACCTGTGCGTATTTTGCGCGGTAATTCTGCATCAGGATGCCGTTGAAGGTGTCGTTGTACAGCGCCGCAAAAGCCTCCTCCAACGGGGCGTCCTCCGCGGCATAGCCGCAGGCTGCCACGATGGCGTATTGGTTATTCCCATTTTCGGTCAGTGCAAAGCCGCAGCCATAGCCCTCGGCGTGCCAATCCGGCGTTGCGATGATGTAATGCGGGTCTGTTGCCGCTATCTCATAGGTCGTGGGCAGGCTGGAGGACACATCGGCCTTGTCGCCCTTCTCGCCGTTCTCTCCCGTGTCAGAGGTCGAAACGGTGTTATCATTGCTGGGGGCGGGCGCAGCGGCGTCCTTGCCGCAGCCGCACAGCACTGCTGCCAGCATCAGTACCGCCAAAATAAGTGCAGAGAGTTTTTTCATTGAGATCTCCTCCTATCGCTTTTTGCGTGTCCGGGGTGTTTTTGCTTGCCGCCGCGGCAAATGCCAGTTCGCGTCCGAACTTTCAAAAAGTAATTTGGCGTATACCGCCGGAGTCAAACATACCATATTTCAAATCATTTTGCAAGAGTAAGCGTGAAAGCGGATCTCTTTGTGTGGAAGAATTGCATCCCAGGGTGTTGCACAGCGGCAAAAAGTGTGGTATGATGTTTTGGTATGCAGCGGTATCGAAGTGGTCATAACGGGGCTGACTCGAAACCGTGTCGGTCTTATTTCAGCGCGTTCTCGGAAGCGTTGGTATCACTGGCTTTGCGGCTCTTCTACGTTTCTGCTGTGCACTTCTTCTACGCTTTTTCTACACTTTTGCGCACACAATTTTTAAATCATTCTACGCAAAACCGAATATGGAGATGTACCCAAGTGGTTGAAGGGTCCGCACTCGAAATCGTGGTCGCTACTCGGTAGCTCCCTGACCGGAATCCCTTGATTTTA
>CAVGVB010000076.1:0-4387 GCA_963632705.1 bacterium | reverse complement strand
TTTCTTGGCCCCCTCTGGGAGGGGGCTGTCGGCGAAGCCGACTGGGGGAGAGAAATTGCGTATTACGGCTCTCCCTCCGTCAACGCTTCGCGTTGCCACCTCCCTCGCAGAGGGAGGCAAGGCCGCGCCTGCGGGCGCGGAACACGGGAGGACAGGGTCGTCCGCCCCTACGAAGGGAGACAAGGGGCGCGATGACCTCATCGCGCCGCACAAATGATGTGCACGCTATCGGTAGACAGCGCGTAGGGGCGGGGTTCTACCCCGCCCGCGGGAGGGGGCTTATTTCTTCTCCAGCGCGGCGGCCACAAAGCCGGTGAACAGCGGATGGGGACGGTCGGGGCGGCTCTTGAACTCCGGGTGGAACTGGCAGCCCACGTACCAGGGATGGTCCGGCAGCTCCACCACCTCCACCAGCCGTCCGTCCGGGGACGTGCCGGCGATCCGCAGACCCGCCGCCTCCAGCTCCGGGCGGAAGGTGTTGTTGCACTCATAGCGATGGCGGTGACGCTCCCAGATCAGGTCCTCGCCGTAGGCCGTCCGGGCGCGGCTGCCCTCCGCCAGGGCGCAGGGATATTTGCCCAGCCGCATCGTGCCGCCCTTGTCTGTGACGCCCACCTGATCGGGCATCAGGTCGATGACAGGGTGGGCGGTGGTGGAGGAGAACTCGGCGCTGTGGGCGTCGGCCCAGCCCGCGCCGTGGCGCGCGAATTCGATGACCGCGATCTGCATGCCCAGGCAGATGCCGAAATACGGCACACCGTTTTCCCGGGCGTACTGCGCCGCCAGGATCATGCCCTCGATGCCCCGGTCGCCGAAGCCGCCGGGGACTAAGATACCGGCGCAGCCCGCCAGCTTTTCCGCCGCGTTGTCCACCGTCAGCTCACTGCTGTCCACCCAACGGATGTCCACCTGCGCGCCGCAGGCCGTACCGGCGTGGAACAGCGCCTCCACCACGCTGAGATAGGCGTCGTGCAGCTCCGTGTACTTGCCCACCAGACCGATGGTCACATGGCGCTGGGCGGCGTGGTGGATGCGCTCCACCAGCTCATGCCAGTGGCTCATGTCCGGCTGGCCGCTGCCAAGGCCCAGCTTGCGGCACACCACGCGGCACAGGCCCTCCTTCTCCAGCAGCAGCGGCACTTCATACAGTGTGGAGGCGGTGAGGTTGGAGATGACGCAGTCCTTTTCCACGTTGCAGAACAGGGCAATCTTATCCCGCACGTCCTGGGGCAGCGGACTGTCGGTGCGGCACACCAGCACGTCCGGCTGGATGCCCACGCTCAGCAGCTCCTTCACGGAGTGCTGGGTGGGCTTGCTCTTCAGCTCGCCGCTGCCGGGGATGGCCACGATCAGCGGCACATGGATGAACAGCACGTTCTCCCGGCCCTGCTCCGCCGCCACCTGGCGGATGGCCTCCAGATAGGGCTGGCTCTCGATGTCGCCCACCGTGCCGCCGATCTCCGCGATGACCACGTCGGTGTGGCCGTCGTCCATGGCGTAGAGCCGGCGTTTGATCTCGTCGGTGATGTGGGGGATGATCTGCACCGTGCCGCCCAGATAGCCGCCCTGCCGCTCCCGGTTCAGCACCGACCAGAAGATCTTGCCGGAGGATACGGAGCTCTCCCCGGTCAGCGCTTCGTCCACGAACCGCTCGTAGTGGCCCAGGTCCAGGTCCGTCTCCGCGCCGTCGTCGGTGACGAACACCTCGCCGTGCTGGTAGGGGCTCATCGTCCCCGGATCAACGTTCAGGTACGGATCGAATTTCTGATTTCGCACCCGCAGGCCGCACTGCTTCAGAAGCCGTCCCAGCGACGCCGCACAGATGCCCTTGCCCAGCCCGGACACCACGCCGCCTGTCACAAAAATGTACTTCATCCCCGCCATCTCCCTATAAAAAATATGTTCCGATACTACACCCGGCCGGCGGCGCTGTCAATGCGGCAAAACGTGGATATTTGCGCCCCATTTGCGGGCATTATGGAGAAAATCAGAGAAATTGGCCGGGATCTGAAACTTTCTCTTGCGCTTCGCCTCCCGGCGTGGTATGGTAGGGTTGGTCTCACCCGTTCGGGCGGGCCGTTTTGCGCTTTGCGGGGGCGGGTTTGGTTTCGGATGGCGAAATTCATGCTTGACAAAGACACCCGCCGTATTGTATAATGGCTTTCGCTGACACGGTGACATAGCCAAGTGGTAAGGCAAGGGTCTGCAAAACCCTCATTCCCCGGTTCAAATCCGGGTGTCACCTCCAGATGAAAACCTCGTAACCATGCTGGTTACGAGGTTTTTCTTATGCTCAAAATTTCAGTTTTCCCTTATTTTTTCCCTTCAGCGGTGAAAAAGGCCCCCTGATGTCAGCGCATCAGAGGCCCATTTCTATGCGTCGATCACATGACCGGCGCGGTAGCATTCCGCGATGTAGTCACGGGACTGATAGTAGAACGAGGAGTTGTAATCGCAGAGCTTTTCATCGATCCACGAGGTATATACAGCCACCAGCGTTTCCGCCGCATCATCCTGTCCGGACACGTCCTCGATCAGGCGGGCGTAAACCTTGCCAATCGTCCATACATCCGGCACAGCGTACCTGGCCGCCGCCACGTTATCGAACTGGCCGTGGGGCAGAGCAAAGTGCTTCTGCATATCGTCGGACACCTTCTCGATAGGCTCGCAGTGGAACACATCGGCATGGCCCAAGACCATCTGCACACCCTGTAAGCCCAACGCCTTTACCACGTCGCAGCGTTTCAGTTTCAGGTCACGGCCCAGCTGCTCCACCAAAGCGCAGGTGAAGAACAGTCCGCTGTGGTTTCGTTCACACATGTACCTCGTAACTCCTCTCGAAGGTCAGCGCGGCCAGCGCTCTGGCGGTATGGAAGCTGATCTGATGGGTGGGATGCTTGAACCGTGCCAGCTCCCAGAAGGCGGCGCGGCTGATCTCGCCATCCGTATAGCTCTGCACGTAGTTGAAGATGGTGTCGTCGGCCATCGGCCCTTCCACGATGTCGTAATCATGGGGCACACCGCTGCGGCAGGCCACGATGAAGTCCAGCCACTCATCGCTCATCTCCGGGAAACGCTTGACCGACAGTCCCGGCTGTTCTTCGAACCGGTAGACGTTCACGATGCCGCTGCCGAACCGTGTAGCCCAGCGGACGGCCTGCGTCTCATACTCTGTGCAGTAGAAGCCCCAATAGAAGTCCTTATGGAACTTCTGAATGCGTATTTCCGGCTGTTCGACCGTCACCCGGCTGCCGTGATACAGTGTCCGCATAGCCTGCCTCCTTCCACGGTTTTTTCACATTATACCCGATTTCACCGCCCTACGCAACAAAGAAGTTATACCCTCATGCCATAACAACAGAAAGAGCGCCGGTCGGCTCCCGGCGCTCTCCTGTTTGATGAGGTGAAAACAGCACACATCCCCTCGTGCCGACAGCCGCACAGTGGTGCGGCTGCCTGACGATTTGAGGATAGAAAGGAAAAGCAATTCATGTGTACGAACTACTATTGTTAGGGTACACGTTCCCGGGCCAAATGTAAAGTGACAATGCTGCATATTTATATGAAGAAATGTCATAGATATATCGTTCCGTGTATGCCGGACGCCGTTTCAGACCGTAAAATATGGGCATAAATGCCATTGCCGCCGCGCCGTTTGCAGGGTATAATACAAACATGAAATATTATCATACAGGAGGACGCCTGTGGATACGAAGAAATTGGAGGCCCTTGTGGTGTCGGTGGAGCTGGGCAGCTTCACCCGGGCGGCGGAGCAGCTGGGCTATACCCAATCCGGCCTGACCCACATGATGAACAGTCTGGAAAAGGACATCGGCTTTACCGTGCTGGTCCGCGGCCGCTCCGGCGTACAGCTGACCCCGGCGGGCCAGCGCATTTTCCCGCTGGTGCGGGACTGCCTGGCCGGCAGCGCCGCCCTGGAGCGGGAGATCTCCCTGATCAATTCCCACAAGGAGGACAGCGTCCGGGTGGCGGCCTATGAGTCCATCGCCCGGCACTGGCTGCCGGAGGTGATCCAGCAATTCCGCCGGGAGCACCCGGACGTGACGGTGGACATTCAGATGGGCAGCGTGGACGAGGTGTACCGCTGGGTGCTGGAGGACCGGGTGGATATGTGCTTCGCCAGCCGTCAGGACTACAACACGCTGGCCTGGACGCCCCTGCGGGACGATGAGCTGCTGGCCATCCTGCCGCCGGACTATCCCGACGGAGACGATGCGTTCCCCATCGAGTTCTTCAACGGGCAGGAGTTTCTCATGCCCTCCATGGGCTTTGACAAGGACATTCTGCGGGTGCTGAACGAACACGGTGTCACGCCGCTGATCCGCACCACCCAGGTGTCGGACAGCGCCGTCATCTCCATGGTGGA
>CAVGVB010000075.1:0-4457 GCA_963632705.1 bacterium | reverse complement strand
ATTTTTCTTAGGTCAAGTCCTGCTTGGGGCTTGACTTTTTATTTGCAGGCTTCCCTTCCATCCCTCAAGAGAGTAAGACTACGCAGGAGAATGAGTTGGAACGGAGAGATAGTTGCAGGGAGCAGATCTTGGCCAATGTGGACTACGATTATCTCGTCGGTTACACCGAGGTTGATTGCGGGCGGCTGGATGAGCTGGTGGGGTTGATGCTGGATACCGTGTGTTCCACAAAGCCCACCATTCGCGTGGCGGGAGAAGAACTGCCAGCAGAGATAGTGCGTGCAAGGCTGCTGAAGCTGACCGGCGCGCATCTGCTGTATGTGCTGGATCGGATCAACGAGAACACCACAGAGGTGCGCCATGTGAAGCAATGCCTGCTGACCGCGCTGTATAATGCGCCGCTGACCATGGATAATCACTATGCCCTGATGGTGGGCCATGATCTCAGCGGTGGAAGCGGATAGTGAAATAGCTGTCCGGCACAAATTGCCGGACAGCTATTTTCGGAATGATCTGGTTTGGATGAGCGTCAGATGCAGAAGGCTGCGTACAGAGGGACAGACTTCAGACCATCCTTTTCCCCAAAGTTCTTAAGGGACAGACGTATCGCACAGAAGGGATGATAGGTGCCGATGAACAGATTGAGACTGCGGGAACGGACGTGTTCGCCCTTCTTGACCTCAATGGCCGTGACTTGATTTCCCTTTTGCAGAACGAAGTCCAGTTCGGCGGTGTTGTTGCTTTCCCAATAATAGAGATCATACCCATTTGCGGCCAACTGCTGTGCTACATAGTTTTCCGTGACAGCACCCATGAAGGTGTTTCCCTCGCCGGATAAAACGGTCTGTTGGGAAAGACCGGACTTTGCAGTCAAAAGTCCCACGTCTCCCATGTATAGCTTAAAAGCCGACAAGTCCGCATATACAGAGATGGGCTCAAATGCCTGACTGATGCGCTGACATTTCAGCACGACCCCCGCCAGATACAGCCATTCGATGGATGCACCAAACAGGGAGGCACTGCCGCCTTTTTGTACGACCTTGTACTGGAACTTGCGGTTGTCCTTTGCCAACTGCGCCGGAATGGAATTGTAACAGGCGCGTATCTTCACGCTGTCGGCGTTACTGGCGTACTTGGCCATATCCGCGATGTAGTTGTCCAGTATTTCATTCTGCACCAGGGAGACATCCAAAAAGCTGCCGCTTCTAAGGAAGGCGTTGATGCTGGCGGGCATACCGCCGATCAGCAGGTACTCACGATACAGCTCAGTTGCCTCCGCATGGAGTGCGTCAGGCAGGGCGGTCATCGCTTCAAAGGCGGAACGTATTTCCGAAGCGAGGAACTCCTTATCGCGAGCCCATAGGTATTCCTCAAAATCCAGAGGATACATGGTGATCGTTTCGACCTTTCCCACAGGGAAAGAATAGTGCTGTCTGTTGATGGCGACGCCTAATAGGCTGCCTGCCGCTGCAATGTGAAATTCCGGAGTTTCCTCACAAAAATACTTCAGCGATGTCAGCGCACGTTCACAGGACTGAATCTCATCAAAGAAGATAAGCGTTTCTCCTGCGATAATGCGTTCGCCGGTGGAGGCTTCCAAATAGCGCAGCAGACGCTCAGGGGCAATATTATCGTTGAAGTAGGAGGCGATGGTCAGGTTTGTTTCCAAATTGACGTAGACCACATTCTTGAATTGTTCCTCTCCGAATTTGCGAAGAATATATGTTTTGCCTACCTGTCTGGCCCCATTGACCAATAAAGGCTGGCGATCAGAGGACTTGTTTTTCCACGCCATAAGCTGCGTTTCGACTTTGCGTTTCATGCAGATCACCTCATTGACAGTTTAGCCGTTGCAGAACGTTAAGTCAAGAAAAATATGTAGAAACACAATTTTTCCGCACTTAAAGGCAAATCAATAGTAAAGTAAGAGCCAGAAGGCTCTTACTTTGTTGCACGAAATGGAGGTATGCTTTTGAAAACCATTGCACTGGCAAATCAGAAGGGTGTATATTGCGCTGACGAAGGAGGTGTTGCAGCTTGGCCCGCAAGTTAAACGGCATAGAGCTGACCAGGTACGATGACCTGTTCAAAACGGATTTTGAACGCGAAGCCGATCGGCAGGAACGTGTGCAGATCGTGCCTGCGGAGCAGGTGCTTCCCTATGCGCGGCAGCCCTACTCCGTAGACCGCCCCAGTGCCGATCTGGTGCGGCTGATGGACAGCATCGAGCGCACCGGCATTGCCGAGCCGCTGATCGTCCGCCCCCGCAGCGAGGGCGGGTATGAGATCATCTCCGGCCACCGGCGCGACTATTGCGCCAAGGTGGTGGGGCTGAACACCCGCCCAGTCATCGTGCGGGATTACAGCGACGAGGACGCGGATATCCTGGTGGTGGATTACAACATCAACCGCGAAAACCTGCTGCCCAGCGAGAAAGCCAAGGCGTACAAGCTGAAGCTGGACGCCATGAAACGGCAGGGAGCGCGTATAGATTTGACTTCGTGCCAAGTTGGCACGAAGTCAAGGGCAGACGAATTGCTTGCGGAAAGCGCGGAGGAACTGGTGTTGAGCGATTTGATCTACAGCTGATAAGTGAAGAACCTACAGGGGCGGGAAGTGATGCACTTCCCGCCCTTGCTGCGGTGTCGGCGTGACGCACAGCGCGGCGAAGCCCGCCGATTTCTTTTTCGGCAGGTATTGCAGGACGCGGTGCGGAGCGCCGCTGTCCTGGCAAGCATAGCATTTTGACAGCAAAATGCGCTTGTTAAGGGGCAAGCCCCCTAAGACCCCGCCAAAATGGAAGGAGCAGAACACATGAGAGAAATTGCAAAGCGCGTTTCCCTGCGGCTGGACAATGCAGAGCACGCACACTTGAAACGGCTTTCTGCGGATACTGGTCTAAAAATGGAACCGGTGATCCGCAGTCTTATTATGGGTACGGAATTACGCCGCCGTCCGCCTGATGAATTGACGGAACTGCTGCGTCAGATGTCCGGTATGGCCGCAAATATCAATCAGATCGCCAAGGTCGCCAATGCCAGCGGTTTTGTCCGTATAGAGGATATAGAGCATATCAAGACGATGCAGCAGATGCTATGGCAGGTGGTGAAACACCTCTGATATGAACATCACGAAGATCATCGCTGTCCGTGACCGGCTGGACAAACGGGTAAGCTATGCCATTAACGAGGAAAAGACCACGCTGCTCGCCGGTATTATGGGGATATGTAGCGCGAACAAGAAATACTTTCCCGCTTTTGCCAACATCCCCTCCCGCCTGCTACAATACTCAAAAATGACCGGGAGGGTATGGATATGCAGAAAAAGCTGGAGATCACGGAGAAGGAGTTGACGCGGTTTGCTGGGTATCTGCGGCGGGAGGAGCGGGAATCTTCCACCATCGAGGCGTACCTGCGGGCAGCGAGGAAATTCACCTCGTGGCTGGAGGGCCGGGCGGTAACGAAGGAGCTGGCGGCGGGCTGGAAAGTTTCGCTGCTGGAGCAGGGCTACCGCCCCGTCAGCGTCAACGCCATGCTGGCGGCGGTGAACAAGCTGCTCGTGTGCTTGGGCCGAGAAGACTGCAAGGTGCGTTACCTGCGGCTTCAGCGGCAGATGTTCCGCAAGGCGGAGCGGGAGCTGACCCGCGCCGAGTACCAGCGGCTGCTGGAGGCCGCCCAAGCCCGGGGCGACGCACGGCTTTTGCTGCTCCTGGAGACGCTTTGCGCCACCGGCATCCGGGTCAGTGAGCTGCAATACATCACCGTAGAGACCGCCCGGGACGGCGTGGCGGAGATCGCCTTGAAGGGCAAGATCAGAACCATCCTGCTGCCCACAAAACTGTGCCGCAAGCTGCTGAAATACGCAAAAAAGAGGAACATCCGCCAGGGGCAGATATTCCTAACGCGAAACGGAAACGGATTGTCGAGAAAATTCATCTGGTCGGAGATGAAGAAGCTGTGCGAAAGCGCCGGGGTGTCACGGAGCAAGGTGTTTCCCCACAACCTGCGGGGGCTGTTCGCCCGGACATTTTACGCCGCCTGCCGGGACGTGGTGCGGTTGGCGGACGTGCTGGGCCACAGCAGCATCGAGACCACGCGGATATATCTCCTGTCCACGGCAAAAGAAAGCGCCCGCCAGCTGGACAGACTCAACCTACTCAGCGGGTGGGCATAATTATTATTTCACGCTCTTCGGCAGGAAGCGTGGCATAGCAACGCCCCGCGGCCATGACCGCGAGGCGTGAAATGGATATGACTGGAAGAGCCGGTTCAAAATACAACGGACCGGCTCTGTCTTGTCGCGTGAAATTGTTGTGTTTGCTTGACTTTATCCGCGAAATGTGCTACTCTACCACTGTGATTTTGACGATGCGCTGGACATTTTTGACAGCAGCTCGTCAAACTAATAATTATGTCATGAACGGAGCGGCTATGGCACGGAGAAGAACAAACGATGCG
>CAVGVB010000074.1:0-4688 GCA_963632705.1 bacterium | reverse complement strand
CTTGCCTCCCTCTGCGAGGCGGCCCAGTGCTCACACTGGGTTGTGCGGCGAAGCGTAGCTGAGGTGTCAGCGCTTTGCGCTGACGGAGGGAGAGACGCCATAAGGATCTCTCTCCCCCAGTCGGCTTCGCCGACAGCCCCCTCCCAGAGGGGGCCAAGGGCGGGCGATGCCCTTATCTTTCGCCATTTCGCCCAATTTCACCGAAAATATTTGTCCAACCCACCGAAATGTAAAAAATTTCCCCGCCTGCGCTTGCAGTTTCGGAAACACGGTGCTATACTCAACCTACCGATGCAGATTGGGGCAGAAGCGCCCATGGGCGCTTCATTCTTTGTTCTGATGGACAAAGAATACCTGCACCTGACTGTAAATTTTAACAAAGGGGTACACAGGCATGAATAGTCACAAGCAAACCAAACGGGCGCTGCTGACCAGCGTCATGGCGCTGGTCATGTGCGTGGTCATGCTGGTGGGCACTACGTTCGCGTGGTTTACCGACACGGCCAGCACCAGTGTCAACAAGATCGAAGCCGGTAACCTGGATGTCCAGCTGCTGATGAAGGATGGCGAAGACTGGGTCAGTGCAGAGGGCAAGACCCTGAGCTTTCTGCAGAAACAGGCGGATGGCACGGTCAAACAGAACGCTGACATCCTGTGGGAGCCGGGCGGAACGTACAGCCTGCCCGCACTGAAGGTCGTTAACAACGGAAACCTGAACCTGAAGTACAAGATCGAGATCACCGGCATCAAGGGCAGCGCCAAGCTGAACGAGGTCATCACCTGGACGATGAAACTGGGCAACGATGAGTTTGTCATTGGCAGTGAGCACGTTCTGAATGCGGCAACGGCCAACACTGAAAGCGCTGCCATCCTGACCATCAGCGGCAAGATGCAGGAGACCGCCGGCAATACTTACATGAACGAGAAGATCGATGGCATCGCCATTACCCTCAAGGCCACCCAGGCCGTCGGCGAGTACGACAGCAACGACGATCAATACGATAGGGACGCTCAGTATCCCAGCGTCGTGACTGTAACTCCCAACACCATTCCGTCTCCGTTCGAGGCCAACACCACATATTTCTTTGCGGCGGGCAATTATGGCGATCAGCATTTTGTCATCACCGATAAAGAGAATGTCACGCTTATCGGAATGACCGGCGCAAAATTTGACTCTCTGCAGATTTCCTCCATCGACTATGTGAATTCCAGTATTGAACAAGAGGTCGATTTGGACAACAGCACCCTGACAGTCAAGGGCTTTGAGGTAACGAACGTTCTCGACATAACTGTCTCTGATAAGAATGTTGTTGCCGAAGACAATACTGCCGGTTCTATCAAGATCAAGACCAATGTCAGCTGCGATAACATTGTTGTGAATAATAATGCTTTGACCGGCGGAGACCTTGGCGGCGGTAGTGTGACAAAGTATGGTGTCTACGTTATTCCCAATATTACAGACTATAATTTGACCGTGACCAATAACACCTTTGACAATATCGTGAAGCATGCCATTGGCGTACAGGGCTACGGTGATGGAACGGCTGTGACTGCGGCAAAATCCATAACTGTGGAAGACAACAAGTTCAACTCTTATGGTACTGACAAAGATAATCGTGCGGCTTTCAAAATCTGGGCGGACACCAAACTTGCTCCCAATGATACTGACCCGGTGAATGAGGCTGCAAAGGCACTTGCCGAAGCGGTTAAAAATAACAATACCTTTGGCAGTTTGGACAGCACCTGTGTTGTGGCAGATTTCTACGGTAAGACCGTAGCTTTCAACTGATTGTTACCCCTTTACCCGCTGCGGCCATGCTCAGCCGCACGGACAAAAAAAGAACCGCCCTCGGGCGGTTCTTTTTTGCGTATATGCGTTCACAGATGGTCCTTCGCGTGGGCGCAGATGGCCTCAAACGTCTTTTCGCTGATGTCGTGCTCTATCTTGCACGCGTCCGTCTCCGCCGTCTCGGCGTCGATGCCCAGCGCCATCAGAAATCGCGTCAGCGTGTGATGCCGGTCCAGCATACTGGTCGCAATGGCCATGCCGCTGTCCGTCAGGGTGATAAGGCCGTCCTTATCCATGGTAATATAGCCGTTCTCCCGCAGCCGTTTGGTGGCGTAGGTCACGCTGGGCTTCGTCACGCCCAGGTGGTCCGCCACGTCGATGGAGCGGATGTATCCGTGCTGCTGCTGCATCATCAGCATCGTCTCCAGGTAATCCTCGGAGGCCCTCAGTATCTGCATGAAAAATCACCAACTTTCCCCTTAGGGTCAAATACAGGTTAGCATACTTTAACCAAATTTGCAAGCCCCACGGGAAATTTTTGTTTTCCCTATTGACAAACGGGGTTAAAGATACTAAACTGCACATTGGTTAGATAAGGCTAACCATTGCTTCGGCACGTTTGCCTTTCAAACCACTTTTTTCACACAGACGGTTAGTGAGCACTAACCGCTGAAAGGAGGAAGCGTATGATGCCGTTGACATTGGCTGACATCGGCACGGAGCAGCTCATCCGCAAGGTGGGCGGTTCGCCGGAGGTGCGCAAGCACCTGGAGGACCTGGGCTTTGTGGCCGGCGGCAGCGCCACGGTGGTGTCCGCCCTGGGCGGCAACGTCATCGTCAAGGTGAAGGAGTCCCGCGTCGCCATCAGTGAAGAGATGGCCCGCAAGATCATGGTCTGATCAAAAAACATTACATAAAAGGAGAGATGAAGCATGAAAACATTGCGTGAAGCCAAGATCGGCGAAACCGTCAAGGTCGTCAAGCTCCACGGGGAAGGCCCTGTGAAGCGCCGCATCATGGACATGGGCATCACCAAGGGCGTGGAGGTCTACGTCCGCAAGGTAGCCCCTCTGGGCGACCCCATGGAGGTCACCGTCCGCGGCTACGAGCTGAGCCTGCGGAAGGCCGACACCGAAATGATCGAGGTTGAATGATTTTTTGTGAATGAAGGTTAGTCAAGATTAACCGAAAGGAGAGACAATATGGACAAACAGATCAAGATCGCGTTGGCAGGCAACCCCAACTCCGGCAAGACCACCCTGTTCAACGCGCTGACCGGCTCTAACCAGTTCGTGGGTAACTGGCCCGGCGTTACCGTAGAGAAGAAAGAGGGCAAGCTGAAGAAGCATGATGATGTCACCATCATGGACCTGCCCGGCATTTACTCCCTGTCCCCCTACACCCTGGAGGAAGTGGTGGCCCGTAACTACCTGATCACCCAGCGCCCCGACGCCATCCTGAACATCATCGACGGCACGAACCTGGAGCGTAACCTCTACCTGACCACCCAGCTGACCGAGCTGGGCATCCCC
Source organism: bacterium (assembly GCA_963632705.1). GTDB lineage: Bacteria > Bacillota > Clostridia > Oscillospirales > Oscillospiraceae > Vescimonas. Next base: position 1,367 of record CAVGVB010000074.1, on the reverse strand, counting down.
GTTGTCATCGCCATCAACATGATGGACGTGGTCCGCAAGAACGGCGACAAGATCAACGTTCCGGAGCTGAGCCGCGAGCTGGGCTGCAAGATCGTGGAGATCTCCGCCCTGAAGGGCGAGGGCGTCATGGAGGCCGCCGAGGCCGCCATCGAGGCCGCCAAGTCCACCAAGACCGTCCCCATGCACACCTTCTCCGGCCCGGTGGAGCACGCCATCGCCCACATCGAGGAGGCCGCCGTGCACGGTCTGCCCGAGGAGCAGCAGCGCTGGTACGCCATCAAGATCTTCGAGCGCGACGATAAGGTGCTGGATCAGCTGAAGATCCCCGCCGAGACCATGGCCCATATCGAGACCGACATCAAGGCCGCCGAGAAGGAGCTGGACGACGATGCCGAGAGCATCATCACCAACGAGCGCTACGTCTACATCGCCGAGATCATCAAGGCCTGCTACAAGAAAAAGAACGCCGGCCAGATGTCCACCTCCGATAAGATCGACCGCATCGTGACCAACCGCTGGCTGGGCCTGCCCATCTTCGCGCTGGTCATGTTCCTGGTGTATTACATCTCCATGGTCACCGTGGGTTCTGCCGCTACCGACTGGGCCAATGACGGCCTGTTCGGCGATGGCTGGCATCTGTTCGGCATCGGCTCTGCCGAGTACAACGAGGTGGCCGAGGAGTACGGCGATGCCTCCCTGATCGTGGACGGCTACGACGCCTACATCGAGGAGAACGGCGCACTGGCCGCCGACGGCACCTTCACCTACGACGTGGAGGACGAGGAGACCCTGGCCGTCGAGACCGAGACCGCTACCATGGCCGACTACGAGGACGCTATGGCTACGCTGGCTGAGATCGGCGACGAGCCCGACCCCGCTGATTACGGCGTGTGGGTCCCCGGTGTCCCCGTTCTGGTGGGCAACCTGCTGGAGTCCGCCGGCACGGCTGAGTGGCTCAGCGGCCTGATCCTGGATGGCATCGTCGCCGGTGTGGGCGCGGTGCTGGGCTTCGTGCCCCAGATGCTGGTGCTGTTCCTGCTGCTGGCATTCCTGGAGGCCTGCGGCTACATGGCCCGTATCGCCTTCGTTCTGGACCGTATCTTCCGTAAGTTCGGCCTGTCCGGCAAGAGCTTCATCCCCATGCTCATCGGCACGGGCTGCGGCATCCCCGGCGTCATGGCCTCCCGTACCATCGAAAACGAACGTGACCGTCGTATGACCATCATGACCACCACGTTCATCCCCTGCGGCGCGAAGGTCCCCTTCATCGCCATGATCGCCGGCGCGATCTTCGGCGGCAGCGCCTGGGTGTCCACCTCCGCTTACTTCATCGGCATGGCCGCCATCATCATCTCCGGCATCATGCT
>CAVGVB010000073.1:0-4800 GCA_963632705.1 bacterium | reverse complement strand
GGAAAAGATTTTTAAGAAAAGGGGGAAATCGAAATCCCCCTTTTCTTAAACCGTCCTTTGGTTACTTTCTTTCGGGAAAGAAAGTAACCCGTCGGAGACAAAAAGAAATAGGAAGCACCCCGTCGGAGACAGACTCCCCCACCGGACACGAAAAAAAAGGCCGCCCGCAGGCGGCCTTTTCAGTATCCATCTATTACTCCTCCGTCTCGATCAGGCCATACCCGCCGTTGTTGCGGTGATAGACCACGCAGACGTTGTTCGTCTCAATGTTGCGGAACACATAGAACGAATGCCCCAGCAGGTTCATCTGCAGAATGGCCTCGTCGCTGGTCATGGGCTTGACCGCGAAGCGCTTGGTGCGGATGACATCGAAGTCGTTGTCCTCCACCACGTCGAACTCGGCGGGAACGGGGGAGACCAGTGCATCGGGCCGCAGGTTCTTGGCCAGACGCGTCTTGTTCTTGCGGATGCGGCGGTCGATGAAGCTGACAGCCTCGTCGATGGCGCTACGCATATCGCCGTCAGGGTCCTCCGTCTGCGCCCGGAACAACGTGCCGTTGCTGCTGCGGATGGTCAGCTCCACCACACAGCGGTTCTTTTTCTCCACGGCAAAGGTCACAAAGGCGTCTGCCTCCTCGGGGAAATACTTATCCAGCTTGCTGATCTTCTTTTCGGCGTATTCCTTGATGGAGTCGTTGAGGGAGATCTTCTTACAGGCGAATGTGAACTTCATAGTGCTTGCTCCTTTCGTCAGTACGGTCAGTGCGTAAGGGTCGGGGAGGGATATCCCCTCATCCTTGACAGGATTATAGCAAATATCCACACAGTTGAAAAGATGTTTTGCAAAGATTTGTAAAAAGTTCACAAATCATTCGTGAATTTGACGGGAGCGTCCACTTTCGCCAAAACTCGCGCTGGTTCGACAAAACCTCCTATTTACAAGGCCCGGGACATGGTGTAGTATAGTCCTCGGAGGCTTTCCAATATCCCACCCGCTTGCGCCGCTCCTTCTGGAGCGGCGTCTTTTTTTGCCCCGGGCCGCTTTTTGCTCCCCTATCCCTCGGTGGCGCCTCGTCCTCGCCTCCCTCTGCGAGGGAGGTGTCACGGCCAAAGGTCGTGACGGAGGGAGAGATTTTCAGCATTGTCCCTCTGTGTACCTCAATAGTCATTCCTGCCGAACAGCTTTATGGCGGTCAATACAACGACCAACAGCAGAAAAGAGATCACACTGCTTTCACCGCTGCACCTTGGCGAGATACTCCGCAGTCAGCCGCAGATACCCGCGCTCGTTGTGTGCGATCCCTGCCCAGTCCAGCACCGATGCCAGCACAAACACGGGATCAAAGACATATTTCCCCTCAGTCGCTCCAAAGTAATTCTTGCCGATGGCACCTACCACAGTGTCCAATGTGCAGTCCCCCTCCCCCAGGGCGTAGTTGCGGCCATTCCCCTTGCGGGCAGCTCCATCCTGACCGAGCAGCAGCTCCACGATCACATCAAATACATTATATGTAAACGTCTGGCTGGCAGGAAGCTCATTGCACAAAAAAGTGCGGCCATCATTGGCGGCCCGGATGATATACGGCTTGCCGGTAACGGAATAAACTGTGGCTCTGCCGCCATTCTCGCACAGCTTCTCCCGGATAATATCAGACGCCTTTGTACTATTCGGATTTGTATTTTTAAAAATACCCATAGTGACCTCCTCATTTTCCGTTTCTTCTCTCTCATCCATCCCACATTCGTCGGACAGCCCCAATGCCAGCAGCAAATCATTCAGCCGCTTCCTTGCCGTAGGATAGGAGATGCCCAGCCTCTTCTGTACGTCTTTCAAACTCCCAGAGCAGACGAGGAACGCCCTCAAAAACCGCGCCTGCTCTTCAGTCAGCTGCTCATACAGCGACAGCGGCTCATCTGTGGGAAATTCGGCTTTACAGCCGGGGCAGGTCAGCCGGGCCAGCCGGAGCTGCTCACCGCACACGGGACATTTGCCTGAAAATTTCATGATTATCGCCTCCTGTGTCAATTAGTATAGCTTACAAGTTTTCATTTGTCAATATAGAGTTTAATTTTATTGAACTTTTTTGCCAACCAATTCTCACATCTCACTATTCTCGCCGTTTTTTTTGCCCCATTGCGCTCCCCCGCCCTCATCTGCTACAATAGAGCCACACTCAACGGGAGGGCGGACTATGAAAAAAGGTCTCACATCCAACGCCATCAAGCTCATCGCCATCGCGGCCATGACCATCGACCATGTGGCCTGGTGGCTGTTCCCCGGCTACCCCCGGGAGGTGCTGCCCCTGCTCATGCACCTCATCGGGCGGCTCACCTGCCCCATCATGTGCTACTTCGTGGCGGAGGGCTATCATTACACCCACGACGTCCGCAAATACACGGCGCGGATGTTCCTCTTCGCGGTGGTGTCTCACTTCGCCTACATCTTCGCCTCGGCGGACTTCGCCGGCTGGCGGTCGTTCATCCCCTTCTCTTCCGGCAGCGTGCTGAACCAGACCAGCGTCATGTGGTCGCTGGCCTGGGGTCTGGTGATGCTCCGGGTGGTGAACAGCAAAAAGCTCCCCCACGGGACGCAGGTGCTGCTGATCCTGCTGATCTGCGCCGTCAGCTTCCCCAGCGACTGGAGCTGCATCGCCGCGCTGTGCATCCTGGCCTTCGGCACGAACCGCGGCGATCCCCGGGCGCAGATGACGTGGATGCTGGCCTATGTGGCCATGTACGCCGCCGTGTACGCCCTGGCGCTGGACGCGGTCTACGGCGTGCTGCAGATGGCGGTGGCGCTGTCCATCCCCATCCTGCTGCAATACAACGGCCGGCGGGGCGCGTCTCCCCGCTGGAACGCCGCCATGAAGTGGCTGTTCTACCTCTACTACCCCGCCCACCTGTTCCTCATCGGCTGGCTGCAGTGGCGGGCCTGACAAATTATCTGTCACACATTCTCCCCTCGTTCGTTATAGAGGCAAAGGCGGTGAGACGGCATGGACAAGGACATTTTCGAGGCGCTGTACCGGCGTTACTACGCCGCGGCGCTGCTGTACGCCCAAGGCCTGTGCCGCAGCCGCCACCTGGCGGAGGACATGGTGCAGGAGGCGTTCTGCCGCGCCTGGCTTTCGCTGCCGGATGAGGTCACCAGCTTCCGCGGCTGGCTGTTCCGGGTGCTTCGCAACCTGATCATCGACCACCAGCGGCGGCAGAAGCACCTCTCGGCGGACGACCCGCCGGAGCAGGCGGACACCCACACCCCGGAGAGCGCGCTGCTGCAGCGCGAGGACGCGGCAGCGCTGTACCGTTCCCTGCAGCGCCTGCCCGACGCCGACCGGGAGCTGCTGACGCTGCACTGCTTCGCCCGCCTGACCGCACCAGAGCTGGCGGACACGCTGCACATGACCCCCGCCGCGGTGCGCCAGCGGCTGCACCGGGCCCGGACGCGGCTGCGGCAGAATATGGAGGAGGATGGCTATGGATTTTGAAACGGCATTTGCCCACTACCAGAGCAACACCGCCACCGCCGAGGAGACGGCGCTGGTGGAGCGCGAGCTGGAAAAATACCGGCTCATCGAGGACTATTTCGCCGCCCGGGAGCTGCCGGAGCTGCCGGAGGACACCGCCCTGGCGGCATCGGAGACGAAGGCGGTAAAGCGGCGGCTGGGCCGCCGCACCCGGAACACGGTGCTCATGGCCGCCGCCGCCATGCTGGCGGTGCTGCTGCTGCTGCAATGCGCGGTGTCGCCGCTGCTGAACCGCCGGGTGTACGGCAGCGCGGACGATCACCTGGATTTCGACGCCGCCATGACGGCCCTCACCGGCCTGTATATGCCCCTGGGCGCATACGTCGGCAGCAGCCTGTCCCACACCGGCTTCATGACGGACACCGTGTCCCTCCAATTCTCCGATCTCACCGGCAGCACCCGCTTCGGCGTCCGCACCGGCCTGACGCTGCGGCTGGGCGCGCTGGGCCGTCTCAGCGCCAGTGACCTGCGCCCCCTGCACTACGCCCTCATCGGCTATTTCACCCCCACCCTCAACGCCGACGGCACGGAGGCCGCGCCCACCGACTACTGCCAGCAGGCGCTGGCGGACATGAGCGACCAGCTCACCGTCACCGCCGCCGTCCGGTTCAGCGATAGGCTGTCATCGGACGAGCTGGCCGCCCTGATGGCCCGCCACCCCGAGCTGACCTTCCTCTCCGGCAAGGTGGGGAACGAGGGCGTGTACACGCCCCAAAGCCTGTTCTGCTCCCTGACCCCCGCCGGCATCGGCTTCGGTGACGAGCTGGAAGCGGACTATCCCGGCTTCGAGCTGCCCCATAATGCCGCCCCCACCGGTCCGGAACTCCAGCAGCACTTTGAAGCCATGCTCCAGTGCCTCATCGACCACCCGTCGGTGGCCAAGTCGGCGGCCATGATGGGCAACGAGCCCCACAATTATGAGCGGCTTCTGCGGGATGTGCAGGACAACGGCCTTCAGTTCACCGGCGTGTGGGTGCAGGGCACGCCCTCCGCGCTGCTGTCGCTGATGGACGAGACCTGCGCCCGCAGCATCAGCAACTACGAGGCCCACATCCGCCTGGAAAATTACAGCACCTGACACAAAAGAGCGAGGGTCTCCCCTCGCTCTTTGTCTGTTATCCATTGCACCCCAAAGCCTCCCTCTGTGAGGGAGGTGTCATGTCCTTTGGCCATGACGGAGGGAGAGACGGGCGGGGCAGAGCCCCGCCCCTACACACGTTCTGATGTACCGTGTGTGTGAGCGTCCCTTGCCTCTCCCTTTGGGAGAGGTGGC
>CAVGVB010000072.1:0-4973 GCA_963632705.1 bacterium | reverse complement strand
TCAACCTCTCAGTCCGGCTACTGATCGTCGCCTTGGTGGGCCGTTACCTCACCAACTAGCTAATCAGACGCGAGGCCATCTTTCAGCGATAAATCTTTGACATCAAAGCCATGCGACCTCAATGTATTATGCGGTATTAGCAGTCGTTTCCAACTGTTGTCCCCCTCTGAAAGGCAGGTTCCTCACGCGTTACTCACCCGTCCGCCACTGTCCTCTGTTTCAATTGGACGAATCCTCTATCCACAGATTCTCGTTCGACTTGCATGTGTTAAGCACGCCGCCAGCGTTCGTCCTGAGCCAGGATCAAACTCTCTATAAATCGTATCAACACGGCATCCCTGCCGAGCTAATCTTTACAGAGCTATTTGTCATAGCTTCAAAAACTTTTTATACTTAGTTCCGCGGGTAATTGACTTAACCCCGCTTCCCCAAGTTTTCAGTTGCGTTCCAGACTGCTTTCACAGCCCTTCACGCTCCCGTCTGGTGCTTTTCGTTTCGTTCGTTGTTTAATTTACAAGGTACACGTCCCATAACCGCGGAACATTCATTATCTTACCATATGTCTCCCATCTTGTCAAGTAATTTTTCACCTTTTTTCGACGATTTTTTTACATACGGGGCTGACCTTTCCGCAGGAACAGCTTGCCTAATATAGCATAACCTGTCATATTTTGTCAACCCCCAACTTTAATTTTTCTTGAAATTATTCTGATAATCTTGACAAGGGTGCTACTATTATCTTATATATCTTCTTATAAAAAAGCGGATGATCTTGAATTCCCTCACGGAGGTCGTGATATGCAAGCCTTTTTCACCGGCCTGCTGGCCGCGGCGATCCCCATTCTGCTGAGTCTGGGGCGCATCGTCATGGCGGTGCTGGCCATCTGGATCGTCGTCCGATGCACCCGCTCCCTGTTTGAACCCCAGGTGCAGGAGCATTGGGGCGTCATGACGCTGGCCAACGGCGCGAGATATGATCTGTGCCACTGGGAGAACGTGATCGGACGGGCCAAAAACGCGGACGTGCGGGTCAACTTTCCCTCCGTCTCCCGCAATCACGCGGCGGTGTGCCGGGATGACGGCGGGGACTGGACGCTCTATCCCCTGCAAAGCCGCAACGGCATTCTGCTGAACGGGCAGCGGGTAGACGGCCCTGCGCCGCTGGAGCACGGCGACGTGATCGCCGTGGGCGGCGTGGAGCTGTACTTCTTCCCCTCCGACACAAAGCAGGAGGCCCAGCTGGCGGAGCAGCGGGCTAAGGCCGGCCGGGCCGTGTCCGCAGCCGCCACGCTGTGGCTTCTCACCGGATTTCAGGGGCTTGTGCTCATACAGCTGCTGCCGTCCTTTACGGCGGAGAGCTATCTGCCCATTCTGGTGGGCTTTGGCGGGCTGTGCGCCGCCATGTGGCTGCTGTACGCCGTATACCGGCTGTGGAAGCGCACGGCCTATGAGCTGGAGACACTGTCCTTTCTGCTGACCACCATCGGCTTTGCCATCGCCGCCGCCTACGCTCCCTCCACATTATATAAGGAGTTGGCCGCCGTGGTGCTGGGTCTTGTCATCTTCCTCATTCTCAGCGTGGCGCTGCGCAGCCTGCCGCTGGCGGTACGGCTGCGGTGGCCCGCCGCTATCGCAGCGGGAGGGCTGCTGGTGTTCACGCTGCTGCTGGGCCAGCGCATTTTCGGCGCAAGGAACTGGATCGCCGTCGGACCGCTGACGGTGCAGCCCTCGGAGCTGGCGAAACTGGTGTTCGTGCTGGTGGGCGCGGCCACGCTGGACCGCCTGTTCGCCCGGCGCAACCTGATCTTCACGGCGCTGTTTTCCGCGTTCTGCGTGGGCTGCCTGGCCCTGATGAGCGACTTCGGCACGGCGCTGGTGTTCTTCGTGGCGTTCCTGTGCATCGCTTTTCTCCGCACCGGCGACCTGCCCTCGGTGGTGATGCTCACCGCCGCAGCGGGCATCGCCGGGGGCATCGTGCTGCATTTCAAGCCCTACATCGCCGACCGATTCTCCGTATGGCGGCACGCCTGGGACTTTACCCAGACCACAGGCTATCAGCAGAGCCGCACCATGTCGGCCATCGCGTCCGGCGGACTGTTCGGCACAGGGCCGCAGGACGGCTGGCTGAAGCACCTGGGCGCGGCCAACACCGACCTGGTATTCGGCGTGGTGGGCGAGGAATTCGGGCTGCTGCTGGCGCTGTGCATGGCAGCCGTACCGGTGATCTTCGTGGTGTTCACCGTGCGGGCCGCCGCCAACGCCCGCTCCGCGTTCTACACCATCGCCTCCAGTGCGGCGGCGGCCATGCTCATCACACAGACGATGCTGAACGTGCTGGGCTCGGTGGACCTGCTGCCGCTGACCGGTGTGACGTTCCCCTTCGTATCTATGGGCGGCAGCAGTATGCTGGCCTGCTGGGGTCTGCTGGCCTATCTGAAGGCCGCCGACACGCGGCGCAACGCCAGCTTCACCCTGCGTCTGCCCAGATGGAACACCGGGGCGGCGGGCGAGGCAGCCCCGGACGGCAATGCGGCGGACGAGCCCCGGGTGGAAGCCTCTCCCCTGCCGGAACAGACGGCGGAGCACGCGCCCACCTTCTTCGACGACATCGAGGGGCTGAATGTGGACGACATTTTTGGAAAGGAGGACGACCGGTCATGAAGCAGGTAAGGCAGCGGACGCTGCTGCTGTTGCTGCTGACGGCAGGCTTTGCGGCGGGCGTTGTCCTGTTCTGCGTGTTCTACGCCACCAAGGGCGGACAGTGGGCCGCATTCTCCGCCAACGACCATGTATACAAGGACGGACGGCTGGCCGTGGGACAGATCCTGGACCGGAACGGCGTGACGCTGTACGACGGCGCGTCGGGCGACTACGCGGAGGAACGAAGCGTCCGCAAGGCCACGCTCCACGCCGTGGGCGACAAGTGGGACAACATCGCCACCTCCGCCAAGGCGGCCTTTGACGGCCATCTGGTGGGGTTCAACGTGCTGACCGGCACGACCACCGGCGGCAGCCATCTCTATCTGACCATCGACAGTGAGCTGAACCGGCAGGCGTGGGATCTGCTGGACGGGCGCAAGGGCGCGGTGGGCATTTACAACTACAAGACCGGCGAGGTGCTGTGCATGGTGTCCACGCCCACCTTCGACCCGGCCGATCCGCCCACCATACAGGACGGAGACAGCCGCTACGACGGCGTCTACATCAACCGGCTGCTGTCCGCCACATTCACCCCCGGCTCTGTGTTCAAGGTGGTGACCACGGCGGCGGTGATCGAAACGCTGCCGGACTGGGAGAGCCGCACGTTCCACTGTGACGGGCGGTACGAGCTGGGGGACTTCACCATCACCTGCCCCTATGCCCACGGCGACATGACGCTGCGGGATGCCTTTGCCAAGTCCTGCAACTGCGCTTACGCGCAGCTGTCGGTGGAGCTGGGCGGCGGGACGCTGGAGCGGTACGCCAAAAAGGCGGGGCTGCTGGACAGCATCTCCGTGTCCGGGCTGCGCACGGCCCAGGGCAGCTTTACGGCGGCGGAGGACCAGGGGCTGCTGGGCTGGTCCGGCGTGGGCCAGCACGAGGATCTGGTGTGCCCCGCCAATCTGATGACGCTGATGGGCGCGATCGCCAATGGCGGCAGGCCGGTGCTGCCCCACCTCATATATAAGGAGACGGACCTGGCGGGGCTGACGCTGTACCGGGACAACACAAGCCACGGCAGCCGTACCTTCTCCCGCGCCACCTGTGAGACGCTGAAGGAGATGATGGCCAACAACGTGGCCGTGACCTACGGGCAGGAGAACTTCGGGGATCTGAAGCTGTGCGCCAAGTCCGGCACGGCGGAGGTGGGAGACGCATCCCCTCACGCCTGGTTCGCCGGGTTTCTGGACGACGCGGACCATCCGCTGGCCTTTGTGGTGTTCGTGGAGAACGGCGGCGGCGGTGCGTCCGCGGCCGGGCCGATCGCTTCCGCTCTATTGCAGGCGGCCACGGCGGAAAAGGCGGAGGAAAACTCTTGACAACCGCCTGACGGCGTGCTATGATGTGGCCACAATCCAAGGGGTGCTGGCGCAAGCCGGCTGAGATGAGACGTATCGCCGTCCGGTCCCTCGAACCTGATCCGGGTAATGCCGGCGTAGGAATGCGATCATATCGAATTTTTCAGATTTCCGCATTGCGACGCCTGCGTGGCTCGCCATGCGGGAATTTCTTTTTTGGAGGTAAACACAAATGAACAATCACATGAAGCTCCGCGCCCTGTGTGAGGGCGCTGTGCTGGTAGCCGTCGCCCAGGTGCTCAGCTATCTGAAGCTGTGGGAGATGCCCTGGGGCGGCAGCGTGGTGCTGTCTATGGTGCCCCTGGTGCTGTACGCGGTGCGCTGGGGTCTGGGCGCGGGCCTGCTCAGCGGTTTCGTGTTCGGCGTTCTGCAGTTCATGTTCGACGGCGGCTTCGCCATCGGCTGGCAGTCCATCATCGGCGACTATCTGCTGGCCTTTACGGTGCTGGGTCTGGCCGGTCTGGTGGCGCGGCGCAAGAGCGGCGTGTTCACCGGCACGCTTATCGCCGGCTTTGCCCGTTTCCTGGTGCACTATGTGGTAGGCGCTACCGTCTGGGCGGCATATATGCCCGAGACGTTCTTCGGCATGACGATGCACAGCCCCTGGTTCTATTCCCTGCTCTACAACCTGGCGTATATGCTGCCCAACATCGCCATCACGCTGGTGGTGTTCGCCATCGCCTATAAGCCGCTGAACAAATATCTGACTGCCGCTGATATCTTCCCTTCTTCTGCTGCGGCCCAGCCGAAGAACGATCCCAACGCTCCCAAATGGGATCCTGAGCGCTGACGCCCCTCTCGCCAGTACCGACGGCGGACGCAATAAATATCCCCCGGCGAAGCCGGGGGTATTTATTATACGGGCGAAGCCCTATGTTACCAGCCACGCCTCATGCGGCGTTGGTACGGTCTGAC
>CAVGVB010000071.1:0-4997 GCA_963632705.1 bacterium | reverse complement strand
CGCTCCCCGAAAAGCACAAGGATCACGCGCTGACCGGAAATTGGGTCGGACACCGCGAATGTCATGTCCTCCCGGATTGGCTGCTGATCTACCGCATCGAGGATGAAGTGCTGGTGCTGACCTTGTCCCGCACTGGAACGCATAGCGACCTGTTCGGGAAATAACGCCTGCCGCCGTATGGAAGTGATTCTGTACGGCGGTTTTTCTCTGTTCAGCGTTCAGGCTCGTTCCGCTTCTGCTCCTTTGGTTGAGCGTCCTTTTCAAGCTGCTCCGCTGTTTTCCGCAGCTTCTCCACGGCCTTGATCTCCTCCCGCATAGCGCACAGCTCCTGATATGCAACTGTTAGATGGCGGTGCGAAAATCTCATAAACGCAAGAAAGAGTATCGGGATATTCTCGATGCTCTTTCTTTTGAAACCGTGTTTTACACCAATGTGAATCTGCATTTTACACCAATCCGTACACCAATTACGGAAAACAAGACGAACCAAGATGGTGTAAGATGAATCGTCGCTAAACCGTGAAATCCGCATGGGACAAGGCTTTGATGCAAGATGAAGCAAGGCGCATAGTATCCTTTTGGTAACTACGGCACAATATTGTGCTTACTTTACGAATTGTCTCTACAGCGATATTATAATGTCAGCGAAAGGAAAACGCAACCTTTCGAGCTGAATATCATTTTGGAGGTACTTATCATGAACAAAGTCGTAGAATTTCTGAACGCCAACCCTGTGCAGTATCTGGCCACCGTGGGCCGTGACGGCAAGGCAAAGTGCCGCCCCTTCATGTTCGCCGGCGAGCTGGACGGCAAGCTGTGGTTCTGCACCAACAACACCAAGGAGGTCTACAAGGATATGCAGCAGAACCCGGAGATCGAGATATCCGTTTCCAGCCCGGACTATGCATGGATACGCCTGCACGGCAAGGCGGTGTTCGAGAGCAACATGGCTGCCAAGGAAATGTGCATCCGGAATCCCATCGTAAAGAGCCAGTACGGCGAGGCCACCAACCCCATCTTTGAGGTGTTCTATCTGGACAATGCCCACGGCGTCATCGCTGACTTCTCCGGCAACCCTCCCTACCAGTTCTGATCGACGCGGCGCTGAATATGTGATAGACTGATGCCGGGGTGATGTAAAATGAACCAGATCGAAACGAGACTGTTCCTCATTCAGGCGCTTCTGAAAGAGCAGCCCGAGTACCGGGATATAGACATACCGTCAGATGCCGCCGGCCAGCGCCAGCTGCTGCGGGGACTGATGAACGTCCGCAGACCGGCGAACATCGGTGCAGATTTCCTGCAAGTGCAGGACGCATATCTGCAGGCTGCCGCTGCCTCAAAAGGCATTACCGATGCGGCTGACCTGACGCCTGTCCAGCCGGGATCGTATCTCTGGCAGGGTGACATCACCACACTCAGGTGCGATGCCATCGTCAACGCCGCCAACAGCGGCATGACCGGCTGCTATATTCCCAACCACCGCTGCATCGACAATGCCATCCACACCTACGCAGGCGTGGAGCTGCGGCTGGCCTGCGCGGAGCTGATGGAAAAACAGGGCCATCCCGAGCCCACCGGACAGGCAAAGATCACCCCGGCATTCAATCTGCCCTGCCGGTATGTGCTGCACACCGTCGGCCCGATCATCAAGGGGCGCGTGACGCGGCGAGACCGGGAGCTGCTGGCCTCCTGCTACCGTTCCTGCCTGGAGCTGGCGGCAGAAAACCATTTGGAGAGCGTGGCGTTCTGCTGCATCTCCACAGGGGAGTTCCACTTCCCCCATGATCTGGCGGCAGAGATCGCAGTTCGGACGGTCAGAGAATTCCTGCAAAAGCAAACCAGTGTCAGGAGGGTGATCTTCAATGTTTTCAAGGATCAGGACAAAGCCATCTACGAAAAGCTGCTCCGGGCAGATCGAACGGCTGAAGGCGGTCCTGCGGGACTGTGACGCCGTGGTCATCGGCGCGGGTGCGGGACTGTCCACGGCGGCAGGCTTCACCTACACCGGCGAGCGGTTTGAGAGGTACTTCTCCGACTTCGCCCGGAAGTACGACATCCGGGATATGTACTCCGGGGGGTTTTATCCATTCCCCACGCAGGAGGAATTCTGGGCCTATTGGAGTCGTTATATCTACATCAACCGCTATATGAACGCACCAAAGCCGGTGTACGACGATCTTTTGAAGCTGGTGTGCAACAAGGACTACTTTGTCATCACCACGAATGTGGACCACTGCTTTCAGAAGGCCGGGTTCGATAAAAAGCGGCTGTTCTACACCCAGGGCGATTACAGCCTGTTCCAGTGCAGCGAACCATGCTGTCAGGAGACGTTTGACAACGAAGAAGCCATCAGAAGCATGGTGGCTGCGCAGGGCTATACGTTCGGGCCGGACGGCGCGCTCGCCCCACCCGAAGTGCCGGAAATGACCGTACCGGCAGAGCTTGTCCCGCACTGTCCGCATTGCGGACGGCCTATGAGCATGAACCTGCGGGCAGACGATACGTTTGTGGAGGACGATGGCTGGCACAGGGCGGCGGAGCGGTACGAAAACTTCCTCCGCACCCGCGCAGGACAGCATATCCTCTTTCTGGAGCTGGGTGTAGGCTATAATACCCCTGTTATCATCAAGTACCCCTTCTGGCAAATGACAGCAAATAATCCGAAAGCCATCTACGCCTGTATCAATCAGGGGCAGGCCGGCTGCCCAAAGGAGATTGAAACGCAGTCCATCTGCATTAACGGGGATATCGGCGAAATTCTTACTCAGCTCTCAAGAAACCGTGTGTATTCTAATGTAACGGAAAATATATAGTATTCGTGACATCAGCCTCAACACATTTCCTTGATTTGCGCCAGGTATCCTGAATCATAATAAAATTCTCGGGACACTTTATCCAGCCATCCATGCGGAAATATGACGACATGATTGACGAGATAGTGGGTGTCCTCTTTTGTGCATCAGGTGATATTTTCCCTAAAAGCATGGGAATAATCAAATTATCTCGTCACCGCAGTTTCAAAATCCCGTCAAGCACATTGACTTTATTGACGAGATTTATTATAATGATGACGAGATAAATTGCCAAAGGAGTTGACGATATGCCTTATCAGGAAAGTGAAACCGTAGAATTGAAGTCGGTCGCTGCGGACGACATCAAAAAGGAAATCATTGCCTTTGCAAACACTGACGGAGGAACGCTGTATATTGGCGTTAAAGACGACGGCGAAGTGATCGGGTTGGATGACCCGGACGCCACGGCACTGCAAATCAGCAACATGGTTCGGGATTCCATCAAGCCGGATGTCACCATGTTCCTTCATTATAAGACCATTGAGGAAGCCGGAAAGAAAATCATTGAGATCAATGTTCAGCGCGGCACAGACCGGCCGTATTACATTGCCAAAAAGGGAATGCGCCCGGAAGGTGTCTATGTCCGGCAGGGCTATTCCTCTGTACCGGCCACTGATACTGCAATTCGCCGCATGATCAAGGAAACGGACGGAGACTGCTTTGAAACGATGCGCTGTCTGGATCAGGAACTTACATTTGAGGCCACGGAAAAAGAATTTCAATTCCGTAAGGTGGAGTTTGGACCGCAGCAAATGCGCACGCTGAAGCTCGTGGATAATGACGGCCTATACAGCAATCTGGCCTTGCTCCTGTCTGACCAGAATCCCCACACCATAAAGGTGGCTGTTTTTCAGGGAACCAAACAGATGATTTTCAAGGATCGCCGGGAGTTCGGCGGCTCTCTGATGAAGCAGATGAATGACGTTTATGAGTATATCGACTTTCGCAATCAGACCCGCGCCACCATTGAAAAGCTCTCACGCATTGATGTTCGGGACTATCCGGTGATCGCCGTCAGAGAAGCACTGCTGAACCTCCTTGTTCACCGGGACTATTCGTTCAGCGCCAGTGCTCTGATCAGCATTTATGATGACCGCATTGAATTTGTGTCCATTGGCGGTCTTATGCCCGGAATCGATTTAGAGGATATTTTAGCCGGTATTTCTGTGTGCAGAAATCAAAATCTTGCAAATGTATTTTATCGGCTGCATTTGATCGAGGCGTACGGCACAGGGCTTACAAAGATCATGGAGACATACGAGGATACTTCGGAAAAACCCGTGATTTCCACCACAAAAAACAGCTTTAAGATCACGCTTCCCAACATCAACGCAAAATATGAGGCAAAGGCCGCTCCTGCGCCCATTGAGAATATTCCGTCCACCCCTGCTTTGGAATCGGATAGCAATGAGCAGCAAGTGTTGGCCTATGTCCGAGAGCATGGCACCATTACAAGACCAGAGGCAGAGGAACTGCTTGGTATCAGCGCGTCCACCGCTTCCCGGCTGATCAGGAAAATGATCAAAACCGGTCTGCTTTTACAGGATGGGCGGGCAAGAAGCATCAGATATATATTGGCAGGATAATCACAGGGGTATTTTTGTTCCTGGATGCAAATGGCAGACGACAAAAATGGTGCGCAATAAACACAACACCCCTGTTATCATCAAGTATCCCTTCTGGCAAATGACAGCGAGGAATCCGAAAGCCACCTATGCCTGTATCAATGCCGGTGAAGCGTATGCTCCTGATGAAATCAGAAAGAAGTCTATTTGTATCAACGGTGATATCGAAGAGATCCTGTCCCCGATCTAAGAAAAGTCAATACTGCTTTGTCTTGGGCGTCTCACCTTAACCGGCGGACGCCCTTTTTCCATGAACACCTCCGCCCCTGCAAATTCGGTTCATTGCGATATTCCCCTTTGCCGCAGGCAGACAGATTGACTTTCTGTCTGCCCTTTGATATAATGCAGTTAGAGGACGCTAATCAACATTCATCATACAGAAAGCGCCGGGCAAATACAGCGGCTCGCTCTTGGATTTGGAGGCAGACAATGAAATTAAGGCAAGAAAAGAAAGCACTCATCGCAGGCATGATCGGGTGCTTGCTCTATGTGATCGGCGACTTTTTGTTTGCGGCGA
>CAVGVB010000070.1:0-5084 GCA_963632705.1 bacterium | reverse complement strand
TACCAGCCCTCTCAGTCACCTGCGGTGACAGCTCTCCCAAAGGGAGAGCCAAGGGTCTGTGCCCCGTTATATAGGCACATACCTGCGGCGGCGTGCACCCCAAGGGTACTTGTTCCGCTTTGCTCCACTGCGAGGTCGTCCGCCCCTACACACGTCTACCGTACCTGCGCCTTATCCCTGCCCTGTCATTCCGAGCCAGTGACCGATGTCACTGGCGTGGGAATCCGCTCCCCTGCCTCTTATGTTGTCATTCCGAGGAGCGAAGCGACGTGGGAATCCGTCCCCGCGCCCGCAGGCGCGGAACAACTTCCCGCCCGATGTCAAATTGCATAACTTTAAAGCGATAAAATTTCCCGCAGTCGGTGAACTTTTTTGTTGACATTCCGGGAAACCTCTGTTATAATACGGTTCGCTGGTGAGATGCTGGTGTAGCTCAGCTGGTAGAGCAGCTGATTTGTAATCAGCAGGTCGGGGGTTCGAATCCGTCCACCAGCTCCAATCGAATATTGTATATCTGGGGGATTTCCCGAGTGGCCAAAGGGGACAGACTGTAAATCTGCTGGCAACGCCTTCGGTGGTTCGAATCCACCATCCCCCACCAAAAACCGTCTTGCTTCGGCAAGGCGGTTTTTACTTGTGGGGGATAGGTGGAGTCGAAGTTTATGCCCCGAAGGGGTAAATCCACCATCCCCCACCAAAAACCGTCTTGCTTCGGCAAGGCGGTTTTTATTGCGTTTCCCCGCCTTTTCCTATATAATGATACCGATACCCCGTCCGCGCATCAAAAGGAGGACGACTATGAAACGAATTTTCTGCCTGCTGCTCACCCTGTCGCTATCGCTGCTGTGCGCCTGCGGCCAAACCGATACCCCGCCCGACGGCAATGAGACCCCCGTGTCCGATACAGATACTATCCCCGAGGTCTGCCGCCTGTACTACGACTACGCCGACTGGTCGCCCATCGTCCCCGCCGACAGCAAGCTGCCCCTGGCGTCCGATGCCAGCCGCGGCGCGCCGGACTACCTGCCCCTGTGGCACGAGGGCGAATACACCCAGCTGGCCGCCAACGGCGGCGAGGGCCTCTACATGACCGACCTCACCGGCGGCAAGGCCACCGAGGCCGGCGACTACGGCCGCTTCTGCTGGGACGGCCAGCTGTACCACTGCGTCCATGTGCAGGCCAAGGACAGCTTCATCCCCGGCTTCTGCAGCATCGGGGGCGGCGTTCTGTGGCTGGAGCTGGAGGGCGACTGCTGGGCGGACAACGGCACCGGCGGTGAGATCGGCTTGTTCGGCGGCTTCGACACCGTGGTCATCACCGGCAGCGGCACGCTGACCCTGGCGCAGCACATCGAATCCGGTGCCAGTCAGCAGTCCTGGCCCGCCCTGATCGTGAACGGCGTGGATGTTGCCGCTCCCAGTCTGTTCCTCAACGCCAACAGCACCCCCGACAGCACCGCCAATTTGGTGGTCCAGTCCGGCAGCCTGACGGTGGAGGACATGGCCTTCGTCACCGGCGACGCCTGTGTCACCGGCGGTACGCTGACGGTCAGCCAGCTCATGGACTGCCCCCGCCTGGTGTGCCGCGGCGGCACCGCCACCATCACCGAGGGCTGGGGCTTCGGCGGGGATGACCACCAGCTCGTGACCCCCACCGTCCTCCTCACCGGCGGCACGCTGGACGCCAACGTCTGGATGCCTGAGAACATCGAGTACCAGCTCTGGTCCGGCACGATCACCGCCCCCGGCGTCCGCCACTGGCCCAACACCCACCTGCTGGGCGACGATGTGACCGTCATCGACCCGCTGGACGACGGCAAAACCAACTGACCCCATCCTCCGCACCTCCTGTCTTTCCCGCCGCGCCTTCGGGCGCGGCTTTTTTTGCGTTAAAAAACCAAGTTTCTTGTGAACGAGCTTACTATATCACAAGAAATTTGTTGTGTCAAGCATAAAATCACAAGTTTCTTGTTATACTACATTGACAAAACCAAGTTTGTGGGTTAGTATAGAGAGGAATTCTGTCGAACTCTGTCGAGCGGTAAGGAGGTGCGCCCATGTCCTTTGGAGAGCAAATGCGCCGGCGGCGCGAGGAATTAGGCATGAGCCGCAGCGAGCTGGCCCAGCGGCTGGGCGTGTCGGTGTCCGCCGTGGGCAATTACGAGACCGGCGTCAGCACGCCCAAGGAGGAGGTCCTCCTGCGCCTGTTCAACGCCCTGGAGGCCGACCCCAACTACCTCTACCGGGGCAGCTTCCTCTATCAGAGCGGCCCGGACACCGACGAGGAGCGCCGCCTGCTGACCAAATACCGCGCCCTGCCCCTGGCGGGCCGCCAGACGGTCCACACCCTGCTGGACGCCCTCACCGTCATGACCGACCAGGTCCGTCAGACCTCCCCCGCCGCCGACCCCCGCACCATCCCCATCTACACCTCCCCCGCCGCCGCGGGCTTTGCCGCCCCGGTGTTCGGCGAGGACTACGACCTGCTCACCGTCACCGGCGACGTGCCCCCCGGCGCGGAGCTGGCCGTCCGCATCCAGGGCGACTCCATGTCCCCCCTCATCGCCGACGGCTCGGTGGTCTACGTCAACCACGACCCGCTGCAGAACGGCGACGTGGGCATCTTCTGCGTGGACGGCGATATGCTCTGCAAGCAGTATTGCCGCGACCCCTTCGGCATGGTCTACCTCTTCTCCCTGAACCGCCGCCGCGCCGACATGGACGTGGTGTTCCACCGGGGCAGCGGCCGCAGCCTCACCTGCTTCGGCCGCGTCATGGTCCACAGCCAGCCCCTCCCGGAGGGCCATATGTAAGCATAAAAAAGAAGCGGGACACTGCGTGTCCCGCTTCTTTTTTCGTCTTTATTCCCCGTACCGCCGGCGGTACAGCAGCTGCTTCGCCGCCTTTTTCGCCTCCGGCACGTAGCCCTTTCCATCGATGACCTGCTGCAGCTTCCCGTCGGAATATCCCCGGAAGTTGTACATGAACCGCTCCACCGGGTCGGTGATGGCCCGCTCCTCCGCCTGCCGCTTCTCAAATTCCTCCAGCGGCGACGGCGGCGCGAACATGGCCACATACCGGCATTCCGGGCAGGTGTAGAGCAGCACCTCCGTGTGCCGCTCCATGACGGGCAGACCGGGCTCATCCACCGTGGTCAGATAGCTGGCGCACCGCGGCGGCGTCATCTCCGCGCCGCACAGGGGGCACAGCTTCGCATCAAAGCCCATCGCTTCGCTCCTTCCTCCGTCAGAACTCCGGCGCGTCCGGCGTCTTATGGTACAGCAGCGGCTTGCCCTCCGCGTCCACCAGTGCGCACATACCGCCGGAGTTGCCGGCGCAGTGATACAGATACTGCACGCCGGTCTGGGTGTCCACCCAGACTTCGTTGCTGCCCAGAAATCCGCCCTCGCTCAGGACCTTCGTAAAGCGGTCGATCTTCTTCGCCATAGCTTACTCCGCCTTGCCGCCGTCTACCAGCGCCTTGGTGCTGGCGGCCAGACCGGCCAGCCCCTGGATCTCGCTGGGGATGATGATCTTCGTGGCCTTGCCGTCCGCCACCTTCTCCAGCGCCTCCAGCGCCTTCAGCTTGATGACCTGGTCGTTGGGCGCGTTCTCGTTCAGCATCCGCATAGAGTCCGCCAGCGCCTGCTGCACCTTCAGGATGGACGTGGCCTCGGCCTCGGCGGCCATGATCTTCGCCTGCTTGGCGGCGTCCGCCTGCAGCAGCACCGACTGCTTCTCGCCCTCGGCGATGAGCACCTTGCTGGCCTTTTCACCCTCGGCCTGCAGAATGGACTCCCGGCGCTCCCGCTCGGCCTTCATCTGCTTCTCCATGGCGTTCTGGATCTCACGGGGCGGCAGGATGTTCTTCAGCTCCACCCGGTTCACCTTGATGCCCCAGGGATCGGTGGCCTCGTCCAGAATGGACCGCATCTTGGCGTTGATGGTGTCGCGGCTGGTCAGCGACTGGTCCAGCTCCAGCTCGCCGATGATGTTGCGCAGCGTGGTGGCCGTCAGGTTCTCGATGGCGCTCATGGGGTACTCCACGCCGTAGGTATACAGCTTGGGGTCGGTGATCTGGAAATAGATCACGGTGTCGATCTGCATGGTCACGTTGTCCTTGGTGATGACCGGCTGGGGATCGAAATCCGCCACCTGCTCCTTCAGACTCACCTTTTTCACCACTCTCTCGATGAACGGCAGCTTGAAGTGCATACCGACGCCCCACACGCTGTGGAACGCGCCCAGGCGCTCCACCACGTAGGCCTTGGACTGCTGCACGATCTGGATGCAGCTGACGATCACCGCCAGGATCAGTACCACGAGAATGATGATGGCAATAGTTCCGGGTGTAGGCATAGTAGTTCCTCCTTATTTCTCTTATATATGAATTGTGTGTTCCGACTACATGAGTTGTGTATTTCGGTCGCTTAATGTCTGTCATTGCGAGCCAGTGCTCACATTGGCGTGGCAATCCGCATCCCCGTCTTGCCTCCCTCTGTGAGGCGGCCCAGTGCTCACACTGGGTTGTGCGGCGAAGCGTAGCTGAGGTGTCAAAACCTTCGGTTTTGACGGAGGGAGAGACGTTGCACGATCGCACCCCTTGTGCCCGTCCGTAGGGGGCGATGCCCACATCGCCCCGCCGCGCCCGCAGGCGCGGCCTTGCCTCCCTCTGTGAGGGAGGTGGCGCGAAGCGCCGGAGGGATTGTCGTATCCCCGTCCTTGCCTCCCTCTGCGAGGGAGGTGTCGCCCGCAGGGCGACGGAGGGAGAGACAGTATACCTTTCATTCTCTCCCCCAGTCAGCGCTTCGCGCTGCCAGCCCCCTCCCAGAGGGGGCCGAGAAATCACACCGCTGCTTCTCTTTTCGCTGCCGCTTTTGCTCTGAAATGCAGGCGCAATCGGTTCTACCGTGGCTGAGATCAGCGGCAGCGGCGCAGACGCAGAGACAGTCCTTTTATCCGCACGACAAATGAATAGCTCCGTGACCGTGCGGTACAGACCAACAATGGGAAACAGAGTATAGCGCGCAGGAAGTCTTGAAACCTTTGGTTTCAAGCAGACCTTTTGGTCACTTTTGGGGCTG
>CAVGVB010000069.1:0-5732 GCA_963632705.1 bacterium | reverse complement strand
AGCGCTATGCGCTGACGGAGGGAGAGACGATTTTCGCAGGCACTCCCGCAAAACCGCCCGTAGGGGAGGGGCTCTGCCCCTCCCCCAACACCGTCATTCCGAGCCAGTGACCGACGTCACTGGCGTGGGAATCCGTATCACCATAAAAAAGAGGAGAGCATTTCGCTCTCCTCTTTGCCCTATTTTTCCACGGTGTAGCCGCACTTGGGGCAGCGATAGGTGGTTTTCTTTTTTCCAAGTGCGCCAGCCGCAAGGCCGATCGGCCCTGCAATAACCGCTCCCAGCGCGGCTTTTCCCGCGCTGAAACCGCCGGTTCTTTCGCTTACCGCCTCAAGCATATCCATCTGACATTTGGGACAAATCCCGAGATATGTACTGCTTGCCATTTTTGTGATCTCCTTTTTAATAGTATTTTTGATTGTGCAGAAATTGAGTTTATTACCTCTTTGCGCCAAGCGTCTTTAATTCTTTGCTGATCTCATGCAGGCGTGACATGATTTCCGCAGTTTTTTCTTCAAGCTCCTTGCGGCGTCTGCCGGTAAACAGTCCCTTGAGATTGGCCAGCTCGTCCTGAACGGCGAGTACGCGCACCTGAAGATCGGTGCGCTCTACCTCCAGTGCTGTGATTTTTTCCTGCCGTCGTTTTTCTGCCGCTGCCCGCGCTTTTTCTTCTGCGGCTTTTCGCTCGGCTTCTGCTCTTTCTATTGCGGACTTCCGCTCAGCTTCCGCTCTTTCTGCTGCAGCCTTTCGCTCGGCTTCCGCTCTTTCTATTGCAGCCTTTCGCTCGGCTTCCGCCTTTTCTGCGCGAGCCTTTCGGGCCTTAAAGCTTTCGATACATTCATCGATGCCGCCAGAGCCAAAAAGATCCCATTTTTGAACATCACCTTCATACAGGATATCCCCCACGATCACCGAGCCATTCGCACACAAGGCAGCGGAGTTTTTCCCGTACGCCGTGATGGCCACAACGTTACGCCAATCTTCCACATCACACTTGCTGCCATAGTACCTATTCACTTCAGGTGCAACCGCGGTCCCGTCAGAGCGCAGTCCAATCACATGGAACTCACCTGCTGCAATGGCCACAATATCACGCCATTCCCGTATTTGGTTGCGGTCAAATGGCCTATCCCCGTCCCCACCGGTGATTGCTACCGTTCCGTCAGAACGTAATCCGACGGTGTGTTTTCCTGCCGCAATAGCGATGATGTTCCGCCAGTCCTGCACCTGATCCCGAGCAAAAATATCATCTTTACGCGGATACTTAGTGGATACGACCGTGCCGTCAGAGCGCAGGCCTACAGTGTGATCAGTACCTGCTGCAATTGCCACAATATTGTGCCATGCCTCCACGTTGCATTGCCCGTTATTGTTGTTCCCTGCGGCAACCACTGTTCCGTCAGCGCGTAGACCTACAATATGGCCACAGCCCATGAAGCCGTTACCACCTCCCGAAATAGCGACTATATTTTCCCAGTGTTTTATCTCTTGGCGATGCTCTTCAAAAATTCCGTACCAGTTATTTTCGTTCTCATCTTCGTGTAATTCCTTCGTAACAGTTCCATTGGAGCGTAACGCAAATGTGTCGTCACCGACGGCCGTGATCCCTATGATATCGCGCCAATCCTGCACATTGAAATCATGATCCCCTGAGTCGTCTCCCGCGGCGACCACTCTTCCATCGGCACGCAGCCCTACGAAATGGTTTTTTCCACAGCATATCATTCCCTGAAGCGCGTTTTGGTAGGGCGCGATTTTTTCCCGCAGCTGTGCAAATTCTTTGTGCAACTTCTCAACCGCAGATTTATGATATTCTTCCATCTCCTGAATGAGTGCTTTACTCCCAAAACGTAATACCTTCTGATAATTGGAACTGTCAGAAAAGGGCTGTTCGCAATCGGCAAGTGTCTCTTTTCGCCCAACCTTTAATTCTGCCATGAGCTTTCCCAGATAGGCATACGCATCTTCAGGGTTCTGATCCAATGCTTTTTCACAGTATTCGTCGGCACTTTCCCAGTTGCCATCCTCCAAGAACATAAATGCGCGCTTGAGCAGCGGATTTGCAATTTGCGGTGATTCCCCTGCAGGGACAGAGTTATTGTTCGTCTGATTTTCCATACCGTTGTCGCCCTCCGAGTCATCCTTAAAATGTTACTAAGTACAGTTACGCACTGTATAAAACGATAATAACATCTTTTAGCGGGCTAATCAATAGTTTTGAAGTTTATAAAAAGAATATTTCCATACTATATTCAGCTATTCTTTTTCCAAAGGAGGCTGAAAAATATGGACAGTGCTTTTGTTCGTGAGCGTATCACCGCATTGAGAATGCAGAAAGGCGTTTCGGAATACCAAATGAGCTATGATTCGGGACATAGCCGAGGCTACATCAATAACATTTCCTCGGGGAAATCGCTGCCCTCGTTGGCGGAATTATTTGCGATCTGCGACTACCTGAACATCACCCCGCAGGAGTTTTTCAACACGGATGCCACCGCACCGCAGAAGTCAAAGGAACTGCTGCGCGAGATCGAACGTCTGACGCCGGAGCAGACGGATCACATCATGCTGGTGGTGCGGGACTTGGTAAAGGCCCAGTGACAGTATAAAAAAGAACCGCCCTCCGGCGGTTCTTTTTTCGTTTTATACCATTATACCCTCTTGGCGTTCTCCACCACCACGGCCCGCGCCCGGGCCAGCTTCAGGTCGTGCCGCAGCTTCATGGGCGGCAGCTGCTGCCGCAGCAGCTCCCGGCTCAGTCCGTACTGGTCGGACAGCGCGCCGTACTGCTGCTCCAGGTCCTCCTCCGTGACCTCGATGCCCTCCCGCCGGGCGATCTCCGTCATGGCCAGCTCGTACCGCGCCGCGGTGGCGGCCTGCTCCCGGGCGTGTTCGCGCAGCTGCTCCATGGTCGTGCCGCTGTACTCCAGATACTGCTCCAGCGTCGCGCCCTGGCCCTCCAGCTGTCCCCGCAGCTGGGCGATCAGCCCGTCCAGCTGGTTCTCCACCATGGCGTCGGGGATGGTCACGGTCATCCCGTCGATGACCTGCTGCACCAGCGCGTCGGCGAACTGCTGGGCGGCCTGCGCCTGCTTCTGGGCCACCGCGCCCTCCATCACCGCCCGCCGCAGGGCGGACACATCCTCGTGCCCCTGCTTTTTGGCGAACGCATCGTCCAGCACCGGCGCGGCCCGCCGGGTGATCTCATGCACCTTGATGTGGAACACCGCGTCCTTGCCCGCCAGCTCCGGCGTGTACGCCGTGGGGAACGTCACGCGGATGTCCCGCTCCTCGCCCACGGCCGCCCCGGCCACCTGCTCCTCGAAGCCGGGGATGAAGTATCCGCTGCCCAGCAGCAGGGGCTGCTGCTCGCCCTTGCCGCCCTCGAAGGGCACGCCGTCCAGAAAGCCCTCGAAGTCGATGATCACCTCGTCGCCCATGGCCGCCCGCTCCGGATGCGTCACGTCCAGGTGCGCCCGTGCGTATTCCTCCAGCGCCGCCTGGGTGTCCTCCTCGCTCAGCTCCACCTCCGGGTACGCGGCCCGCAGCCCCTTGTACGCGCCCAGCGTCACCTCCGGGTACAGGTCGATCACCGCGGAGAAGGTGTACCCCTCCGGCCCGATCTCCTCCACCGTCAGCGTGGGCGTCCCGGCGATGAGCAGGTCCTCCTGCTGGATGGCCTCCACCAGCGCCTGGGGATACGTGTCGTTCACGGCCTCCTGATACAGAAACTCCGGCCCGTACTTGGCCTCGATGTTGGCCCGCGTGGCCTCGCCCTCCACCGGGGCGATGGACTTGATGGCGTCATAGCAGCGCTGCAAGGACCGCTGCCACGTCTCCGCGTCCACGGCTATCGTCAGCCGCACCTGCCGGTTCTCCGGGATGTCCTGCCGCTTTTTGATCTCCATAGGGGTGCTCCTCCTCATTTTCATGCAATGGAGACAGTATACCCTATTTCCCGCCGCTTGTCCAGCGCGTCAGACACTCCGCCCCGCCTGCCTGAGTTGTAAAATAATTGTGACATATATCACACGGGGGTTGATATCCCCCGGTAAAATCTGCTACAATGCGGAATACTATCTCAAATCTGTTCCTGGAGGGAAACGCGCACCATGCAGACCATCAAGCATTTCTTCAAGACCCATCCCCACGCCTGGTGGGGCTTCTACCTGCCGGTCTATCTGGCCATGTTCTTCACCATCGAGCACTTCATCACCGACAACTACTGGGCCACCCAGACGTCCCTGGACGATGCCATCCCCTTCTGCGAGTGGTTCATCTTCCCCTACGTCTCCTGGAGTCCTCTGCTGGTGGTGCTGGGCATCTACCTGATTCTGAAGGACGGCGAGGGCTTCCGCCGCTATATGTGGTTCATCATGGTCACGTTCACCACCGCCGTGGTGTTCTGCATCCTCGTGCCCAACGGCCAGGACCTGCGCCCCGCCGTCATGGAGCATCACAACATCGCCACCTGGCTGGTGGAGTACACCTACTCCATCGACACCAATACCAACGTGTTCCCCAGCGTCCATGTGCTGGGCGTCATGGCGGCGCTGGCCGCCGTGTGGCACACGCCGGGCCTGCAAAAGCCTGCCTGGCGCTGGGGCGTTACGCTGTACGGTCTCGTCATCATCGCTGCCACCGTGTTCGTCAAGCAGCACGCCGCCATCGACGTGTTCTCCGGCATCTTCACCGGCTGCATCGCCTATGTCTTCGTCTACCTCATCGTAGGCCGCCGCCGCGACCGCCGGCTGGCCGCCCGAAAGGGGGCGTGACCGTGGAACAGAGCCTTTCCCCGCTGTTTGAGGGCATCAGCCCCGAGTCCCGCGCCGCCATGAAGACCTGCTTCGACGTGCGGGAGCAGCGCTTCCGCGCCGACGAGGTGATCTACGACTTCGCCGTCCGCCGCGACATCATCGGCATCCTGGCCGAGGGCAGCGCCGTGGTGGAGCGCATCGACCGCCAGGGCGGCCGCACCATTCTGGAGCATCTGGAGAGCGGCGGCGTCTTCGGCGAGATGCTCATGTTCGAGAACGTGGCCGGCGACAGCATCACCGTGGTGGCGGAGCGCCCCTGCCGCGTGTGGTTCATGGCCGCCAGCCAGGTCACCAAGCGCTGCGAAAACGCCTGCGCCCACCACAGCCGCATGGTGGAGAATATGTTCCACCTGGTGGCGGACAAGGCCACCGCCCTGTCCGAGCGGGTGGAGGTCCTGAGCCGCCGCTCCATCCGGGACAAGCTCCTGTGCTACTTCTCCCTCCTGGCCGCCAGATCCGGCAGCAGCGATTTCTCTCTGCCCTTCTCCCTCAGCGCCCTGGCGGACTATATCTCCGCCGACCGCAGCGCCATGATGCGGGAGCTGAAGAAGATGCGGGAGGAGGATCTGCTGTCGGTGCACGGCCGCGATGTGACCCTCTACGCCGGGATATAAGTAAAAGCATCGGTAAAAGTATAGGTAAAAGCATAGACAAAGGACCGCCGCAAGGCGGCCCTTCTTTTGCCTGTCGAAAAAGTCTGTCATTGCGAGCCAGTGCTCACACTGGCGTGGCAATCCGTAAGCCCTTGCCTCCCTCTGCGAGGGAGGTGGCAACGCGAAGCGTTGACGGAGGGAGAGACAAAAAAGAAGACGGGCGGGGCAGAGCCCCGCCCCTACACACCTTCTGATGTACCGTGTGAGCGTCCCTTGCCTCTCCCTTTGGGAGAGGTGGCCGAGCGCAGCGAGGACGGAGAGG
>CAVGVB010000068.1:0-5993 GCA_963632705.1 bacterium | reverse complement strand
AAACTCAAAGGGCTTCATCAGCCTGTTCCGATAGATGTTTTCCTTTTCGTCGGGACGTGCAGTCATCATATCCCGATAGATCCGGTCAGACCGGATCGCCGTAATTTTCATGGTAAAGCCTCCATTTTGTTTCTCATGTCCGAACACAGTGTTATCATACGCTATGACGTAACGTGAGAGTCAAGGGGGCAAAACAAATTTTTCAGATAAAGCAGCGGTGACGGTTTGAGTTTACCGGTTTATAAATGGCTGTTACGCATCATAATTTCTCCGGGCGATTTTGTTTCCGTATGCTTTCGCGTTTCAGCAGCTTCATGATCCGCTGGCGGTTGTACCGCTGCATCATCACAAACAGCGTGTCACATCCTGCCGCCAGAACGGAAGTCACGATGAAAACCGGATACGCGCCAAACCAGATGCCCGCTGCGATGGGCAGAAAGCTCAACAGGGCTATCGTTTCATGGATCAGTTCTGCCTGACACATGGCCTGTGCGATTTCCGCCCATGTATGTACCTGCGGATCAAACAAGGTGTGGTCGTAGGTCGGCATCCTGCGTTTCCAGTTTTTTATGCCCAGCTTTTCATAGAAAGCCATTTCATGCTCGCCGACCTGATACCACCGTTTTTTGTAGTCCGCTTTATTCTGCATCACAACGCAAAACGCAAGCCCGACCAGCAGCCGCATGACGACATGATAGGAAGTTGTTCCGAAGGTGATGGCAAGCGGCAGAAATACCTCACAGGCAGTTTTCCGGTACAGCACAGATAGGAGGGCCGTTCCCGCTATTGAAAAGCCAGCCAACAGCGCGCCCTTCTTAACCAGCTTCGACCATTTGGGCAACTGGTCACGCATGAGGATGGCGCTGCTGCCGGAGCGCGTCACGGTTTTTCTTTGCGGAATTGTTGAGCAGTAAACCAACAAGAACACCAAGGCTCATGCCGATTGCCATGCCCCAAAGCACCTGATTCTGAAAATGACCGATCGCCATGCCAATACTCATACCGAACAGCATATAAATGGGCGACCAGTTTGTGAGAGGACGTTCCAGCACGAAGCGCGGGCCTTCCTCGCCAGTCGTTCCGTCCGGCACAAAGCCGCACTTTTCAAGGACACGCTGGGAAGCCCTGTTATCCGGGGTGGTTTCGGCTTCTACAAATACCACGTCCTTTTGGCTGAACGCCCATTGTGTCATGGATTGAAGCGCTTCTGACGCATATCCATTGCTCTCATGCTCTGACAAGACCCCATACCCGATCTCTACGGCATGGTTTTTGACTGGACCCTTAAAGCAGAGATCGCCAACAGATTCGTGACTGTCTGTCAGCACCATTTTCCACGGTGCACACCAGACCCGGTTCTCCGGATCGCGTTTGCAGCCGTCCAGCATTTCACCGTAAGCGGCGCGGAGGTCATCAGAATCAATGCGTTCCATCAGCGCCTCGATCTCGCCGTCCGACATAGGACGCAGCGTCATTCTTTTTGTCTTTATTTCCAGTTCCTTCATAACGTATTTCTCCCATTTCCTGTTAGCTTTTATTGAATTTCTGTTTCATATCCATATTCGTGCAGCGCAAAGCCATCATCGAATACTTCGTTGAAAGCGCCGCCAGCCTTGATGAACCCATTTTTGATATAAAGTCTGATCGCTGGCTCATTTACGTCCACGACAAAGAGCCGTAGATATTTCGCTCCGGATGCCTTTGCGGCCTCTTTCGCTTTTGCAAGCATAAAACTGCCAATACCCCTTTTTGCGTATTGGACATTGACACCCAGCCGGTCAATATACAATGCTTTTGCGCTGTTCTCCTGCCATTGAACGGCCTTCTCTCCGGCGTTGGTATCACACAGGGCAAACGCCGATATGATTTCCTCGTGATCGGTCAAAACATAAAGCCGCTGTTTTTCTATATCTTCCGCAAAAAAATCTGAGGGGTAAATATCATCCCAAATGAAAATACCCTGCTTCTCCATGTTTTTCACGAGCTGCTGATACATAGCTTTCAGCCGGGGCAAGTCCTGCATAACTGCTGATCTGAAATTCATCTCACAATTCACCGCTATGTTTTTTCTGTCGATTCAGCTTCAGCGACAACGCTAAAGTTCCAACCGCAAGCGCCAATACGCCGATTTCCAGAATATAGATTGGCAAAGCCGCAGCAAATGCCACAGCGATGAAGTCCACGACAAAGTGGATTCCGTATGCAAGTGCTGCAATACCGCGTTTGCCTGATGTTACCGCCCGATAGATCAGCAGCGACAGTCCAATATGCAGAATCATGGCGCTGATCCGCTCTATGCCGCTGACAAAGAAAAGCGGTGCTGGCGTTGTCCATAAGGAAGATAATTGCGTCAACGCCTGACTTGCGGACTCGGCTGGGAGTGCGGCAAGCGCATTTTGCATCGCCCCGCTGTTGATCATCAGCATAGAACGAAGTGTGCTGATGTTTGCGAGTCCCCCAAGCAAAACAGCTTCCATTCCACCATGCCCGAAGCCATACATAAGAGCGTTCGGGAAATCCAGCCGCTTCTTCATGCAGAGTTTCATCGCAAGGGTTCTTCCGGTTTCTTCAAAAACTGCTGCCGCTGCCGCAGCATATACATAGTAAAGCCACGGGTTGCTTTGGGCATTCAAACCGCAGACTTGAATGACAAGAAGGTGCATCAACCGCTCTAATACCATCGCGAACAGAAAAAATGTTCCTGCACCGACTAAAAACGAAGAAATCTTTGCTTTATACTTTGCTTTGCCTACGATCAATAACGCAAGCGGTATCCCAATCGAAAGCACGGTTGAGCATATAACTCCAATAATTGCCGCACTTGATATTGTTTGTAATTCCATCAAGTATTCCTCCAGCATAAATTATAATTGTTACTTCAACAGCAGTCCAAACACGACGGCGATAATCAATGTGATAATACCTGACCCCATGATCAGCAGCGTTTTTTGATAGGATCGTTTTCCGTTCTCGCGCTCCTTTTCAATTTCATCGAGCCGTTTCCCTTCTGAGAAAGCAATGATCTCTCGATAAGTCTGAATATCAAATTGCTTTTTCTTCTTTTCGACGGCGAGAGCAACGAAAAGCGTTACTGCGGCCAAAACTGCCCAGATGACAATTCCCGTAATTCTGAGATAATACGCCAGCGGGATCGGTGATACCATCAGTGCCAAAAACAGAATAAAATATAGAATATTTAGGCGCTTAAACTCCCGCGTATCCTCACTTCTGACTTGTTTCTTCATAACTTCGACATCTCCTTTGATTAGACGATCAATAGAGGTCTGAAATACTTCGCTCAGAAGAACAAGACTGTTCACATCAGGATAGCTTTTTCCATTTTCCCAGTTTGAAATTGTCTGCCTCGAAACATAGACTTTTTCGGCCAAAGCATCCTGAGACAATGAAAGCTCGTTCCTATTTTTTTTAATTTGACTTCCGAGCTCCATAGTTGTACCTCTTTTCGTGTTCACTCTAATCAAATTCAATGCTGCTGTCTATCAAATGGCTTTTGCATAGACGATTCCTGTTCTTTTTCGGTACGTCAAAAGGTCTTGACATACCCTAAAACAGAGGAAAATCACGCCTGCGCCAATTATTTCTCCTGTGTCCTGAACCGCAGCGGGACGGGAGACACGTTATAATAAGCCGTCAGCGCCGTAAACTCTCTGCGAAACGCTGCCCGCAGCTCCGCATCCGTTAAATTGAGATGCCCTGTATTGGCCAAAATTGCCATTCCATAAGAATAATATGTCATGTCCTGATGCAGTTTCCGTGCAACTTCCTCTGTGTATCCGTATTCGTTTACCATGGCCGTGATGATCTCCGGCAGCAGCACGTCATCCCGATAGGGGCCGAACTGCTCCCCGTCCAGATAGAGCCAGCGGAACAGATGCCGCTCCTCCGCCGCGAACTTGACAAAGCCCATACCGTAGCAGCTATACTGCGTGTCGCTGTTGCTGTTCCGCACATGCTGGGTGTGCAGCGCAATAGCCCGCTGTGTCATGGCGGCCTTCAGATCGTCCATATTCTGAAATGACAGGTAGATCGGCTGAGTAGAGCAGCCCAGTTTCTTTGCCACGCTGCGGGCATTGATGGCAGCCGCGCCACCCTCTCGCAGTACATCCACCGCTGCATCTATGATGGCCTCTTTTGAAATCTTTTTGATTGCTGGCATTTTCTCACCTCGTTAATAACTGTCGTTATTGATAACGTTAGTTATTGTACAGCGGACGTTGCTCTTTGTCAAGGGGGGGGACATCGTATCATTTGATCTGCTCACTAAGCCAATGCGTATTGTCATTAGTACTACGATATGCCCACGTTACCACCGACGCGCAGCTGAAAGCCGCCCAAACCATGGGCAATATCCTCTCCGGCGCTGTCTGATACTTTCCGCTATCCGCTCCCGTTAGGGTCAGCGTTTGGGTCAGAAAAGAGCAGCAGGCGAAAATAGCAACTTATGCAAAACAAAAATCCTCGAAATCTTACGATTTCAAGGATTTTTGGCACGCCGTGAGGGATTCGAACCCCCGGCCTTCTGGTCCGTAGGTTGTCGCAAAGCAAAATCGGAGTTGTTTCGGCTACGATTTGCCCTTTTTGCCGCCATCCGCTCGATGGATTTTCCATTATTTCCGTCCGGACATACCCGCTCCAATTCTATTCTGGGTCAAAAGTGGGTCAAAGGCGATTTTTCGATGGAACGAGTGGAATCTGATCGTTATTTTCCAATAAATGCACCGTGTAGAGGATATATCTCTTTACTGGAGTTAAGCCGTTATACCCGCAGAACAAAATGGTTCTTGTGATAATCGAGGACACCATCCTTTTTCATCTTTCCAAGCTCCAGCGACAGTCCGCTGCGCTCAACGCCGAGATAATCCGCAAACTGCTGCCTTGAAAACGGAATGTCAAATTCATAGGCTCCAAGCCGCTGCGCTTCTGAGGAAAGGTAGGACATAATCTTTGACCGCGTGGTACGCTGTCCCATATGCGTGAGTTTTTCATTGAACCGCAGATTTTTCTCGGCAAGTTCGCTGAGAAGATTTCGGATTACTCGGCTGTGATGTGAGCAGGCGGACGGGCACACATTTAGGATGCGCTTTACATTCAAAAACATTACGGTGACAGGCGTTTCCGCTATGACACTTACATTCAGTCTGGAACCGGGGGCGCAGGCATAGGCCGCAGCGAAAGTCTGCCCTGACCCCGCTTTGGAAAGAATATTGCGGTTTCCCCAAATATCCTCCTGCATGATCAGAACTGTTCCTGCCAGCACAAGACCAATCGAGTCTGCCGTATCGCCAGCACGCAACACAAAGGCTTCCTTTGGGAAGTCCTTTTTTTCGGCTTTGAGGCAAGAGAGCATCGCGGTCAGCTCCTCCACAGAGATACCCGAGAAAAGCTGAGCAGAACGGATCACAGGAAAAAAATCTTTCATAATATCCTCTTTCGTTGAATATTCAACCGACTTGTTGATTCGATTGTACTATAATCGAGTCACAAAAGCAAGGAGGCATGGAAATGAAACGGAGGATCATCGAGATCGATCAGAATAAATGCAACGGCTGCGGTGTCTGTGCTGCCGCTTGCCACGAGGGCGCTATCGCCATGGTGGACGGCAAGGCAAAGCTGATGCGGGACGACTACTGTGACGGTTTGGGTGACTGCCTGCCCACTTGTCCCACCGGGGCAATCTCCTTTGTGGAACGCGAAGCTGCTGCCTATGATGAACAGGCGGTACTCGCCAACAAGCAGAAAAAGATGCAGCAGGAGGGGATGCACCTTCACGGTGGCTGTCCCGGAACACGGATGAAAACCATGCAGCACACAGAACCGTCCGGCGCTGCGGCTGCTCCCGTTCAGGTGCAAAGCCGTCTTTCTCAGTGGCCGGTACAAATCAAGCTGGTTCCCGTGAACGCGCCTTATTTCGACGATGCAAAGCTGCTTATTGCCGCCGACTGCACGGCTTACGCCTATGCCGCTTTCCACGA
>CAVGVB010000067.1:0-6408 GCA_963632705.1 bacterium | reverse complement strand
CCTTTTGGTCACTTTTGGGGCTGCGGCCAAAAGTGACCCGCGCCGGGGCGCGGAATATCCCCGTTTCGCTGCTGAAAGAAAAGAGGCCGCCGGAGGCAGATAAAGAAACTTCACGCGCCCTTCTTCCGCTTGTGCTTCCTCACCAGATGCACGATCCGGGCCACCACGCCCACAAACACGGCGGCCAGCCCGCCCATCACATACGGCATATCAGGACTCCTTTTCCACGTACAGCTTTACGCCCTCCATCCGCAGGATACGCACCATCTCGTCCTTTTCGATGGCGTTCCCGTCGGCGCTTCGGGCCGTCCAGGTCTTTCCATCAATATAGACGGCGCCGGTGGGCACATCGTTGTCGATGCGCTCCGTCACCCGTGCCACGCCGCCCAGCACCCGGTCGGCATTGGTGGGCTTGATGTCCTTCTTCATCAGCTTCGTCACCAGCGGCCTGGTCACCGCCAGCGCCGCCACCGACACCGCGAAGAACAGCACCAGCTGCAGCCACAGCGGCCCGCCGCACACGGCGGCGATGAGCGCGGCCACGCTGCCCAGCACGAACCAGATGGATGTCAGCCCGGCGGTGGCGGCCTCCACCACGCCGAATACGATGATGGCCGCGATCCAGATCGTTGTCGCCATATCTGAATTTCCTCCTTTCAGGAACAGGCCGATGACGGCTGCCAGGGCGGCCACGCCCAGCAGCACCCCTGCGGCCAGCCACTTGTTTTTGGGGGACAGGTTGGTCAGGAACGCGGTGAACGCCCGCTGCAGCGTGGGCTGGGGCAGGGCCGGCGTCTCCTCCTCCGGCTGGGCTGCCGCCGCCGGCGCGGGCAGCGCCACCTCCTCGGCGAACAGCTGGTCCAGCGTCACGTGGTAGCGGTTGCAGATGTAGAGGATCTTCTCCATCTCCGGGTAGCCCCGGCCGCTCTCCCACTTGCTCACCGCCTGCCGCGACACGCACAGCTCCTCGGCGAATTGCTCCTGCGTCAGTCCGGTCTGCCGGCGCACCGCCGACAGCTGTTGACCAAATGCCATAGTCCCCCTCCTTGCTCCTTCTGCGTTCCAGTATAGCGAAACACTGCCGAATGTCTATCATCTTGAAGTTGCGCCGCCGATTTTTCCCCGGTTTTCTCCGCAACCTCAGGTTTACATCTCCTATTATAGCCGATACCCGGCGAAAAAGCCACCAAAAAATCAGGTTGCGCCCCGCCGAAACTTACGCTATACTCTTTACATAGCCTCCCTCTGTGAGGGAGGTGGCGCGAAGCACCAGGGGGAGAGACAATGAAGCACCGTGCCCCTTGTACCCGTCCGTAGGGGAGGGGCTCTGCCCCTCCCGCGGGCGGGGTAGAACCCCGCCCCTACGCACGTCTACCGAGCGTGCGCGTTGTTCCCACCCTGTCATTGCGAGACCAGTCCGCAGACTGGTCGTGGCGATCCGTCCCCCGCGCCCGCAGGCGCGGAACACTCCCTGCCTCCCTCTGCGAGGGAGGTGGCACGGCCAAAGGCCGTGACGGAGGGAGAGACACTATACGGTAAATTCTCTCCCCCAGTCAGCGCTTCGCGCTGCCAGCCCCCTCCCAGAGGGGGCCGAGAACGGTATCCTTCATATATTTCACCCACACCGAGGTACACCTATATGATCACTTACGTCATCCCCTGCCTGCTGGGCCTGGAAAAGCTGGTGGCCGACGAGGTCAAGCGCCTGGGCCTTTCCGAGGTCCATGCGGAAAACGGCCGCGTCCTCTGCCAGGGCACTTGGTCTGACTGCGCCCGGCTCAACGTGAACCTGCGCTGCGGCGCGCGGGTCGTCGCCGTGCTGGCCCAGTTCCCCGCCCGCAGCTTCGAGGAGCTGTTCCAGGGCACAAAGTCCGTGGCCTGGGAGGAATACCTGCCTCTGGACGCCGCCTTCCCCGTGAAGGGCTACTCTATCAACTCCCAGCTCCACGCCGTTCCCGCCTGCCAGAGCATCATCAAAAAGGCGGTGGTGGACCGTCTCAGCGCCCACTACGGCGTGTCCCAGTTCCCGGAGACAGGCACGAAATACCAGATCCGCTTCTCCATCATGAAGGACGATGTGGCCATCGGCCTGGACACCTCCGGCGAGGGACTGTATAAGCGGGGCTACCGCGCCGTGGGCGTGGAAGCGCCCCTGCGGGAGACGCTGGCGGCGGCGCTGGTGATGCTCAGCCGCTACCGGGGCAGAGACCCGTTCTGCGACCCTTTCTGCGGCAGCGGCACTATCCCCATCGAGGCCGCCCTCATCGCCAAGAACCGCGCCCCCGGCCTGGACCGCCGGTTCGACGCCCAGAGGTGGGCCTTCCTGCCGCCGGAGTGCTGGCTGGACGCGGCGGAGGAGGCCCAGGACAAGGAGTTCCACGGCCATTATGATATATGGGGCGGCGACATCGACCCCCGGGCCATCGACATCGCCCGGGATAACGCCCGCAAGGCCGGCGTGGACGACTGTATCCGCTTCGAGGTGGCTGACGCCGCCCGCTTCCACCGGGACAGCCCCTACGGCCAGCTGGTCACCAACCCGCCCTACGGCGAGCGCCTGCTGGAGCGCCAGGAGGCGGAGGCGCTGTACCGCACCTTCGGCAAAGCGTGGCGCACCCTGCCCGCCGGCTGGCGGACGCTGGTGCTGTCCAGCCACACGGAGTTCGAGCGCTGCTTCGGCCGCCCGGCGGACAAGAAGCGGAAGCTCTACAACGGCATGATCAAGTGCGACGTGTTTATGTACGGCACGCACCTGTAAGTGACTGAGCATAAATTTAAACTTTGTTCACTTTCTTTATAAGAAATACTGCTACAATATGCACATTATATCCAAGTTTATATAAGAAATTTCTGCGCGAAATTTCGTGAGGAGGCGGCCTCTGTGAAGCATATTTTCATCATCAACCCCACGGCGGGCAAATCTGACAGTCGTCAGAAGATCTATGATATGGCCGACAAGCTGCGCCATGAGCATGACCTGGACGTCCAGTGTATCCTGACGAAAAACCAGGGTCACGCCACGGAGCTGGCCCGAAAACTGTGCGAAAGCGGCGAGGACCTGCGGTTCTACGCCTGCGGCGGCGACGGCACGGTGAACGAGGTGGCCAACGGCATCATCGGCTATGACAACGCCGCCATGACCGTGATCCCCGTGGGCACGGGCAACGACTTCCTGAAGAATTTCGGCGACGACGCCGAGAAATTCCGGGACGCCGAGAACCTCTGGAACGGCCCCCAGTTCCCCGTGGACGCCATCGACGTCAACGGCCGCGTGGCGCTGACCATCGCCTGTTCCGGCATCGACGCCCGTGTGGCCGCCGACGTACATAAATACAGCGAAAGCCCCCTGCTGGACGGCAAGGGCAGCTATATCTACTCTTTGGCGGTGAATTTCCTCTTCAAAGGTATCGGCTCTCACTGGACCGTCTCGCTGGACGATGTGCCCGTAAAGGGCGATTGGTCGCTGGTGGCCGTGTGCAACGGCCGGTACTACGGCGGCGGCTTCATGCCCGTGGCCGAGGCCCGGATGGACGACGGCGTGCTGAACGTCCTGGTGGTGAAGGCGGTGAACCGCCGCACCTTCCTGAAATTCGTCGGCCCGTACTCCAGGGGCGAATACGCCAAGTTCCCCGAATACGCCCACTGTTCCACTCCGAAGACCGTCCGCATCCAGTCCGACAAGGAGGATATCGTCACCTGTCTCGACGGCGAGTGTGTCACCAACAGCGACGTGACCATCAAGCTCCACGACAAGAAGCTGAACTTCTTCGGCCCGGAGGGCTGCTCCTGCAACCGTACCGCCCGATGACCTCCGCACCCCAAGCGCCTGCCCCGCGGCAGGCGCTTTTTCATGTCCGTCGGGCCGCCGTCTCCGCCGCTTGAACAATTTGTGAACTTTTGAATTTTTTGCCTTTTCCCCCTTGCAAATCTGCAAGAGTGTGGTATGATAATCAGCGTTAGCACTCCGGGACTTTGAGTGCTAACGCTGAACTTGTTTTTAATATTGAGAATATAAGGAGGAAGCAGCTATGAAACTGACACCGCTGGCCGACCGCGTGGTGCTGAAGATGACGGAGGCGGAGGAGACCACCAAGGGCGGCATCATCCTCACCGGTTCTGCCAAGGAGAAGCCCTCTGTGGCAGAGGTCATCGCCGTGGGCCCTGGCGGCACGGTGGACGGCAAGACCGTCACCATGTCCGTGAAGCCCGGCGACAAGGTCATCACCGACAAGTACGCCGGCACGAAGGTGACGCTGGACGAGGTGGAGTACATCATCGTCAAGCAGGGCGACATTCTGGCCATCGTGGAATGACTCTTACAAGGGGGATGGCATCCCCCTTGTATATCCCCCTCGCCAGCTGACATCGGTCACTGGCGGACGCCGCCCAAGGCGGCTGGGTCAACGTATTTTTGCCACGTACACGCCGCGGCAAAAATGATTTGATTTTGCGTGTTCCCTGGGTAAATCAATCGAATTTGGAGGCATTTAGATATGGCAAAGATCATTAAGCGCGGCGACGAGGCCCGCAAGGCTCTGGAAGCCGGCGTCAACCAGTTGGCGGATACCGTTAAGGTCACCCTCGGCCCGAAAGGCCGCAACGTGGTGCTGGATAAGAAGTTCGGCACGCCCCTGATCACCAACGACGGCGTGTCCATCGCCAAGGAGATCGAGCTGGACGATCCGTTTGAGAACATGGGCGCGCAGCTGGTGCGCGAGGTGTCCACCAAGACCAACGATGTGGCCGGCGACGGCACGACCACCGCTACGCTGCTGGCCCAGGCCATGATCCGCGAGGGTCTGAAGAACCTGGCCGCAGGCGCGAACCCCATCGTGATGAAGAAGGGCATGGCCAAGGCCGTGGACGCCGCGGTCAGCGCCATCAAGGAGCAGAGCCAGAAGGTCAACGGCACGGATGACATCGCCCGCGTGGGCACGGTATCCTCCGGTGACGAGACCATCGGCAAGCTCATCGCCGAGGCTATGGAGAAGGTCTCCGCCGACGGTGTCATCACCATCGAGGAGTCCAAGACCGCCGAGACCTACAGCGAGGTCGTGGAAGGCATGATGTTCGACCGCGGCTATATCACCCCCTACATGGCCACCGACATGGAGAAGATGGAGGCCGTGGTGGACGATCCCTATATCCTGATCACCGACAAGAAGATCTCCGTCATCAGCGACATCCTGCCCCTGCTGGAGCAGATGCTGCAGAGCGGCAAGAAGCTGTTCATCATCGCTGAGGACGTGGAGGGCGAGGCCCTGAGCACCCTGCTGGTGAACCGGCTGAAGGGCGTTCTGAACGTGGTGTGCGTCAAAGCCCCCGGCTTCGGCGACCGCCGCAAGGAGATGCTGCAGGACATCGCCATCCTGACCGGCGGCCAGGTCATCAGCGAGGAGCTGGGCCTGACCCTGAAGGATGCCACCATCGATATGCTGGGCCGCGCCCGTCAGATCAAGGTCACCAAGGAGACCACCATCATCGTGGACGGCATGGGCGACCAGCAGGCCATCAAGGACCGCGTGTCCCAGATCCGCGCCCAGATCGGCGTGACCACCAGCGAGTATGACAAGGAGAAGCTGCAGGAGCGCCTGGCCAAGCTGGCCGGCGGCGTGGCCGTCATCAAGGTGGGCGCTGCCACCGAGACGGAGATGAAGGAGAAGAAGCTGCGCATCGAGGACGCGCTGAACGCCACGAAGGCCGCTGTGGAAGAGGGCATCGTGGCCGGCGGCGGCACGATCTACGTCAACGTCATCCCCGCTGTCACCGCCCTGCTGAACACCACCGAGGGCGACGAGCGCGTGGGCGTGCAGCTGGTGGCCAAGGCACTGGAAGCACCTATCCGCCAGATCGCGGCCAACGCCGGCATCGACGGCAGCGTGGTGCTGGAGAAGGTGCGCACCTCCGGCAAGAACGGCTACGGCTTCGACGCCTACAAGGAGGAATATTGCGACATGATCGCCAGCGGCATCGTCGATCCCGCCAAGGTGACCCGCAGCGCCCTGGAGAACGCGGCCAGCGTGTCCGGCATGGTGCTGACCACCGAGTCCCTGGTGGCCGACAAGCCCCAGCCCCCCGCACCGGCTGCGCCCGCTCCCGACATGGGCGGCATGGGTATGTATTAATGATCATCGAGCGAAAACCGCTTCGCTGGGTTTTCACTCGAACAGGCTGCGGTCTGCTGCAGCGCACGAAATGCCGCCTTCGGGCGGCATTTCGCACGTTTGCAGACCGAGAAGTATTTTCGACGACGTACACGCCGCCGCCGAAAATAGATTTAGGTTTATTTGCGCCTGCGGGCGCAAACTCTGCGAGGCTGCATACCGCGGTGTGCCAGTTTTTTCTCTGATTTGGGCAGATGTCAAGATAAATTTGCAGTATTGACAAAAAATATCAAACCTCGGTGAG
>CAVGVB010000066.1:0-6507 GCA_963632705.1 bacterium | reverse complement strand
ATCACGCCCGTGGGCATCTCAACCAGCGCCAGATCGATGTCATCCAGCAGGAGGTGCTTCCGCGGCTGCATCAGCATAATTTCCAGAGCATCGGGATTATCACGCCGTATCGGGACCAGGTGACAGCCATCCGCAAGCAGCTGGGAGATACTTATGAGGTGGACACCGTTCACAAGTTTCAGGGACGGGAACAGGATGCCATCATTCTGACCTCGGTCGACAATGTCATCACAGATTTCGTGGATGATCCTCATATGCTGAATGTGGCGGTTTCCCGCGCGGTTCATTCGCTGGCGGTGGTCACATCACAGGACCCGCGCAATGACCAGACCAACTATGGCGACTTGACTCGGTACATCGAATATAACAATTTTGAGGTTATCCAGAGCCAGGTCTACTCCGTATTCGATATGCTCTATCATGGCTATGCCGAACAATGCAGAGCATATCTGCAAAAACATAGGCGAGTATCGGAGTACGATTCCGAGAATCTCATGTACTCTGTGATTCAAGAGGTGTTGTCTGAGGAGGCGTTTTCCTCTATCGGTTGTGCAGTGCATGTTTCTCTTGCGACACTGGTGAAGAACTATGAACCGCTGACAGAGGGAGAACGCCAATATGCCCGCAATCCATTGACACATGTGGATTTCTTGCTGTTCAATCAGATGGATAAGCAACCCGTGTTGGCGATTGAAGTAGACGGGACTGGCTTCCACGAAGCGGGGAGCAAGCAGGCAGAGCGAGATATGAAGAAAAACTCCATTCTGGAGAAGTGCGCCGTTCCGCTCCTACGCCTCCGTACAGACGGCAGTGGAGAAAAAGAGAAGATCAGAAACGCGCTAAAGAGGGAATGACTATGCCGAAAATTATCAGGAACGCGATCAGATGCAAGAAATGTGGAGACGTTATTGAAAGCAAGACTGTCCATGATTTCAAGTTTTGCAGCTGCGGTTCGTGTGCCGTGGACGGTGGCCGCGACTACCTTCGCAGGTGTGGAAATCTTGGGGATTGGGAAGAAATGTCCGAAGCAGAAAAGGTTGAGGGCAACACACATTGACTTAATTTTAATCATGGGAAGTTGGTGACACTATGCCCCTTATCATCGTTCGCAACGACATCACGAAAATGCCCGTGGACGCCATCGTCAACGCGGCGAAGGAGTCCCTGCTGGGCGGAGGCGGGGTGGATGGGTGCATCCACCGTGCGGCGGGGTCGGAGCTGCTCCAAGAGTGCCGGACGCTGGGCGGCTGCCGGACTGGCGAGGCCAAGATCACCGGCGCGTACCGCTTGCCGTGCCGCTACATCATCCACACCGTGGGCCCTGTGTGGAACGGCGGTAAGTGCGGCGAGCGGGAACAACTCGCCTCCTGCTATCGCACCAGCCTTGCGCTGGCGAAGGAACGCGGCTGTGAGACGGTGGCATTTCCGCTGATCTTCTCCGGCGTTTTTGGCTATCCCAAGGATCAGGCGCTCCGGGTGGCGGTGGACACCATCAGCGAATTCCTCGCAGAAAACGACATGACGGTGTACATCGTCATTTTCGATCGCGCGGCGTACCAGATCGGCAACAAGCTTTTCGCGGACATCGCCGCCTACATCGACGACCACTATGTGGATGCCCACACCGATTCCCGCCGGGAGCGGATGCGCCGGATGGGCATCGTCGAAAGCCGGATGCTGACCGCCTACGAGGAAGCGCCCATGGCTGCCTCCGGGCTGGACGAGGCGCTTGCGCATCTGGACGCCGGGTTTTCAGAGATGTTACTAAAGCTCATCGACCGCAGCGGAAAAAAGGACGCAGAGGTCTACAAGAAGGCCAATGTGGATCGCAAGCTGTTCTCGAAAATCCGCAATAACCCGGACTACAAACCCTCCAAGCCCACGGCGGTGGCCTTCGCCATCGCGCTGGAGCTGAGCCTGCCGGAGACCCGCGACCTCATCGCCCGCGCGGGCTATGCCCTGAGCCCCAGCAGCAAGTTTGATGTCATCATCGAGTATTTCATCATGCAGCGGGACTATGACATTTTCAAGATCAACGAGGCGCTGTTCGCGTTCGACCAGAGCCTGCTGGGGGCGTGAGGAAGAGAAATGAAAATTATACTCAGTCGAAAAGGATTTGATTCCGCAAACGGCGGCATTGTCAGTCCTATCTTTGAAGATGG
The DNA here is from genome assembly GCA_963632705.1 of bacterium. GTDB lineage: Bacteria > Bacillota > Clostridia > Oscillospirales > Oscillospiraceae > Vescimonas. The sequence goes on along the minus strand of CAVGVB010000066.1, from coordinate 4,345 downwards.
CACGATGATTTCCTTTCCCATTCCCAGTGGGGATACCGACACCTATGATTCGCTCTACTACAATGGGATTCCATACTCCAAAATTTTACATGATTTGAGGTATAAGGGTGGGAACCACTGCCATGTCGACCCGGATTTGGATTTGAGTCGGCGTGCAAAGGAAATTGACGGCTGGTTTCCAGCGTTCGGTCAGCGGGATGCCGCGGCTTCTTACCTGAAGAATCTGGGTGTTGCGCCGGGAGATATTTTCCTGTTTTTTGGAAATTTCCACTTTGTTGAGTGCAAAAACGGGGAATACAAGTATTTGCGGGATTGCGGTGATTTTTACCGTGAAAAAGATATTCAGGTGATTTGGGGCTACCTACAGGTGGGGGAAATCCTTTCTGCGCCCGAAAAGCAAAAAGAAGCGTGGTGGCACCCCCATTCAACCGATGAGCGGACAAGCGGCACAGCGAATGTTATATTCAAGGCATCTGAGAGACTTTCTCTGGATATCACCAAGCCTGGAGCGGGTTTGCTGCCCTTTGACAAAAAGCGTGTGCTGACGCTGGAGGGCGCAACAAAAGCAACTTGGGCGATGAATGAAGTGTACGATACGCAGCACATATACGGAAAGAGAAAGAACGGCGCAAAGGATCCAATAAAGGGATTATACTACGCGGGCATTTGGCAGGAACTTGGACTGATGGAATCGGATGCCTGCACGGAGTGGGCAAAAAGTATACTTTTATAACAAGGAGCGTAACACCATGACTTTTATCTGCTACCCCAAATGCACTACCTGCCAGAAGGCGCAGAAGTGGCTGGACGAGAACGGCGTTTCTTATACATTCCGGGACATCAAAATGGAAAATCCTACTTATGAAGAGCTGTCTGCGTGGCATCGGAGCAGCGGGCTGCCGCTGAAAAGGCTTTTTAACACCAGCGGTCTGCTATACAAATCTATGGGGCTAAAGGACAAGTTGCCCCAAATGAGCGAGGACGAGATGCTGAAGCTCCTTGCAGCAGACGGGATGCTGGTCAAGCGCCCGCTGCTAGTGGGCAATGACTTCGTGCTGATCGGTTTCAAAGAAGCCGAGTGGGAGAGCTGCCTGAAAAACCAATAAATGTCGCTCCGCAGGCGACCAAACCCTCCTTCGGATGCGCTACAATGTGAGCACAGACAAACGAAGGAGGGCTTTTTATGACGGAATTGGTTTTTATTTTGGATCGCAGCGGCTCTATGTCTGGGCTGGAATCGGACACCATCGGCGGCTTCAACTCCATGCTCGCACAACAGAAGAAGGAGGCAGGCGAGGCGGTGGTCTCCACGGTGCTTTTCGCCAACGACAGCACGGTCATCCATGACCGGCTGCCGCTTTGTGAAGTGCCGCCCTTGACGGAGAAAGAGTACTTCACCCGCGGCTGCACGGCGTTGCTGGACGCTGTGGGCAGCGCCATTCACCACATCGGCAACATCCACAAGTACGCCCGTCGGGAGGACGTGCCGGAGAAGACGATGTTCATCATCACCACCGACGGCTACGAAAACGCCAGCCGCCGCTATGACTACGAGACAGTGCGGCGTATGATCCAGCGACAGAAGGAAAAGTACGGCTGGGAGTTCCTCTTCCTGGGCGCTAACATCGACGCGGCGAAGGAGGCGGCCCGCTTCGGCATCGGCGCTGACCGTGCGGTGAACTACAAGTGCGACGAGGCCGGTACGGCCCTGAACTACGAGGTCATCAGCGAGGCCGTGTGCAGCGTCCGCGCCGCCAGACCTCTCAGTGCCGACTGGAAGCGCCGCATCGACGAGGATGTGCAGAAGCGGGGAAGATGATAAAATGTACGGGACAATTTGGGCTGGCATCGTACTTCTTCCCCGTTGACTTCCTTCCTCTTCTGTGATACTTATTTGTCGCAGGAGGTGATGAGTATGTACGAGACCCTGAAGGACCTGCATCGAAAATTCTACACCAGGGCGGTCATGCCGGAGCTGAAATGCGATTACGATGACGCGTTTCAGCAGTTGATGTCGCGGTTGTCGAAGCCAGAACGAAAGCTGGTACTGAAGGTTGTTGACACAAAAGGCCTGATGATGGAGCGTGCCGAACTGGACAGCTTTGTCTGTGGCCTCCGACTGGCACTTGGCCTGACAACAGAATTACAGTATTATGAAGAAGAACGGTCAGAGGAAGCTCTGGCCGTTCTTTGCGCAATGGAGGATCAAGATGAAAACTAAAGTCACATTACTGATAATCAGCGCGACGCTGATGCTCACGGCCTGCGGACAGGTGCAGTGCAGCCCAACAGAAACGACACCGCCGCCAACATCGGCGGTGCAGGAAGAAACACAGCAGCCACAAGCGACACCTGAGCCAACAACGACAGCGCATGAACCGGACGCAGTACCAATCACAACGCAGGAGCAACCACAAAAAGGAAATACCCATCAGGAGGAAATCACGCCGCAAACTGCTGATACCCCTGAACCGATTGAGGAACCACCAGAGGAAATTCCCTCCGAGACCGTCCACGCCAAAACAGGATATGTTGAGTCAGGGCCTACACAAGAACCTGAACCGATACCCACGCCATCTGCACCCGCAGACCAGCAGGCAGCTATCACCGCCGCCAACGCCTATGCGGCCACACAATACGGTGTTACCACGGACACAAGTCTGACGCTAGACAACAGCGCCTACCGATTTCCTGCGGCGGTACCGGTGGATGTCTTGCAGGAAACACTGGAAGCTAAGGCGCGGGACATGGTGGACTTCACGTTCCGGCAGCTCATGATGCAGGCGGGCGTGGACAGCATAGCGGACGCGGGCTTCCGCTGCAATGTCTGCATCATCGAGGAAGGCGGCAGTCTGCTGATCTACGTCCTCTACGGCGGTTAAGCGGTGCAAAACCTGCGTCGGTGTAGACAAAGAAAAGCAGAACTGACATTGTCAGTTCTGCTTTTCTTTCTGTGTATACTTGTCCCGCAAGGACTGATGCCCTTTCTGTGCCTCACGCCGCAGCTGGTCTCGCGTTTTCATCTCCCACTGAGCAGGGCTGCCATCTGTGGGAACATTAAGAAACATGACCTGCTCCGGAAAGCTGTCGGCGGGCGCGTGATCCATATCTGCCGCTACACGTTGCTGCCAAATGGTCGTATCTACAACAAGGGGTCTGGCTTTCACATCGTAGCTGCTCAATTCCTGCCAAGTATCGATACGTCTTAGAAATTCTGAGGAATCGATCTTGCCGCCGATGTATTCACGATGGGCCTTGCTGGCATTGTCCATCCAAGCCTTAAAGTCCGATGCGCTGAAGACCAGCAGCCGACCTCGTTTTTCCGGTATAGCAGTATCATATCGCTGCATCCGCGCATACATACGATCTCGAAGCTGCCGGTAGATGAAAAGCGCTTCATCCTGCTCATCCCGTTCATGCCGCATGAGGTTAGCACCTCGACGCTTACAGGTCTGTCCATCATAGCTGCGGTCACAGTACAGTGTTCGCTTCCTCGTGGGCGGGATGAAATATTCCCAACAGTGTACACACCGCGTGATGCGCTGGGCCTCCTGCGCGAAATACAGCGACAGGATCATCAGATAGTAGTTCCAGCCGTTCACTGCGCTAAACCTGAAAGGCTCCGTCACCTCTTTCAGATGAATTGGGTCACACTGCTGCGCGACATCAGGGTACACAGCGTGCAGATATGCCCACTGGCGGTGCGGCGTTGAAATATCCATATTGTCGAAGATCATCTCAAAGATATTGCGGAGCCGAACCTGCAAAAGAACAGGACGTTCTATTGCCTGCAAGATGCGCTGACCGGAGTAGAGGAGGAACGAGGCGGAACCATCGTCGGGCTGCTGAAGGGCAGCTCGCAGATGTACACGGGCGTCTAACCAGCCTACAGGGTCTGTGCGGCGGAGCTGTTCGGGCAGCTCCAGTGCCTGCGAGAGAAAGTCGCGGTACTCCAAGACACTGATGTTCAATTTCTCTTCAAACAGCGGATGTGTCTCCCACAAATGCCGGACTGCATCGGTATATGCCGTGAGATCGATCTCGGCAGCGGCCAGAAGAAGCTCTGTCGCCGAGTGGGGCGGCAGTTCGATCTGCATTCCGTCATCGCAGATCAAAACCGGCATGAAGCCGCTGTCTGCTGTCGTGCACAGATCAAAGCTTGGAATTGCAGAAGTCACATCGACACCTCCCAGCAAAAAAGATCACTTCATGATGTATTTTGCGTCAGGCTTATTGTACCATGGGAGCATGAAGAAGGAAAGACCTTCCACTGCACCTTCACAACTACACACCCATCACCAGAGAAGATACTCGCCGGAGAAGTACCGCCACGACGCTGCGCAGA
>CAVGVB010000065.1:0-7185 GCA_963632705.1 bacterium | reverse complement strand
TATCCCACTTTCTGGGCGCGGGATATATTCCCCTGGACTTCTAACAACATACATGATACTTGTTTGTCGCAGGAGGTGAGAATCATGTATAACACCCTGCGGGAGCTGCATCGCAAATTCTGGAAAGAACTGCCCGTGCCGGAAGTCGAGCAGCAATACGACGAGGCCTTTCGTGCGCTGATACGTCGGCTGGAAAAGCCAGAGCGCAAGCTGGTGCTGCGGCTGCTGGACACAAGGGGCCTGCTGGCAGAGAACGCCGCGTTCGACAGCTTTGCGTGTGGCTTCCGACTGGCGCTGGAACTGACAACTGAATCACAACTATACCAAAAAGAACGGTCAGAGGAAGCTCTGACCGTTCTTTGCGCAACGGAGGAGGGACAAAATGAAAACTAAAATCATGCTGATCTACGCCCTCTACGACGGTTAAGCGGTGCAAAGCTTGCGTCGGTGTAAGCAAAGAAAAAGGATTCCCAGCTCGAATCGAGCGGGGAATCCTTTTTTCAAATCTGCTTCAACTTCTCCAAATACTCGGCGTCGCTCATTCCGCCCGCTAAGAACACCGCCTTCACATCCTGAATATACGCCACCTTACGGTTCCAGTCCTCTGCGTTGAGCTTCCCCCGATACTTCCATGTTTTCAGCCGGTTATATACTTTGGTGTATTCGCGGTAGGCAAATTCCTTGCCGTTCTTTTCCTTCTCCTTGCGGTGAGCGCCGACTTGACGACAGGTGCGTGTCTCTTCTCCCGGCGCTATCCGCTGGCAGTACACCGTGTCGTATGCCCCTGTCAGTAAAAACCACCTGTCGCAGTTGTGACAGAGTCGTGGGACGTTCCCCACCGCCATGCCGCGGTACAGATCCATGTACAGAAAGCTGACCAAGTCCTCGAAAGTCATTTTTTCCGCGATAAACGGTAATCCTGTTTTCTGGTTTCGCTCCACTACGAAAGAAATGTTCACCGGAAAATTGTCCTTGTGTTCGTCCATATACGCAAGATCCTCTTCATCCTCTGTCTGCGAATAGATCTCCCGGAAGGACTCCATACACTCCTCAAATGCTGCCGCGTAGGCCTCCGGCCTGCGGGAAGGCAGCTCTTCAAAAAAGTCGGTCAGCATGTCGTCCACGTCGTATTGGAACCGCTTGAGGTCATCGGCCATGCGGCTATACCGTCCCTGCCAGCGCCGCAGCAGTTCATTCTCCCACGTCCCGACCGTGAGCATACGGTCATGCTTCGCCCCATCTTCACGCAAGTCGTGGATCATGTCGCTGACAGCGCTGCGGCTTCCATCCCAGTATGGGATCTTGTTATACAGTGGGAGCTGTCTGATAAGCGCCCACGCCCTGTCCAATTCCTGAACCGCCATGCCTGCGCTGGAAGCTGTCCGTGCGTTCAGAAACACATGGAATTCCTCATTGGCCAGTCGGGTCAGCTCTTTCAATTCTGCAAGAAGCGCGTCGTCTATCTCCAAGGCTTCGGCGGCGAAATATCCCAACGGGTATTCCTTGCCTGCCACGATGCTGCTTTTCTTTCCAAACGACACTTCAAACCACTCAAAGAGACTGTCGTTCTGATAGGCCATGCCTCACCCTCCGTTTCCGATGGAGTTTGCGTTGTGTACCCAACAACCGCCGGAGCTATTGCGCCTGATTTTCGGCTGTGCTATGCTCACATTGTATCTGATGGATGGCCGCAAGTCAATCAGATACGATTGCGGTAATTCAAAAGAAAAGGTAACGCAAACATGAAACAGTCGAAATACACCACCTACGATGAGCTGCCGTTATTCCTCAACGCGGAAATGGTGGCAAAGGTGCTGGGCATCTCCATCTCCAGCGCTTATGAACTGATGCACGAAACGAGCTTCCCCACCCTGCGTGTGGGCAGCCGCATCGTTGTACCCAAAGAAAAGTTCTGCCAATGGGTAGAGTCGCAGACAGGCGGTGCGAGATGACCCGCACCCTGCCGTGGCAGAAGCCCGACCCTGTCAAGAACTACTACCCCGTGCCGAAGGTCATCTGCCAATTGGGCCTGTCACCCGGCGAGATCGCCGTGTACTCGTTCCTGCTGTTCTGTGAAGATCGCAAGACCTGCCAGTGCTATCCCAGCTACCGCACCATCGGTGAAGCGGTGGGTATGAGCCGCAACACGGTGTGCAAGTATGTGCGGTCGCTGGAGGAGAAAGGACTCATCCGCACGGAGCGTACCTCCATCGTTCTCAGGAATGGCCGCAAACGAAACGGCTCACTGCTCTACACACTGCTGCCGTGGAGACAGGCGGTGGAGCAGTTCCACCAGCGGCAGTTGGCCGTGGCCGAGGCTGCCGCCAAATGTCAACAGATACAGCAAAAACTGGCAGAGCAGGACAACCCCAATGAACCCCCGTGTTCGCCCCTGTGAGCCGCTGTGTGGCCTCCTTCGGGGCGGGGCAGCGTCCCTGCCCCGGAGAGGGATTCCGAGCCGCTTTCGGGCGGATTTGCGGAGGACTTTCGGGACGAAGGAAGAAGCAGGATAAAAGGCTGGCGTCGTTACCGCCGCTCTGCCTGGACACATCTGCCCGCAGTGCGGACAGTTTACAGAGGTTTTCAGCGGAGTCGAAAATGGCGCCTGTTGAGCGGGGTTTTACAAAGGTTGGCGTCTTAGTCCCCACAATGACAGGTTTGACGGGACTTTCAACGTGCCTTACGACAATTTGGAGGAATTATGAGTGAAAACAAAGATAGATTGAATTTCCGGATGAAGCCGGAAACGGCGGAAAAGCTGGAGCACTGGTACAAGGCAGACCACTGCCGCAGCCGCAACGAGTTCGTGGAAAAAGCCGTCAACTTCTACGCGGATTCTCTGGCGGCGGAGAACAGCACCACGCTTCCGCTGGCCATACAGATCGCCATCGATGGGCGGCTGAAGCTGCTGGAGGATCGCATGGCGTCCATCCTCTACAAGCAAACTGTTGAGATGGATATGGCCATCTCCATTCTGCTGCAAAGCGTCAACGTGGACGAGTCGGTGCTCCGTCAGGAGCGGGCCAAGAGCATCGCGGCGGTCAGACACACCAACGGTCGCCTGCGAATGGAGCAAAAGCTTCGTGAACTGGAGAGCGAAGAATGGCAAGGCTGATTGTCAAGAGCCCCTACATCAAGTGCGACGGCGGCCAAAACGCCAGCGGTTACCTGAACTACATTGCAACCCGTGAGCGTGTGGAGATCGTGCCGGATGACCGTCCGCCTACGCGAAAGCAGGAGCAGCTTATTCAGAAATTGGTGAAGGACTTCCCTGACACGCAAGAGTTGTTAGAGTACGACGACTACAAGGCCGCACCTACAAAGGCCAGCGCTTCGGCCTTCATTACGCTGGCGCTGGAGCAAAACTGGAGCCGTGTGCAATCCACCGAGGGCTACGCCAAGTACATCGCCACCCGTCCCAGAGCCGAGCGACTGGGCAGCCACGGTCTGTTCGGTGACGCGGATCATGTGTCATTGGACGCGGCCATGAACGAGCTGGAGCACTACACCGGCAACGTGTGGACGCACATCATCTCTCTGAAACGGGAGGATGCTGCGCGACTGGGCTACGACAACGCAGCGGCGTGGCGTACACTTCTGCGTGCACACCGCAACGACATCGCCGCCGCTATGAACATCAAGCCGGAGGACTTCCGCTGGTACGCCGCTTTCCACAATGAAGGAAATCATCCCCACGTTCACATGATGGCGTGGTCGGCAACGCCGGGACAGGCGTACTTGAATAAGAATGGTATCCATCAAATCAAGTCCACACTGACCAATCAGATATTCCAGCAGGAGCTGCTGCATCTCTACGAGGAAAAAAGCACCTCCCGCGACGAATTGGTTCATCAGACGCGACAGGCCATGCTGGAGATGGCACAGCGTATGCGTGACGGACTCTGCATCTGCCCGGCTGCGGAGAAAAAACTATGGGAGCTGTCACAGGAGTTGGGTGACGTGCAGGGAAAGAAGGTCTATGGCTACCTGCCGAAGCCGCTGAAGCAACTTGTGGATGAGACGGTGGATGCCATGATGAAGCTGCCCACAGTCAACGAGTGCTACCAAAAGTGGTGGGAGCTGCAATGTCAGCTCAATGATTACTACTCCGAGCAGCAGAGGCAGCGCCCGCCGCTGTCACAGCAGAAAGAGTTCCGTCAAATCAAGAACGCGGTCATTCGGGAGGCGGAGCATACCGCCTGATGATCGAGCAGTACACCATCCCCCGCATCGGCAGCATCAAGCTCACAAAGCTGGCTGCCCACGACCTACAGAAGCTCTACAAGGAACTGATGGAGAGTGGCCGCACCAACCGCAAAAGCGGCCACGGCAATCCGGGCCTCAGCAGCACCACCGTCCGCAGTTTGCACCTGATGCTGCACAACGCCTTGAACCGTGCCGTGAAAGAGCGCCTGATCCTCCGCAACCCCACTGAGGACTGCATCGCACCGAAGGTGCAGAAATTCGAGATGCAGATTCTCCAGCCAGAGCACATCAAAATCTATCTCGATGCCGCAGACAAGCGGGGGCTGCTGCCCATGTTCTATCTGGAACTGGTCAGCGGACTGCGTAAGGGTGAGCTGACCGCTCTCCTGTGGAGCGACCTCGACATCGAAGACAAAACCATCTCCGTCAGCAAGCAGTACGTTAAGAACCCCAATGGTGAACTGACGCTCTCACGGCCCAAGACGGAAACTTCGGTTAGAAAGGTCAGCATTCCGCAGGAGGCCGTTGACCTGCTGATTGCTGAACACAAGAAGCACCCCAGCAATCCATACATGTTCCCGTCGCCCGCCACGGGCGAGATGTACTATCCCGATTCCATCGTGAATTTGCATAAGAAAATTCTGAAGGATGCAGGACTGCCGCATATACGCTTCCATGACCTCAGACACACATTCGCCACGCTGGCCTTGCAAAACGGCGTGGATGTGAAAACCGTCAGCAGTATGTTGGGACACTACGACGCAGGTTTCACCCTGCGCACCTACACCCACGCCACTCGACAGAAGCAGGACGAAGCCGCACAGACCATGGGCAGCTTCATGGCGCAGGTGATGTAGAAGACGAAAACGATAAAAGCACCGGAGAGGAAACCGAACTTCCTCTCCGGTGCTCTTTCGTTCTTTCTGCGCGTGTGTCGGATGTGGGGCAAGTCTCAAACATAACGAGCGCTGGGTAATGTTCAAAAAAAGACACATTTTGCACTATCGTAATCAATAGGAATGGCACGATTTCCTGAACTACTGTATATACTCCCTATTCCTTGAGGCGCTATGTATAAACCACGTATAAAAAAGACAGATATGCTGGGCTGAAACCAGCACATCTGTTAGTAATTATTCCTTATCAGTATTGCCTTTTTTGACGGCTTTTTCATCGTCTACCCAAAAGCGGAAATATCGCTTGTTCTTCGGATAAATGCGAACTCCGTTCTTGGTGATGTATCTGCAGTAAATCCACATACACATTGCTCCTTTCGACAAGATATCTATATAAAAACATCTTGCATCTTAGAGTGTGATGTGTTACTATGAGGTTGCGAACGCTATAGTATCCAGCACACATCTTCTAACATGCAGAGGGTGATTGCGGGGAAAGCCTACGGTTGAGGTTGCCGCCTCAACCGTTTTCCTTTTTCTTGCGCTGGTGTTTTTGCTGGTGTCTCTTCTGTACTCGACGAACTTGATTCATCTGGCTGCGGGCCATTCCACGGGTTATGCCGAAGTGCTTACTTACGAGATAATCGGACGTTTCATCCACAAGATGTACAGGAGCCAGCAATTCAGCTGCAAATATATCAGCCTGTCTCTCTGCATTTATCTCGTCAGGGACTCTCTCGTCAGGGGCTCCATGAGCGTAGGCCACTGTTTCTTCCCCATGAAGCACATAGTGTCCAAGCTCATGTGCCATGACTGTTCTAGCCCAGTAAGAGCCTTGGCAGGCGGCGTCATATACAGATTGTTTTACCCGAATCATATGTTCAGCCGGGATTGTTTCTGCCGCTCTCCCCTTTAGGTCATCATCCTCTACCGGAACGAGCGTAAACTCTTCATCAATCTGCGGCATAATGAGTTCTAAAAATTCCATTACAGGGAATTTTTTGATCTTGTCAAGTCCAAATCGCATCCGGAGCATATATGCTTCTTTTCTCAGACGCTTACGATTTCTTGAACTCACAATCTTAATAAGATTAGAAGTACCGATGGTGCAACACCTCACTTTTTATGTTGTTTACTGAAAATTCGCATGATTTTGCTGATTTCATCATCTGTCAGGTCATTAAGCGCTTTTGCGAATGATACTGCCGCTTGGCGTTGCATAGAAGACGAATCTGTAAGGTCGATTTTGATCTCGTCTAAAGACATATCCGCTGCAAGCTGCAACTCCTTTTTCTCATCTTCGCTCAATTCATATGCGCTACAGATCCGATCGATAAAGTTGGCGGGTGGGCGCTTTTTACCTGTTTCTACAGCCGATAGAAAAGCAGAAGATACTTTCAATCTATCAGCCATATCCTTCAGAAGCTCTTGCCTGTCTAAGCGAATCTTTCTTAGAGCAATTCCGAGTTTGGTCACATCGCATACCTCCTCTTTGCTTTCTTTTGGAGTATACCACACAAAGTTCATTCTGTCAACCAATATAGGTTAATTTATTTGTGAACTATTTATAACAGAACAGAATCATACTTCTTTACCATTAATTAAACAACCTCCTGGATAGAAATAAAGTAAGCAATCCCGATACCTTCAACGGGAAAGTCTGAGAACGCACAGTTCAGTCTAAGGATACTGGCGTCTTTGACGAACATATAACAATCAAGTGGACTCAATGCCTGAAAAACTGCGGTATGAGCATTGCAGAGATGAAATATCTGAGTTGCTTCGGTATGGCGATGCTCCTCCGTATGTCTGCAAACTCGAAAGGATTATACCATAGGAGACGCGCAATTTCCCATGCTAGGGTTGGGAGAGAAATCTTTACAGCACCGAGAGCGATGAATCGACTTGGTAGCAGTCCAAATTCTGCGCCGCAGTAAACAAAGAAAAGACCTTTCGGGACAACCGATTTTTCCGTCCGCTCCTCTTTCGCCCTTTCCGCGCATTTCCGCGTGTGGGTCAGGGTGTGGGTGTAAGCGTCAAATGAGAGCAAAAATGGACCCACTCATAGAGCAGGTCCATTTCA
>CAVGVB010000064.1:0-7851 GCA_963632705.1 bacterium | reverse complement strand
TATCCCACTTTCTGGGCGCGGGATATATTCCCCTGGACTTCTAACAACATACATGGTAATTGTTTGTGCTGCAAAAACCGAAAGGAGAAATCACAAATGAAAAAGTTCACACTACTGGCAGCCAGCGCACTGTTGCTGCTCACGGCCTGTGGGCAGATGGAGCGCAGTTTAATAGAAACAATATTGCTGCCAGCACCGACGTTGCGGGAAGAAGCACAGCAGCCACAAGCGACACCTGAACCGACAACGACAGCGCAGGAACCGGACACAGTACCAATCACAGCGCAGGAGCAACCACAAATAGAGAATACCCATCAGGAGGAAAGCACTCCGCAAACTGCCGATACCACTGAACCGATTAAGGAACCACCAGAGGATATCCCCTCCGAGATCGTCCACGCCAAGACGGGCTATATAGAACCCGAACCAACACCGGAGCCGGAACTGACACCAACGTCATCTGCACCCGCAGACCGGCAGGCGGCCATCGACGCCGCCAACGCCTATGCGGTTACGCAGTACGGCGTCACCACGGACACAAATCTGACACTGAACAACAGCGCCTACCGATTCCCTGCGGCAGTACCGACGGACGCATCGCAGGAAGCATTGGAAGCCAAGGCGCGGGACATGGTGGACTTTACCTTCCGTCAGCTCATGATGCAGGCGGGACGGGACACCATCGCGGACGCCGGATTCCGCTGCAACGTCTGCATCATAGAGGATGGCGGCAGCTTGCTGCTCTACGTTCTCTACGATGGTTAAGCGGCACAAAACCTGCGTCGGTGTAAGCAAAGAAAAAGGATTCCCTGCTCGAACCGAGCAGGGAATCCTTTTTTCAAATCTTCTTCAACTTTTCCAAATACTCGGCGTCGCTCATTCCGCCCTCTAAGAACGCCGCCTTCACATCCTGAATATATGCCACTTTGCGGTTCCAGTCCTCTGCATTGAGCTTTCCCCGGTACTTCCATGTTTTCAGCCGGTTATAAACCTTGGTATATTCACGGTAGGCAAATTCCTTGCCGTTCTTTTCCTTCTCCTTGCGGTGAGCGCCGACCTGGCGACAGGTGCGCGTCTCCTCTCCCGGCGCTATCCGCTGGCAGTATACCGTGTCGTATGCCCCTGTCAGCAAAAACCACCTGTCGCAGTTGTGACACAATCTCGGAACATTGCCTACTGCCATGCCGCGGTACAGATCCATGTACAGAAAGCTGACCAAGTCCTCGAAAGTCATTTTTTCCGCGATAAACGGTAATCCTGTTTTCTGGTTTCGCTCCACTACGAAAGAAATGTTCACCGGAAAATTGTCCTTGTGTTCGTCCATATACGCAAGATCCTCTTCATCCTCTGTCTGCGAATAGATCTCCCGGAAGGACTCCATACACTCCTCAAATGCTGCCGCGTAGGCCTCCGGCCTGCGGGAAGGCAACTCCTCAAAAAAGTCGGTCAACATGTCGTCCACGTCATACTGGAACCGCTTGATGTCATCGGCCATGCAGCTATACCGCCCCTGCCAGCGCCGCAGCAGCTCATTCTCCCGCGTCCCGACCGTGAGCATACGGTCATGCTTCGCCGCATCTTCACGCAAATCGTGGATCATGTAGCTGACAGCGCTGCGTTTTCCATCCCAGTGCGGAATTTTGTTATACAGCGGGAGCTGCTTGATAAGCGTCCACGCCCTGTCCAATTCCTGAACCGCCATACCGGCACTGGACGCTGTCCGTGCGTTCAGAAACACATTGAATTCCTCACTGCCACGCTGGGTCAGCTCTTTCAATTCTGCAAGAAGTGCGTCGTCTATCTCCAAGGCTTCGGCAGCGAAATATCCCAACGGATATTCCTTGCCTGCCACGATGCTGCTTTTCTTTCCAAACGACACTTCAAACCACTCAAAGAGACTGTCGTTCTGATAGGCCATGCCTCACCCTCCGTTTCCGATGGAGTTTGCGTTGTGTACCCAACAACCGCCGGAGCTATTGCGCCTGATTTTCGGCTGTGCTATGCTCACATTGTATCTGATGGATGGCCGCAAGTCAATCAGATACGATTGCGGTAATTCAAAAAAGAAAAGGTAACGCAAAATGAAAGTATCGAAATACACCACCTACGACGAGCTGCCGCTGTTCCTCAATGCGGAAATGGTAGCAAAGGTGCTGGGCATCTCCATCTCCAGCGCTTATGAACTAATGCACGAAACGAGCTTCCCCACCCTGCGTGTAGGCAGCCGCATCGTTGTCCCGAAAGAAAAATTCTGCCAGTGGGTAGAGTCGCAGACAGGCGGTGCGAGATGACCCGCACCCTACCGTGGCAGAAGCCCGACCCTGTCAGAAACTACTACCCCGTACCGAAGATCATCTGCCAACTGGGCCTGTCACCCGGCGAGATCGCCGTGTATTCGTTCCTGCTGTTCTGTGAGGATCGTAAGACCTACCAGTGCTACCCCAGCTATCGTACCATCGGTGACGCCGTGGGCATGAGCCGCAACACAGTGTGCAAATATGTGCGATCTCTGGAGGAGAAAGGTCTCATCCGCACGGAGCGTACCTCCATCGTTCTCAAGAATGGCCGCAAGCGAAACGGTTCCCTGCTCTACACATTGCTGCCGTGGAGACAGGCTGTGGAGCAGTTCCATCAGCGACAGTTGGCAATGGCCGAAGCTGCTGCTGAGCGACAAGAGGTACAGCAAAAGCTGGCAGAGCAGGACGCCCCATAAACCCCCGTGTTCACCCCTGTGAGCCGCTGTGTGGCCTCCTTCGGGGTAGGGCAGCGTCCCTGCTCCGGAGAAGGATTCCGAGCCGCTTTCGGGCGGATTTTTGGGGACTTCCTCGGCTCTGCGGAGGACAAAACAGGGCTCCCGCCGAAGCCCAGCGAAGCGGGTTCGGTGGGAAGAGGAGCCGCAGCGGAATGATCGAGTTTTCGCCGCTTTCGGCGGAAACGAGGGATATGGAGCTTGCGTCGACGAGAAGCAGGATAAAAGGCTGGCGTCGTTACCGCCGCTCTGCCCGGACACATCTGCCCGCAGTGCGGACAGTTTACGGGAGTTTTCAGCGGAGTCGAAACTGGCGCCTGTTGAACGAGGTTTTACCAAGGTTGGCGTCATAGTCCCCGCAATGACAGGTTTGACGGGATTTTCGGCGAGCCTTATGACGATTTGGAGGAATTATGAGCAAAGATGAAAATAGATTGAATTTCCGGATGAAGCCAGAAACGGCGGAAAAATTAGAGCACTGGTACAAAGCCGACCACTGCCGCAGCCGCAACGAATTCGTGGAAAAAGCCGTGAACTTCTATGCAGATACGCTGGCAGCGGAAAACAGCACCACGCTTCCGCTGGCAATACAGACCGCCATCGACGGGCGGCTGAAGCTGCTGGAGGATCGCATGGCGTCCATCCTCTACAAGCAAACTGTTGAGATGGATATGGCCATCTCCATTCTGCTGCAAAGCGTCAACGTGGACGAGTCGGTGCTCCGTCAGGAGCGGGCCAAGAGCATCGCGGCGGTCAGACACACCAACGGTCGCCTGCGAATGGAGCAAAAGCTTCGTGAACTGGAGAGCGAAGAATGGCAAGGCTGATTGTCAAGAGCCCCTACATCAAGTGCGACGGCGGCCAAAACGCCAGCGGTTACCTGAACTACATTGCAACCCGTGAGCGTGTGGAGATCGTGCCGGATGACCGTCCGCCCACCCGGAAGCAAGAGCAGTTTATTCAGAAATTGGTGAAGGATTTCCCTGATACAAAAGAACTGCTGGAGTACGATGACTACAACACCGCACCCACAAAGGCCAACGCCTCGGCATTTATCACGCTGGCGTTGGAGCAGAACTGGAGCCGTGTGCAGTCCACCGAGGGATACGCCAAGTACATCGCCACCCGTCCCAGAGCCGAACGGTTGGGTAGTCACGGCCTGTTTAGCGACGCGGATCATGTGTCTCTGGACGCAGCCATGAGCGACTTGGAGCACTACACCGGCAACGTGTGGACGCACATCATCTCCCTGAAACGGGAGGATGCCGCACGGCTGGGCTACGACAATGCTGCGGCGTGGCGCACACTTCTGCGCACTCATAGGAACGACATCGCCGCCGCTATGAACATCAAGCCGGAGGACTTCCGCTGGTACGCTGCCTTTCACAACGAGGGCAATCATCCCCACGTCCACATGATGGCGTGGTCAGCGAAGCCGCGACAGGCATATCTGAACAGAAACGGTATCAAGAAAATCAAGTCCACACTGACGAACCAGATCTTCCAGCAGGAGCTGCTGCATCTCTACGAGGAGAAAAGTACTTCCCGCGACGAGCTGGTGCGTCAGACCCGGCAGGCCATGCTGGAGTTGGCACAGCGTATGCGGGACGGTCTCTGCATCTGCCCGACCGCTGAGAAGAAGCTATGGGAGCTGTCACAGAAGCTGGGTGATGTGCAGGGGAAGAAAGTGTATGGCTACCTGCCGAAGCCCATGAAGGAACTTGTTGATGAGACGGTAGATGCCATGGCGAAGCTGCCCACGGTCAATGAGTGCTACCAAAAGTGGTGGGAACTGCAATGCCAGCTCAACGATTACTACTCGGAGCAGCAGCGGCAGCGTCCGCCGCTTTCACAGCAGAAGGAGTTCCGGCAGATCAAGAATGCGGTCATTCGGGAGGCAGAGCATATTCGCCAAGGTCGTATGTCATTCGAAGATACAGGCTTGGCGCAGGAAGATGAACAGATAGATGACCGCAATATGTCCTACGACTGCTGGGAGCTGAGACAGATCATCTATAACGAAAGCACATCTTTGGAGGAACGGGACAACGCCGCTGCGGAACTTGAGCAGATCGCCCGCCAAGGCGACCCCCACGCACAATACCTTATGGGCCTACTGTACCGTGACGGTGGTCTACTGGTGCCGGATGCAGAGCAGGCAAAACGCTGGTTGGAGGTGTCGGCTCAGGAGTTGGCAGACGCGCAATATGCCTTGGGAAAGCTGTATCTTTCGGATGATCCAGATATCCGCGATCCCGCAAACGGCCTCTACTGGCTGCAGCAGGCAGCAGACGGTGGTCACGAGTACGCTGCCTACCGTTTGGGCAAAGAGTACCTGACTGGAGAGAATGTCTCCAAAGATAGCGCAAAAGCGGCGGCATACATACGGCAGGCAGCGGAGCAGGCCAACCCCTACGCGCAGTATCTGCTGGGGAAGCTCTACCTCATGGGCGAGGGCGTTCTCAAAGATAAGGAAGCCGCACAATATTGGTTTTCCGTGGCAGAGCGGAACGGCCACGCCTACGCCGGATATTTTCTTGATCGTATGGAACGGCAGGAGGACTTGCCGCCGCCTAATATTCTGCTGTCTGCCACGCGCTTGCTGCACCACATGGGCAGCATCTTCCGAGACAACGCACCGCGTCCCGCAGTGCCCACGGGCATCCAGATCGACCACAAGCGCCTGCAGCGCCTGCGGGAAAAGAAGATGGCCATGGGCCACAAGTGGAACGACCACGAGGATGAACAGAACCACGGCATGGGCGGTATGAATCTATAAACAACTATAGTTATGGTATGACTGTAAAATGTGCCATACAATACAGGACTGTATTGTATGGTAAGCGTCAAATGAAGCAGCGTCCCGAGGTAAGCAATGCTCACCTCGGGACGCTTTCGCGTTCTTTAATTACCACCACTTTCTTATAATCCTTCCAGCACAGGCATTGCCCACAGCGGTCACAATAATGTGTAAATTCCCGCTCCATAGTGGTATTGCAGCGAGGACAGATGTAATAGTCGGTATCCCGGTATCTGTGCAAATGGGCAACCTGCATCGGGGTTCGGTAATCTTCTGCTGTGGCCGTCGTTTTCTTATGTAAGCCAGTACTCATTGACCCTCCTCCTGAATCGCCAACAGTTCCTCCATAGTAGTGCCAAAGGCTTTGCTCAAGCTGTAACACAGTGATGTTTTGACATCTGTATCCTTTTTGCAAAGATTTCGAATCTGCCTGTCCGAAATATCCAATTCCTCCGCCAAGGCAAGTTGTGTCCAGTTTTGTTCCGCGATTTTACTCCTCAATGTTTTGTGACATAACTTGGCCACTTTCGTCACCTCCCGCTGTAAGCATAGGAGGAATTGAGCTTCCGAGGAAGGAAAGAGATTTCCACTTGTCGGGAAAATGGGCAAAAAAGAACAGCCCCCCCTTTGAACACAAGCGTCAGAGATAGTGGCCTGTAAAGTCGACTGAAAAGCAATATCAGATAAGTGAAAGAAAACGCAAGGGTAGAAATTACTCCATCCTTGCGCTCTGTTTCATGTATGCATTTTTTATTTTAGAAGAACCACATTGGGCTATCCGGTCAACTCTTACATATTGCGCTGCATTCAGCCGGAGCATTGGCGGGAAGCAGCTTTTCAGCCCATGCTTCATCAGTTTCGCTCAGTTGCGGCGCATTTTGCAGGACACAAAGCAGATAGCGGTACGGATCCAAGCCGTTTTCCTTCGCCGTTTCGATCAGGCTGTAGATCACGCTGCTGGCCTGCGCGCCGCCCGGCGTGTTGGCAAACAGCCAGTTTTTCCTGCCCATTACAAAGGGTTTTATACTGCGCTCGGCACGGTTGTTGGATATCTCCAATCTTCCGTCTTCCAGATACCGAATCAGATACGGCCACTGCTCCAACAGATAGTGAATGGCCTTGCCCAACGCAGATTTCGGTGCAGTTCTCGCCTGCATCTCATTTGCCCATGACAACAGCGCGTCTAAAACAGGCTTCTCCTGTTCCAGCCGCTTTTCATATCGTTCATCCGGTGTCAGCTCCGTAAATGCCTGCTCCAGCTTGAAAAGCTTTGAGCAATACCATTCGCCCATGGCCGCGGGAGAATCCTTCCGCTTCTCTTGCGGCAGGGTGCTCAGTGCCTCGTCAAATTTTCGCCGCGCATGTGCCCAGCAACCTACCACATAAATGCTGCCTGGGAGCTTGTGGTACCCTTGATAGCCGTCCGCATGCAGCCATCCTGAGAAGCCTTGCAAGAAACGCTCCGCATGCTCCGCTTTCCGCGTAGGCTGGTACTCATACAGCACAATGGCCTGTTTTGCACAGCCACTGGTGCGGTACAGCCACATATAGGACTTGCTGGTAGAGGAACGTCCCGGCTCTTTCAGCACCTGCAAGGTCGTCTCGTCGGCGTGCAGCACCGGCTCCTTACAAAGCTGCCGGTGGAGCGCGTCATAGATGGGCCTCAGCCATTTCTCTGAAGTGTTCAGCAGCCAGTTGGCCATGGTCTGCCGGGACAGCTTCAAACCCTGACGATTGAATTCCTGTTCCAGCCGGTACAGCGGCGAGTGCATAATAAACTTCTGCGTCGCCAAATAAGCCACCGCCTCCGCGGAGGCAAAGCTGCCGGACAGCAGCGCAGGCTCCTTCATCGCCTTTACAATATTGGCCTCACCAGTCTCCTGCTCGCAGCTCTTGCAGGCGTAGGTGTAGTATACGTCCTCGCGTACCCAGAACTCTGCCGGCTTCATCTGCAGTGTCCGGCGCACATCCTTGCCGATCTCAATCAATTCGCTGCCGCAAGCAGCGCAGATTCGCTCATTCTCCGGCAAACGGTGCTCCACTACCTCGGTGGGAGTACCCTCCGGAACGACATCCAGCACATTGCCGGACTGCCGTTTTCGCTCGTGCGCTTTCACGGTGATCTGCTTCTCAGTGGCGGCCTTTGTGCCAAAGGCATAGGCTTCCAGCTCGTTGTAGGTCAGGCTTAGCTGATCCATGACCATCTGCCCCGCCTGCTCCGAGGAGCGACCGAACAGCTTTTTCCTGGAAAGCTTCAGCTGCTCCAGCAGCCACTCATTTTGCAGCGTCAGGCTGGTAATGA
>CAVGVB010000063.1:0-8093 GCA_963632705.1 bacterium | reverse complement strand
GTCCCATGCCTATGGCTGGCTGCCATAAACCAAGGGGCAAATATATAGTAACAGGAGTTGATACCATGCCAAAGAAACGGGCGAACGGAGAAGGCAGTCTCCGCAAGCGCAAAGACGGCCGCTGGGAGGGCCGTTACACCGCAGGCTACGACCCTGCTACCGGCAAGCCAATCCACAAGAGTGTCCTCGCCAAAACGCAGGCAGAGGCCAAGGACAGACTCCGCCGTGCCATGGAAGATACCCGCGGTCTGGATATCGCAAAGGCCGGTCAGTATACAGTAGGTCAGTGGCTGGATATCTGGTTTGATAACTACGCAAAGCTGAAAGTCCGTCCCTCCTCGCATCAGACTTACCGCGGCTATATTGACCACCACATCAAGCCCTATATCGGCAGCGTCCCGCTTACCAAGTTGACATCTCTGGAACTGTAGCAGCTCTACAAGGAACTACTGGCAAGCGGCCGGGTAGACCGTACCGAAAGCAAACAGCAGCCTAAAGGGCTTAGCCCGAAAACGGTTCGCAATATCCACCAAATCATTTCCTCCGCGCTGAAGCTGGCAATGGAGCAGCGACTGCTGTCGCGTAATCCTGCGAACGCCTGCGCTCTGCCCAAGCTGGAGCGGAAGGAAATGAAAACGCTCCCTCCCGAACAACTGACATCATTTCTCCGGGAAGCACGGGACTCCGGTGTATATGAGATGTACTACACAGAATTGGCCACCGGTCTGCGGCGCGGCGAATTACTGGGACTGAAGTGGGAGGACATCGATTTCCAGCATGGTGACCTCCGGGTAAAACGGCAGATTGCCCGGATCAATGGCGAAGTCGTAGAAGCACCGCTGAAGACGAAAAATGCCTATCGCACTCTCCCGCTATCTCAGGATATGATCTGTGTCTTACAAGCGCAAAAGAAAAAATCCGGCGGCAGTCCGTGGGTATTTCCCTCTCCGACAGGCGGCCCCATTTCCCCTGACAGCATTCTACATATGCTGCACCGTGTTTTAAAAAGGGCTGGACTTCCACAGGTGCGCTTCCACGATCTGCGTCATACCTTTGCCACACTGGCTCTGCAAAACGGCGTAGACATCAAAACAGTATCCGGTATGCTGGGACACTTCTCCGCCGGCTTCACGCTGGACACCTATGCTCATGTGACGACCTCCGCCAAACGGGAAGCAGCCGACACCATGAGCAGCGTACTGTCCGGCATTCTCTAAGCCAAAAGCACACTTTCGTGTTTTGGGTCACGGTTTGGGTCAAAAGCTTCCCCCATACTCTACCCCAAACTTTCCGGCCCCGAAACGCAAAGAAAAGTCCTGAAATCTTGCGATTTCAGGACTTTGTTGGTTGCGGGAGAGGGACTTGAACCCCCGACCTCCGGGTTATGAGCCCGACGAGCTACCAACTGCTCTATCCCGCGATGTTGAGTTTTCCGGGTGGTGCCGGTGACCGGACTCGAACCGGTACAGCATCGCTGCCGGGAGATTTTAAGTCTCCTGTGTCTACCATTCCACCACACCGGCGAACCGGGCATTTATTAGAATACCACACCGTCCCCGCGCTGTCAACACCTTTCCGAAAAAACATTTCGACAAATCGCCGCGGGTGTTGCGCGCCGTCCGTTTCTGCGGTATAATTTTGCCGGCGGCATCTGCCCCGCGCCGTTTTGCCCCATCCGAGGAAACTTTTCCCGGTGCGGCTGCGTCTATATAGATGAACGGCCCTATGAAAGGAGGACTGCCCCTTGAAAAAACGTATCGCGGCGCTGCTGCTGGCGCTGCTCACCGTACTGCCCCTGCTGGGCTGCGGCATCCGCGCCCAGGAACTGACCCGGGACATCCAGCCCCAGGGACTGGATACCTCCACCGACCTGTCCGCCGGCGGCACGGCGGTAACATCCTTTGCCCTCTCCCTGCTCCAGAACACCGACGCGGGCAGCACCGCCCGGCTGCTCTCGCCCCTGTCGGTGCTGTACGCCCTGGGCATGACCGCCAACGGCGCCTCCGGCGAAACGCTGAAGCAGATCGAAAGCGCCGCGGGCATGAGCCTCACCGAGCTGAACGACTACCTCTACACCTTCCGCATGAGCCTGCCCGCCAACAGCAAGAGCGCCAGCCTGTCCCTGGCCGACTCCCTCTGGCTGCGTGACGTGTTCCGGGCGGAGGACGACTTCCTCCGCGCCTGCGTCAACTATTACGGCGCGGAGGTCTATCGCTCCGCCTTTGACGCCACCCTCCCCGCCGATGTGAACGCCTGGGTGGAAAAGCACACCGACGGTATGATCGACGCCGTCCTGCCGGAGGACGCGCCCAGCGAGGTGACCATGCTGTACCTCATCAACGCCGCCGCCTTTGACGCCAAATGGGAGACGGCCTATGAAAAGGGCAGCGTCCGCAGCGGCACGTTCCAGGACGTTGACGGCGCGGAGCAGGATGCGGAATTTATGTGGGGCGAGGAGAATATCTACCTCTCCGGCCATGGCGCCACAGGCTTTCTGAAGCCCTACGCCGGCGGCCGCTACGCCTTCGCGGCGCTGCTGCCGGACGAGGGTGTGACCCTGGCAGAGTTCCTGTCCAGCCTCAACGGCACCAAGCTCTATGACCTCATCAACCAGCACCATTACAGCAAGGTGGAGACGGCCCTGCCCAAATTCACCGGCAGCACGGAGCTGGAGCTGATCCCGACCCTGGAAGCCATGGGCATCACCGACCTGTTCGACCTGTCCGCCGCCGACCTGCGCGGCCTGGGCAGCGCCGCCAACAACACCCTGTACGTCAGTGCCGTGCGGCACAGCACCTTCATCGAGGTGGACGAGAGCGGCACGCGGGCCGCCGCCGTCACGGCGGTGGAGGCGAACACCAAGGCCGATGAACCCGGCCCGGAGAAGCAGGTGGTGCTGGACCGCCCATTCCTCTACATGATCGTGGACACCCACGCCTGCCTGCCCATCTTCATGGGCACGGTGATGGCCCTGGCGGAATAAAAGCGATATAATATGCAGATAAGGAAAAGAGCGCCGTCGGCGCTCTTTTCCTTATGCCGTTATTCCTCCCCCACGTACTCATGAGGGTCGATCACCGCGCCGTCCCGGCTGACGGAGAAGTGCAGGTGCGGGCCCATCTCGATCTCCGCCGCGGAGGTCGTGCCCACGCAGCCGATCACATCCCCGGCGGCCACGGTCTGGCCCTCCTCCACCGGCACGTCCTGCTGCAGACTGCTGTACCGGGTGGCATAGCCGCCGTCGTGCTGGATCACCACCGTCGTGCCCATCAGCTCGTCGTCGGTGACGGACTGCACCACCCCGGCCGCCGCCGTTTTCACCGCCGCGCCCTCGGCGGCCTGCACGTCAATGCCGTCGTGGGTGCGCCAGTCGGCCATGGTGGTGTCATACAGCAGCTCCGTCATGCTGAACACCGTCACCGTCTCGCCGCTGAGGGGCGACACCACCTGGGGCAGCAGCACCGACGGCTCGGTGATCTCCACCTCCGCCTCCGCCGCCGTCTCGATCTTCGGCTCGGGCAGCACCACCGGCGCGGGCTTCACCACTGGCGTGGTGGGGGTGTTGGGCTGCACGTCCACCGTGGGCGTCTCCTGCTTCACCTCCGTGCCTGTGTCGAACAGGGTGATATACCCGATGATCCCGGCGGCCAACAAACACAGAGCGAACACGATGTAGTAGCCCCGTCCGCCGAACATGGCCTTGATCCTGTTTGGTTCCTGTCTGCTCATGCTCTTGCCTTTCCTGGCGGGACAGCCCCGCCGCCGCCCTTTCCGGCAGGCGGCATACCGTAATAAAAAGACCTCTGCCCGTATTGTCACCGGACAGAGGTTTTTTTATTCACGTGTTGTTTCTGGCGCGGAGCTCCTTTGCCTCCCTCTGCGAGGCGGCCCAGTGCTCACACTGGGTTGTGCGTAGCGAAGCGTAGCTGAGGTGGCGCGAAGCGCCGGAGGGAGAGACAGGCAGAGCAGAAACCTGCTCCTACACTGTCATTCCGAGCCAGTGACCGATGTCACTGGCGTGGGAATCCGTTTCCCCGTTCTTTACACCTTGCGGCTTTCAGGGTAGGGCTCTTTCTCATTATTCATTCCCCGGGAAGCTGGGAATAGTGGCGAAGCCCTTCTTCAGATCCTCGTCGGTGGGGATGGTGTCGCCCATCTCGCCGTCGTTGTACTTGCCGTAGGCCACCATGTCGAAATACCCCGTGCCGGTCAGGCCGATGATGATGTTCTTCGCCTCGCCCTGCTCCCTGCACTTTATGGCCTCGTCAATGCCCACACGGATGGCGTGGCTGCTCTCCGGCGCGGGCAGGATGCCCTCGCAGCGGGCGAACAGCTCCGCCGCCTCGAACACCTTCGTCTGCTCCACGCTCCGGGCCTCCAGATAGCCGTCGTGGTACAGCTGGCTCACGATGCTGCTCATGCCGTGATACCGCAGGCCGCCGGCGTGGTTGGCCGACGGGATGAACCCGTTGCCCAGCGTATACATCTTGGCCATGGGGCAGATCTTGCCGGTGTCGCAGAAGTCGTATTTGTACACGCCCCGTGTCAGGCTGGGGCAGGAGGCCGGCTCTACGGCGATGATGCGGTAGTCCGCCTCGTTCCGCAGCATCTCTCCCACGAACGGGGAGATCAGGCCGCCCAGGTTCGAGCCGCCGCCGGCGCAGCCCACGATGATGTCCGCCTTCACGCCGTACTTGTCCAGCGCCGCCTTGGTCTCCAGACCGATCACGGACTGGTGCAGCAGCACCTGGTTCAGCACGCTGCCCAGCACATACCGGGTGTTGGGCGTGGACGCGGCGCACTCCACGGCCTCGCTGATGGCGCAGCCCAGCGAGCCGGTGGTGTCCGGGAACTCCGCCAGGATCTTCCGCCCCACCTCCGTGGTAGTGGAAGGGGAGGGCGTCACCGCCGCGCCGTAGGTCCGCATGACCTCCCGGCGGAAGGGCTTCTGCTCATAGGAGCACTTCACCATGAACACATGGCAGTCCAGCCCCAGATAGGCGCAGGCCATGCTCAGCGCCGTGCCCCACTGGCCTGCGCCGGTCTCGGTGGTCACGCCGGTGAGCCCCTGCTCCTTGGCGTAGTACGCCTGGGCGATGGCGGAGTTCAGCTTGTGGCTGCCGGAGGTGTTGTTGCCCTCGAATTTGTAGTAGATGTGGGCCGGCGTACCCAGCTTTTCCTCCAGGCAGTAGGCCCGCACCAGGGGAGAGGGGCGGTACATCTTGTAGAAGTTCCGCACGTCCTCCGGGATGGGCACGAAGGC
This sequence comes from bacterium, assembly GCA_963632705.1. Taxonomy (GTDB): domain Bacteria; phylum Bacillota; class Clostridia; order Oscillospirales; family Oscillospiraceae; genus Vescimonas. The sequence goes on along the minus strand of CAVGVB010000063.1, from coordinate 2,830 downwards.
GGTGTCGTTGTCCAGCTCCTGCCGGGCCAGCTCCGTGCAGAACACCTGGCTCATCTCCTCCAGCGTCATGGGCTTCAGCGTGCCGGGGTTCAGCAGGGGGGCGGGCTTCGTCTTCATGTCGGCGCGAACATTGTACCAATACCGGGGCATCTCGTCCTCGGAGAGATAGATCTTGTAGGGAATGTCGCGGTTCTTCAGTTCTTTCATGGTGTTTTTTCTCCTTTCGGTTTTCGGTATTGGTATCGCGTTGACAGAGGGGGGAGACGTTGCCCCGCCGCACCCCTTGTAACTGTGTCCGTAGGGGGCGATGCCCACATCGCCCCGCCGCGCCCGCAGGCGCGGCCTTGCCTCCCTCTGCGAGGGAGGTGTCAAAACCGCAGGTTTTGACGGAGGGAGAGACACCCAACGTCCCTCACGCAAAATAATCGATCTGCATGGCGTGCTTCACCTTGGCCAGCGTCTCGGCGGCGGCGGCCTGGGCCACCTCCGTGCCCTGCCGCAGCACGTCCATCACATAGCCCGGGTCCTTGGCCAGCTCCTGCCGCCGCAGGCGGATGGGCTCCAGCGTCTCCTGCAATACGTTGTTCAGGAACTTCTTCACCTTCACGTCGCCCAGACCGCCCCGCTGGTAGTGGGCCTTCATCTCGTCCAGGTTGGCGTAGTCCGGCAGATACTTGGCGAAGAACTCGTCCCGGCAGAAGGCGTCCAGATACATGAACACCGGGTTGCCCTCGGTCTGGCCCGGGTCGGACACCTGCAAATGGTTGGGGTCGGTGAACATCCCCATGACCTTGGTGCGGATGTCCTCCGGCTCGTCCGCCAGATAGATGCAGTTGCCCAGGGACTTGCTCATCTTGGCCTTGCCGTCCGTGCCCGGCAGCCGCAGGCAGGCGGCGTTGTCCGGCAGCAGGGCCGTGGGCTCTACCAGCGTCTCGCCGTACAGCTCGTTGAACCGCCGTACGATCTCTCTCGCCTGCTCGATCATGGGCAGCTGGTCCTCGCCCACGGGCACGGTGTCCGCCATGAACGCGGTGATGTCCGCCGTCTGGCTGACGGGATAGGTGAGGAAGCCCATGGGGATGCTGTGGTTGAAGCCCCGCAGCTGGATCTCCGCCTTCACGGTGGGGTTGCGCTCCAGCCGTGCCAGCGTCACCAGGTTCATGTAGTAGAACGTCAGCTCCGTCAGCTCGCACACCACAGACTGGATGAACATATGGGACTTGGCCGGGTCGATGCCGCAGGCCATATAGTCCAGCGCCACCTGCAGGATATTCTCCCGCACCTTGCCGGGGTTGTCGAAGTTGTCGGTCAGCGCCTGTGCGTCGGCGATCATGAAAAACAGCTTGTCGAACTTGCCGCTGTTCTGCAATACCACGCGGTTGCGCAGCGAGCCGACGTAATGGCCTACGTGGAGACGGCCGGTGGGCCGGTCGCCGGTGAGGATGATCTTACCCATAGTGATATTTCCTTTCTTTTTTCAAAGTCTTTCAAAGTTTTTCGGGATTTTTACTTGAATTTTCCGGTTGTTTTGTAAAGTTTATTCAAGGTATTTTCAAGCAAAATTAAAAGTCTGTCCCACGGAATTTCTTCCATGGGACAGACTGTAAATACATATCTGCGGTACCACCCACATTGGCGTATAACGCCCACTCTGCACGCACCACCATGCGCTCCGCCGGGATAACGGCCGCGGCTGCCGTCGGGTATTACTGGCCCTTTCGGGTGTTCTCCCCGCCCTCGTAAGTCCATTCACCGCACATTCCGCTGCCGCGCTCCCACCGATGCGCCGCTCTCTGAAAGTTTCCTGTACGCCTACTCCTCTTACTCAACGGTTTTTGAAGTATGTCCGCACTTTAGCACGTTTTTCGCCGCTTGTCAAGCACTTTTTTCAACCTTACAGCGCCCGTAAAAATTCCGGCTTCAGGTCTCGCCGCCCTTCCAGCGCCGCGGCGATCTGCCCCAAAAGCGTCTCCCGGTCGCCGTTCAGCGTGCCCTTCAGCGTCAGGTAGTTGCTGGCGTGGTTGGCCCGGAACACCGTGCCCTCGCTGTCCACCTGCTGTAAAAACAGCTCCGTTTCCTTCAACACCTCCAGCGGGCTGAGCAGCGTAAATTCGCCGTTCCTGACCCAGCCTTCAAGCGGTGTCCCGGGTTCTACCATCAAGGTCAGCAGTCCCAGATAGTCCGGCTTCATCTCGCTGACGGCCCGTGCCGTGTCAATGGCGTGCTGCTGCCAAAGCTCCACGCTGCCAAGGCCCGAGATAGCCGTCACCGACAGGGCAAAGCCGCAGCGCCGGGCCTTCTGCCCCGCCGCCACGATGGCCGCCGCGTCATGGCCCTTCTGCATCCGCGTCAGCACCGCGTCGCACCCGGACTCCAGCCCCATGTAGACCATCTGCAAGCCCCGCTGCCGCAGCGTCCGCAGCTCGTCCTCGCTTTTGACCTGTAAACTGGCGGGGGAGGCGTAGCAGCTCACCCGCTCGCACTCCGGGAACAGCCCGTAGATCAGACCTAAGATTTCGATCAGGTCGGCGGTCTTCCGCATCAGCGCGTCGCCGTCGGCCAGGAACACCCGCTCCACCCGCTTATACACCCGGCGGGCCAGCTCGAAGTCCTCCCGGATCTCCGCCATGGGCCGCATGGCAAAGTGCTTGTCGTCGTACATATCGCAGAAGGCGCAGCGGTTGTGGCTGCACCCATACGTCACCTGCACGATGAGACTGTACGCCTCGGAGGGCGGACGGTATACCTTTCCCTTGTATCGCATGGTCATCAACTCCTGTTACTATATATTTGCCCCTTGGTTTATGGCAGCCAGCCATAGGCATGGGAC
>CAVGVB010000062.1:0-8172 GCA_963632705.1 bacterium | reverse complement strand
CTTCCCGCCACTATTGTCTCATGTGTGTCTACCCGCCCTCAGCTTTGACAGTTACATTGTATGGCACAACTAGTTAACTGTTCGTAACTTCAACTTGTGTTGGAAGCATGAGGATCAGGCGAAAAATGCCGGGCTGCTCGGTATCAATGGTAAGTATACCGCCGTACTTTTCAATGGAGCGGCGAATGCTGTGCAATCCGACTCCGTGACCGGGGGTAGTTTTACTGCTGATAAAAAATCTCTCTTCTTGATGGAGCGTCCCTTTATAGGGATTGGCACAAGAGATAACCAAGCGGTCTGCCGCTTGACGGCTAGAGAGCGAAACAACTCGTTGTGTTGCATCCTCAAGCTGCGCTGTGGCCTCAATGGCGTTGTCTACGATGTTGCCAAATATAGCACAGATATCCGTGTCATCTATATAAGCGCAAGGACGAAAATCTAACGTTACTGATAATTGGATGCCAAGTGATTTTGCCTGGGCCATCTTTTCATCAAGTAATCCGTCCAGCAGACTATTGCCCGTTTGTACATATCCTTCCATTGCAGAGAGTTCTTTCTCCAACAAACTGGAAAGGTATGCCTTCTGCGCATCTGGGCGATCAGATAAGCGCCGAATCGTCAGCAGATGGTTTTTCATGTCATGGTGCAAGCGGCGTATATTGAGTTCCCCCTCCTGCCTTTGCCGTAGACTTTCGTATCGGTAGCGGGCATCAAGTTCAGCGACGCGGGCTCTCTCCCATTCCTCAGTGGAAACAAGATAACGCTCAAATAAAATTAATCCGCCAGCAACAAAGAGCTGCATAATGATTAAATATATGGTCAATTCCGGAAGATCAGCAACCAACGGGAATTGGCTTAAGGATTCAAGCGTCTGAATAATATACAGCTGGCAGATGATCACAAAAGTCAACAGGCATGTCCGCACGGACCATGTAGACCGAATGTTGTTGAGGGGAATAAGCCTCGTCAGAGCCGTGATGACCAAAAAATCCAATCCATGCTCTAAAACCGTACCAATAATGCGGTTGACCCTATCCACCGGTGTAAACGCAAAGCGTCCTAATGTCATACCTCCCAGCCAAGGTGTGCGAAAAACGTTAGCGCAAAGGGTGAAACCGATCCAAGTAATACATGCAAAATAAAAACAGCGCTTCCAGTCTACTTCCTTAGCAAGTCGAAGGTACACCACACACGGCAAAAAGCGGAGTATAGACTGAAACCATGTCGGTTGCACCAAGTCAACAAAAAGGTACAGAGGCAGGCGCAGCAGGATTAGTACCACACAGGCAAGTATACTGCGCCAGCGCGGAATAGTGCGTGCCGGTCGGATAGGCCAATATCCCCATAGAAGAATCAGCGTATTACATGAAAAAAGAAGCAGTTCATACCCATTTAGTTTCATGATACCCCTCGTCCCACAAACTTGGAAAATGAATCGAGAAATTCCTGACGACGATGGCGACTCAATGGCACAGAATCCCCATTACACATCAGAAGTTCATCTTGCCGGATGGCTCGGATGTGGTAAAAATTAACCAAAAAGCTCTTATGACAACGGAAAAAGCCCTGCCCGGATAGTTGCTGCTCAATAATCTGTAAGCGAGTATAATATGTACGGCATTCTTTGGGCAACACTATCCGGACGCTGTGATCCTGTACATCTGCATATAGGATTTCGCGGCTGGGAATATGGTCGATGGACATGCCGTTTTTCAAGGTAAGCATGACACCGCGCCGACGCCTGACAGCCTCCAGAGCTTCAGAAACCTTCGCCGCAAAGCGGTCATAATCGACAGGCTTCGGCAGAAATGCAAAGGCCTGAACATCATAACCCTCCAATGCATACTGTACCATAGAGGTAAGAAAGATGATGCACACATCGTGACCTTGCTTTCTCAGAAGGTGGGCAGCCTCCATGCCGGAAAGGCCCTCCATACCGATATCCAGTATCAAGAGATTCACCTGATCCAGCGGCATCTGTAACAGGTCGCTGCCAGATGAGCAGGTTTGTACTTCGATACTCCAGTGGTTTTGCGCAGCCATTTTTTCCAAGTAGGTACATAGTTGCTCCAGCGTGGCAGTCTCATCATCGCAGAGCAGTATACGATACACACAAACACCTCCCTGAAAATCAGAGTATTTTTATTATAATTCGCCTACCGCCGATTGGCAAGAACAAACACACGTGGCGACATATGGTTTTTTGCCAAAAGCTTTACAGGTCAGATCCAGTTGCGGCGCACCGCCTACCATTGACGGTGAAAGCCTTGCGGCAGCATATCGAACATGGCTATAATGTCCTCATTCCTAGAGAGGGAAAATCAAAAAAAGGATGGGATATTATGGCACAGAAAGCGACTTCCAGGAGAGGCAGTCAACATGCCACCAGATTTTTGGTACTTTCGTTGGCAGTACTGCTCATTTCCAGCATTTTCATTTGGGGATTTCAAACAGCTTGGGGCAGCGTGAACATTCGTCGCCTACAGTTGGCAGGTGAAAACGGGACAAAAATCAGCACGCTTTTGTATTTGCCAAAAACAGCGACAAAGGACACCCCCGCTCCCTGTGTTGTAATCTATCACGGGCGTTCCAATCAAGGACACAGCAACGATACCTGGAGCATGGAACTGGCTCGTCGAGGCTACGTTGTCCTGTCCCCTGATTTGACCGGCGGCGGTGAATCCGCTGTCGAGGGTGGCGGCCTTGACAGAGAGGCACGTGCCATACAGGCAGCTTTCGTAGCGCGTTATGCCCTGACCATGGATGTAGTCGACCCGGATTACCTGAATCTGGTAGGATATTCTCTGGGAACGCAGACCACCACCTTGGTAGCGGAGATGATGCCTGAACAGATACATAGCTGTCTGAACGTTATGGGCCCGTTTATGGTAAAACGGAATATGCCCATTATTGACAGTCTTTTGAAAGAACATGACATCACGATTGGCTTCATCAAAGCGGACTGTGATCAGTATGACTTTAACTTTATCGGTGACGCACAGGCGTGCCGCGAAAGCGTCTCTGCAGATTTAGGTCTCGATTACACCATTGAGCCTAATTCTGTTACCCCTATGGGGACAACCAGTACACTTCGCTATTACGAAGTCAACGGCTCTATGCACCAAACCGGAAACATTTCCGGTGAGACAATCACTACCATTGTTCAATTTGAGAACAGTTTGAATACAGCGCCAGTAGTCCGGGATGATGGGGATCAGGCGTGGGCTGCCCAACAGGTGTTCTCCGGCATCGCCTGCGTAACGATGATGGTTGCCTTGGCCGCTATGCTGGATCTGCTGATGCAGAGCAAGTTCTTCGGCTCTATGGCGTTCCCGCGTGTACCTAGGAAGGAACAGCGGGGCTTCAAGGCGTGGATGCTGGATATCCTTTTCGTGTTTGTGATTCCGGCAGCACTGTTTATCCCTGTATCCACCTGGGGCATGGCCTGGTTTGCAAAGAGTAAGATTTTGACCTCTCAGAACCTCAATGGTATTATGCTGTGGCTGTTGGTGGCTATGATGCTGATCGGTGTGGTTCGCACAATCATCAAGGCTGTCCGTCGTAAAAAAGCCGGTGAGACGATCGAACTTTCCGACTATTGCATCGCTCCATTGGGTGAAAAGAAATTCAACTGGAGTTATGTTAGCAAAAGCCTGCTGCTGGCGTTTATTGTTGTGTGCTTCTTCGGCTTGTGGATGACAGCTATGGAGGGCTTCTTCGGCATCGACTATCAGGTCTGGAACTTGTCCACCTACCTTAAGCCTTCTCCCGAACGAATCGTTAAGTCCATCCCCTATATGATCATTATCTTCATGGTGATGGCATCCGGCAATATTAACCAGCGTGTTTTACCTTCCACGGGCAACGAACGTAAAGATATGTGGATCGCTGTTACAGTAAACACTGTGATGACGGCTTCGGCATTGTTCTTCCTTCTGCTGGTGCAGTATGGCGGTAGCTTCCTCTATGGCACAGGAGAAACGTTTTTCAAACAGAATGGCGGCAGCACGGGTGCGCTGGACTTTGCCTTTGGCTATTGCTATATGATGGGTGGTACCACAGGTGTAGTAACATATATTTACCGAAAATACGGCAATGTTATCCCCGCTGTAATTCCCTGTGCGGTATTCTGCGGTCTATTTACCTTGGCGAGTTTCACCCTGGTAAGCTGATAATACATAGTGGTAACTTTGCCATCTTGCTGCAGGCTCTCAAATCTATCTCATATCAAAGAGCGGCGTCCCCAACTTTCTTAGAAAGATGGGGATGCCGCTTTTATATTTGAGGTTCCCGGCAGTGACAGAGCTTACTACAGATCAATTCCTCAAGCAGTCCAAATTTTGCGTCGCCATAAACAAAGAAAAGCCTTTTCAAAAAGTAGTAGCTATTCTGCCCATCTTGTGGTATGTATGTTGGCTAACAAAAAGCAAAGGAGCTGATTCAATGGCCAAGAAACGCGCCAACGGCGAAGGGAACATCCGTAAGCGGTCAGATGGCCGCTGGGAGGGCCGCTACACCGCAGGCTACAACTCGGAAACCGGTAAGCGCATCATCAAAAACGTCCTCGGCAAAACGCAGGCGGAGTGTAAGGCGAAACTGGCCGCCGCCATGGAAGCCACCAAGGGTGTCGACGTCAGCCGCGCCGATGAGTACACCGTCGCCACATGGCTGCGGAGCTGGTACGACATCTACGCTAAGCCCAACGTGCGAGTCGCCACAGCGGATCGCTACCGCTTGATGATCGAGCAGTACACCATCCCCCGCATCGGCAACATCAAGCTCACGAAGCTGGCCGCTCACGACCTGCAAAAACTCTACAAGGAGCTGATGGAGAGTGGCCGCACCAACCGCAAAAGCGGCCACGGCAATCCGGGCCTCAGCAGCACCACCGTCCGCAGTTTGCACCTGATGCTGCACAACGCCTTGAACCGTGCCGTGAAAGAGCGCCTGATCCTCCGCAACCCCACTGAGGACTGCATCGCGCCGAAGGTACAGAAATTCGAGATGCAGATACTACAACCGGAGCACATCAAGATATACCTTGATGCTGCGGACAAGAGGGGCCTGCTGCCCATGTTCTATCTGGAACTGGTCAGCGGACTGCGCAAGGGCGAGCTGACCGCTCTTCTGTGGAGTGACCTCGACATCGAGGATAAAACCATCTCTGTTAGCAAGCAGTACGTCAAGAATCCCAACGGTGAACTGACGCTCTCGCGTCCCAAGACGGAAACATCCGTCCGCAAGGTATCTATCCCACGGGAGGCCGTTGATCTACTGGTCGCCGAACACAAAAAGCATCCTGGCAATCCGTACATGTTCCCTTCGCCCATCACGGGAGAGATGTACTACCCCGACTCCATCGTGAACCTGCATAAGAAGATACTGAAGGATGCGGGCCTGCCGCACATACGCTTTCACAATCTCAGACACACATTCGCCACGTTGGCCCTGCAAAACGGTGTGGACGTGAAAACCGTCAGCAGTATGCTGGGTCACTACGACGCGGGCTTCACCCTGCGCACCTACACCCACGCCACCCGCCAAAAGCAGGACGAAGCCGCACAGGCCATGGGCAGCTTCATGGCGCAGGTAATGTAAACGCCGCGAACGATAAAGAGCACCGGAGAGGAAGCCAAACTTCCTCTCCGGTGCTCTTTGTCCCTTTCCGCACATTTCCGCGTGTGGGTCAGGGTGTGGGTCAAAATTGACCCACACCCTGACCCACAGATTAAATCGGCCAAAAAGTAAAGAAAAAGTCCTGTTTTCTCTCGAAAACAGGACTTTTTGGAGCTGCTGGGCGGATTCGAACCGCCGACCTCATCCTTACCAAGGATGCGCTCTACCTACTGAGCTACAGCAGCATATGTGGCGACCAAGAAGGGGCTCGAACCCTCGACCTCCAGCGTGACAGGCTGGCGTTCTAACCAACTGAACTACTTGGCCATGTTGCGCTTTCGTCGTGGAACTCAAGCCTGTTCATTATAGCAAGCCCGCCTCCGAATGTCAACACCCTTTTTTCACTTTTTTCGCAAAATCCAGGCGGCAGGGGAGACCTGCCGCCTGACGTCATTTTCACAGCTCCCGCTGCTCGAACCACCGCACCGACAACACCCAGCTGACGGCGAATACAGCCAGCCCGATGACCAGCCCCAATGGGAACGAACACATCTGACCCTCCAGCCCGTCGGTGGTCATCAGTACGGCGCAGCCTGCGGCTATCAGCACCACCACCGCCAGAAACACGGTCCGGCCCTTGACCGTGCCGTACTTGAACATAGCCGGGAACATCAGCGCCGGCGCGGCCAGCCCCGTCATCGGCATCAGCGGCAGCATGGAGACGACCTGCTCCCGGTACAGCGGGTCGGTCTGCCCCCGCAGCACCGCCGCCGCCATGGCCAGCAGCGTCACCGCCGCCGCCAGCACGGCGCAGGCGATGTATTTCACCGTCACGATCTGCCGCCGCGTTACCGGCAGCGTGTCGCAGTACATCATCCATCCGTCCTTCTCGTCGGCGTTCAGCAGCGACGCAGGCAGCGACGCCAGCAGGAACACCGGATACAAAAGCCACATCACGCCGGAGGCGCTCCTTGTTCCGTTGGCCATGCTCAGCGCGAAGAAAATGACCACCATCAGGATATACGACTTCCCGTACTGCCACAGGCAGCGGGCCTCTTTGTAAAACAATCCCTTCATCTCACGCCTCCTTTGCCATGAACACGAACAGATCCTCGATATTCACCTGCCCCAGCGCCAGCCCCGCCGGTACGGCGCTGCGCCGCACCAGATACTCCGTGCCGTAGGGCGTGGCCCTGCGCCCGCACACCGCCGCCGGGTCGAGGCCCTCCGCCCCGCCCCGCAGGATGCCGTATTCCTCCGTCAGCCGGTCCTTCTCCTCGCACAGCAGCAGCCTGCCCTTGTGCAGGAACGCGATGTAGTCGCAGATCTTCTCCAGATCGCTGACGATGTGGCTGGAGATCAGCACCGCGTGGTCCTCGTCCCGGGTGAAGTCGGCGAAGATGGTCAGTATGTCGTCCCGCACCACCGGATCGAGCCCGCTGGTGGCCTCATCCAGCAGCAGAAGCCTGGGCTGATGGCTCAGCGCCACCGCCAGCCCCTGCTTCATCTTCATGCCCCGGGAGTAGTCCTTGAAGGCCTTGTCCCTCGGCAGCTCCAGCTGCCGCAGATACCCCTCGTACACCTCCGGCTGCCACCGCCGGAAGATGCTCGCCATCATGTGCCCGATCTGGGCTGCGTTCATGTACTCCGGCAGGCCCACCTCGTCCAGCACCACGCCGATGTCCTCCCGCTCCAGCGCCGTCAGACCCCGGTTGTCCTTCCCGTACACGGCGATAGTGCCGCCGTCCCGGCCCAGACTGTTCAGGATCAGCCGTATGGTGGTGGACTTGCCCGCGCCGTTTTCGCCGATCAGGCCCATGATGCACCCGGCGGGCAGCGTCAGGTCCAGCCCCTGCAGGGCGAATTCGCCCCGTCTTTTCGTCAGTCCGTGTATCTCCAGTGCGTTCATTCCGTTTCCTCCTTCTGTACGCGCCATATCTCCGCCAATTCGTCCTCTGTCAGGCCGCAGGCCGCCGCCAGCCGCCGTATCTCCTGCATATGCCCCTCGATCTTCCGCAGGTTTTCCTCCCGCAGCAGCTCCACGCTGCGCTCCGCCACGAAGCAGCCCTTGCCCGGCAGGGTGTCGATGAACCCCTCCCGTTCCAGCTCGTCATAGGCCCGTTTTGTGGTGATGACGCTGATACGCAGGTCCTTGGCCAGCGCCCGTATGCTGGGCAGCGCCTCGCCGGCGGCCACCTGCCCGGACACGATGGCGTCCTTGATCTGGGAGTAGATCTGGTCGTAGATGGGCGCGCCGCTGCGGTTGTCGATGTAAAGCTGCATAAGCGCCTCCTTGGTTCAACTGTATATATACAGTATACACAGTTGAAACGGATTGTCAATACCGTTTTTCTGTGGTAGAATACACTCGATTATGTCATTGCGAGCCAGTGCTCACACTGGCGTGGGAATCCGTTCCCCCTCTTGCCTCCCTCTGTGAGGGAGGTGGCGCGAAGCGCCGGAGGGAGAGATAGCACGCTTTTCATTCTCTCCCCCAGTCAGCGCTTCGCGCTGCCAGCCCCCTCCCAGAGGGGGCCAAGAAATCACACCTCTGCG
>CAVGVB010000061.1:0-8631 GCA_963632705.1 bacterium | reverse complement strand
ACATCCAGCCAACGCTCACGGGTATTGGGCTGCACGACAGTCTTGTTCGCAGCTATCATACTCCATACTCCTCCAATAGCTTGCTGACCTTGCGGTGTAGTTCATCCAATTCTGTTTCTAGCCGTAGCAAGCGTTCCCGTTCATCCGGCGTTTCAACATAAATGGAGTGGACAATGTCATCGGCTATGCGCTGGCCACACTGCCCGTCAAAATAAGGAATGCAGAGGCGGAAGGCATCTTCACGCTGTGTTTTGCACGGGTCTTCACCGCGGAGGAACTTCTCCACGAAGTGCCGCAAATCATCACAGGTACAGCCCTGGTAATAGCTCTCCACCAGCGGTGTGACTGCCTGTGTCATCGGCTCATTGTATTCCGCGTTATGGACATAGAGGATCGGGACACCGGTAACAGCGGCTTCGATCATAACAGTGCTCCTATCCACAATAATCGCATCTGCATTCAGGAGGGATGGGCGGTAGTCATCGGCATCGTCGATGTACACATTTTTGTTCTTACGAAGCAGTGACAGAAGTTCACGGCAATTGCTCTGTACCTGCGGATCGTCATTGAATTCCTTGAACCGGGGATGTGGCATAAATACAAAGAAAATATCCTGAAAGGTTTGCTCAATGAGATGTGCGAAAGCAATATACTCCCGGATATCCGGCGTAACAAGGATATTTTCACCGTGAGGCCGAGAGATCAGCTTTGGAAAATCAACCTTCCACAACACCACAGGCCGTCCGTTGGCACGTTGAGCTACCTCATCACGCATTGGAAAGTCCTGCCTGTGATACAGTGCGTCAAACCGTGGGAGGCCAGTCGCCTGCACGTCCGTGCGGCATGGGAGGTAACGCCTGTAATCCTGCTGCATTGCAGCGGAGAAAGTATAGAGCTTCCAAAGACTCCTGACAATGGGTTGGCGGAAGTAATCATTGTGCGCATGCACCGTGTCTGCGATCTCGATACCGTAGGGGACATAGACAACGCGATGACCATTATGCCGCAGTGAGGCGCTTTGATATAGCGGACGCCGATTGGTATCATAGGCTGTCTGCAGAAAGACCACATGCGGATTGAAGTCCTCCAAAGAGAAAGACTCCCAAGGGTAAAAATCGTAATGGTGTGCTTTCAGGTATTTACGCGCTGTATCTGTTTTGATGCTATGGTCAATAGGTTCATCATAGCAGACCAGCTTGACGTCGAACCGGGCATCACTGAGGAGTGTCCGATACAGAGGTTCCTGCGCCATCCAAAACGATGCCACCTGAAACACAAACAAAACGCGGATCTTTGTCCCGGCATAGTACGGAATATACCCGTTGAGCCCCATATTTGCGTTTCCGCCCTGAAACTGCTCCAGCTTTTGGAAACACTGCTCTGTACGCTTGTATCTGTTCCATGTCCAGTGCTCCACGGAGGACTTCAGTTCGTCGATGATCCACGCAAAGGATTTGCGCAGCACTTTGCGGTGCAGGTTGACCAGCGGACGCAGAAGTCGTTTGATGATCTTTTTGGCGCGGACAGCGGCGGAGGGATTGTTCCGGCGGAAAGCGCCGTAGCGCGCCCACAGGCCGGGACGGGTCTGGGCAGACAGGGCATCGTCAATGGTGGACACGCGGTAGCCCGTGTATTTCCAATCCATTCCATCCGCCGCCCAGTGCCACTTGGCGGCAATAACTTTCAGCAGCGCGGTATCATCAAAGGCCTGCTTGTCCTGATTTGCCTCCCAGACCCTACGCAGGAGGACCTTCAGCTGTTCCAGTTTTTCCCTGCGGTTCGGCGCGTCTTTGTACGGATTGCGCCACCCACGCAGCAGTCGACCGTCCTCGTAGGACAGCGTTATGCCCAGTGCCCTATTCAGTACGGCGGCGGAGAGCTGGCCGCTCTCCTCATCCAAATCTTCCATCTTGCCTGCGGTGATGTTGGAGGTCCCCTCGTAGTACTCGCCCAGCGCCTCGGGGATGTTTACGATGCGGGTGACGAACATGGCACGGGTCCACAGCTCATAGTCCTCCGCAAAGTGGGTGTTGTCAAAAAACAGTTCGTGCTCCATGAAGGTGCTGCGCCGCAGCATCAGGGTGGAGTGGCACAGGTCGCACCAGAAGATCAGACGGCAGCGCAGCAGCTGCTCGTCGGCGGTGGCGCGGTGCACCCAGTCGCGGTTGGGGCCATAGTGGTGCTGCCATGTGCCGCAGATGCCCACGTCGGGCTGGCTCTCCATCAGGGCGACCTGCTTGGCAAAGCGGGTGGGATGAGAAGTATCGTCCGCATCCAGACGGGCGATGTACTTGCCCTGCGCACAGCGGATGCCGTGGTTCAGCGACTCCGCCAGCCCCAGACGGCTCTCCGCCTGGATCAGGTGGACGCGGGAGTCCAGCAGTCCGTACAGCTGCACGATCTCTGCCGTGCCGTCATCGCTGCCGTCATCGTTGATGACCAGCAGCTCCCAGTTGGTGTAGGTCTGTGCCAGCACGCTGTCGATGGCACCGCTGATGACCTCCGCCGAATTGAAGGTGGGCAGCACCACACTGACCAGCGGGCCGTTCTCAACGGACGGCACCGCCGTGTCGTCCGTCGGCTGCTCCGCCGGCAGGCCACAGCTCTGCCACACCCAGCTCCAGCGCTGCCGCACCACCTTCCGAAGCGCGGCGGGGTCATAGAGCCGGACGGCGTCATTTTTTTCAATAAGCTCCGTCAGAAGCGCCGCACCCTGCCGGAGGAATTCCTCCTGGTGCCGGCGCGCGTATTCCGTCGGCTGGTTGCGCCAGCCCGCAAAAAGCTGGATGGGATACCGGCTGGTATCCACACCTACCGCACGAACGGCTCTGGCGCTCAGGGTACAGACCTCGCGGCGCAGCTTTTCGCCCTTCTGCAGGCTGATGTTCCCGAAGCCCCACCGATGACTTACCAGCGGTTCGGGGATATTTTCCATTGCGCCGCCGGCGGCCAACACACGCAGCCACAGCTCATAATCCTCTCCGTAATAGTTTGGATCATAACGCCAGCCGTTTTCGAGGAAAGCCTCACGCCGCAGCATAACACCGCAATGCGAGACCTCGCAGCCAAACAGCATGGCGGCCTTCAGTTCCTCGCGCTCTGCGGCGACCTTTTGTACATACGACCTGTCGGGCGTGACCGAACGCTGCCACGAGCTGCAAAGCACCAGCTCCGGGTGGGCGTCCATGAACGCGACCTGCTTTTCCAACCGCTCCGGCGCGGAGGGGTCGTCCACGTCCACGCGGGCCACATAGTCGCCCACGGCGGTATCCAGCCCCTTGTTCAGCGAAGCTGCGATGCCGAGCCGCTCCGTACACTGGATCAGGCGGATCCGCGGATCTCTGGCGGCGTAGGCGCGCACGATATCCGCACAGCCGTCGTCGCTGCCGCAGTCGTTAACGATAATAAATTCCCAGTCGGTAAATGTCTGTGCCTGCACGGAGCGGAGAGATTCCTCGATAAAAGCTTTTCCATTATAGAGCGGCATCAGAACGGATACTCTCGGCACGGCGTGCATATCCCCCTTTAGCGATTTTTCTTCTCCTGCATACATCATTTTTTCAGATGATCCTTTCCACACAGATACTTGTAGAACATGCTCATCATCAGGTGGTCGAAGATCATGTGGATGTCCTCGGTGACCTGCATGCTCATCACCGGCGCGTGCAGCGAGATGTCGCACAGCTCCTTGAGCTTGCCGCCGGTATAGCCGGTGATGCCGATGACCTTGCAGCCCTGGGCCTTGGCGTATTCCACGGCGTTGAGCACGTTTTTGGAGTTGCCGCTGCCGGAAATGGCTACCAGCACGTCGTTGGGCTCCAGATTGCCCCGGAGCTGGAAACGGAATACCTCCTCATAGCCGATGTCGTTGGCAATGGCCAGCATGGTGGCCACGTTGTCGTTGAGGCAGTGGAACCGGAACGGCACCTCGATGTACTCGGAAACGCCCTTGTTGAAGTCGTTCTGGAAGTGGGAGGCGGTGGCGGCGCTGCCGCCGTTGCCGCAGATGTAGATGCGGCCCTTCTTCAGCCGCGTCCCGTCCAGAAAGTTCAGGCACTCGTTGATGGCGTCCACGTCCAGCTGCCCCAGGATCTGCTGCTCCAGCGCGATGTACTCGCGAATGTCCTTTGTATAGTCCATAATCAACCTCCGATGATCTGTTTCACGACGTCCAGCAGATCTGCGCCGGTGCGCTGGGGCTGCACGTCATATTTTCCGTCTTTTCCGGCCTCGCCCGTGAGAACGAGGGCTGTATGGGTGCCGGCGTTGAGGCCGGTCTGTATATCCACGGTGGTGTCGCCCACCATCCACGACTGCGCCAGGTCGATGTTGTACGCCTCCGCGCAGGCGGTGAGCATGCCGGTGTCCGGCTTGCGGCAGCGGCAGGGGATCTTGTAGGCGGGGTTCTCCTCCGGATAGCCCTTGTCGGGGTGGTGGGGGCAGAACACGATGCCGTCCAGATACGCGCCCTCCTGTCCCAGCAGGGTGGCGAGCTTGCGGTGGATCTCCTCCACATCCGCCATGCCGCACATGCCGCGGGCCACCACCGGCTGGTTGGTGGCCACGATGGCCAAATAGCCGGAACGGTTCAGCAGGCGGATGGCCTCTGCTGCACAGGACTCCAGCTCCAGCTGCTCCGGGCTGGAGATCAGGCCGCGATAGCGGTTCACCGTGCCGTCCCGGTCCAGGAAAACGCACTTCTGCTTCTTCTCCAAGTTGCGGGCGGACACCACGCCGGTCTCCAACTCCGCGGCGGCAGCGGCGATGCGCTCCGGCGTGCCCACGTCCTTGATGTACTCCGGGGACGTATAGGCGTACACGGCGCCGCCCTGCCGGGCCAGCGGCCAGAGCACCTGCTTTTCAAGGTCGGTCTTTTCACCGCGTGGAATGCGGCTGCACAGCCGCCTGTTTACTATGTAAAAACCGGCGTTGACGCAGTTGTCGTACCAGTGCGTCCGCTCCTCTGTCTTGGGAAGGAAGCCGCATACCCGCTGGTCCTCGTCCCGCAGGACAATGTCCGAGTCGAAGGGATGGGCGTTGGGGTGGACGAACAGCGTGGCCTCCGCCCGCTTCTCCCGGTGGAACGCCAGCATCCGGGGAATGCTGATGTCGAAAATAGTGTCACCGAACACCAGCAGGAAGTCCTCCTCCAGCCGGTCGGTAATCTCCGCCAGCGAGCCGGCGGTGCCGAGGGGCTGCTCCTCCCGGTAGTAGCCGATGCGGATGCCGAAAGCGGTGCCGTCGCCGAAAAAGGCTTCGATCTTCTCGCCCAAGTAGCCGGTGATGAGGAGGATGTCCGTCACACCGCTGCGCCGCAGGCACTCGATCTGCCACTGTAGGATGGGCTTGCCGGCGATGGGCGCCATGGGCTTGGGGATCTCATCGTTGGTGATGGCGCGCAGGCGGGTACCCTTGCCGCCGGCCATAATAACCGCCTGCATCACAGAACAGCCTCTACTGTCTTGGCAACAGCCTCGTCGCTGGTCATGGAGGTACTCCAGCCGGCGGCGTGGATTTTATCCAAATTGTAGGCGAACACGGGGACATCGCCCTTCCAGCCGCCCCGTCCGCCGGTATACTCGAAGGGGATGCCGGTCAGGCCCATCTTCTCGCAGACGATCTCCGCGATGCGCTTGACGGAGGACTGGGTCTCCACGCCCACGTTGTACAGTGTCACGCCCTTGCCCGCGTCCTTGAAGTGCATGATAGCGTCCACTAGATCCAGCACATAGATATACGGCTTGGTCTGGGTGCCGTCGCCCAAAATCCGCAGGTGGGAGGGGTCAGCCTTCAACCGCTTGACGAAGTCGAAGATGACACCGTGGGTCAGCCGGGGGCCAATCACGTTGGGAAATCGGAACACCAGCACCTCCAAGTCGTTCATATAGGCGTAGGCGGAGATGGCGGCCTCAGAGCCCAGCTTGCAGCCGCCGTAGTAGGAGATGGGGCGCAGTGCCACGGCGTCCTCCGACACCTCGCGACCCATCTGCTCACCGTAGACGGCGGAGGTGGACGCGAAGAACAGTTTCTTCACGCCGTTGAGCCGCATGGCCTCCAGCAGCGAGAATGTGGTGGAGTAGGTGTTGTGGTATTCGATGGCCGGGTCGTTGGCGCTGGCCTGGATGTCGGAATTGGCGGCCAGATGGAACACATAGTCCACCTGCTCAGCCCGGAAAATATCGTTGACGGCGACAAAGTCCGCCAGATCCTGCTCGTACAGCTTGAAGTGCGGGTTGCCCTGCAGATGGGCGATGTTGGCCTTTGTGCCAATGAAATAGTTGTCCACGCAGACAACATTGTGCCCCTCGGCCAAGAGGGCGTCAATGAGGTGGCTGCCAATGAATCCGGCGCCGCCGGCTACCAGTGCTTTCATATTCTTTCTCCTTTAATCCCAGTATTTGTCACCAATATAGGCCACAGAGGTGCCGTCCTTCTCGAAGGAGAAGGGGAATTCTTTCTTGCGCAGAGCCACGCGCAGACGCTCCTGCTTGTCTGGCTCGCAGTAGAACAGCAGAAACCCGCCGCCGCCGGCACCCAGCAGCTTGCCTCCCAGCGCGCCGTTGGCCATGGCGGTTTCATAGGCCTCATCAATGGCCGGGTTGGAGATGCCGCTGGCCAGCGTCCGCTTCAGCTTCCATCCCTCGTTCAGCAGGTCTCCGAAGCCAGAGATGTCGTCCCGCTCCAGCGCCGTGCGCATATCCTCCGCCAGTGCGCACATCTGCCGCAGGTTGGCAGTCTTATCCGATGAGCCCATGTTTTTCTTCTGCTCCGATAGGATGGTGTTGGCAGACCGTACATCGCCGGTATAGAACATCATCAGGTTCTGCTGGAGACGGCGGTATGTCTCCGGCTTCATCATGAGCGGGGCCACGGATACCGTGCCGTCTCGGTGAAAACGGATGAAATTCAGACCGCCGTAGGCTGCCGCGTACTGATCCTGCTTGCCGATGGGACTGCCCAGCTTTTCAATCTCGACGCGGCAGGCTCGCTCCGCGATCTCACCCTTGGACATATACTTGCCCTGATAGCAGTTCAGCGTGTTGATCAGGCCCACCGTGAACGTGCTGGATGAGCCGAGACCCGTGCCGCCGGGTACATCCGCCGTAGAGACGATCTCCACGCCGTGGAGCTTCCGTTCGTTCAGTACGCAGTTGAAGATGCGGTGCCGAATCTCGGACAAGTCGCTGACCAACTCGTTTTCCGAGTACTTCAGCAGCGTCTTGTTTTCGTCAAAGTACGGATGGATGGAGATATAGCAGTAGCGGTTGATGGAGGTGCTCAGCACGCAGCCGCCGTACTGCTCGTAAAAATCTGCCAGGTCACTTCCGCCGCCGGCAAAGCTGATGCGGAAGGGCGTTTTTGTCATGATCATGTGTTTTTCCCCTTTCCCGTTTGTAATGTGTGTCGGATGGTTTTGGCCGTGTGCAGGAGATAGGCTGTGGCCGGCAGGCCGATGAGCTGCAGCAAAAGGCGCAGAAAGCAGATATACCGGTCATTTCCCCCGGCAAGAACGTTCCGGGCATCGGCAAAAAGCTGCCGTCCCGCCGCTCTGTCCGCCGCCGGTATCTCGTAGATCTGCGCCATATTGAGAACATATTCAAACTGGAACTGCGCCGTCACGCAGCCCGAATAGGGCAGCACCGCCTCCCGCAGCCGCCGGATGGAGCGCTCCAGCACGAACACGGTATCCTCCAGACGGCGCAGGGTGGGCCTGTCCATCAGGGATGTGCCGCGCCCCACGGCGTAAAGGTAGTACGGGTCGTGGTAAAAAGCGGTGTCCGGCCGGGCCAGCAGGACGCTGGCGGTGTAATCCACATCCTCGCTCATCCGGTTTTCCAGAAACGTGATGCCGCTGCGCGCCAGGAAGTCGCGGCGGTAGATGTACCGCCATACGTTCCAAAAGCATTTGTGCTGCCGCAGCATTTTTCCGATGTGCTCCACGCCCTGAAAATCGCCGCCCTCGCCGATCTGGAACCACGGCTCCAGCTGCCCGGTGCGGCGATTGTCGTGGTAGAAGTCGAAAACGTACAGGTCCCGGGGAGCGGTGTCCTCCCGGATGCGCCGCAGCGCGCGGGTGAACAGCGCCGTATCCACCAGATCGTCGCTGTCGATGTATACGAGGTAGGTGCCCCGGGCCTCCCGCACTGCGCAGTTGCGGGCATTGGACAGGCCCCTGCTGTCCTGCCGCAGCAGGCGGATATTGGCGTGCCGGCGGGCGTATTGCGCCGCGATGGCGGTGCTCCCGTCGGAGGACTCGCCCAGCGAGAGGATGACCTCGTCCGCCGCCGTCAGTGCCGGCAGGGCGCTTTCCAGACAGGCGGAGAGATATGGCTCCACGTTGAAAACGGGGACGATCACGCTGAACGAAATATCCTCTTTCAAATAACTCTTGTTCTGCATCTCCTCACTTACCACCCGGCCTCCACCTCTTCCCGCTCCAACTGGCGTTCGTAGGCCTGCTGGACGAGAAGGTCGAAGTTGGCTTCTATGGCCGTCACCGCGGCCTTGTGCAACTGCCGCAGGGCGCGGATATTGGCCTTCTCGGCGGGTATCTGCGCGTCTTGTCCCAGCTTTTGGATGTATACACCCACCTGTGTCCGCATCAGCGGCGCGCCGCTCTTCTGCGTGAAG
>CAVGVB010000060.1:0-8964 GCA_963632705.1 bacterium | reverse complement strand
CTGGATCACCAGCAATCAGATCGAGGCCGCCCGTATCGCCATGACCCGTTACACCAAGCGTGGCGGTCAGGTCTGGATCAAGATCTTCCCCGACAAGCCCATCACCGAGAAGCCCGCTGAGACCCGTATGGGTTCCGGTAAAGGCTCTCCCGAGTATTGGGTCGCAGTAGTCAAGCCCGGCCGTGTCATGTTTGAGATCGCCGGTGTTTCCGAAGAGATCGCCCGCGAGGCCCTGCGTCTGGCCAGCCACAAGCTGCCCATCAAGACGAAGATCGTCAAGCGCGAGGATCTCGAAGCCCAGGAAGTAGGTGAATGAGATGAAGGCAACTGAAGTACGTGCAATGACCGTGGAGCAGCTGAACGAGAAGCTGGACTCCCTGAAGAAGGATCTGTTCTTCCTGCGTATGCAGCACGCAACCAATCAGCTGGACAATCCTCTCAAGATCGCCGAGACCAAGCGCGACATCGCCCGCGTGAAGACCGTTATCCGTGAAAAGGAGGAGAAGTAAAATGGAAGAGAAGAGAATTTCCTCCCGCAAGACCAGAGTCGGCAAGGTCGTTTCCGATAAGATGGACAAGACCGTGGTCGTCGCCATCGAGGACCGCGTCGCCCATCCTCTGTATAAGAAGATCGTTGGCCGTACCTACAAGCTGAAGGCTCATGACGAGCAGAACGCCTGCGGTATCGGCGACATCGTCAAGGTGATGGAGACCCGCCCCCTGTCCAAGGACAAGCGTTGGCGCGTGGTCGAGATCGTCGAGAAGGCTAAGTAAGGAGGTGCCGCAAGTATGATTCAGCAAGAGTCCTATCTGAAGGTTGCCGATAATACCGGCGCCAAGGAGATCAAGTGCATCCGCGTGCTGGGCGGCTCTAAGGTGAAGTACGGCAACATCGGTGACGTCATCGTCGCCTCCGTGCGTAAGAGCACCCCCGGCGGCCAGGTGAAGAAGGGCGAGGTCGTCAAGGCCGTTATCGTCCGCTCCGCCAAGGGCGTCCGCCGCGCCGACGGCACTTATGTCCGTTTCGATGACAACGCCGCCGTCCTCATCAAGGATGACAAGAACCCCAGAGGTACCCGTATCTTTGGGCCGGTCGCTCGTGAGCTGCGCGACAAGGATTACATGAAGATCCTGTCCCTCGCTCCCGAAGTTATTTAAGGAGGCGTGGTCACATGAATAGTCTTAAGATCAAGAAGAACGACAAGGTCGTCGTTCTGTCCGGCAAGGACAAGGGCAAGTCCGGCAAGGTGCTGGGCACTGTCCCCAGCGAGCGCAAGGTCGTGGTAGAGGGCATCAACATGGTCACCTGCCACATCAAGCCCCGCAAGCAGGGCGAAGAGGGCGGCATCGTCAAGCGCGAGGCGGCTATCTACGCCAGCAAGGTCCAGGTGGTCTGCCCCAAGTGCGACAAGCCCACCCGCGTGGCCTATGAGATCAAGGACGGCAAGAAAGTCCGCGTGTGCAAGCACTGCGGCGCCGCTCTGTGAGAAAGGAGAGAGTAAGTAAATGGCACGTCTGAAAGTTAAGTATACCGAAGAAGTGGCTCCCGCTCTCTTCAAGAAGTTCGGTTACAAGTCCACCATGCAGATCCCCAAGATCGACAAGGTCGTCGTGAACGTGGGCTGCGGTGAGGCTCGTGAGAACGCCAAGGTCCTGGACGCCGTGTGCAACGATCTGTCCACCATCACCGGCCAGAAGGCCATCATCACCATCGCCAAGAAGTCCGTTGCAAACTTCAAGCTGCGTGAGGGTATGCCCGTGGGCGCCAAGGTCACGCTGCGCGGCGACAAGATGTGGGAATTCCTGGATCGTCTGTTCAACGTGGCTCTGCCCCGTGTC
Source organism: bacterium (assembly GCA_963632705.1). Lineage (GTDB taxonomy): Bacteria > Bacillota > Clostridia > Oscillospirales > Oscillospiraceae > Vescimonas. The sequence goes on along the minus strand of CAVGVB010000060.1, from coordinate 7,125 downwards.
CGTGACTTCCGCGGCATCAGCGCCAACGCCTTCGACGGCCGCGGCAACTATGCCCTGGGTATCAAGGAGCAGCTGATCTTCCCCGAGATCGAGTACGATAAGATCGACAAGATCCGCGGCATGGACATCGTCATCTGCACCACCGCCCAGACCGATGAAGAAGCACGCGAGCTGCTGACCCTGGTCGGCGCTCCCTTTGAACGCTGATTAGGAGGAGAAGAAAATGGCTAAAAAGTCTATGATCCTGAAGCAGCAGGCGCCTGCAAAATTCTCCACCCGCAAGTACAACCGCTGCAAGCTGTGCGGCCGCCCCCACGCCTATCTGCGTGACTACGGTGTCTGCCGTATCTGCTTCCGCACGCTGGCGTACAAGGGCGAGATCCCCGGCGTCCGCAAGGCTTCCTGGTGATCTTTTTCCGTCATACTTCGTTGAAGCTCCTTGCTGTACACAAAGTACAGCGGCGTCGCTTCGCCTCGTCTGACGAAAAAATCTCTACCAGGTAACAGGTGGAGCATTGCGCTCCGCCCAACCCCGTACCTAAGAGGCGACAGCCTCTCGGTAATATAGGATGGCGAAAGGTCACTGGTAATTAAACACCGGCAGTGCGCTGCCGACGGACTAAATTATCAGTGATACCTCGCTGCCTCAACAGGCATCCGCCTGTAACTCTAAAATAGGAGGAACTACAAGTATGCACATCACCGATCCTGTTGCCGATATGCTGACCCGTATCCGCAACGCAAACAACGCAAAGCACGAGACCGTTGACGTTCCCGCCTCCAACATGAAGAAGAGCATCGCTCAGATCCTGCTGGACGAGGGCTACATCAAGTCCTTCCAGGTCATCGACGATGGTACCCAGGGCACGATCCGCATCACCCTGAAGTACAACGCCGGTAAGGAGAAGGTCATCTCCGGCCTGCGCCGCGTGTCCAAGCCCGGCCTGCGCGTCTATGTTGGCGCCGACGAGCTGCCCCGCGTGCTCCGTGGTCTCGGTATCGCGATCGTATCCACTTCCAAGGGCGTCATGACTGACAAGGCTGCTCGCGCGGCCCATGTCGGCGGCGAAGTCCTTGCATTCGTATGGTAAGGAGGTATTTGAACAATGTCGAGAATTGGTAGAATGCCCATTACCGTCCCCGCTGGTGTGGAAGTCACCATCGCGGAGAACAACGTTGTCACCGTCAAGGGTCCCAAGGGCACTCTGGTGCAGGCCCTGCGCCCCGAGATGATCCTGGAGCAGGACGGCAACGTCATCCACGTCAAGCGCCCCTCCGACGACAAGCTGCACTGCGCTCTGCACGGCATGACCCGCGCTCTGCTGCACAACATGGTCGTTGGCGTCAGCGAAGGTTTCAAGAAGGAGCTGGAGATCAACGGTGTCGGCTATCGTGCCGCCAAAGAGGGTAACGAGCTGGTCATGAACCTGGGTTACTCCCACCCCGTGAAGATGGCGGAGATCGACGGCATCACCATCGATGTCCCCGCTCAGAACAAGGTCGTCATCTCCGGTCCTGACAAGCAGAAGGTCGGCCAGTTCGCCGCCGAGGTCCGCGAGAAGCGTCCTCCCGAGCCTTATAAGGGCAAGGGCATCAAGTATGTTGATGAAACCATCCGCCGCAAGGTCGGTAAGACCGGCGCCAAGAAGTAAGGAGGTGTGCCGAAATGATTAAAAGACCCGATACCAACGCGCAGCGTCTGAAGCGTCATAAGAGAGTCCGCGCCAAGCTGTCCGGCACTCCCGAGCGTCCCCGCCTGAACGTCTTCCGCAGCGAGAAGAACATCTATGCCCAGGTCATCGACGACGTGGCCGGCAACACCCTGGTCTCCGCCTCCTCTCTGGACAAGGAGATCGAGGGCAACGGCGGCAACAAGGCCGCTGCCCGCGCTGTGGGCAAGCTGGTTGCCGAGCGCTGCAAGGCCAAGGGCATCGACACCGTCGTGTTCGACCGCGGCGGCTACCTGTACCACGGCCGTGTGGCCGAGCTGGCCGAAGGCGCCCGCGAGGGCGGCCTGCAGTTCTGAGAAAGGAGGACAACTGACAATGGCAAGATTTGAAAGAGAGCAGAGCGAGTACATTGAAAAAGTAGTCGCTACCAACCGCGTATCCAAGACCGTCAAGGGCGGTCGTGTCATGAAGTTCTCCGCTCTGATGGTCGTCGGCGACGGCAAGGGCAAGGTGGGCTTCGGCCTGGGCAAGGCCGCTGAAGTCCCCGAGGCGATCCGCAAGGGCATTGAGGACGCCAAGAAGAACATGATCACCGTCTCCCTGTCCGGCAGCACCATTCCTCACGAGATCATCGGCGAGGCCGGTGCAGGCCGCGTGCTGATGAAGCCCGCCGCCCCCGGTACTGGCGTTATCGCCGGTGGCCCGGTGCGTATCATCATGGAAGCCGCCGGCATCAAGGACATCCGTACCAAGTGCCTGCGCTCCAACACCGCAGTCAACGTGGTCGCCGCCACCTTTGAGGGCCTGAAGGCCCTGCGTACCCCGGAAGAGGTCGCCCGCACCCGCGGCAAGAGCGTGGACGAGATCGTGGGTTAAGGAGGATCGACACATGGCTAATCTGAAGATCCAGCTCGTAAAGAGCCTCAACGGCAGACTGGAAAAGCACATCGCCACTGCCAACTCCCTGGGCCTGCGTAAGATCGGTGACACCACCGTTCAGCCCGACAATGCCCAGACCCGCGGCAAGGTCGCCAAGATCGGCTACCTGCTGAAGGTCACTGAAGAGAACTAAGGAGGTGCGAGAGAATGAAACTGAATGAACTGTCTCCCGCAGCCGGCTCCGTTAAGGAAGCCTACCGCAAGGGCCGTGGCCACGGCTCCGGCAACGGCAAGACCGCAGGTCGCGGCCATAAGGGTCAGAAGGCCCGCTCCGGCGGCGGCACCCGTATCGGCTTTGAAGGCGGCCAGATGCCTCTGGCCCGCCGCATCCCCAAGCGCGGTTTCAACAACATTTTTGCCAAGCCCCTGGAGATCATTAACCTGAGCGCCCTCAACAAGTTTGAGGACGGCGAGATCGTCACCGCGGAAGCCCTGCTTGCTAAGGGTATCCTCAGCAAGTGCGAGTACGGCTACAAGGTCCTGGGTAACGGCAAAGTTACCAAGAAGGTGACCGTGCAGGCCGCTGCTTTCTCCCAGGCTGCTAAGGAAGCGATCGAAGCAGCCGGTGGAAAGGCAGAGGTGATCTAACGTGATCCAGACGATCAAAAAAGCGTGGGGCATTCCCGAGTTACGCAAGAAGATCGTGTTCACGGCTTTGATCCTGCTGATCTTCCGCATCGGTAATGCGATCCCTGTGCCCTGGGTGGACACCAAGATGCTGTCTGAGTATCTCAGCGCCATGTCCACCACGGTGCTGGGCCTGTATGATGTTATGTCCGGCGGTGCGTTCGCCAGCGCGACCATCTTCGCCCTGGGCGTCCAGCCCTACATCAACAGCTCCATCATCATCCAGCTCCTCACCATCGCCATTCCTCCCCTGGAGCGTCTGGCCCGTGAGGGCGGCGAAGAGGGCAAGAAGAAGATCCAGTCCATCACCCGCTACGCCACGGTGGCCATCGCCATCCTGCAGGGCTGGGGCTACTACGCCCTGATGAAGAGCGGCAACATCCTGACCAGCACCGGCTTCTGGCCCGCCCTGGTCATCATCGTGTCCTTCATCGCCGGCTCTTCCTTCGTGATGTGGATGGGTGAGCAGATCACCGAGTTCGGTATCGGCAACGGTATCTCTATCATCCTGTTCGCCGGTATCCTCTCCCGCGTTCCCAGCATGGTGTCCTCCATGAGCATCTCCCTGCGCTCCGGCGCGATGCAGTGGTGGCACGCGGTGCTGGTGGTCATCGGTATCCTGGCTCTGATCGTGCTGATCACCTGGGTCAACGGCGCCGAGCGCCGCATCCCCGTCCAGTACGCCAAGCGCCAGGTGGGCCGTAAGATGTACGGCGGCCAGGCTTCCACCCTCCCCATGAAGGTGAATATGTCCGGCGTCCTGCCCATCATCTTCGCCCAGTCCATCGCCATGATCATCCCCACCGTGGCGGCGTTCCTGCCCGCCCCTGAGGAAGGCACCTTCGCTTACTCCCTGGTCCACGCCGTGGATAGCAAGAGCGTGCTGTATATGATCGTCTACTTCCTGATGATCATCGCTTTCAGCTACTTCTATGCCACCATCCAGTTCAACCCCATTGAGATCTCCAACAACCTGAAGAAGAACGGCGGCTTCATCCCCGGCTTCCGTCCCGGCAAGCCCACCGCCGACTTCATCAAGAAGGTCCTCAACAAGGTCACGCTGTTCGGCGCTATCTACCTGGGCGTTGTGGCGATCCTGCCCCTGATCATCGGCAAGATCGTGAACGTGGCGTCTCTGTCCATCGGCGGCACCTCCGTCATCATCGTAGTCGGTGTGGCGCTGGAGACCGTCCAGGCTCTGGAGTCCCAGATGCTGATGCGTCAGTACAAGGGCTTCCTGGAATAATTGAGGTGTTACCATGAAACTGATCCTTTTAGGTGCTCCCGGTGCCGGTAAAGGCACCCAGGCAGACATCATCAAGAAGAAGCTGGGTATTCCCACCATTTCCACCGGCAACATCCTGCGCGCCGCCGTCAAGAACGGTACGCCCACCGGCCTTCAGGCCAAGGCGTACATGGACGCCGGCAAGCTCGTCCCCGATGAGGTCATCATCGGCATCATCAACGAGCGCCTGCAGGAGGCCGACTGCGCGAATGGCTACATCCTGGACGGCGTGCCCCGCACCATCGCCCAGGCTGAGGCTTTGGAGGAAGCAGGTATCAGGTTCGATGCCGTCGTCGCCATCGAGATCCCCGACGAGAAGATCGTGGCCCGTATGGGCGGCCGGCGTGTGTGTGAGAGCTGCGGCGCCAGCTACCACATCGTCAACATCCCTCCCAAAAAGGAAGGCGTGTGCGACGTGTGCGGCGGTGCGCTGAAGCAGCGCAAGGATGATGACCCCGCAACGGTCCGCGACCGTTTGGCGGTCTATCATAAGGAGACAGAACCCCTCAAGGGCTTCTACGAGGCCCGCGGCGTTCTGAAGACCGTGGACGACCAGCCCACCGTGGAGGGTACGACACAGGCCATTCTCCGGGCTTTGGGAGTGACCGAATGATCACACTGAAGTCAGCCCATGAGATCGAGCTGATGCGCCGGGCGGGCAAAATTACCGCGGCAGCCCGTGCCCTGGCACGGGATATGGTAAAACCCGGCGTCACCACCGCTCAGATCGACAAGGCAGTGTTCCAATTCATCAAGGACCAGGGCGCGACCCCGTCCTTCCTGCACTACAACGGCTACCCCGCCAGCGTGTGCGTCTCCGTCAACGATGAGATCATCCACGGCATCCCCGGCAAACGGGTCCTGCAGGATGGCGACATCGTCAGCGTGGACGTGGGCGCGTTCATCGGCGGCTTCCACGGCGACTGCGCCGGCACCTACCCCTGCGGTCAGGTGTCCGACGAGGCGCTGCGGCTGATCCGTGTCACCCAGCAGAGCTTTTTCGAGGGCATCAAGTACGCCCGCGAAGGCTGCCGCCTGTCTGACATCTCCGCCGCCGTGCAGGCTTATGTGGAGGCCAACGGCTTCAGCATCGTCCGCGAGTATGTCGGTCACGGCATCGGCCGGAAGATGCACGAGCCGCCCGAAGTTCCCAACTACGGCAAGCCCGGCCACGGGCCTCGCCTGCTGCGGGGCATGACCATTGCCGTCGAGCCCATGGTCAACGCCGGCAGCGCCGCCATCCTGCAGATGCCGGACGGCTGGACGGTGAAGACCGCCGATGGGAAAAACGCCGCCCACTACGAAAACACCATTCTGATCACCGCCGGTGAACCGGAGCTTCTGACCGACCCGGAGAAATCGTTGGTGTGATATGGACATTGTCAAAGCAAGCATCGTAACATCTACCGCCGGCAGGGACAAAGGCTCACCCTTCTACGTCCTTGACTGTCAGGGTGACTTTCTCCTGCTGGCGGATGGGAAAGGGCGTCCCGTGGAGCGGCCCAAGCGCAAGCGGCGCAAGCACGCGGCGCTGCTCCGCTCCGACGGCGGCCCGCTTTCCCAGAAAATCAGAAGCAGCGAACAAATCACAAATAGTGAGCTTCGTAAAGCCATAGCCGCGTTTCGCGGCAGTGATCAAGACCAGGAGGGATAACACTTGGCAAAATCCGACATGATCGAAGTCGAGGGCGTCGTCGTCGAGTCGCTGCCCAACACCACATTCCAAGTCGACATTGGAAATGGACACACGATCTTAGCGCATATTTCCGGAAAGCTCAGAATGAATTTCATCAGGATTCTGCCCGGCGATAAGGTGACTGTGGAAATGTCGCCTTACGATCTGACCCGTGGTCGGATCACCTGGCGCAGTAAGTAGGAGGTTTATCAAAATGAAAGTAAGACCGTCCGTGAAGCCCATGTGCGAGAAGTGCAAAGTGATCCGTCGTAAAGGCCGTGTCATGGTCATTTGCGAGAATCCCAAGCACAAGCAGAGACAGGGCTAAGTAGAAAGTGGAGGTGCACTAATTATGGCACGTATTGCCGGTATTGACCTGCCCAAGGATAAGCGAATCGAGATCGGTTTGACTTATATCTATGGTATTGGAAGAAAAAGTGCCCAGGACATCCTGGCGCAGACAGGCATCAACCCCGACACCCGAGTGAAGGATCTGACCGAGGCCGACGAAGCCAAGCTCCGTGAAGCCATCGACCACTCCTACATCGTCGAGGGTGATCTGCGTCGTCAGGTAGCGCTTGACATCAAGCGCCTGACTGAAATCGGCTGCTATCGCGGAACTCGCCACCGTCGTGGCCTGCCCGTTCGCGGCCAGCGCAGCAAGACCAACGCTCGCACCCGCAAAGGCCCCAAGAAGACCATCGCTAACAAGAAGAAGTAAAGGAGGGAAGAATAGATCATGGCTAACGTAAAAGGCAAGAAAGTCATCCGCCGCCGTCGCGAAAAGAAGAACATCGAGAAGGGTCAGGTCCACATCCGTTCTTCCTTCAACAACACCATGGTGACCGTCACCGACGCACAGGGCAACGCTCTGTCCTGGGCTTCCTCCGGTGGTCTCGGTTTCCGCGGCAGCAAGAAGTCCACTCCCT
>CAVGVB010000059.1:0-9442 GCA_963632705.1 bacterium | reverse complement strand
CCTCCCTGGTGAACACCATCCCCCTGTGGAAGAGCCAGATGGTGCTGGCCCTGGGTATGGAGCACAGCCGTCAGGCCACCGCCGCCCAGAACGCGGTGACGGAGATGACCAATGAACTGCTGAAGAAGAACGCCGACACCCTGAAGATGGGGACCATCGCCACCGCCAAGGAGGCCGAGCGCTCCATCGTGGACATCGAGACGCTGCAGCACACCAACCAGCAGCTGATCTCCACCCTGGACGAGGTGGCCCGCATCCAGAAGGAGGGCGCGGCCAAGCGGAAAGAGGCAGAGGTCGAGCTGGGCCGCATCGAGGGCGAGCTGAAGCAGAAGCTGATGGAGCTGCGGAGCTGAACTCCTTCCAAAGGCCCCCTCTGCGAGGGGGCTGTCAGCACGAAGTGCTGACTGGGGGAGAGATCACAAGGCTGGAATCCTCTCCCTCCGTCACGGCTTCGCCGTGCCACCTCCCTCACAGAGGGAGGCGCAGGATGCGGGCAGAGCTGCCCGCGTCTATGGAAATCTCCTTCAGAAAGGGGAATACGTATGAAGTTTTTTGAAAAGCGGGGCGTGGCGCTGGTGGTGCTGGTGCTTTCCATCGCCGCCGCCGTGTTCATCGGCCAGAGCCGGAAGGACGCGTTTATTGCCAAAACGCCCACGGCACTGCTGGATGTGCAGTATAAGCAGTGGATCTGCGACGATGCCGGTCTGCTGAGCGATCAGACGAAGCAGCTGATCCGGGACTATAACGGCAGCTGGGACGGCAAGTACTACGCCGTGGTGGCGGTGGCCACCGTCGACAGGCTGGTGGGCTGGGAGGACCAGGACTACGCCGCCAAATTGGGCGAAGCGTGGGGGCTGGGCCAGAACGACATGATCCTGGTGCTGGTGAAGGACGGCGATTGGCAGGTCTACTGCGGCGACAACGTGGGCTACGTCATGACCGATACCCAGCAGAGCCAGCTGAGCCAGGCCATCGAGACCACCTATTATGACGGCGATTTCGACAGCGCTGTGACCGCGTTCTTCCGTCAGGCGGACGTGTTCTACGCCCAGGCACAGCTGGGCAGCAGCGGCAGCAGCGGCGACAGCGGCTGGTATGCTCCGTCTGCGCCTGCCGGCGGTACGTCTATCGCGGGTGTGGTGCTGCTCATCGTGGCCATCTTCGTGGTGTGGGCCGCGCTGGACGCCGTGCGCTACAGCCGCTACCGGCGGCGGTACGGCCCGAACGTGATCGGTGTTGTCCGGCCCGCGTATTACTATCCCATCTTCTGGGGACGGCCGCACCGTCCCCGTCCGCCCCGGCCTCCCCGTCCGCCTCACGGCGGCGGCCCGAGACCGCCTGCGGGCGGTGGCCCGCGGCCTCCTATGGGCGGCGGTCCGCGTCCCAGCGGCCCGAGACCCGGCCCGCGGCCGGGCGCGTCACGTCCCAGTGCGCCCCGACCCAGCAGCCCGCGGCCCAGCCGGCCCAGCCGTCCCTCCGGCGGCTTCAGCGGCGGTGGGTTTGGCGGCGGCAGCCGTGGCGGCAGCAGCCGGGGCGGTGGCTTTGGCGGCGGCGGTTTCGGCGGCGGCAAACGGCGATGATAAAAAGAAGCGTCCCCTGCGGGGGACGCTTTTTTGTGCAGGTGGGGGAAAGTGATGGGAAAGAGGGCGCTTTTTTGGCGCATCCGTCAAAAGATGACCGGAACTTTAGAGGAAAAGTCAATGGAAACCCGGGGGAAAAGTTGATAAAATATTGACAATAAGGCGAAAATATACTGCTGCGGCGGGCCGCATGCAAGGCGGCTGGCCGGGGCAGCAGAAAACGGAGGAGAGACGATGCGAGATATCAACGGCAGCAAGCCCACCAATTTCCCCCTGGACGGGGAGAAGCTCCCGTTCCAGATCCCCTGTCCCGACCGGCCGCCCCGGGAGAACCTGCTGAAGCTGGGTGCGATGATCACCAACCGTATCGGCCTGAAGACCACGGTGGACGACCCGGAGTACTGGGGTCTGGACGGCGTGCTGACGGACGAGATGGTGGACGTGGCCCTGAAAATGGGCGTGCGGAAGCCCAAGACCCTGGCCCAGATGGTAAAGCTGACGGGCATGGAGGAGGACAAGCTGGAGAAGCTGCTGGGCGAGATGTCCTGGCTGGGGCTCATCGAGTACAACTGGGAGAACCTGGACGGCAAGAACCCGAACCACGAGAAGCGGTATATCCTGCCGCTGTTCGTGCCGGGCAGCGCGGAGTTCCTGAATATGCGCCGCAGCCAGATCGACGAGCATCCGGAGGTGGCGGCGTTCTTCGAGCGCATGACCATGCTGCCTCTGGAGAAGATCACCCCCATGGTGCCTCCCGGAGGGGCGGGCATCGGTATGCACGTTATCCCGGTGGAGAAGGCCATCGAGACGGAGCAGTCCGCCATCGGTCTGGAGAAGATCTCCTACTGGCTGGACAAGTACGAGGGCAAGTACGCCAAGAGTATGTGCTCCTGCCGGGCCAGCCGGGACAAGCTGGGCGAGGGCTGCGGCGACGACGTGGAGAACTGGTGCATCGGCGTGGGCGACATGGCCGACTACATCGTGGAGACCCAGCGCGGCACGTATATCACCAAGGAGGAGGCCCTGGAGATCTTCAAAAAGGCGGAGGACAACGGCTTCGTCCACCAGATCACCAACATCGACGGCGAGGAGAAGATCTTCGGCATCTGCAACTGCAACGTGAACGTGTGCAACGCCCTGCGTACCAGCCAGCTGTTCAACACGCCCAATATGTCCCGCAGCGCCTATGTGGCCGCCGTGGAGAGCGAGAAGTGTGTGGCCTGCGGCCGCTGCGTGGAGAACTGTCCCGCCGGCGCGGTGAAGCTGGGGCAGAAGCTGTGTACCAAGGACGGCTACATTGAGTATCCCCGGCAGGAGCTGCCGGACGAGGTAAAGTGGGGGCCGGAGAAGTGGGCCATCGACTACCGGGACAAGAACCGCATCAACTGCTACGACACCGGTACTGCCCCCTGCAAGACCGCCTGTCCCGCCCATATCGCCGTGCAGGGCTATCTGAAGCTGGCGGCCCAGGGCAAGTACCGGGAGGCTTTGCAGCTCATCAAGCGGGAGAACCCGTTCCCCGCCGTGTGCGGCCGCATCTGCAACCGCCGGTGCGAGGACGCCTGCACCCGGGGCACGGTGGACCAGGCGGTGGCCATCGACGAGGTGAAGCGGTTCATCGCCCAGCAGGATCTGGACGCGGAGACCCGCTTCGTGCCGGAGAAGGTCATCCCCAAGGTGGACGGTGAGTTCTCGGAGAAGATCGCCGTCATCGGCGGCGGCCCGGCGGGCCTGAGCTGCGCCTATTATCTGGCGGAGAAGGGCTACCGTCCCACCGTGTTTGAAAAGGAGAGCCGCCCCGGCGGTATGCTGATGAACGCCATCCCCAGCTTCCGGCTGGAGAAGGACGTGGTGGAGGCGGAGATCGACGTGCTGCGCCAGCTGGGCGTGGAGTTCCGCTGCGGCGTGGAGGTGGGCAGGGATGTGACCATCCCCCAGCTCCGTGAGCAGGGCTACAGGGGCTTCTACCTGGCGGTGGGCTTGCAGCACGGCGGCGCGCTGGCCATCCCCGGCGGCGACGCGGCCAATGTCCGCGCCGGCGTGGACTTCATGCGGGATGTGAACCTGCGGGAGGAGAAGTCGCTCTCGGGCCGGGTGGTGGTCGTCGGCGGCGGCAACATCGCCGCAGACGTGGCCCGCACGGCGGTGCGCTGCGGCGCGGAGAAGGTGACGCTCTACTGCCTGGAGGGGTATGACGAGATGCCCATGGGCGAGGAGGACCGCTCCGAGTGCGAGCGGGAGGACGTGGAGATCTACGCCGGGTTCGGCCCGAGGGAGATCACCGTGGAGGACGGCAGAGCCGTGTCCATGGCCTTTGTGAAGTGCCTGCGGGTGAAGGATGACAGCGGCCGCTTCGCGCCGGTGTACGACGAGAGCACCGTGCAGGTGACGCCCTGCGACACGGTGATGTACTGCATCGGGCAGAAACCCGACTGGGGCACGCTGCTGGCCGGTACGGCGGTGGAGCTGGACGGCCGGGGGCTGGTGCAGGCCGACCCGGTGACGTATCAGACGGCGGAGAGGGACATCTTCGCGGGCGGCGACGTATACACCGGGCAGAAGTTCGCCATCGACGCCATTGCCGCCGGCAAGGAGGGCGCGGTGAGCCTGCACCGCTATGTCCAGGGCGCGACGCTGACCATCGGACGCAACCGCCGCCAGTTCATCGAGCTGGACAAGAAAAACGCCCTTATCGCCGTGGACAGCTACGACAGCACGCCCCGCCAGCGCATCGGCTATAACGACGCGCTGCGGCGGACGTTCAAGGACGAGCGGGTGGCCTTTACCGAGGAGCAGGTCAGGGCGGAGACGGCCCGGTGTCTGGGCTGCGGCGCCAGCATCGTCGATCCCAACAAGTGTATCGGCTGCGGCGTCTGCACCACCAAGTGCGCCTTTGACGCCATCCACCTGCACCGGGAGCGCCCGGAGTGCAGCACCATGTATAAGTGCGAGGACAAGATGAAGGCCATCCTGCCCTACATGGTGAAGCGGGAGATCAAGATCAAAAAGGCCCAGCGCCGGGCGAAAAAGAGCAAGTGATATGCACGAATTAGGCATTGTGTTCCACGCCATCAGAACGGTGGAGCGGGTGGGGCAGGAAAACGGGCTGACCCGCGTCGCCTCGGTGACGATGGAGCTGGGGCAGGTATCCGGCGCGGTGGCGCGGGAGCTGGTGAGCTGCTGGGACTGGGCCGTGCAGAGGTCTGACCTGCTGCGGGGCGCTGCGCTGCACATCGAGACGCTGGAGGCCGTGACATACTGCGGCGGCTGCGGGCGGGACTACCCCACCGTGCCCCAGGGCCGGGTCTGCCCCTACTGCGGCAGCGAGGACACCTGGCTGCTCCGGGGCGACGGGATCAGCATCAAGGAAATAGAGGGAGCGTGACCATGGACAAGCTGAAGATCATCGAAGTGAAGGAGAGCGTGTTTGCCGACAACGACCGGGAGGCATCCCGGCTGCGGCAGGAGCTGAAGCAGGACAGGACGTTTCTGCTGAACCTGATGTCCTCCCCCGGCAGCGGCAAGACCACCACGCTGGTGCGGACCATCGAAGGACTGAAGGACGAGCTGCGTATCGGCGTGATGGAGGCGGACATCGACAGCGACGTGGATGCCCGGACCATCGCCGGTACGGGCGTGCGGTCCATCCAGCTCCACACCGGCGGGATGTGCCATCTGGACGCCGGTATGACGGAGCAGGGATTGCGGGAGATCGGCACGTCGGAGCTGGATCTGGTGGTGCTGGAAAACGTGGGCAATCTGGTGTGCCCGGCGGAGTTCGACACCGGCGCGGTGAAGAACGCCATGATCCTGTCCGTGCCGGAGGGCCACGACAAGCCGCTGAAATATCCCCTTATCTTCACGGTGTGTGACGTGCTGCTCATCAACAAGGTGGATGTGCTGCCCTACTTTGATTTCGATATGGACAAGGTGGTGGAGTACGCCCACCGGCGCAACCCGAATTTGAAGATATTCCCCATCTCCGCCAAGACCGGCGAGGGCATGGACGCATGGTGTGACTGGCTGCGGCAGCAGGTGCGGGACTGGCAGTCGTAAGGAGGCAGTATGGAACGATTTTATGACAAGGTCAGCGCGTCCGCCGCGTATATTCGGCGCTGCACGGAGCTGACGCCCACGGTGGGTATCGTGCTGGGCAGCGGCCTGGGCGGTCTGGTGGATGCCATCACGGATAAAACAGTGATCCCGTACAGGGATATTCCCGGCTTTCCTCAGTCCACGGTGGCGGGCCACGCGGGCAATCTGGTCGTCGGGCGGCTGGGCCGTCATGTGGTGGCCGCCATGCAGGGACGCTTTCACTACTATGAGGGCTTCACCATGAAGGAGGTCACATACCCTATCTATGTGATGGCCCTGCTGGGCGTGAAGACGCTGGTCATCACCAACGCCTGCGGCGGCATCAACAGGGGGCTGCGTCCCGGCGACCTGATGGTGCTGACGGACTATATCAATATGCTGGGGAACAACTCTCTCATCGGGGAGAACGACGACCGCTTCGGTGTGCGTTTCCCGGATATGACGGAGGCCTACGCCCCGGCGCTGCGGGGAAAGGCGCTGGACGCTGCGGCATCGCTGGGCATTACCTGCAAGGAGGGCGTGTATGCCATATTCTCCGGGCCGTGCTATGAGACGGCGGCGGAGATACGGGCCTATGAGCGGCTGGGCGCGGATGCCATCGGGATGTCCACCGTGCCGGAGACTATCGCGGCCAACTATCTGGGCATGGAGGTGCTGGGTGTGGCCTGCATCACCAATATGGCCACCGGCATCGCCCGGGAGAAGCACTCCCATGAGGAGGTGCTGCGTATCGCCAACGAGAGCAGCGAAAAGCTGTGCGCGCTGGTGGAACGGGTCATCCGGGAGCTGTAAACAGAAAACAAAGGGAACAGCCCGGCAGAAGCCGGGCTGTTCCCTTTGTGAGGTTTTGTGAGGGAGGTAAAGTTATATCACTTGGCGGCCAGCGTCCGCTTGTCGCAGACGTTGATGGCCAGGGATACGAAGATACCCAGCACGGCCAGCACGCCGATCATGGCATCGGTGCTGAAGAAGGACTGGGAGGCGTCGTACAGCGCACCGGCGATGGTGCTGCCGAAGGACGCGATGATGAGGTTGGTGTTGATGATGGAGAAGTTCAGGGGGAAGTGCTTCAGCCCGTAGTAGGAGCTGACGAAGGCGGAGTTGGTGGGGGTCACGCCGCCGTAGGAGAAGCCGCCGAGGATGAAGCCGGCCACCAGAATGGGGAAGCTCTTCATGGTCAGGGACAGGATCAGCACGCCGCAGGTTAGCAGGAACAGGATGTTCACGGTCTGCATGGTTTTGCTGCGGCCCACCTTGTCGAACAGCGCGCCCAGAATGACGCGGCCCACGCCGTTGCAGATGGAGATCAGGCCCACCACGGTAGCGATCGTACCGGCGGAGACGTCGGTGCCAATCTCCCGGGCGATGCCGCTGGCCTGAGACACCAGCGCCAGTCCGGCGGCGCTGAGCAGGATGGCCCACAGGTAGTACAGCCAGAAGGCGGGCTTGCGGATCATCGTGCCGGTGGAAGCCTCCATGGCCACGGGGTTCACCCAGCGCTTGGCCTGCTTGCCGGCGGCGGGGGGCTGGTAGTCCGCAGGGGGCTTTTCCACGAAGAAGGCGCAGATGGCCAGCACCACGGCGGTGATGATACCGAACACGGTGAAGGACTGACGCCACGCGCCGATGGTCTCGGGGGTGCACATCTGGAAGATCTTGCCCACCAGGAAGCTGCTGAGGCCGAAGCCCATCAGCAGCACGCCGGAGATCAGGCCCTGCTTATCGGGAAACCAGCGGCTGATGGTGCCCATCACCGCGTTGTAGGCAAGGCCGGAGGCGAAGCCGCAGATGACGCCGAAGCCGATGTACAGCCCCATGAGGGACGTGATGCGGGCGGACATCATAAAGCCGCCCAGGAACATGGCCGCCGCCACCCAGACGTAGATCTTGGCGCTGACCTTGCCGGACAGGAAGCCGCCCACCATGCAGCCCACGCAGAACAGCGTCATGACGATGGTGAAGGTCAGGCTCAGCTGGGCGTTCGTCCACTGGGGATATTCCTGAGCGATAGGACCGGACAGCACGCTCCAGGCGTAGACCATGCCGGCGAACAACAGGATCACCACGCCGAAGGCGGCGTAGACCCAACGATTTAGTTTTTTCATAATACTCTTACCACTTTCTTATACCCCGGTCGTGATGCCCAGCCGGTCCAGCGCCGCCGCCTTCAGGGCGGAGAGCTGGATCTTGCCCAGCGGGCTGTGGGGGAATTCATCAAAAAACAGTACGTGCTGCGGGACTTTGAAGGCAGCGGCCTTTTCCTGTACCAGCATACGGATGTGATCCTCTGTCAGGAATCTGCGGCCGACGACGCAGGCGCAGACTGTCTCGCCGTAGTGACGGTCCGGGATGCCGATGACGCGGACGTCCTCCACGTCGGGATCGGCCTTGATGAGGGCCTCGATCTCGGACGGGGAGATGTTCTCGCCGCCGCGGATGATGATCTCCTTCTTCCGGCCCGCGTAGGTCAGATAGCCGGCGCTGTCCAGACTGCCCAGATCGCCGGTGTGCAGCCATCCGTCCTTGTCAATGGTATAGCTGGTGGCGGCGGGCAGCTTGTAGTAGCCCTGCATCACGTTGTAGCCGCGGATGCAGATCTCGCCCACCGTGCCGGTGGGAACGGGACTGCCGGTAACGGTGGACTTGATGCAGCCCTCCACGCCGGGGAAGAAGCGGCCCAGTGTCCGCAGCCGCACGTCGATGGGATCGTGGAGACCGCAGCTGCTGACGCCGGCGGTGGCCTCCGTCTGGCCCAGAGAGGGCAGCAGGTCGAAGTTGAACGTGCGGCAGACATCCAGATACAGCTCCTGCTGGAAGCCCGAGCCGCCGATGAGCCCCGCCCGCAGGGAGGACACGTCGTAGAACCCCTGCCGGTAGCGCTCCAGCAGCACGGAGAACAACGTGGGGACGGCGGTGAGAATGGTGCACCGTTCCCGCTGGATGGTCTCCAGAATGGTCTTGCCGTGCCGGTCCGCCGGGAAACAGACACACGCGCCCGCGGTCATGGCGGCCAGCACCGTGGCTGTCAGGGAGAAACAGTGGTACATGGGAAGCACGGAGCAGAAACGATCCTGCTCCGTGGCTTCCAGTACGTTGGCCTGGGCCAGCATAATATTGACGCGGGAAAAGTGGGTGGTCAGCACCGGCTTGGGGCGCTCCATCGTCCCGGAGGTAAAGAGAATGGTGTCCGGGTCGTCGGCGGTCACGCGGTCCTTGGCGGCCCGCAGCGCCGCGTCGCCGTACGCTCTGCCGGAGAGCAGCAGCGTGTTCAGATCATCCTGGGACGCCAGGGGGATCATGTCGATCCGGGCGGGGAAGTCCTCCCGGCGCAGGCCGGAAGGACCGCCGCCCAGCAGCAGATGGGTGATGTCGGCGTCGATGAGGCAGCGGGTCAGCTCGGCCTTCTGATAGCTGTTGCACAGCGGAACAAGCACCGCGCCGATCTTCCACACCGCATAGTAGGCGCACAGGGTGACGGCGTTGTCGTTGGCGTATACGCCCACGTGCGTGCCCTTTTTGATGCCGCGGCTGAGCAGCGCCTTGGCCGCCTGATCCGTCAGCGCCTCCCACTGGGCGTAGGTGAAGCGGTGGGCGGCGTCTGTCACAGCTTCGCAGTTGGGATGCCGCACAGCCTGCTGGGCCAGTACCTGGCCGATGGTTTTGTATACCAGTGCGTTGCCCACGGTCATTCCCTCCTATCTCTCAGATCGCTTTACTTGGCGGCCTTGGCAGCCTTGATGGACTCAATCAGCTCGGGAACGACCTTG
>CAVGVB010000058.1:0-10409 GCA_963632705.1 bacterium | reverse complement strand
GTCCCATGCCTATGGCTGGCTGCCATAAACCAAGGGGCAAATATATAGTAACAGGAGTTAGTAGAATCCGTACTTAGTTCTTCTTTACTTTGTTCTTGTATATTTAATTGCGCGGGATTTTCCTGTTCAGGTTTTCCCAGGACAGGTTTTACCTGTTCTGGAAAAGCCCGTTTAGGTGCATCACCGGCATTTTCCGCCTGAACGGGATTTTCCCGTTTAGGTAGCTCCGGCTCTCTGGGCTGCTCCAGAATGGTATATTCGATGCCGCCCAGCGTACCGTCCGCGTGGCGCTCCCGCGCCCGCACGATGTATCCCGCGCTTTCCAGCTCCCGCACCGTGGCGCAGATGCTGTCCACACCGTCCTTGTAGATACGCGCCAGTCCTTTGGTGGTGTAGTCCCAATCCTCCGGCAGCGACAGCATCAGGGACAACAGCCCCTTCGCCTTCAGCGACAGCGACTTGTCCCGCAGATGGTGATTTGACATGACAGTGTAGTTCCGCGTTTTCTCCACCCCGAATACAGCCATGTGTATTTCTCCTTTCACAAAAAATATTTGACAACAAGGAAAGCACTTCCCATCTGTCCTTACAGATAGGAAGTGCTTTCTTCATCATATTCATTTCATCTGCGGCTTTCAAAATGGCTAGCAGCCTATTCATCCCGCAAATCAAACCGAGTCCTCAGTATATCTCTGACCGCCATCACGAACGGCTCCATGTCGTCGAAGATCACATCCGCGATCAGCGACCAGTTGATACCGTCATAATCGTGTACCAGCCGGTGGCGCAGTCCGGAAACCACGCTCCACGGAATACCTGGATATTCCTTTTTGAACTCCGGCGAAAGCTGATAGACCTGTTCACCAATGTTGTAGATCGGCGTAGTCACCGCCCACTGGGAAAACTGTTCGGTCAGCAGCAGTTCCCGCGTGATGCCGCGCTGCATAATTTCGCCGCTCAGCGCCTCCCACAGGGACACGATCTTTTTCAGCCGCTCCATATCCGATTTTTTCATGCGATGCGGATTCCCTCCTTCATCACAGATTCGTAGAAAGGCGTTCCCGTGTTGACCTCCCGTATCTCAAACACATCGGCATCGCGTCCGGTCATCTCGCGCAAGTCCTCTGCCAGCGCAAAGATATTGCGGGGCACAAAGTTCTTCCCGCCTATAATAACGATGTCGATGTCCGACTCGGGCGTGGCCTCGCCACGCGCATACGAACCGAACAGCAGCGCATACTCCGCATGATAGCGTTTCAGCAGTTCTTTTACAACGCTTTTGATCTCATCAAGCGCCAGCGTGCCCATAGCGACACCTCCTTACCCTTTGTTATCATTGTTATCATTATTATATCTGCCGCTGCAAAAAAACGCAACCGTCAATTACGTCGGCCACTCCTGGCTTCGCAATTCAAGTATCCCTCCCTCTATTTTATGTTGTTTTGCTGTTTTCACGATGTAAATGAGTGGTTCCGACCTGATCTTCTTTTTTATGTCGTATTTCGTTTTCTTTTCGATGTTCCGGCTTTTCACCGTCAAAATCATCAAATCTTTGAGGTGAATACACACCGCAAGAGGTCGGCGTGAACCTGAAGGAAGGCTACAACGGCCACCTGACCAGTCGTGAGGCCGGCTCTGTGGGCGGCCAGATGGTCAAGAAGATGACACCCATACGAACCATGAGTTTCAAGCGGGCTGACCGAACAGCACCGGAGCATGAAGTTGAAGTGCGGTACATAGCAGGGATCACAATATAGGGAAACGCACGAGCCACAATTTGGCTCGTGCGTTCTTTATCATTCTATCGTTGAGAAGCTGCCAATCAAAAGCAGCTGAATCAGCAAGAGAGCGAACGAGAAATCAATGAGAGGCGTTTTGAAAGTGATGGTAAGTTGGATTTTACGAAGAAATGTGCGGATAGCCTTCAAAATATCTTTCATATGCAGTCCCCCTTCTGTTCTACGTTCTTGCCCGTTCGCTTTAGAGCCTCTTGAATCTGGTGAGTCAGGAAGGGGGGAGATTTCTGACCCATTTAAATTATAACACACAATGTATACAATAGCAAACGCTTTGTAGTGACAATGTGTTGACATACTTCTGCGCTGTGGGTATACTAAAAGAAAAGGAGGCCTGCAACTATGTCAAATATCAATGTGGCTACCGCACCGAAAACAGCTACGTTTCAGATGCGTATCAATCCGGAGATCAAGCAGGAGGCGGAGAATGTTTTTTCTGCCTACGGTCTGAGCCTGACGGACGCTTTTAACATTTTTCTCCAGCAATCGCTGAACAGCAACGGCTTTCCGTTTCTGTTGTCTCCTGAAAATGCGGAATATATGAGATCCAAGGCCACGGCGCAGCTCATGGCCGAGATTAACAAGGGCTGGAAATCTGCTGAAGAAGGGGGCTGGCTTACGCTGGAAGACGTAGAGTCCCGGCTCGGACTGACGGATGAATAAGCTGCGTATTACGCCGGTGGCTGCCAACGACTTGGCGGAGATCAAGGCTTACATTTCACTGGAGCTGCACAATCCGCAGGCAGCACAACGCATTGTAAAGAGTGTTACCAACGATCTGCGTCATTTGCAGCAAAATCCCTATTTGGGATTTTCAGTTTCAGCCAAAATAGGCAGAGAGACCGACCTGCGGGCGCTGCTCAGCGGGAACTATTTTCTGTTCTACCGTGTTGAGAATGAGACGGTACAGGTCGCCCGTGTTCTGGATGGACGGCAGGATTATTTGCGTGTTCTGTTTGGCATGGCGGAAGAGAAGTGAATATTAGTAACACGATAGCAGCCCCTTCTTTTCAGGTAGAAAGAAGGGGCTGCTCAGTTTTTTAATCATGTGGTGTGAAAATTCACTCGCAATTCACTCCTTCGGGTGAACTTTCACTTTTCATTCACTCGCAAGAGTGAAAATGATTCCCGACGATTACGTCTCTTTTGTGCTGTTCCTATTTACAATCAAAACTGCTTCTGCCGCAGCAGGATAGTGGCACACACCCTATGTGTTTTTGCACCGGTGCCCGCTGTTCCTCCCGCCGCGCTGCTGTTGATCCGAGCCAATCGTCTTTCCATGTCATCACCTCTTCGCCTTGCAAATATATCATATTCGGTACGAATAGTCAATATATCCGTCTTGCAGAACACCGCCAGTGTAGAGGGAATAAAATACCAAACTTACTATAGCAAGTGCCTCTTCGCTCTCCGATAAAACGTGCTCTTGCTCATTCCTAACTGCCGCATGGCCTCGGCTGCGGTGATTTCTCCGCGCCGCCACTTAACCATGATTTTCTCAAGCTCCGGCGGTTGAATGGGCTTACGCCCTTTGTAAACGCCGTTGGCCTTGGCAATGGCGATGCCCTCCCGCTGGCGCTGGAGGATATATTCCCGTTCCAGTTCTGCCACCGCGCCGAACACTGTCAGCATGAACTTGCCGGTAGGCGTGGTGGTATCGATGGCCTCCTTCTTGCTGACGAACTCCACACCCTTGGCTGATAGTCTCTCCACCAGCTCCAGCAGATCACGGGTATTCCGGGCAAAACGGCTGATGGACTCCACGATCACCGTGTCGCCCCGGCGAATGTATTCCATCATCTTTTGCAGCTCTGGGCGATTGGTATTCTTGCCGCTCATGCGGTCGATGTAGACCTCATCCACCCCCAGCTGCTCCATCAGCAGTTCTTGCCGTGCCGTGTTTTGATCAGCGGTGGATATACGGATGTAACCGATTTTCAAGCGTAAAGCGCCTCCCTTCATTTGTCAGTCCCAATAGAGTCCCTCCCGCAGATGGCACGTGCCAGAATGCAGGTAGCGACCCTATTGGGACTCTTTTTTCGTGTGCCGTTAGGGTACACCCTATTGGCACATCAATGGGGGTCATCGTCCTGCGGAATGCAGAGCTTGAGCAATGCCGCTAATACAATACCGCAAAGCTCTAATGCGATTTTCCAGTTCCACTTCACAAGGCATCCTCCTTTTGCGCCCAAATTGTTACCCGGCCTTTATACCTCCCCGCAGCACATGATCTCCTCTATCTCCTCCAGGCAAAGACCGTAACTGAGAAATACATCGATGTCATGGGGCGTGTAGCCGTAGGCGGACGCCACTGATTTCAGATTGTTGACATACTCGTCCTGTCCGGCGTATACGTCCCAATACGGCCAACTGAAGGGTGCCGCGCCGTCCCACAGATTGCGGGTATCGAAGTGCTCAACGGTGTACTGCCCCTGCCGGTCTATCCGCAATATATCCCCCTCCCGGAGCATCACCTCAAAGGGCTGCTCCATGCGCGGCATGCCCTTTTGCAGTCCCTTCTTGAGTATCTGCTCCGTACTGGCGTAGACATACAGACCCATGCGCGGGAAGTGATACAGCGTCAGCGGATTGTTGCCCTTGATGATGTAGAGGTTGTCCCGGCTGTCCAAAACAGACAGTGTCAGCGTGCCTCTGAGGGGTTCTACAGCACTGCGGATGCTTCGGAAGCTCAGCTCACCCTGCTGTGCCAGTAACTGCACGGCCACATAGCTGTCTGTCTCGATTCGGGTACGGGGCAGGTTCTTGTCCTTGCGGAGTGTCAGATCGTTATACAGCACACCGTTGTGCGCCAGCGCAAAGGGGATACCCGCTGTGCCCTCGAAGGGATGATTGTTGTAGTTATGCTTCTCATCGCCCTGTGTGGTCATGCGGGTATGCCCCATAACACAGAGTACATCGTCCGGCAGTTTGAACCGCATCAGATGTGCAGGGTAAGGACGCTTGTAGATAGTCAGATGGTCGTTATGGTTATAGGCAATGCCGGTGGCGTCCGTCCCTCTGTCCTCACTGGCAATGGCCAAGGCGGAGACAAGCCGCTTCTTCTGCGCGGCGGTCAGGCTGTGGCCGTAATCATAAATTCCGAATAGACAACACATTTACACTTCCCCCTCTCCCTCAACCGGCTCATTGATGTAGAGATTGCGCTCCTTCAGGTACTGCACCAGCTCCGGTTCTTTGACGGTGCTGACGAAGCTGCTCCAGGACAGGTCGTGCAACTCATCATCGGACATAAAAATCGCCGCATCGCAGATGTGGTCGACAAGCTGCAACGTGGCGATAAGCGTATTCAGTTTCAGAGTGCCACGGAACATACGAAATTCAATGGTGTCCGCGTTGGTGAGGTTGACGCAGGTGTAGCGGCTGCCGCGGCCTTTCTTCACATGCTCCAGCATCTCACCGGGTCGGTCGCGGTAGCCGTAGCGAGCCGCCCACTGCTCCAGCTGTCGCTGTGTCCGGCGGGAGAAGCGCAGCAGCTCTGCCCAGTGGCGCTCCACAAAGAATAGCACACGGGCAATGGCGTCGTCCTGTGCGTCCGGCGTGTCTCCAAAGGCTTTGCGGGACACATGGACGTGCAGCCCGCAGGTGCCCGCCTGATGGGATAGATAACCCATGTTGATGGCCCTGTCCAGCACCTCCGCCCAGGGCATCTCATGCAGCTGGCAGTCCAGCGACATGGGGTGGGTGACGATTTCGAAGCCATCGTCCAATGAACCGTCGTGCTTGCAGTAGGCCAGCGTCTTCGACTGGTTGGCAATGACCATCAGTGTCTCCGCGCTGCTGTTACATTCGCCGCCGTCATCGATCTCCAACTCCACGCCGAAGTAGCGAGGGCCTTCGCCGTAGAAGATGGGGTAAGGCTTGAAGTAGTAATCGTGGATGGGGCTGTTTTCAATGGAGGAGCAGCAGTCGGCACAGTAGGGATCATCGTTGTCCAGCGGATACCAGCAGTGGTCGGTGGAGATGATGCGCCCGCAGCGGACGCACCGGGTGTAGTCCCGGTCGTAGCATTCGGGACAGATGGGGAAGTCGTCGTTCTCGCTGCGATTGTGGGTACGCAGGAAACGGCTGCCGCAGTCGGTGCAGACGAGAGTCAGTGTGTTCAGGCAATCTTCGCAGTAAAGCCGTCCGTTGAACTCGGTAAGATCTTCTTCGGCGGTGCCGCAGTGGGCACAAATACGGGGTTCGGTCATGGCAAAGTTCCTCCAAAATATAAAATGGCCTCCGGGGATCACCCGGAGGCCTTCACTGATATATTACATATTCGGAGTTTCCTGTCAAAACGGAATGTAGGGTTCTTCTCCCGGTATCACTCATCAAAAAGCAAGAACTTATAGGGCTGCACATCCAGCACTTCCGCAATGCCAAACAGCGTATCCAGCGAGATCGCTTTGTTGATATTAGGCGCTTCTACATGCCCGATAAATGCCGGACTTCGCCCAAGCTCCTCGGCAAGCTGTTCCTGTGTCAGCCCTCGCAGCTTACGATAGTAGGCAATTTTCAATCCCAACTGCAAATATTTGTCAGCATACTGTTCTTTCATTAGCATCAACTCCCGATAATATGGTATCGGAAATGCAAAGCGATTGACATGAGCTTTCAATTATAGTATTATATTTATCAGATATAATTATGTGTTTTTCTGTGCATATTTTCTCTGCTCCAAAAGATGGACAGGCGCGTCAACGCCTAAACACCAATTGCCAGCAGAACTTTTGTATTAGAAATGCGCCATGCACGTGCAAGGGGAGGAAAGCACAAATGGATTCGTGCGACAAAATAGTCATTTTCGGTCAAAGGGTACAAGTCCCGCCAAATCGTGTTGCTTACAACAGCATCCGCATAGACTTCATAAAGATGGCCAACGAAGCGGCGGCACAATATGAAAAGCTATATAAGCAGGATGGCTCTATTCAGAAGGTTATTAACGGCCTGGGAGAGCAAATGCACGATTGCCTTGCCCCAGCATTGGATCACTGCATTACTACATTGGTACAGCACGGCGTGATCGACGTAGATGTGCAAGCTTTTGCAGAGCGCTATCAGTCCTTTGCAGAACCATGTGCCGAGGCGTTCAACGATGTATACGATCGCTATGCCGAAGTAGTCATGGACGAAGAGGAACTGAATGAATACCGCAAGGCGAGGCGGGAAGGCCGTGCCAGATGGCAGGGCGGTGGCTTTGGCCTGGCCGGTGCGCTCTCCGGTGCTGTAACGGCCGGTGCGCTGAACTTAGTAATGGGCGCTGGTCACATGGTGTTCAACGCCATTGGCAGGACTTTCTCATCCATTGCTACCAGCTTCAAATTATCCAAGATCTACGATGATCCCAATACTTGCAAGACCCTGTTAAAGGGTCTGCGGCTCTCCGTGTTTAACCTGCACTTTGCGCTGGTCTGCTGCCTGGATGAACTGAATATTGATCATGTTCCCGCCAGCGGACTTGTCACACCGGAGGAGCATCGTCAGGGCGAAGCGATCCTCTCCAATGTGGACAAGCTGCCCACGGAAGATGACAAACAGGCTGCACTGCTTCGCGTGTTTGACCTTGATCCCTATCAGGCACGCTGGTACAGCTATGTTTTGCAGCACTACGGAGATCAGGATGGGCAGCTTTCCAACACCGCGCACTATTTCGGCGTTCTCACAGCCGATGAGGAAAAGCGATCCCTGCTGGCAAAATTCGCAGAGTCATTCGTCATTGACACCGAACAGCAAGCCCTGGCTGCCCAGGAGAAGATCGACGCCTATCGCAAAAAGCTGGCATATTTTGAGCCGCTGCTGGAAACGCAGACGGTATTACAAGCCGTAGAGAGGTTTGATGAGGAATACCGGACTGTTGACGGCATTGTCTGCAATACCCGTGAAGAGGCTGATCAGGCCAGAAAGGAATCTGCCGATGTCCGCCGAATTCTTCGAACTGCTGATGGCGGTGATCTGATGGCGCTGAAGCAAGCGGAGGTTGCGTTGTCACAGTACCATTCTCCGGTAGCCGTCGATGCGCAAAACGAAATTGGCAAGCGCCGACAGGCTGCCGAGCTTGCAGTGCGCACTGTCGAACCTCGATTAGAGGGGACTGAACCTATCGTTTGCGATGATGCAGACGAAGCCGAAGCTCTGCGAGGATATGACAACATCCTATATGCCCGGTTAAAGCAATGCGGCGAGGGCATTGAGGCGGAAACGGCTCTTGCTGCTCTTAAAAGCGATATGGTAAGAGTTGGCTATCCTGCACAGATACAGGACATCTATTTAGCCGAGATCAACCGGCTATTGGCGGATATTGACTGCGCAAAGCGGACTGTGTTCGGCACTGAATACCCCACGCAGGAGCGCGCAGCGGCGGCTAAGGCGGCCTATGACACGCTGCGGGAACAGGTTGCCGCGTCGGAGGCAAAAAAGACTGCCGATGATCTTCGCAATGCCATAGCACAAAGCGACCTTCCGGATGCCCAGCAAGAAGAGCTGCGGGACGCATTGTTTGAGAACGAAAATGAAAAGGAGTTAAAAGCCGCAAAAAAGTTGTCTGCCATAAGCGGAGTCATCATTCTTATCATTGTTGCCTGCACCGTTGCCTTTGGCCTGAAATTCACCCCTGCTTTGGCATCTAAAAATGTGCCGTTCTTAGGTCAGAACCTGGTAATGACCACACAGGAAGTTTCCGATGATCTCGGTTATGTGGATGGTCTCCGAAATGGAGTTCTGATCTTTGGACATGCGATCGTGGAGATATTTGTCGGCGCATTTTACGACTATATTGCCGGATTTAGCCACGGCTTTCTTCTCAATATGGTATGGGCTGTCCTGGGTTTATTTTGGGTGTTTATGAAATACACGTTCTTCGCTGTTGCACACTATTGCGTCACCATTGTGCTGGCATTTTTCCAGAAAGCTACACTTGGGTATTACGTAGGCTACCTCATCTCAGCACCTATTCCTTTTGTAGTCTCGAAATTCAACTTTAATGAAGATGAACGCGAGGAAAACGTTGCGCGGATCAAAGAGCTGCGCCCCGGTAAAATCGCAAAATGGATTTTACTTCTACTTTTGGCAATAGGCATCAGCATCACATTCATTTGGATGGAAAGCAACGGGTATTCCATCAGATGGTAAATTTACGGATTGGAGAAAGAGAAATGAAAAAAATTGATAAGAAATCAAAACCGGAACAGCTATTTGTTCTAATGCTTCTGACGATTGCGTGTCTTGGCATTTTTGCGCTCACAGGCTGTGGCGGGAGTCAGTCCTGCGAAGCAGTCCAATGCAACAGCGTAGACAATAGCAGTTATAGCGCAGAAGGTATATCTGTCCCTGGCTGTGGTGGCTGCTTTGGTTGTAGTAAAAGCTGCGGCAGTTGTCTTTGGCCGCAGTCCTGTAGATACGTTTCACTTAAAGCGGATGGGCAGGGCACTATCAATGGCTGCGATATTCAGTATTATGGTTCGACCGGCTGCCTTGGCTGCGGCTATGAGCTCAAAGGATGCTATAGTGGCATCAGCAAAGTGGAGGATGGCGATAATACAACCACAAAAATATTCTATGGAAGTTCCGATGACGGTAGCCATATTCTAACAATTGGCGGAACCAATAATGGCTGTGTCAAATCCGGCAATGAACCTCTTAGTTCGCTGCGAGACGCACAAGGTTTTGCAGGTATAAACTAATGTGTCCGTATATTCAGATCACGCTCCCATCCTATGGCGTATTGGCCTTTATTGGTGCATTTGCGGCTCTATTATTTCTGTACTTCCGCCTGGATCGCTTCAATATCGCGTTTACCCAGTTTTTGAAACTGGTTGCTCTATGTGCTGTCGGCTGCGTTTTGGGGAGCAAGCTCATGTATGCATTGACTCAAGTCCCTTGGCTTATAGAGAATTTCTCCGCCAAAAACCTGTTGATGCTGATTCCGAATAGTGGCTATGTGTTTTATGGCGGATTGTTGGGCGTGATTTTGGCCATCTATCTGTATGCGAAAAAAGACTCCGATTTACGAGGCCGGATCTACCGCATGGTCGTCCCTGCATTTCCACTGTTTCATGGGTTTGGACGTATCGGCTGTTTTATGGCCGGGTGCTGCTACGGTGTCAAACTTGCCACCCCCACAGAGCTATTCGGTATCTTTACGTTAGACAGGCTTCCGGTGCAACTGATAGAGGCGGGTTTTGAGTTCTTGCTTTTCGCTGTTCTCCTTTTCTACGAGAAAAAGCAATCAAAAACTGACGCCTTGCAGATATATCTCGTAACCTATGCTATCTTCCGCTTTTGTATCGAGTTCTTTCGCGGAGATGCTATTCGCGGCTTCTTTCTTGGCTTTTCAACCGCCCAGTGGGTATCTTTGGCAATCATTATCTGCTACATATATCGACATTTTAAAATGTGCCGCACCGGGAGAAAAACCGAGGCTATCCAAAGCGAACTGCATCCATCTGATACGGAAAAAGGAGAATACTAAATACAGGGGGGGAAAGAGGCCGTGTTTGCGGCCTCTTTTTCGCCGATCATCACTCCACCTCGCTTTGCAGGAACGTTTCCAGATACACTGTAAGCGTCAAATGAGAGCAAAAATGGACCCACTCATAGAGCAGGTCCATTTCA
>CAVGVB010000057.1:0-10726 GCA_963632705.1 bacterium | reverse complement strand
AGAGCCCCTCCCCTACGGATGGTTTTACGGAAGTGCCTCCGGAAATCGTCTCTCCCTCCGTCAGCGCAAAGCGCTGACACCTCCCTCACAGAGGGAGGCAGGACGGAGGGAGGACAGTTTCCGTCAGTTTTGATCAAAGCAGTGCTCGAAGGTCTCCGCGTCCATGGTCTCATGCTCCAGCAGGTAGGCGGCCACCGCTTCCAGCTGGGGCTTGCTCTCGGCCAGGATGGTGCGGCAGCGGTCGTAGGCGCTGTCGATGATGGCGCGGATCTCCGTGTCCATCTCGGCGGCGGTCTGCTCGGAGTAGGGGCGGGCGTGGCCCATGGACTTGCCGATGAACACCTCGTCAGAGCCGGTATCAAAGGCCACGTTGCCCAGCTTTTCCGACATACCGTATGTACCCACCATCTTGCGGGCGATGGCGGTGGCGCGCTGGATGTCGCTGGATGCGCCGGTGGAGATGTCGCCCAGCATCATCTCCTCGGCGGCGCGGCCGCCCAGGAGGGAGACGATCTGCTCGGTCATGTAGGCTCTGGAGCGGTAGGAGCGGTCCTCCTCCGGCAGGAAGATGGTCATGCCGCCGGACTGGCCGCGGGGGACGATGGTGATCTGATGGACGGGGTCATGGTTGGGCAGGGCGTGGATGACCACGGCGTGGCCCGCCTCGTGATAGGCGGTGAGCTTACGCTCCTGCTCGGGGATGACGCGGCTGTGCTTCTCCGGGCCGGCGATGACCTTGATGACGGACTTCTGGATGGCGTCCTCGGTGATGAATTTCTCGCCGCGGCGGCCTGTGAGCAGCGCCGCCTCGTTCAGCAGGTTCTCCAGGTCCGCGCCGGTGAAGCCGGCGGTGGCGCGGGCCACCTTGGCCAGGTCTACGTCCTCCGCCAGGGGCTTGCCCTTGGCGTGGATGGTGAGGATGTCCTGGCGGCCCTTGATGTCGGGCAGGCCCACGAACACCTGACGGTCGAAACGGCCGGGGCGCAGGAGGGCCGGGTCGAGGATGTCCACGCGGTTGGTGGCGGCCAGCACCACCACGCCCTCGTTGGCGGCGAAGCCGTCCATCTCCACCAGGAGCTGGTTGAGGGTCTGCTCGCGCTCGTCGTGGCCGCCGCCCAGGCCGCTGCCGCGCTGGCGGCCCACGGCGTCGATCTCGTCGATGAAGACGATGGCGGGGGACTGCTTCTTGGCCTGCTCGAACAGGTCGCGGACGCGGCTGGCGCCCACGCCCACGTACATCTCCACAAAGTCAGAGCCGGAGATGGACAGGAAGGACACGTCCGCCTCGCCGGCCACAGCCTTGGCCAGCAGGGTCTTGCCCGTGCCCGGAGGGCCTACCAGCAGCACGCCCTTGGGGATATGAGCGCCCAGCTGGGTGTAGCGGTCCGGGTCGCGGAGGAACTGGACGATCTCCTCCAGCTCCTCCTTCTCCTCGTCCGCGCCGGCCACGTCCTTGAAGGTGACCTTCTTGCCGTCAGAGGGGATGTCCTGGATGCGGGCCTCGCCAAAGCGGGCCATCTTGTCGTTGGCAGCGGCGCCCGGGCCGCCGTTCATGCGGGTCATGATGTTCATGAGCAGGATGAAGGCGAAAAAGGCCAGCACATAGGGCAGCAGGATCTGCAGCCAGTTGGTGGAGCTGCCGGGCTGGTAGTCGTAGCTCTCGATGATGCCCTTTTCCGCCTGCTCCACCACCATGTCGTTGAAGTCGCTGTAGAACGTGTCGAAGCTGTAGAGCTGGCAGGTGAACATACTGCCGTCCTGGAGCTTGCCCGTCAGGCGGGTGTCGTGGATGGACAGGGTCTTGACCTGCTGCTCCGTCAGGTACTGGCGCAACTGGCTGTAGGACACGTCGCCGGCGCGGCGGGCGTTGCTCATGGCGTAGCTGACCAGCACCGCCGCCACCAGAATGAGGATCAGGAGCAGGCTTCGGGATCTTCTTCGTTCGGTCATTCTTTCTTCTCCCCCTTTACGTTACGCGATCCAGCGGATACCCTGCCAGCTCTGGTCGGAGCCGATGGAGATGGCCAGGAGCATCTCGCCCTGGACCTTTTCCAGCGGGATATACGGCTGGCTGAAGGCACGGCAGTCAAAAGAGCCGGTGCGGTTGTCGCCCATGAAGAACAGGCAGCCCTCCGGCACGTCGAACTCCGTGCGGGCGCTGATGGTGACGCCCTGCTCGGGGAGGTAGTCCTCCGCCAGCTTCTCGCCGTTGATATAGGTATAGCCGTCCTGGAAGGTGATGTGGTCGCCGGGCAGGCCGATGACGCGCTTCACCAGCAGCTTGCCCAGCTCGTCACTGTAAAACGTGACGATGTCGCCCCGGTCCGGCACAGGGTCGGACACCAGGTAGGGCAGCCGCCAGCCGATGAGCAGGGACTTGGTGGGCAGGGTGGTCTCCATCGAGCCGCTGGGGACGTAGGCCAGCTGCAGGATGATGCGGAACACCACGAACACCACCGCCAGGGTGATGACCATGTAGCCGTAGTCATCCCACAGCTTGCGGGCCTTGCTCTTTTCCGGGGCGGCGGGCTGGGTCTGGTCCGGATCGTTCTGGGACGGGGTGGGGCGCTTGTCCTCCGGGTCGCCGGCCAGGCGCTTGCCTCCCTTGTTTTGCATATAGTTCACTTCCTGTTCTGTATGGAAAGTCAGCCGCGCGGCGGCGCAGGGGACGGGGTATTGTCTCTCCCTCCGTCACGGCTTCGCCGTGCCACCTCCCTCACAGAGGGAGGCGAGGCCGCGCCTGCGGCGCGGGAGAATTTACTTGCTATAGACCTCGGGCTTCAATACGCCGATGTAGGGCATATTGCGGTACTGCTGGCAGTAGTCCAGGCCGTAGCCCACCACGAACTCGTCGGGGACGACGAAGCCGGCGTAGTCGGCGGTGATGGGCTTTTCGCGGCGGGCGGGCTTATCCAGCAGGGTGGCGATGGTGATGGAGGCGGCGCCCTTGGTCATGAGGTAGTTCTTGAGGAAGGCCAGGGTGTTGCCGGAGTCCAGGATGTCCTCCACGATGATGATGTCGCGGCCGCTGATGTCGCGCTGCAGGTCGCGGGTGATCTGGACCACGCCGGAGGACTTGGTGGCGTTCTTGTAGGAGGAGACGCCGATGAACTCCACCTCGCTCTTGAGCTGGGTGGCGCGCACCAGGTCGGCCATGAACACGAAGCAGCCGTTCAGAACGCCCACGAACATGGGGTTCTTATCCTTGAACGCCTCGTACAGCTGGTCGCCCATCTCCTGCACGCGGGCCTTGATCTCGTCCTCAGACAGCAGGACCTTCAGGATGTCCTGATCCATATTGCTCTTTGCCATTTGCTTTTATCCTCCGTTGTTCTGTGTGATGATAATATATATGGTGTGGCCGGCATCCGCCGGCAGGGCTTTCGTATCAGTGCCCACCTGCCAGACGGCGGCGGGGCGGTCATCCCTGCACAGGACGGGCCAGGTATCCCGCTGGGGCGGGGCGATGCCCCGGTCGGACAGCAGGCGCTTCAGGCTGCGCGGGCCGCGGCTGCCGGGAAGGGTCATGCGGTCGTCACGACGCCAGGCGCGGACGGTGAGCGGGCCATCCCGCAGGGCCAGCGCGCCGGGGGCGGGGGTATGGGTGACGGTGATATGCCACGGGCCGAAGGTGTTTGAACCCTCCCGCAGGGGCTGGGGTTCTGGCGGCGCGGGGGGCAAGGACAGGGTCAGCGCACCGTCGCGGCAGAGGGCCTGTGCGCCGCCGGGGAGGGACAGCGCGCCGCCGGTGCGGCAGAGCTGCGCCAGCGCCTGATAATGGGCGGCGGTGAAGTCCTTTTTGCCCACGGGCAGACGGGCGGCCAGCAGACGCAGCATACGGGGACGCAGCACCGGCGGCGCGGACAGCACCGCTTCGCAGGGGACGGACGTGCCGTCCGGCGGCAGCAGGGCGGCGGCTTCGCCGTCCAGATAGTCGTTCTCGGCGCGGAGGATGTCCGCCGTATGGCAGATGTGGGCCGTCAGGGCCGGGTTGATGGTCTCCAGCTCCGGCCAGAGGGAGAGGCGCAGCCGGTTACGGGCGTAGGACAGGTCCAGGTTCGTCTCGTCGGTGACGTAGGTCAGGCCGTGGGCCTGGATATAGCTTTCGATGGCGGCGCGGGGGGTATCCAGCAGGGGGCGGATGATGCCGCTGCGGACCGGGGGGATGCCGGAAAGGCCCTGGGGGCCTGTGCCCCGCAGGAGCTGGAGCAGCACCGTCTCCGCCTGGTCCTCCCGGTGGTGGGCGGTGGCGATGGAGTCGGCATTGACAGCCGAGGCGGTGCGGCGGAGGAAGTCGTAGCGGGCGCGGCGGCCCGTCTCCTCCACCGTCAGCCCCCAGGTATCGCAGAGGGCGTACACGTCGGCCTTTTCGGTGTAGAAGGGCACGTCCAGCGACGCGCAGAGGGTGCGGACGAAGTCCT
Organism: bacterium; assembly: GCA_963632705.1. Taxonomy (GTDB): domain Bacteria; phylum Bacillota; class Clostridia; order Oscillospirales; family Oscillospiraceae; genus Vescimonas. The sequence continues at coordinate 6,305 of CAVGVB010000057.1, read as the reverse complement.
CGTCCCGCTGGGCGGTGGGACGCATCAGGTGGTTCAGGTGGGCGGCGGCCACGGTGAAGCCGTGGGTCTGGCCCAAATGGTGCAGGTAGTGGAGCAGGCACACGGAGTCGCGGCCGCCGGAGACGGCGCAGAGGATGATGCCGCCGGGGGGCGGGAGCATATGCCAGCGCTCCATCCAGGGCAGGGCGTTCAGGTCATTCATCTTCGTCGTACCGGGTCTCCAGCGTGCCGAAGGCGGTGTACTCCGGCATCCAGCGGAGCTCCACCTTGCCGGTCTCGCCGTGGCGGTTCTTGGCCACGATGCACTCGGCCACGTTGCGCTTTTCGGTGTCGCTGTTGTAGTAGTCATCGCGGTAGAGGAACATGACGATGTCGGCGTCCTGCTCGATAGCGCCGGATTCGCGGAGGTCGGACAGCATGGGGCGCTTGTCCTCGCGCTTTTCGTTGGCACGGCTCAGCTGGCTGAGGCACAGGACGGGGACTTGCAGCTCCTTGGCCATGATCTTCAGCATACGGCTGATGTCGGACACGGCCTGCTGGCGGTTCTCGCCGGAGTAGCCCTTGCCGCCGGCGGAGGTCATCAGCTGGAGATAGTCGATGACCACCAGGCCCAGGTTGTCGAGACGGCGGCATTTGGCGTTCATATCCGCCACGGTGAGCAGCGGGTTGTCGTCGATGCGGATGTCCATGCGGCTGAGAGAGGACGCGGCCTCGGCGATGCGCTGCCAGTCGCTCTCCCGCAGGTTGCCGGTGATGAGACGGGTGTTCTCCACCAGTCCCTCGCTGGCGATAAGGCGGGTGACCAGCTGTTCCTTGGACATTTCCAGGGAGAAGATGGCCACGGTCTTGCCGCTTTCACGGGCGGCGGAGAGGGCCACGTTCAGGGCCATACTGGTCTTGCCCATTCCGGGACGGGCGGCCAGCAGCAGCAGGTCGGACTTGTTCAGGCCGTTGATCTTGCTGTCCACGGCGGAAAGGCCGGTGGACAGGCCCGGCAGCGTCTGACCGCCGGAGGCGGTGAGCTCCGCCAGGTGGCTCATGACATCGCCCAGCACCATGCCCACGGTGACCATGCCCTGGCCGCTGCGGCCGCGGCGGATGGCGTAGATCTTCTGCTCGGCGGACTCCAGCATATCGCCGGCGGCGCCGGTGCCCTCCCGGACCATGGCGGTGATGCCGGCGGCGGCAGACGCCACCTGGCGCATGAGGGCCTTGTCCTGCACGATGCGGACGTACTCCATGACGTTGGCGCTGGTGGGGGTGACCTCCATGAGCTGCACGAGATAGCTGCGGGTGGCGTCGGTATACAATCCGGCCTTTTCCAGCTCGCCGGCCACGGTGACGCCGTCGATGGGCTTGGAGTAGACGAACATCTGGTAGATGGTCTCGAAGATCTCGCGGTTGGTGCGGAGGTAAAAATCAGAGGCCTGCAGCTTATCCATCACGTCCTTGATGCAGTCCGCGTCGATGAGCATAGATCCCAGCACCGCCTGCTCCGCCTGGGTGGAGTGGGGCAGCTGCATGGTCAGCAGTTGTTCGTCCGCCATATTTGAGCCTCCTTTTTGAATAGTGGAGTTCCGCGCCTGCGGGCGCGGGGATACGGATTCCCACGCCAGTGACACCGGTCACTGGCTCGGAATGACAGTGCAAAGACAGGATACGGCGATTTACGCTTATTTTTCCTCGATGACCAGGACGTAGACCGTGCCGCTGACCTCGTAGCCCAGCTTGGCCTTGACCTCGTAGCTGCCGAAGCTCTTGATGGGCTGGTCCAGCACCAGCTTCTTGCCGTCCACCGTCAGGCCATACTGGGCCTGGAGGGCGTCGGCGATGGCCGCGCCGGTGACAGCGCCGAACAGCTTGCCGCCCTCGCCGCCCTTGGCGGCGATCTTCACCTGGCAGGCCTTCAGCTTCTCGGCGATGGCCTGGGCCTCCGCCTTGGCCTCGGCGTCGGCCTTGGCCTTGGCCTTGGCCTGGAGCTTCATGGTGTTCACCGCGTCGGCGGTGGCCTCCACGGCCAGGCCCTTGGGGATGAGGAAATTGCGGGCGTAGCCCTCGGCGGCCTCGATCATCTGGCCCTTCTTGCCCTTGCCCTTTACGTCCTGCTTGAGAATGATTTTCATGGTGATATATCTCCTTTTCTGTCAGTTTTCAAAATAGCGGTCGATGGCCTCCAGCAGCTTGGCGTGGGCCTCCTCCACGGTGATGTTGTCGGCCTGTCCGCCGGCGGTGGTGGAGTTGCCGCCGCCGCCCAGGGCTTCCAGAATAACCTGGACGTTGACCTCGCCCAGAGAGCGGGCGGACATATAGACGCCGTCGCCCTTCTTATAGAGGACGAAGCTGGCACGGATGCCCTTGAGGGTCAGCAGCTCGTCGGCGGCCTTGGCGGCGGTGACGCGGTCACATTCCTCGTTCAGCGCCACCACGGCGATGTCGTCGTGGTACAGCTCTGCCTGGCGGATGATGGCGTAGCGGGCGATCATGGAGTTCAGGTCGCCCTGGAACATACGCTGGACATCCTGGGTGTCCGCGCCCAGGCGGCGGAGGTAGGCGGCGGCTTCGAAGGTGCGGCCGCCGGTGCGGTTGGTGAAATTCTTGGTGTCCAGCACGATGCCGGCCAGCAGGGCCTCGGCCTCGCATTTCAGCACGTCGGAGGGCTCGACCAGGTACTGCATCAGCTCCGCCACCAGCTCGCTGGCGGAGGAGGCGTAGGGCTCGTGGTAGTTCAGGGCCATTTTCTCGATGTAGCTGCTGCCCCGGCGGTGGTGGTCGATGACGGCCACACGGTTGCAGGTCTCCAGCATCTGCTCGGACTCCACGCTCTCGGGGCGGTTGGTGTCCACCACCACCAGCAGCGCGCCGGGCTGGCACTTCAAAAAGGCGTCCGGGCCGGAGATGGTGACGCCGTTGTACTCCGGCTGCTGGGCCATGCGGCGCAGGATGGGATGGGCGGCGTTGTTCTCCGTGTCGATGACGATCTGGCAGGGCTTGCCACGCTTGCGGGCGATGGCGCAGATGCCCGCCGCCGCGCCCAGGCAGTCCATGTCGGCGTACTTGTGGCCCATGACGTAGACCTGCTTGGCCTCGTCCATCAGCTCGCCCAGGGCGTTGGCCATGACCCGGGACTTGACCTTGGTGCGCTTTTCGGTGCTCTTGCTGCGGCCGCCGTAGAACTCGAAGTTGGTGCGGTCCTTCACCACGGCCTGATCGCCGCCGCGGCTGAGGGCCATCTCCAACGCCAGGGAGGCGTTTTTGAACAGCTGCTCGAAGCTGTCCTCGTCACGGCCCACGCCGATGGACAGCGTGGCGGACACGCCCTCGCCGGCCTGGACCTGACGCACCTTTTCCAGCACGGCGAACTTGCTCTCCACAAAGCCGGTGTAATCCTTCTCCTCGAAGAGGAAGAGGTAGCGGTCGCGGTCGTAGCCCAGCAGCAGTCCGCCGGAGTCCGCCGCCCAGCCGTTGAGCTGCTCCTCCAGGGCGGCCTGCAGGGCGGAGCGCTTGTTCTCCGGGCAGGCCTTGGTCAGCTCGTCGTAGTTGTCGATCATGAGGATGGCCACGAGGGGCTTTGTCAGCTCCAGGGTCTGGCGCATCTCCTCCTTCTCCGTGACGTCCATCCAGTAGGTGGTGGCCAGGGTGGGCTGCTCCACGGTGTCGTCCTCCGGGCGGCTCAGCGCGCCGAACACGCGGTAGATGCGGTCGTTCCAGCGGAGCAGGTCGGGATACTCCTGCTTGCCCTCCAGCAGCCAGCGGTAGCTGAAATCGGGGATGACGCTGTCCACCGCCGTCTCGAAGATCCTGTCCTTCTGGGTGGTCAGGGACAGAAACATATCGTTGCACCACAGGATCTCGCTGGTGTTCACGTCAAAGACCAGCATGGGCAGGGGCGCGTAGAGCATATTGCTGGAGCGGGCGGTGTCCATGCCGCCGGAGACCCGGTCCATGTACTGGCGCACGGAGGCCTGGGCCATCTTCGTGCGGCTGCGGCCCACCATGATCACCAGGATGGCCACGATGCCCTCCGCCACCGCCAGCAGCGGCTCGAAGGGGACGGTGACGGCCACGAAGGCCACCAGGCACAGGCTGTAAAGGGCCATATTGGTGCGGAAGCCGCGGATGATCTTTTTGCTCAAAAGGCGTTCCTCCTCTCGATGACAGGATACAGATAGGAATACGTCTCCAATTTAATCAATTGATTATAGCATAAAACCGGGCCGGGGACAATACGGTTTTCCGCAAAAGGGCGGGAGAATTTTCCCGTGTCGAAAGAAGGCGCGAAGTTGGGGGTATACAAATGGAAGTTTTTGTGTTATACTTTGCGAAAAGTGCCGAATACGGCGCGTGTTTTTTGGTTGTTTCGCAGGGCGCGCACCCGGCGATCACATACACACAACGGGAGGAAACTCCCCGCACAACGGCTACGGACGGCGGGCGATATGCTGCGCTCACCCCATGCGATGCAGGGCAGACGGGTGAGGCAGAGCGCCTTTGTTTTGCTGCTGTCTTTTTCACCCGACGGGCCGGGCCGCATCTCGAATTTGAAAAGGAGCATCTATATCTCTATGGCAGAAAAACTGAAGATCATCCCTCTTGGCGGTCTGAACGAGATCGGCAAGAACATGACCGCCTATGAATACGGCGGCGAGATCATCGTGGTGGACTGCGGCATGGCATTCCCCGGCGATGATATGTACGGCATCGACTGCGTCATCCCCGACGTGACGTATCTGGTGAAGAACCGCACCCGGCTGCGGGGGCTGTTCATCACCCACGGACACGAGGACCACATCGGCGCGATCCCCTATGTGCTCAAGCAGATCAACCTGCCCATCTACTGCACGAAATTCACGGCGGGGCTGATCAAGCTGAAGCTGCAGGAGCACGGGCTGATGAGCTCCACGAAGCTCATCACCGTAGAACCGGGGCAGACCGTGCGGGCGGGAAAATTCCAGGTGGAATTCATCCACGTGAACCACTCCATCGCCGACTCGGTGGCCTTCGCCATCCACACGCGGATGGGGACGGTGGTCCACACCGGCGACTTCAAGATCGACTCCACGCCCATCGACGGCGAGGTCATCGACCTGGCACGGTTCGGCCAGCTGGGCCGGGAGGGCGTGCTGGCGCTGCTGGCGGACTCCACCAACGTGGAGCGGCCGGGCTACACCATGAGCGAAAAGGCGGTGGGCGCTACGTTCAAGCGGCAGTTCACCGGCTGCGACAAGCGGATCATCGTGACCACCTTTGCCAGCAACGTGCACCGCATCCAGCAGGTGCTGGACGCGGCGGCGGCCTGCGGGCGGAAGGTGGCCGTTACCGGGCGGAGCATGGAGAACATCATGAAGGTATCCACGGAGCTGGGGTACATGAAGGTGCCGAAGAACACGCTGATGGACATCAACCGCATCAAGGGACTGCCCCTGAACCAGCAGGTCATCGTGACCACCGGTTCTCAGGGCGAGGAGATGAGCGCGCTGTACCGGATGGCGTTTTCCACCCACAAGCAGGTGGACATCGGCCCGGGGGACAAGGTCATCATCTCCGCCAGCGCCATCCCCGGCAACGAGGTGACGGTGGGCCGGGTGATCAACGAGCTGTTCCGCAAGGGCGCGGACGTGGTGTACGACAAGGCGGATATGCTGCACGTGTCGGGCCACGCCTGCCAGGAGGAGCTGAAGATCATCCACGCGCTGACGAGGCCCAAGTTCTTTATCCCCCTCCACGGCGAGCAGCGGATGCTGCAGATCCACAAGCGGGTGGCGGAGAGCATGGGGATGCAGCCCAATAACATCATTGTGGCCGACAACGGCAGCGTCATCGAGCTGACCACGAAGCACATCAAGTGCGAGACGTCCGTGCCCGCCGGCGAGGTGTTCGTGGACGGCGGCGGCGTGGGCGAAGTGGGCGCGGTGGTGCTGAACGACCGCAAGCTGCTGGCGGAGGACGGCATGGTAGTCATCGTGCTGCCCATGTCCAGCCACGACCACCAGCTGCTGTGCCCGCCGGAGATCGTGACCAGGGGCTTCGTATATGTGAAGGAGTCCGAGGAGCTGCTGGGCAACCTGCGGCGGGTGGCCACGGAGACGGTGGACAGCCTGTCCGCCAAGAAGCGCCGGGACGAGGGCGACGTGTGCCGCGCCGTCAAGTCCGCCGTGTCCGGGTATCTCTACAAGACCACAAAGCGCAGCCCCATGATCATTCCCATGGTGACGAAGCTGTAAAGCGTGCATATAGTCAAAGAGAACCGCCGGAGGCCACATTTCCATAAGTACAAATTGTGGCGCAAGGGCGGTCGATGCGAAACA
>CAVGVB010000056.1:0-10933 GCA_963632705.1 bacterium | reverse complement strand
CTTCCCGCCACTATTGTCTCATGTGTGTCTACCCGCCCTCAGCTTTGACAGTTACGGTCAGACGCTTTTCATTGGCGCAAGAAAAATGAAACAAAATCCTACCGAGAACGAACCAATCGACCATCCTTCCAGACACAGCAGGGCTTTTGGTACATGGCACTGATATCAATATCTGGTTTGCCATCCACAAGAATCAGATTTGCACGAAGTCCGGATTTGATTTCACCAAGCTGAGAGTCAATACCGGCAATTTTTGCGTTGATTTTCGTTGCTTGCAGGAGTATGTCTAAATCGGACATTCCGCAATTTTCACGACGGAATTTGAATTCTATACCGTTTTCATACTCATAACTTCCAGCAGCACAATCTGTACCAAATCCGATCACGGCACCTGATTGATATGCTTTTGCCATCATTTTGGTGCAGTTATCAAACATCGGCCCCAATCTGGCTTGCCAGTATGTCTTGCGTGGCCCATCAGAAATATACATAACGGCCAGTGTAGGGATCAGCACAATGGAATCTGTATGTAAGGCCAACTCCAAGGTCGGTTCAGTTACCAGTGTTGCATGTTCGATCGTATGGACGCCATTTGCTACACATAGCCGTACTGCGTCGTCACTGTGACAATGTGCGGAAACATATCGACCCTTTCGTACTGCTGTTTCTGTGACACTGCGTATTTCGTCTGCGGTCATGATGCACTGCTCTGGTTTTCCACTGGGGTCAGCCGCAGCGCCAGATGCAAATATTTTTACGAATTCAGCACCGGCGGCGATCTCTGTACGAGTTGCCTTTTGAAACTCATCTGCTCCATCTGCGAAGAACAAATGCTGTGCCATAGGCAGTCCCGGCTCTACCTCTGTCGGCATAAGAGCAAGACCACAACTAATAATATCCGGAGCCTCAAGACTTCCGTTCAACACCATCTGACGAACATAATTTGCTACGCGAAATGTACTTCCGCAGTCGCGGATCGTGGTAAAGCCATAGTCGAGATACTGCGTTGCGTGCTTTGCTGCTGTAACGACCATACTCATTTTATCATGTAGGCGATCCATACCCACCCCGCCAAGGATAACAATGTGCGTATGCAGATCGATTAAGCCCGGCAGAAGTGTTTTACCACCACAATCTATGGCATCCGGTACGTCAGAACGCACGGCACAAACAGATTTGATTTTCCCGTTTTCAATTTCCACCGTGCCGCAGGTCGAACTGATTCCGTCGCTGAGTGCGGGAACCAAACGGCAGTTAGTTAGAATCATTGTATACTCCTTTTCCGTGGAGTAGAAGCTGTGACGCTTTGCCGGCTATTGTCAGCAGGCCTTTTCGAGATCCGATTCCAAGGCTTGAAGTGCGCCTGCTAAATCGCGCCGCAGCAGTGCATCCACTAATTGTTCATGATACCCCCAGTCATGGTTGACCTCGATCCAATACAGAGAAACTTTTGTGATAAGCTCCTGTAAAGTGATAGGAAGCTGGCGGTTACCAGATATTTCCGCTAATCGCATATGAAAGCGGGTATTGTTCGTTTGACTGGGATCCGTGGTATTACTGGCCAGCGCACTGAATTGCCGTAAAGATTCAATCTCGTCATCTGACGCATTCTGAATGGCCAGAGTGACAGCAAGTCTTTCCAGTGGAAGGCGAATTTGCTGCATGTCCTGAATGTCTCTTTGCGTATAGCGGCTGACCATATACCCTTTTCTGGGATAGCTGACAAGATAGCCCTGACTGCACAACAGGTGCAGTGCATCCCGTACTGGGGCTTTGCTGACATCAAATTTTTCAGCCAGATCTTTTTCGGTAAGAAACTCTTGCTCCGAAATAATGCCCTTAACGATATCGTCACGGATGCTGGTATATATCTTGGTTGACAGTTTGCTGCTCACAGAAGCCACCTCATTTATAGTTTTCTTTTTTACATAAATAATATAGCAAATATCTGCAAGCGGTGCAAGCTGTTGGCAGCTATTTCACAAATGCAAGGGTTATTTGTTCGCCTGCGTATCCAATTGTTGCAGCATTTGCTTTTCCATCCGATTGATCACCATCATGATAACAAGCAAAACAACAACGACCACAACTGGGATAATCAGGTTTTCTACATAAAACAGTCCCAGAATCGTTTCGGTCGGCTCAGCACCGGGGGTATAATCGAATGCGGCTAACAATGCGGCTGCCAAAACGCTACTAACTGCCTGACCGAATTTCTGCGCAAAGGTAAACAGAGACATTACTACACTTTGATTGTCGGTACCCTTCAGTTTTCCGTAGGTAGTGGCGTCCAGAATACACTGGTGCATCATATTGCTGACAATACCACTGCCGAAGCCGAGTAATACCATCGCAGCAACAAAAAAGTTTATCATTTGGTCAGCGGTAACAATACGGATGACAAGGCCGAAAAACGCAATAACTCCGCCAATCATACAGGTCTTTGCATTGCCGAATCTTTTGCCCATGAGCCGCATGCAAAGAATGGCGAGAAAACCGCCAATCAACACAGTTGCGGAGTAGACTTTCATGAGACTTTCGTTATTTAAGTTGTAACGGAAGTAGTAGATCAGAGTACTTCCCATAATGCCGGAAAGCAGGAGGTAGCAGCAATAAGCAAGGCAGACCAATACACAATAACGATTCTTTAGTGCGGCACCAATCAATGCAAGACCAGTGGGTTCGCTCTTGGACTCGGAGATTTCCGGTGTGTTTTTTTCAGTACAAGAGGTATCAGGATCATATCCGCGGGTAGCTTTCCAAACGATAAAAGTGGAAATTCCATAAACAAGACCGACAATTGCAGCCAGAATCGCAAAGCCTTTTTGTATACCGTTTGCACCAAACATATTAACAAACGGCATGGTATACGCCGGTATCACGAAGTTGGCGACTGCACCAGCGATTGCCGTATACTGAGATACCTTAATGCGCTCGGTGCGGTTTCCCGTCATGGATACACGCAGAGAATTCAAAGGGATGCCAATAGCGGTTTGCGCCATACCCTGCAGAATGTAGGTTGCTCCAGCCCAGAAGACTTTTGCGGGTGTGGCCCAATTGGGGCATAAATACGACAGGAGGATGCAGATTCCCGCAGGAGCCGCCATGCGTTTCAGCCAGAAACGGGCTCGTCCTTCTTTGTGTTTGGTTCTATCACACAGCACACCCATCATCGGGTCGTTGATCGCATCCCAAACACGTGCAATCAGGAAAATGACTGTTGCGGCTGTGGAAGGAATCTGGATCACATCTGTGTAAAAGAACAACAGAAAATAGTTGTTCAGCATCCATAAGCAATTTGTGCCAAGGCTGCTGAATGCATAGCTGAATAGGACGCCTTTTGAGAGTTTGCGGTCATCAATGATCGGTTGGTTCATAATAGTCACCTTCAAAATGAATTCTGACATGTTCTTGCTGAACATACCAGAAATGTGTTCAGATGTCAAGAGTAAATTTATTTTTTAGGAAAAAACACGAAAAGATTAATAAATTCTTCGGTAAATTTAATGAAATTCAAGATGTATATTGACAAATCAAAACTTTGGCAATAAAATGTGTTCACTGATATGTTCAACACGAAATTAGGAAGTTTACATTATGACTTTTACATTTGACACTATGGCAGACCGCGCGGAGATCGGAAACATGAAGAATACTATGGCAGATACATCTGACAGTAGTCTTCTTGTGTTGGCCGGTGCGGAAATGGATTTCCCCACAGCGCCAATTATCCGTGACCGCTTGTCTGAGTTCTCAAAACGTGGTATTTATGGCTTTACATTGGCGGATGAATCATATCGGAATACGATCTGCTGGTGGATGCAACATATGAGAGCATGGAAGATCCTGCCGGAAATGATCGTTCCCACGTTGGGAACTGTTTTCGCCCTCTGCACGGCGATTCGGGCGTTTACAGAACCAGGCGACGGCGTTATCATCCAGCATCCGTCCTATTACCGCTTTGACCGTGCAATTGAACAGACCGGGCGAGTGGTCGTTTCAAATTCTTTGATTGAGCAGGATGGGCAGTATCGTTTGGATTTGGAAGATCTCGCCGAAAAAATGGCAGATTCGCGGAATAAACTTCTCGTTCTCTGCAATCCCCATAATCCAACAGGGAAGGTTTTTGCCCGTGAAGATCTGTCAGAGATTGCATTACTTGCGCATAAGTACCAGATTGTCGTATTCAGTGATGAAATATTTGCAGAAACGGCACGTCCTGACTTTCCGGTCATGCCTTATGCACAGATCGATCCGGTATGGGGAATTACATCCACTTCACTGGGCAAGACTTTCAATTTTACCGGTGTCAATCACGCAAATTTGATCCTGCCAAATTCCACGCTCCGGGAGCAGTATCTCATACAACGCGGCCGAGATCATTTTGGCAGTATCGATCCCTTTTTCTACAATGCGCTCAAGGCTGCATATACACCCGAAGGTGCTGACTGGGTCTCCGCAATGAATGCACACACATGGGGCAATTATCGTATTCTTCGGGATGGTCTCCATGATGTTGCACCCCAACTGTCTTTGTCTCCAATGGAGGGAACCTACGTTGTGTGGCTTGACTGTCGAAGTCTTCATATGAGTGATGATGCGTTGGAAAGTTTTTTCCGTGAGCAGCTCCACACAATCATCGATCTCGGCTATGAATATGGTCCCGGTGGCAGCGGCTTTGTCCGATTCTGCATTGCCACGCCACGAGCACAAATCCTTGAGCTATTGCGCCGGCTAAAGTCGGCAAAGTTCGATTAACACAGAAATGAGGTCAATCATGAACAACTATTTGTCAATTACATTAAAACCCCATTGGGCACAAGATACAGTTGCCTATATGGACGCATATTTTTCTTGTCCGGCTCGGATGTTTGAGAAGACAGAGGGGCTTGTATTGGACTATTCTGACCAGGCATTTGGTGGGCTGTGTCCGTTTCCTGATTATTCTGATTTTCTGTTATGTGATGAAGAAGGTGCTGTACCATACCGGCTGGATGAGGCTCCGACCTCTTACAGTGCGGCAACGTTCAAAGGTTTTTACACACAGCGTCCGCTTTCTGGAAAAGTTCGCTGGAGCTACCGCATGATGCCCCGGATCCTGCCGGAAGGGTATCGCTCCAGTCCGTACTATGATTTTCGGGCGGAGCCCTTGGGCCTGAACGGTTCCGGCATGTTTGCTTTTATACTTCCTGTCACAACACAAACGGTCTCGGTGCAGTTGGACTGGGATATGAGTGAAATGCCCGAAGGGGCCCGCGGAATATGGTCATATGGAGAAGGTACAGTAAAAAAAGATCTGACACCATGGCAAATCCGCCTATCTCTTTTTAATGTAGGCAAAATGCAGGCATTTGAACACGAAGACTTCGGTGTATATTGGTTTTCTGAGCCGTATTTTGACGCACGAGCTACTGCGGAAAAATTGTATCCGATTTTCCAAAATATGAAGGCATACTTTGGTGACCACGACTCATCGTTCCGCGTATTTCTACGCAGGGATCCGTTTAAAATCAGCGGCGGCGGCTCTGCGTGTCCTTATGCCTTTGTTTCCGGATACAGCGCTTTTGGCGGCATGGATGCAGATCACTGGTTCAATGTTTTGATCCATGAAATGACGCATACCTGGCCATCCATGCAGGACTATCGTGTAGGCGAGGGAACATGGTTCAGCGAGGGTTGCACCGAGTTCTACTGCACAATGTTGCCTTATCGTGCCGGACTTCTGGATGTGGATTTCACCGTCAGATGTATCAACGAAAAGATCCGGGATCGCTATCTTAGCAATGTTTACCGAGAGATGCCCAACGATAAGATTCCGGAGGTGCAATGGAAAGATCGAAGGGCTCAGACGGTTCCCTACGGCAGAGGCTTTCTCTATCTGGCCAATACGGATTTCAAATTGCGGAGTCAGAACAAGGGAAGTATTGACGATATTGTCCGCAAACATAGTATCATGAATCCTATGTCCGTGCAGGAGTGGACAGATTTTGTCCGCGAGCGTTTGGGCGAGAAGGGCTTACAGGATTTCAAGGATATGATTGGCGGAAAGCTGGTTGTACCGGTCGACGGATTGTTTGGCCCTGAAATTATCACGGTAAAAGATGAGATTGAGTTGGATGGAAAGAAAGTAATTTCTTATCACTGGGAAGTTGACCATCGTGCGACTGATGAGGAGAAAGTCTGATATGATAACGGAAGCAAGTCTTTCAGAATATGTTATTTCTTTGCGAAGAGAGTTTCATCGCCATCCAGAGCTATCTGGGCAGGAACGATGGACAGCAGATCGCATTGCCAAGGAACTGGCCGAGATCGGCATTCCCTTTGAACGAGTGGCGGGAAATATAATCGGCACTTTGGCGTGCGGAGAGGGAAAACGCCTTGCGCTGCGGGCGGACTTTGATGCACTGCCGTTAACGGAATTGACCGATGTGCCATGGAAAAGCGAGAATCTCGGTATCATGCATGCCTGTGGCCACGATGCACACGCGGCGATTCTGCTTGCAGCGGCACGGGAACTGTATGCACAGCGTAAAAGCCTGCACGGGACGATTTACTTTTGCTTCCAGCAGGGAGAAGAAATCGGTATTGGTGCAAAAGAGTGTGTAACATATTTGCAGCAGCGTGGCGGTGTAGATCTTGCGATAGGCCTTCATATCATGCCGTTGCTGGAAACCGGTGTGATTGATCTCACTCCAGGATTCCGCGCAAACGGTGCATACGAATTTGCTATCGATGTTACTGGTAAGGGCGGTCATGGCTCCAGACCAGATCTTTCACAAAACACGCTGCTGGCGGCATGTGATATTGTGCAGCATATTACCGCAATTCCCTCAAACCGTCATGAGGCCGTAAAAACGTGCGTTATCAGTCCGTGCATCATGCAGGTCGGCGAAAAATCCAACATCTTGCCGGAGACGGCACATATTGCTGGTACGATTCGATTTTGCGGAGAAGATGATGGGGAAATTCTGAAAGAAAAGGTCACGTCCACTGCTGCGGGAATCGCCGTTGTATATGGGGCATCTGCGCAGACACTGTTTCATGCTGTTGCACCATATCCGATTTATAATCAAGCAGATGCTGTGGCATTAGCCAAGCAGGCGGCCTCTGCCTGCGGGCTGTGTGCGCAGGACACTCCGCCGACATCTGCTTCAGATAATTTTGGAGAGTTTCTACATGCGTTTCCGGGATTCTTCGCATTTCTCGGTGCACGTTCCAATCGGGCACATACCAGCTTCGTAAACCATGCGCCGAATTTTGACATAGACGAAAGCGCATTACCTTTGGGTGCGGCATTTATGACGGAGTTTTCTAAAAACTATCTTTTGACAGGAGTTGCTGAATATGGAAGTTGAAAAAAGACTGAAAGAAATGCATATCGATTTACCGGCTATGAGTGAGCCGAAGGCGCTGTACGTTCCAGTGGTACGTACAGGTGATCTGCTCTATGTGTCAGGGCAGATTCCTATGATCGACGGGGAATTACTCTATACCGGAAAAGTCGGGGGAGAGCGTACCTTAGAAGATGGAAAAGAAGCGGCCCGCGTCTGTGCAATCAACATTCTGGCATCCCTGAAAGCAGAATTGGGTGATTTGGATAGAGTGAAACGAATCGTAAAGCTTCAGGCATTTGTCAGCAGTGCACTGGGCTTTTGCCAGCAGCATGTCGTTGTCAATGCAGCGTCTCAGCTTCTCTATGATGCACTGGGAGAGGCGGGGCGGCATGCCAGAACGGCGATTTCGGTAAACCAATTGCCTATGGACGCCACGGTAGAAATCGAAGCCATTGTCGAGGTGTGAAAATTGATATATGGTCGGCAGTGCATCTCAGTCAATAGATGGAACGAAGACTGGCCGGATGCTGGGCTTCTTTCCGAAATTTATTGTAATATGCTCCCTTCGAGGAGCGCGAGATTGAGCGCACCGCTCTGAATCAGTTCAGGTAAAATATCGATTCCATCATCGACTTCGCGTCGGCAGAACAGTGCCGGAGCGAAGTGCTATAAAGAAAAGGAGCACACGATCATGTTGCACAAAGAGCGTTTACAGGCCATATGCGAGAATATGAAGCAATACGGCTTACCACAGATCCTCGTCTCAGACGACAATGCGCTACAGTACCTTATCGGTCATCGGATAGAGGCCATGGAGCGCTGCGGCCTGTTGCTCATCCGTCAGGACGGAACGGTTGACGCTTTCATGAACCGCTTATTCTGCTTCAAAGCGGAGGAGGGTATCATGCTTCATGAATATCGGGACGGTGAGGATCCGTATGCTCTCATCGCCGCACAGCTCTTGCCGGGAACGCTGGGGATAGATGACGCGCTGCCCAGCCGCCAGCTTCTGGAGTTGCTGTCCCGCCGCCCGGACATCGAGCCGGTGCGTGGTTCAGCGCCTGTGGCGTCCGCCAGGGCCTGCAAGGAGCCATCAGAGCAGGAGATGCTTGCCCACGCAGGCACCATCAATGACAAGGCCGTGGCCTTCGGTATCAGCAGCATCAGCGCCTCCCTGACGGAACAGGAACTGGCTCAGAAAATCGATGACTTTTTCATCAGTAATGGCGGCAAACAGGTGGGCCAGTATCAGGTGGTGTGCTATGGCGCCAATGCCGCGCAGCCACATCACGTTCCGGATCATACCCGGCTGCGGGAGGGCGACGCCGTACTGTTGGACCTTGTTTGCCCCATCGACGGCTATTGGTGCGATATGACTAGGACTGTGTTTTATCAGACTGTCACCGACCGGCACAGAGCGCTCTATGAACTGGTGCGCCGCGCCCAACAGGCGGGCATTGACGCTGTGCGTCCGGGGGTAAAGCTCTGTGACATAGACCGCGCCGCCCGGCAGGTCATCGAAGCCGCAGGATACGGTGACACTTTCTTTACCCGGCTGGGGCATGGGATCGGTACGAGCGTTCACGAACCGCCCAATGTCAGCGCCGATTCCGACGTGATCGCACGCGAAGGAATGGTCTTTTCCATCGAGCCCGGCATCTATCTGGAAAACGACGTGGGTATCCGCATCGAGGATCTAGTCATCGTGATCGAGGGCGGCTGCCGTGTGCTGACGAACTATCCCAAGGAATTGCAGATCGTAGGGTAAGCTACTACCTCTACTTTTGGCGAAGAAAGAATGTGGACAAATCCTTGAATTAGCACTTCTCTTTTCTTACTGATTTTTTGCCAGAAAGCCGTCCGACTCATTGAGGCAGGCGGCTTTTCTGACATTTTCTCATCGTAAAAAACGAAGATTATATTGCTGGAGGTTCATGAAAAAGAATAAGATTCTAAACACACTAATCCTTGTATAGGTCATCATTACGGAGAAATTCGTATAAAATTGAGTGTCTGATAGAGGCAATATCTTTTCTTTGTTTACTCCGTATCAAATTTTGCGTCGCTTACCTGCGCACTTATGCGTAGAGCAGAGTGCGGAATCCCAGACTACTATTATCCGAAATCCGCCCTCAGTGCAAAATATGGCAAGCACAAATACTTGTGAAATGTCTGTGTTTGTGGTATATTGTTATTATGAAAGATTTCAACGCAGGAGACTACATAGATATAGATATCGATTTTTCTCTAAAGCGGAACAATAAATAAGATCGTGCGTAATTGTTCGGAGGATAGCTGTATGTACTTTGCTCCATATGTGATTCGTGGAGTCGACGCAAAAAAAGTACCCGCGCAGATACTTCCTGCATCATTGGAAGATCTTGCGGCTACAAAGGGCATGCCTGCGTGGCAAACAAACTGGGAATCAGGGTATCTGAATAAACCATCTGTTGACAAGTTTGCCTTAAAGTTAGAGAATGGCGAGCTGATTGCATTGGGTGCTTATCAGGTCTCCGGTCGGAAGGCGTATGTTTATATTCTATATGTCGAGAGTGCCCCGTCAAGCAATCCGACAATCTCAGCTTCCGCGCAGAGGAAGTACTATGGCATCGGCGAGGTAATGATTGCTTTCGGTATCAAGTACTCGATAGATGCCGGCTGCCGCGGAGATGTGGTGTTTGATGCTAAGACCGATGAGCTCGCTCGGCATTATGCAAAGGATTTTGGCGCAAAACCAATCCCCAGCGCTGCCAGCGGCGGCCCCAAACGCTTTATGCTAGCTGATGAAGATGCATGGAAGCTGTTCTCAAAATATTTGAAAGAGGAGGATGCTTGATATGTCACCCGAACGCAAGAAAATTGATGATTTGGCTGGACAGGCTGGAGGGTATTTCTCGCTGCCCTCCGAAGACAGTATGGCTTACACGGAGTTGCTGTTTGATATTTGCCAGCAATTTGGCATTCACTACTATACAGCAACAAAGAAGGAGCGCTATTTCGTAGAAGAAGTAACCCGTGTCACTTGGGCCAAACAACAGGAGGAGAAATCCGGTATCCCGCAGAATATCCGTCCCGCATTCTCTGCTTGACCCACATTTTGACCCATACGGGAAACTTACTGCAAAACAATAGAGCCATCCAACAGGAACGCAGTTCTCCGCTGGTGGCTCTATGCTTTTACCAAAGTATTCTCTTATTGCCTACAATAGCGCAAAACGCAACGATTCTCATGCTATCGGAAGTTGACCCACACCGGTGCTGATTGCAGCGCTGACCCACGCCGTGACCCACACGGGGAAACGAGCGGACGGAACACATGGAGCAAAGAGTTTTCGACCTCATCCTTTTTGCGGTAAAAATGCCCGCAAAGCCTTATATACCAACGGCTGGAGGCCTTTTTATCACTTGGTAAGGATGAGGTCGGCGGTTCGAATCCGCCCAGCAGCTCCAAAAGGTCCTGTTTTCGAGAGAAAACAGGACCTTTTTCTTCGCTTTTTGGTGGATTTGATCTGTGGGTCAGGGCGTGGGGCAGCTTTGACCCACACGTAAGCGTCAACTAATCGGTCGGATTGAAAAAGGGGATTCTGTCTGCAATAATG
>CAVGVB010000055.1:0-11266 GCA_963632705.1 bacterium | reverse complement strand
AACATGGTCAGCCAGTTGCTTCCCTTATTGTAGCTTAGGCATGAGATGGAAAGAAAGCCGGACTGGCTGTCCGACTTTCCTGTCCAAATTTATTGTAATAGGAGAACATAGTTCTTTATGACTGGCTGTCATTCACAAGTAAGAAGCATACGCCGGAGGAGTTGATCCAGGCCCTGGGCCTGACACACTGCCCCTGGCAGGAGACAAAGGGCGCTCATGGCTACCGCGACCGCAAATACTTCTCCTGTATCAGCGTCCACTACAATGGCCGGGAGGATATGGGCGTATGGGTAGAGCTGTCCGGCCAGGGCTGCCGAACATTCGAGAGTTTATCATCCAAGTCCTGGGACGATCTGTTCCAGTGGATCACCGCCCAGCAGCTGAAGATCACCCGCCTGGACGTGGCCTTTGACGACCACAGCGGCGTTCTGGACATCGCCCAGATCGTGGAGGACACCCGAAAGCAGCACTACGTCAGCCGGAGCGACTACTGGGAGACTGTACTCAGCTCCAAAGGCTCAACGGTGCAGATCGGCAGTCCGAAAAGTAAAGTCCTGGTGCGTATCTACGACAAGGCGGCAGAGCGTCACTGCGATCCCGGTACGCACTGGATACGTGTGGAGCTTCAGCTCCGGGACGACCGGGCCGCACAGTTCCGCAAGCTGCCCATGACGGTGGGTGAGGCGTTTTCCGGTGTCGTCCTGAACTACCTCCGCTATGTTGTCCCGGACGATACCGATACCAATAAATGGCGCTGGCCCATGACGGACTACTGGGTGGATATGCTGGAACTGGTAACACCCATCCGCATCTACACCGCGCCGGGCATGGACTACAACATAGACCGCTGCCGGGAGTACGTGGTCAATCAGGCGGGTAATGCCATAGACGCGCTGCTCCAGATATACGGCATACAGGAGTTCCAGCGTATGATCAAGGAGCGCCCCACCGTGGAGAACCCCAAGTATACCCGGCTGGTGCAGCAGTATAAGTTTGACAGGCTTTCGGCCCTGGCTGAGAGGTATTTAGGGTTATGAGCGAGTGGCAGATTTTCTATGCGGTGTGGCGCTGCCTGCGCTGCGCCTGGTACAAGTACAGGAGAAAGATCGTGAGGTTTTGGGATAGAATGAAATGGGCTATGATTGGAGGCTTCGGGTATATGCTGATCCGTTTTCTGTTCCAGTACCTCCAGTCATTGACAGGAGGCTAAACCATGGCAAAGAATAACATCCGCTCCGTCCGGTTCTCGGACGAGATGATAGAGATCATCAACCAGCAGATCGGTGACAACTTCACCCAGAGGTTCGAGCGTATGGTCTACAACTGCTATATGCTGCTGCCGGAGAAAGAGCGGCAGGCCGAAAGGCTGGATACGCTCATCAAGGAGAAGCGCGAAGAGCTGAATAAGCTCCAGGATCGCTATTACAAAGGGGTACAGTTTCTCCTTGCGCTGGAAGCCCGGCTGCGTGATCTGAACTATCTGTTTGACGCACAATCGTAACACATCAACCGCACGCTGCGGCGCGGATGGCCGAGCCGACCAACACCGCAGCGTGTTACATAGCGGGGTGCTGTAACGGTAGCAGGCCAGGCTCTGAAGCTGGAAATAGAGGTTCGACTCCTCTCCCCGCAACCATACATCTTTTTTGAAAGGAGTGTTGACTTCAGGAGGCTTCTTCCACCACTGTGACTACCATCCTTGGTAACACCTCTACGCTGGCTGAACTGGTCGGTGACGTGTGGGACATCATGACGGCAAATCCCGTGCTGCTGGTGTTCCTGTGCGCCGGTCTGGTCACCCTGGGCTTTTCCATCTTCCGGAAGGCCAAGCGTGCCGCTCGCGGCTGATGCCGCAGACAAGGGGTATGGGGATCGCCCCATACCCCTTTTTCTCATGGAGGTAACTATGACTGTTTCCGCATTTCTCACCGGGTGCTGCCGTTTGGTGACCGGCACATTTGACGCTGTTTTTTCAGAGCCGCTGCTGGCGTTCTTCCTGACCGTCCTGGTCATGGCCGTGGCGGCGGGGCTGTTCCTATACATCTACCGTAGAGCTAAACGATTTTGAGTGAGGTATTGCTATGATCAAATTTCTCGTAACCGCTGCCATTGTCCTGGTCTGCGTGTTCATCCTGGTACTGGTGCTTTGCCTGATGATTTGGGTAGTCACCCGGCTGCTGCGCTGGCTGTTCCCCCAGCGCTTCGGCGTCAAGGCCGTGCCGGCGAAGAAGCCGAAGAAGGTCAAGAAGGTCGTGGAGGAGACTGAGGATGAGTGACGCACAGCTGGCCCTGCTCTTTTTCTTCCTGTTCATCTTTCCGTGGGAAGTAGTGGCCACGCTGGTGGTTGCACTGTTCCGGCGTAACACAGATAGATCTCAGCTGCCCGGCGTCAGATCCGGAAAATGTGTTACACAAGAAAGCAGCGCCCGGACGGACGCTGCTCTCAAGTAAGATTGCTTCGGGTTTTATCTGCGTTTGGTCATCTTCCCGACGACGATCCCCGCCAGGATCATCACCGCGAAAAACGGCGTTGTCAGGACTTGGATAATCCCGTGCAATAAGTCGGCCATGAGGTCACCTCCTTTGCCGTTTTGTGTCTTGGCGGCAAAGGAGGCCCTCTGGTCCTACATCATGACTGGGTAGCTCAATGGCAGAGCCTCTCACCTCGGACGGGTATATGTGAGTGAAACGCCGTCGATGTCGGTTCGAGTCCGACCCCAGTCAAACTAAATCCCCCGCCAACGGCGAGGGATTAGAGGTCAGTCCTTACGTTCGTTCAATTCCCGTTCGATTTCGTCAATCGTGTCCTGTGCCGCTCGGTAGTCCCGGCGCATTTCCCGTTCTTCTTTGCGCTTCAGGTATTTGATACCTTTGACTACCAAAACAACTACCAGGATGATGACGGCAAGTTTTACCAGCAGACCTATCAGCCAAAATATCAGGCCAGGAATATCCGCAATAACCATACTTCTTCTCCTTTGAGGTGTTTTTATGAATTATATCTTACGAAAAGTGAATTGTAAAGCCCTCATTGTTGCCGTACTTGTTGTAACTTCGACTATCATCAGTATGGTCGTGGGATATGCTTACACCATGCGGAAAATTCCTAATTTTTGGTTTGACAGTAAATATGTTTTTGTTGCAGAAGGTATCTCGCCCCGCGAGACTTCGTATTCGTCTGTCACCATTGATTATGACGATTTGGCTGACCTTGTCTATTACTGTAACGAACATAATTTGAGTACATCTTTAGTTTACAACGATGCTATTGATCGCTATGTTGGATATGTGTCCGATAGCGCTTTGAATATCCGACAATTCAATTTTTCATCGTTGTACGGTTTGCTGGGCAACGTAGACGGCAAAATCTATGTCGCTGAAGATCCTCGTTCTCACACCAACATCACCATCACCACACCCACGAACCCGGACTATACAGACCGGCTCATCAATATAGCTTCAAACCTGGACTTTCTGCCCATCATCGCAGAGCTGAACGTTCTCATCGCCGACAATCAGCTGCTTGTTATGGACTACATCAAGCTGGCCATTGAAAGCATTTGGGACTTGGAAAACTCCATGATTGACCACATTGATGACCTCAATACCACGGTCAATAACCGCCTCGCCTATATCGGTACGAGGGTCGCGTCCATAGATAATCACGTGGTCGGTATCGCGGAGCAGCTTGGCTCTGTCATCCGCAACGGCCAACTCCAGGTAAATACCTCTCCCCTGGAAGCCCGGCTGGACAAGCTGATCTCCATGTACAGCAAGGTCAACAGCGTGGTGCTGGACACGGCCAGCATCAACGGCGGTCAGATCACCGGTGCGGTCGGTGGTGAGTTGCAGGACGTTATCTTTTGGGGCGATACCGGGAAATACAACAATGAGTTCCTTACGCCGGATAGTCTATGGTATCGTTTAGGCCCTAACGCTGGCAACACCACGCTGACCACGTTGGATGATAATATCGTCCTCCGCTCCGTCAATCTCGGATCTACCATCCCGTCCTATATCGCCAATGACCCGATGTTGTATGCCGGCGTTTGGCAGAAGGGTACGGATTATATCATCAGCGATACCTACAATGCCAGCACCGGTGAGTATGTGCAGCGAGTAGGGTGTGTCTCTTTTAATGATTTATCTCTGTCTTGGGGCTTAGATACAACGTCTTTCCCTGACTATCCGTATTTTATTAGCGGTGTTGATGTTTCCCTTATTCCGGGTTGTCCGAAAGGTTCTTTTGGCTCTGAGAAATTTGTGTCTCATCCATTGTTTTCCGCGGGTACTTGGGGCGACATGGTATATGGCGATAACTATATAGCCTTGGGTGGTGATGGTAGTTTTTCGGTTCTCGGCATTTCTGCCTCTGCTGCCCTTTCGACTGTAGAACAGCTTCAGGCCTTTCTTGCCGGTACGGAGCTTTATTTTATTCGGTTTGGTTCAGTTCGGCATCAACAGGTTTCGACTGCCACCATCGCCATCCCGGAGGGCAGCAGTTATATATCTTCGTACAACGTCCGCATCACCGGCAAGTATGAGACTTACGAAAGTTTTACTCAAACGGCAGACATCATCACGGCCATCAATAATTTGCAGCTTTCTTCCGGCGTAGGTGCTGACTTGACGGCAATTACTACCAGGCTTGACGCTATCCTTGCCGAACTGCAAAGCGCTCCCGGCTCTGCCACCTGTGAGCATACATATACCCAACACATGGAGCAGGAAGCCACCTGTTCCCTGCCCGGCCTGATGGTTTCCACCTGCTCCAAATGCGGCGACAGCTATTCGGAGATCGTAGACCCGCTGGGACACGACTGGATACTGAATACGCCCTCCGCCTACGACGTCTATACCTGCTCCCGCTGCCAGCGCACCTACGAGGATCATGACGGCAGCGGCCCGGAGGAGGATTACAGCAGCAGCTCCATTTCTAAGCTGGTGGTCAGGGTATTCTCCAAGCTGGGCACGTTCGCCGGGAAGCTCATCGGCAGCGTGATACGCCTCTTTGACAAGGCCATCACCGCGCTGGACAACGTGGTCTCCAAGTTCAATGAGTACGTGGAGCAGATCAGTGGCTTCGGCGGTGGTTATCCTGCCTGGCTCACCGGCTTTTGGGGTGTGCTGCCCGCTGAATTGCAGGTCGCGCTGACCTTTGCCGTTATCTGCATGGCCCTGGGTGTTGTGGGCAAGAAGCTGTTTTTCTCGTAACACATTCTTGCTGCAGCTGCGACGCCAGGATCTGAAAAACTGTGTTACAGAGGTGATAGTCTATGTCTGTTCTTCTTCAGCCGCTGAAGGCCCTATTGAATATGATCACCAGCCTGATCAACGGCCTGATCGTCGGTTCGCTGCACTTCATTCTGAACCTGCTGGACGGCCTGGATGACGTGGACAGTCTGCTGGATCACACCATCAATGCCGTGTCGGACTTCTTCACGGCGTTCCTGAACCTGGGCGCGACGCTGTTCCCGTTTCTGCCAGCGGAATGGACGGCCATCATCGAGGCCGCGTTGATCATCATGGTGGTGGGCGTCATCATCAAAAGGAGGGTTTTCTGATGCAAGCACTTGGACAAGTCCTGACCTCCTGTCTGAGTATCTTTCAGATAGAGTTCTCGCTGGACGGCCTGGTGTTCTCCCTGTGGGAGGTGTTCCTGTGGCTCATCGTGGCCGGTGCGGTGATCTACCTGATCTGTAAATGGAGTGACAGCTGATGCGATATATAAAACTGCTTTCCAGCGTCCTGGCGCTGTGCCTTATGCTCACCGCAAACGCTTACGCCACCGGGGCTGACACCAGTTCCATGACCGAGGATATACCCGACTGGGCGTTGAAGCCTGCCCTTGAGCCGGGCGAAGAGCCGGAAGAGGAAGAGACACCCACCGTCCCCACCACGATCTATGACACGGACGGCTCTATCCTCTATACCAATGACCCGGCGCTGCTGGCCGGTGAGACCGCCACCACGCTGCCCGCCGAGGCGGACGTCAGCCTGTTTCTGCAAAAGCCCTTTGAGGAGTATACCGTTACCGAGGGCTATTTGCTGCTGTTCCTGGTTCTGGGCTTCTGTATGCTGGTTTGGAAACTTGTGAAAGGGGTGTTTTAATGGCTGCTGTCGTGGCTGAGTTCTTTCAGATCGTGGGCGTGGACGTAGTCCCGCCCACCAATATGGCCGAGCTGATCCCATACCTGCTGACGGTGTTCATCGGCATTGTCCTGGTCATTGGGGTATTCCGCATCGTGGCGGCGGTGGCCTCGGCCCTGGTCAACTGGCGGAGGTTCTGATATGACCATCCTGATCCTCATCGGCCTGGGCCTGGTGCTGGTGTTCTTCCCCACCGTGCGCTGTGCGTTCTTCCACCCGGTGAAGCTGGTACGCTACGGTGTCACCGATCTGTACGCATATATCAAGTACCGGCGCTGGAACGAGTGTAGCACCGGCGAACTGGCGGCCTATGTGGGCCTGTTCGGTAAGGGTAAGACGCTCTCCGCCGTCCATAAGGTCGTGTCTATGTTCGAGCAGTATGACGGTAAAATGGTTTGGGACAGGGAGCGGGAGATGTGGGTAGAGCAGCGGGTCAAGGTGCTGTCCAATGTGGCCCTGTCCATCCCCTATGATGACTTCGTCTCCCTCCAGCAGGTGGTCTACTGCGCCGAGAAGAACGGCCAGTATGACAAGGAGCACGATACCCTCACCGTCACGCTGGTGCTGGGCGATGAGTTCAGCGTCCAGATGAACAGCCGAAACTTCAAGAGCAACATTGACCCGCTGTTCCTGAATACGCTGCTGACCTGTCGACACTATCACATATCCATGTACTACACCGCTCAGCGCTTCGGCCATGTAGACGCCCTGCTCCGTCAGGTGACAAGCTGCGTGGTGGACTGTGATAAGCTGTGGCGCTTCCAGCGTCAGAACCTCTATGATGCCTGGGAGATGGAGAACGCCACCAACGCCCAGCTGCTTACTCCATTGACCCGCCGCTGCTGGTTCATCACGGACAGGGACTACAACGCCTATAATACCCTGGCCTGTGTTGGCAATCTGCAAAAGTCATTCCGCGAGGGGGATATGATGTCCGAGGAAGAGATACTGTCTCTGCGCCGGAACGAACAGCAGGCCAACATGGACGGTGTGGTCAAGCCGTCCCGGAAGTGGCGGAGAAGTCAGAGGAAAATACGGAAGTAGCGTAACACAAGAGGATCTCGCTGCGGCGCTCATCCAAGCCAGGTTTTAACTGCAAATGTGTTACACACGCCCACCCCTGCGCCAAGGGCTTGCCCGCGCAGGGGTGGGCTGCGCTATGCCGCCTGAATTGGTGTTTGCCAACCTAATACCCGGCGCGGATAGTTGTTCATCCAGTCCTGCACCCGCCGCACGTCTGCCGACGTCACCTTGTCAAAGTTCGTCCCCTTGGGGAAAAAGCGGCGGATCATGCGGTTGTGGTTCTCTACGCTGCCCTTCTCCCAGGCGGAATAGCTATGGCAGTAGTAGATGTCAAAACGGTTTCCTTTACAGCGGCAGCTCTTGACGAGCTTGTCATACTCCATGAACTCCGAGCCGTTGTCGGTGGTGATGCTGCGGAACTTCTGCCGGAAGCCCGGCGTTTTACGTTCCAGCCGATCTATGGCCCGCCGTATCGTCTCCGCCTTTCGATCCGGCAGCTTGACGATGATCTCCTGTCTGCTCATGCGCTCCGTAAGGGTGAGCAGCACGCTCTTTCCGCCCTGGCCGCTGACCACCAGGTCCATCTCCCAGTGCCCGTATTCCTCCCGCCGCGCTATGCTCTCCGGCCTGATCTCAATGCTGGGGAGCTTCGGATGGGCTACCCGGCGCTCCTCGCCCTCTTTCTTCTTTGGCCGTTTCTTCCACTTCTCCCATAGATGCCGGTTGCCCAGCTCGTAGAATACCCGCTTGTCAATGTAGCTGTATAGGGTGCTGACACATATCCTCGTGGCAAACGGATACTTCCGCGCCGCCGCCAGAGCGGCAGCTGGGGAGTACCTGTCCACGATGATCTTGTGCTCAATGTAGGCCGCAAAGGCGTGGTCGTTCCCGATCTTCAGCGGCCTGCCCTTTGCGGTCTGGTTGTAGTCATGTATCTGCTGGCCCTTGTCCGCCGAGTACCGCAGTTTGTCATAGTACCCGTAGTTATGGAGATACTGCCCGCGCTTGATCTCGTTGTAGACTGTCTGACGGCAGCATCCCAGCTTCCGGGCTATGTAGCTCACCGGCCTTTTCTCGTCCAGCAGTGTCTGCAAGATGATCCGTTCCTCTTTTGTCATGTAGTGTCCCATGAGAGCCTCCCTTATCTTTCAGGATAGTTCGTGGTTTTTCCATTGTAACACAATTTCCCGATCCTGGCGCCGGTGCTGCAGCAAGCTCTGTGTTACGCCGCGCCCCGCGTCCCCATGATATGAAATCGCGTCAGCAGGACCTGCGGTGCAGGTCCTGTTGTCTGCCCAACGCAGGGAAACACCTGTCTGTCAAGACCGCCCGCAAGGGCGCTCTGCATGAAAAAAGCAGCTCCCCCGTGAGAGCTGCCTTTTTTCATGGTCTTGACTGGCGAGGTGCTTCCCTGCTACATCGCGCAGCGATACCGCTTTGTAACACAGCCCGCCGCCAGCTGCCAGGCGTCCGGGTACGCAGTTGTGTTACGCTTCAAGATTGATATTTTTTGTCATTTGTAAAATTTCTTCTTGACACGCTCGGACAGGGGCAAAAAAAGCAGGAGACGCGGCGGTGCGTGTCTCCTGCGGGGCAGCTATTTCTTTCGGGTTTTGCCCTGTTCGATCCTGTCGTACAGGGCTTCCAGCGCGTCGGAGAGCGATCCCACCCGGTCGATGAGCCCCGCCTCCACCGCCTGTTTCCCGTACAGAACCGTGCCCACATCGTTGGCCATATCGCCGGAATCCAGCATCAATTTCCGGAACTTTTCAGCTGATATACGGCTGTTTTTGGCCACAAAATCCACTATTCTCTCCTGTATCCGCTCAAAATAGCGGTACGTCTCCGGGGCGGCGATGACCGTGCCGGACATACGGACGGGATGGAGGGTCATGGAGGCGCTGGGGGCGATGAAGGTATCCTTGCCGCAGACGGCCAGGGGCACGCCGATGGAGTGGCCGCCGCCCAGCACCAGCGTGACCACCGGCTTGGTTATGCCGGAGACAAGCTCCGCGATGGCCAGGCCCGCCTCGATGTCGCCGCCCACGGTGTTGAGAAGCAGCAGCAGGCCGTCGATCTGCTCCGACTGCTCCAGCGCCGCCAAAAGGGGCAGAATGTGCTCATATTTGGTGGTTTTGGTGGTTTCCGGCAGCGTCATGTGGCCCTCGATCTGACCGATGATGGTAAGGGTATGGATGGCGGCGCGGCTGTTTTTTACCACAGTGCTGCCCATATCCACGATGGGCTGGGTGGGGGCGGGCTGGTCGTTTTTCTCCGGGCGGGTGTGTTCCTCGGGCATGGATGAAGTCCCTCCTTGCAGGCGTGTGATTTTTGAAATATCGTAAATTAGCGATGTGTCGTCATATCCCGGGTATGGAATCAGGTGGAATTATCTTGAAAAGAGCTTGAAAGAACATGGAGAAACTTTGAAAAACCTTGTATTTAGGTTGAAGAAATTTTGATCGATTTTGAAAAGAGTGTGGGTTTGGGGTGGTTTTGGCGGGGTATGGCGAAATTTCGGCAGCGTGGGGAGACGGATTCCCACGCCAGTGACGTCGGTCACTGGCTCGGAATGACACCGCTGCGCGGTGTGAGGGCGGACAGGGGCGGACGCTTTCCCGGCCCCCTCTGGGAGGGGGCTGGCGGCGAAGCCGACTGGGGGAGAGAATATTGCGTATTACGTCTCTCCCTCCGTCAACGCTTTGCGTTGCCACCTCCCTCGCAGAGGGAGGCTTTGGGGCAGACACGCTTTTCCCAATAATGGGTCACATATTTTTCTTGATGGTGGAGATCGCGCCCTTTTCCAGGCGGGACACCTGGGCCTGGGAGATACCGATCTCGGTGGAGACCTCCATCTGGGTCTTGCCCTGACAAAAGCGGAGGGCCAGGATGCTGCGCTGGCGCTGGTCCAGGCGGGCGATGGCGTCCTTGAGGGCGATGCGGTCCAGCCAATGCTCATCGGTGCAGCGGTCGTCACGGACCTGATCCATGACGCAGACGGCGTCGCTGCCGTCGGAGTACACCGGGTCGTACAGGCTCACCGGGTCGCTGAGGGCGTCCATGGAGAACACCACCTCCTCACGGGGGATGGAGAGGTACTGGGCGATCTGCTCCACGGTGGGCTCGCGCTGGGTCTCGGCCAGCAGCGTCTCACGGGCGCGGAGGACCTTATAGGCCGTGTCGCGCATACTGCGGCTGACGCGGAGGGCGCTGTTGTCGCGGAGGTAGCGGCGTATCTCGCCGATGATCATGGGGACGCCGTAGGTGGAGAAGCGGACAGGCTGGGAGACGTCGAAATTGTCGATGGCCTTCATGAGGCCGATGCAGCCCACCTGAAAGAGATCGTCGGCGCTCTCGCCCCGGCCGGCGAAGCGCTGGATGACGGACAGCACCAGACGGAGGTTGCCGCAGATGAGCTGCTGGCGGGCGTCCTGGTCGCCGTCCTTGGTGCGGCGGAGGAGGGCCACCATCTCATCGTTTTTCAGAACGGGCAGCTTCGCCGTGTTGATGCCGCATATCTCCACCCTGCTGCGCATAACGCCACCTGCCTTCTTTGTTGATAGTGGCAGTATCTCCCGGCGGCGGCGCGGTTATTCCCGGCGGTGAAAAGCCCCGGTTTTCGACGGTATGGGACGGGCTGCGGCGGGCATAGACATAGGATGGGAGGGATGGAAAATGCTGTGTCGGTTCACCTTGCTGCGGCGCAAGGAGGTCATCAATCTGTGCGACGGATGCCGGCTGGGGTGCGTGGGCGACGTGGAGGTACAGATCCCGGAGGGGACGGTGAAGGCGCTGATCGTGTTCGGGCCGTGCCGGTTTTTCGGGCTGTTCGGGCGGGGAGAGGATTTTTACATCCCGTGGGAGTGCGTGCAGAAGTTCGGGGACGACATCATATTGGTGGATAAGCCGTTTCAGCGGAGAGAGCCAGGGCCGCCGCCGAAGAGGAAGAAGGGGTGGTTTTAGGGGGCTTTTTCCGTTTTTGTCTTCGTGTCTCCGACGGGTCACTTTCTTTCCCGAAAGAAAGTAACCAAAGAACGGTTTAAGGAAAGGGGGATTTCGATTTCCCCCTTTCCTTAAAAATCCAATCCCCTTG
>CAVGVB010000054.1:0-11289 GCA_963632705.1 bacterium | reverse complement strand
TCACGTCCCGGCTTGTATCGATCGCGCCGGCGGCAAAGACCTGCACCGGCAGCAGTGCGAGTACACACGCCGCACAGACCAGCAATGAAAGGAGTTTTTTACGAATTTTCATCATGTCGTTTTCCTCCATAGGGTTTCTTTTTGTTTCCGGACGCCAGCAGAACAATCAGCAGGACGAGCAGCATCGGCAGCGCCACGGCGGGTGCCACGAGCAGCGGCTCGATCTGCATGGCGTCGGAGGTGACGCGGATGGCTTCGGCCTGCGCCTGATTTTCAATTCTGTGCCCGCGCACCAACAGGCGGTGGGAGTTCACGCCATAAGGCGTACAGGTGACGAGGGTACACAGATCCTTGCCCTCCTCTGCCTTGAGCGCATCGGTGTCCTCCGGCTCGACGATCAAAATCTGATCCACCTGATAGGTCAGCACCTCATCCAGCACCCGCAGCACGAAGGTATCTCCCTCGACGAGCTGGTCCAGATTGGTGAAGAGCTTGGCGCTGGGCAGTCCCCGGTGGCCTGAGAGGACGCAGTGGGTGCCTTCGCCGCCCACCGGCAGGCTCGACCATTCCAGATGCCCTACCGCGATCTGAAGCACGGAATCCTCCGTGCCGTGGTAGATGGGCAGGGACAGCTTGATGTTGGGGATCTCGATATAGCCCATAACGCCCGTGCCGTTCACATCCAGCAGCGACGCGTACTGCTCCTTCTGCTCGTCCGTCAGATAGAAGCTGCCGCTTCTATCCCGGAGGGACTGGTTATACGCTGTTGCTGCCGCCCAAATTTCATCGTACTGCGTTTGCGTCAGCCGGTTTACCTCCGCGCTGTAATCCGCCACTGCTTTCGAGGCGTGCATGGAGTTCCAGTAATCGCTGGCTGTCGGATACAGAAGCAAGGACAAGCCTGCAAGGAAAGCCAAAGAAAGGAATATGGTAGATATTTTGTTTTTCATTTGCAGGGTTCTCCTTGCTGCTGTAGGGGACGGAGCGTGAAGCGCCCCGCCCCCGCAGCAAAAGTTCAGAATTAAAGATTGATCCGATTGATTTGAGAACTCAGTTCTCGGACTTGCTCATGCGCTTTCTGGTGATGAGCACAACGCCCGCACCGACGACCAGCAGACCGCCGAGGATGTAGAACAGGGTCGTGCCCATGCCGCCTGTGCTGGGCAGGACAGAGCCTTCCTTGTTGATGACATTCGTGCTCAGGTTGGTGGAAGCCTCAGCCGTGCCGACCTTGACCGTCGGATAGCCTGCCAGCAGTGCGCTGCCGTCCGTGGTGTACTCGGCAGTGATCTTAAACTGAACAGGGCCATCCAGCAGGTTATATCCGGTAGGAGCTTTGGTCTCGTAGAGATAATAGTCGGTGTTGTCGTCCAAACCCTTGATCACGGGAGAGCCGGCATCGATGTCATAGACCTTGACCACGCGGCTGTCGGCTATTTCCGCATCCGTGGCAATGTGGTAAGTTCCGTCCACTTCCTTTACCAGAGCAATCAGATCCGTGGTAGCAGTGGGAACGCCATCTTCATCGCACGCCATGTCGGCGACCTTGAGGGTGCCGACCTTGGACAGAACGAACTTTGCGCCGTTCAGCGCTTCAGCCTTTTCATTCACCTTATTGACCTGCATCTTGAACGTCCACTCATAGACCTTGGACTTCTCGGTCTGACCCTTGCCGGTGGTGTCGTTGGGATTGTTGCTGTATTCCAGATACGCTTCGTTGTTCTGGCTGCCCTCATCGTAGGTCTTGGCATCCTCATTCAGCACGCCGGAATAGTAGGTGTACAGCTTATCACCATCCGTCATCTGGCCGTCCGCAATGGCTTTCAGTACGTCGATCTTCAGATCAAAGCTGTTGCCATTGGCGGTCACAGTGTAGTAGTCCGCACTCAGCGCATTGCCTGTGTCATTCACCAGAATCTGTACATCGGCGGCAGACTTGACATTGGAGGTCAGACCGACGGACATGGTATCGTGGATGATGTAGTTATACTCGGTATAGGCGCTGGTGTCGGGGATAGTGGTAACGGTGCGGAACTCGACGGTGTCGCCGATCTGATTGTCGCCCACGACTTCCCAAGTGCCCTTTTCGTTGTGCTTGATCTCTTTTTTCAGCTCAGGCTTGTCGCCCTTGGGCTGCGCGGTCACGTCTTTCACGACCTCCATGATGTAGGCGGTGTAGAAATCGTCTTCGTTAATCAGCGTGTTGTCCTTATCCTTGACCAGATAGTAGCCCGCCGCAAGGCCGGAAATGGTATATTTTCCCTCCGACTGTGTGCTGCTGTCCGTATGCGCGGCCAGATACTTGGCGGCTTCCTTCGCGAAGGCCTGCGCCTGCGCCGTGGTCGTCAGGGACTTGGCGAGCGCGGCAGCGTCCTCGAAGGCTTCTTCGCCCTCAGCCTTGCCGAAGCTCAGAAGGGCGGTTTTCCCTGCGTCGGTAATGCCGCTGCCCCAGACGATGTTGGAGAGAACTGTCTTCCCATCATCGTTGGTGCTCAGGTCGCCGGCGAAGATCTGGTACGCCTCATAGATATGACCCGCTGCGTCGTTCTCGATGGTGATCGTGTAGGTTTCTCCCGCCGCGAACGCGGTGGTGCCCATTGCCAGCGTGAGCAGCAGTGCCAGCAGCAGAGCGAGTGACTTTTTCAGTGCTTTCATAACTGAATTCCTTTCTTTCTGTAATAGAGTGGATTTTTATGGAGGATATGCTGCGGCGCATAGATTCGCCGTGGTTTGGAGGCTGTTACATTGACCTCCTTTCCCGTTTGCGCCTCAGAACATATCCAAGCAACAGACTTCCCGCCAGAAGCAGCGTTCCGCCGATTGTAAACAGGAGCGTACCGGCTCCGCCGGTCTTGGGCAGAGCGTAGCCCGGTGTGTTCCGCACGGTAACGGTGCAGATGCTTTGTACCGCGTCATCACGATGCAGAAGCTGGCCCGGATTCTCTGGCAGGTTGTAGCCGTCGGGGGCCTTTATCTCCAGCAGATAATAGCTTTCACAGCTGAGCTTCGTCCACTGCGCGGCGCCGTCTTCGTCGGTGGTCTTCACGCCGCACAGATACCATGTTTCATCGTCAACGGTGATCTCCGTCTGGATGTCCAGCTCGGAATATTCGTCAGGAACCTCGATTTGATCTTCCGCATCGGGGCTGTACAGGGCGAACACCGCGCCGGGAAGCTTGGTCTGCGCGTTGCTGCCGTCCACCTTGATCAGGTTGATCGACCACTTCCAGAGCGTATTGCGGCAGATCAGCACAACATCGCTTGCCGCATGATAGGTGAAGGTAACGGTCTTATCCGCGCCGACGAAGCCGGAGAGCCGGTAGGCTTCCGTTTCACCCGTCAGCTCCACCGCCGTGTACCGCGCTCCTTCCGTCCACCCGAACGCCTCGGTCGGATTGAGCATCACCGCTTCGCTTTCCGAGGCTCCGGCGTTTACCGTGAGCGTAGTTTCCATGTACTTACGACCAGCCGTGTCAAGCACTGCCTTGAGCGCTTCTTCCGTGTCGTATCCGCTCAATGCTTCGCCTTCGTAGATCAGGAAGCGGAAGCTCGCGTCCGCGTCCGCCGTGACCGGCTGATTCCGGTCGTCCACCAGCTGCTTGGTAAGCGTCGGTACGGAGGGAATCTTCACGCCGACGACCAGCGGCATGGCCTCCAGCTCTGCCTGTGTGTCAGCCAGCCCATAGTGGTAGCCGAAGCTGTTCCACGCGATCTTTCCCGGCTCGGCATTGGCTCCAACCTTCGCGCTGAAGCTCACCTCTATCTTGCACTTGGCAGGAAGTTGTGTCTTACCCTCGTCGGTAATGACAATGCGCATGGAGCGTGCATTGGTAGAAGAGCTTGTCCACTTTCCGGTATTCTCGCCCTTCCAGTCGTCGCTCTGCTGCCCGCCGAAGGAGGTTTCACTGCTGTACTCCACGGTGTAATACTGGCTGTTAAGCGCGGCGGGTTCTCCGTTCTCCGGCGTGACGATGACCGTAACATTGGGCTCCGCGGCAAAGTTGACATTGAACTCGCTGTTTCGCTCCGCCGTGCTGTCAAAGGGGCTGTGGTCACCCACCTCCGGCAGGTTGTCGATCAGAACCAGTTTCGTCATGGCCTTATCGGTATCGTTGTGGACGGTAAGCGTATAGCGGAACTCGCTTTCGCTTGATGGAAGCAGGATCCAGTTGTTCTCCACATCCGTGGAGACCGCCGTATTGCTTTCGTTTGCCGTCTCGGTCACACGCTTCTCTGAGCTTGTGGCATAGCCGAAGGTGACTGTCACAGGCGACGAGTTGCGCACGCTGACGGCCTTTCCGCTCTCGTCCCGGACGATGCTGCCCTGACCGGCGTTTGTGAAGGTCTGCTGGTTCGGCGTGATCGTGGCCTGATTGACATAGACGGAATTTGTGTAGTTGTTTGTCGGGTTCACAGAGGAGAAGGTCAGGTCCATGTAGCCGCCCTCGGGGATGGAGCGCTTCAGCGTCTGGATGTGCAGGGTCAGGATCTCATTCCCCTTGTCGTCCCGGCTCATGGCCGCGGACACCTCATTCTTGTTCTTATCCAGCCAGACTTCCGTTCCGTCCAGCGGCAGACTGACCGTGCCGCCGCCCCAGCCATTTGTGACCGAGACGGATTCGTCGCTGCCTGTGCGCGTCCCGTCAAAGGTCAGGAACGTGCCGGAGAACATGCTTCGACCCTGTGAATCATAGATGGCGTATTCCACCGCTCCGGTGAACACATAGGGGCTTGGCATCACGTCCGTCACGGTGTAATCCGTCATGGAGACGGTTCCCGTATTCTGCACCCGGACGCGCCAGTGGACCGTATCCGTGGGGCCGACGGAGTTCGTGTAGGTATGTGTCGCGCCGCCTTTGTCCGTGTAGGATTCTGTGTACTTTGTGATGCCGGGAACGATGCTGCCGCGCTGCAGGTTCACGCTGGACACGAGCCACGTTTCTTCGTTGCCGGTAAAGCCGTAATTCTCCTTCACCGCATTGCCGCTCATGACCCTGCGGTCGCCGTCGTTACAGTCCTTGAAGCGTTCGCCGGTCACGGCGCTGACCGGTACATCGTCCTTGCTGATCTGAGAGACGCCGGTGGACAGGTGATCCGTGTACGGCATGGCGACGGTGTTGGTAGCAGTATCTGTTGTCGTTTCCGCTGTTCCAACATCTGCGGCATAGGCGAACACCAGCGCTTCGCCGTGGTCAAGATAATATTGCTGCTGCTTTTCGTCATATTTCAGACTGTAGCTGCCGCTTCCGGCGCTCAGCGAGAAGGTGACGCTCGTCTTATCCGCGGAGGGGGTCGCTGTCACGGAAGCGCTCCGGTATGTTACCGTCTCGCCGCCCGCATTGTCGGTGAGATTGATGAGCTTGCTGGCCATACCGCCCGTCGTTTTAATGGTGTTGCCGTTCGTGATATACCATCTCTCACCTGGGTCTTGGCTGATTTCGGGCAGCATCTTCAGATAGGTAAAGCCGGTGGGGAGCTTGTCCTGCAGGTCGTTCAGATACAGCCGCTTGTTTCCACCGTTGTAGAGCGCCACATAGTAGAACACCGCGCGCGCATTGCCGTCGTTGTTCGCGTAATTCTGGCGGTTGCTTCCGGTCGGATAGAAGTACCCGTTGTTGTTGTATATCGCCTGCGCGAGCACGCCCTTCTGGAGAAGCACCTCGCCGGTTTCCTTGAGCTCGTGCTCCACGCTGTCCGGGAAGCGGTAGACATACAGGGTGTTGTCCAGAATCATGCCGGCGTTCTTCGCGGCATATTGCGACCAGGTATCGCTGCTACCCTCCGTATCCGTGGGGAAGTTCAGCGTGACATAGAGATACACGGCGCTTGCGCCCCTGAATGTGATCTGTGTCTCCTCCGGCCACGTCACGCACTGCCGTCCGCCGGTCAGTCCGATGCTCGTGTCGGCCCCATCGACAAGGCTCCAGTTCTCAAGACCCGTTGGTTCGACGCTCCCCGTCGTGACGACCTGAAGCGTGATGTTCGTGCCCTTTTCCCATGTGAACACGCCGTAGGTTTCCGGCAGCATATCGATAATATCCTTGCCGCTGATGGTGTAGTTCGTATTACCGTCGCTTTTCAGCGTAAGGCGATAGGTCACGGCCTCGCCGGGCGCGATCACGGAATAATCGTCCGCGTCCAGCACATCCCGCGCCGGCGTGTCGCCCCTTGTCTCTACAAGGCTCTTGTCAAATTCGATCAGCGTTCCGTCGCCCCAGGAGACGGCGGCGTAGATCCGGTCATTCGTCCGGTCGTTCATCCAGACGATGTTGCCCAGAGAATAGCTGACGCCGGTGACGCTCAGATCCTCCATGGCCTGATAACGGACGCTCTTTCTGTAATGTCCGCCGTCCAGATGGGCAAAGTACCACTTGATCTGGGTGTGGATGCCGGTATAGCTGTGTCCGGTCGTTTCCTCTTTTTGCTCCGTGTCCGTTTTGGTCACGGTGATAGTAGCGGCGGTCAGCCAGTTCTCCTCATCGTCCTCGCCCACCACGACGTTTGCATAGGTGCCCTCCGTCAGAACATAGTAGGTAACGCCGTTGGATTCCTTTGTGGTAAGCCCACGGTCTGCAAGGCTGGGGTTCATGTCCGCCCGCACCAGCAGATACTGGCTTCCGTAGAGATCGTCCACCATGGGCAGGTTGTCGTATTCGCCGCTGCCGTAGTGGGTGAAGTCCAGCTGATAGTTCAGCACCGCGCCGTCCGATACGGTGTAGCCATCCAGCTTGGTATTATCCTCGTCATAGACGCTCTTGCTGATAACGGCCTCCCGATAGATCTTGGTCTGTGCGGAGGCGCTCTTCAGCGTGCTTTCTTTCCCGCCCGTCTGGCTGATCAGCTTTGCCGTGTTTATGACGCTGACCGCCTGCCCGGAGGCGTATTCGTTCGGCCAGTCCTTCGGCAGCATGCCGAAGGTGTCCTTCGCGGCGGCATAGACCATAAAGGTATACTCCGCGCCCGCGGGAACAGTCAGTGTTTCCGCCTCGCCCTGCTCCAGCGTCCACTGGCAGGTGTAGGCCGCGTTCACGGAGACGGCGTAGCCCGCGCTTTGCAGTGCCTCTGCCGCCGTCGCGCCGGTATAGGTGCCGTCGCCCGTCACGGTAACGGTATAGCCGTCCTCGGACTTCGTGACGGTAAGGGTCTGTCCGCTCATGCCGATATTGCTGTTGCCGGAGGTGCGGTAGGAGGTGGTCTCGCCGATAGCGCCCGTGACCTGCTCCCATAGGGCAAGGGTCGCGTTCTTTATGGTAATGGTCAGGTTATCGCCGTATTCGCCCGTGAACATCTTTTCCATGTTCTCCGGAGAGATATAGCTGTACTTGCTCAGCTCGTCCCGAACGACGTAGGCGGTATCCGCATCGCCCACCCAGTTCGTCAGTCCGCTGTTTTTCAGCGTTACCGTGTAGGTGATGTCCTCACCGAAATAATAGCCGCCTTCCGCGCTCTTGGAGAGTGTCAGCTCGCCCTTCTGCAGCGTAAGGGTTCTGTCCACGCTGGCAGTAAGCGCATCGTCCGCGCTGTAGGTATAGTGGACCGTGGCGTCCGCCGTATTGGTCAGCGTCGCGCTGTCTTCGGTGAAGGTACTCAGATCAGCCTCCAGCGCCTCCGGGTAGACGGTGATGGTGCCGGTGCTGGAGCCAAGCTCTGTGGTGCTGGAGGTATTGGTATATTTCCAGCGGAACACAAGATTTCCGCCATCCTCACTCAACGCCGCCCCGCGGCCGGACCAGTTGGTTCCGGTGATGGTGGCGATCTTGATGTCTCCCGCGTAAATGTTGTTGCCGCTGGCGCGGATGCCGCCGCTTTGCGCCGCGTCCAGAACCGCCTGCGTCCAATGAAGTCCCGACGGGAGCGTGAGCTGATCGGTGAAATCCACGGACTTTGCGATGTCCTTACCGTAGGCAGAGGTCGTATCCGTGCCTCTGTCCAGCTTGATGTTCCAGACGAGGTTACTCGCGGGTCTGGCCGCGCCGTCCGCGGCGGCGGTGATGCTGGTGGATGCCGCGCCGTTCAGGGTCTTGGTAAGCGTGTATGGATCGCGCTGGGTTTTCCAGAAGGCATCGATCTTTTTGTCCGGTGTGCGGACACTCGTCTTATCTGTCGCCTGATCGGCTGTCAGGATCTCGCCCCAGATGGTAAGGCCGCCGCCCGCGCTGGTGGGAGAGGGATACACGGCTGTCACGGGGAAGCTCAGCGTATTGCCGATGCCGGGAACGAACTCCAGACACACGGTGTTCGGGTCCTCCGTCGCGTAGCAGTTCACGGTGTTGTTATTAAAGGTATAGGTCTGGCCGGGGGTGACGTTCAGAACGCAGTCTGCCGTGCCTTTCTGGAGATACACGCGGTAGACATATTCGGTGTTTCCCTGCGTGTTGCCCGCGGCCGCCGTGATGGTCATGGTGTCGCCCGTCAGGAGCGTATAGCCGCCGGTTCCGTCGCCATTCGCCTTCCATTGGAGCGTTTCGCCCTTGGAGGCGACCTTGATCTCAAGATAGGACTTGTCGTCCTTTTCTATAGTGAGATCCGCGTCGCCGTTCATGTCGTCCTCATCCATTCCGCCGCTGCCGGAGGAGCCGGTCAGGCCGGTGTTGTCAAGGATGCCATAGCCCTTTGCCGCGTTGGGGAACGTGGCCGAAGCCTCATCCACGGTCGTTTCGCCATTCACGCTGGTAAGGGACGGGCAGTTGGCAAAACCGTACGCGGCGATCGCCGTGATGGCGGAAGGATCTTCAAAAGTGATGCTCGTCAGCGTCTCCGCAAGGCAGAGCGCGTTCGCGCCCACGGAAGTGACCGCGCAGGTCACGCCGTCCTCCGGAGTGATGGAGGCGGGAATGGTCACGCTTGTGACGTTCCCCGGAACATAGACCAGCCTTGCCGTACCTGCGGAAGCGTCGTAGGAATACACCACGCCCTGCGCGTCCACATACACCGTGCCGCTGAGGCCGGTGAGCGGCGCGGGAGCATTCGCAAACGCGCCCTCGGCAATCGTGATCTGATTGTTCGGCTCAAAAACGATGGAGGTCGCGTGGTTCACAAAGTAGGAGAAGCCCTCGGCGAGCGTATCCACCTCATTGCCGATGGTCAGCGCGAAGGAGGCGTCCGGGCCGCAGGGGTTCGTCGCGGCGGCGTCGAAGGTGGCGCTTGCCGCGTTGTAGCGCAGTCTTTGCAGCCCCATCATGGAGCCGTCGGTCAGGTTCGCCGCAAATCTTGTCACGCCGTTGGGGATCTCAAAGTCCGTCACATTCGGCCAGTTCCCCTGCACCAGTCCGCCCAGCACCAGCGACCGGTTTCGCGGCAGATGATACTCCAACAGTTCACTTGAGTCGCTGCCGCCCCAACTATAATAAGTCAGGGTCAACGATGCCAATGACTCGCTCTCAGTTCCGTCTGCAAAGATAATTCTCTTGTATTTTCCGCTTATGGTGCGATCCGCGCTTTTTACCGACGTCGGAAGATACAATGCTTCACAGTTGTCGGTAATCAGGCTGCGATGGGGCAGGGTCGTCACACCATCGGCAATGTGGTACTCTTTCAGAAATCTGCCCTTTTCAAAATCGACCAGCACCGTCCCGTCCATGGTGTACAAAGCGTCGCCATCGGTCTTATAATATGCATTGCCTTCCGCAACAACATACTTACTGATGCCATACCAGAGCGAGCCGCTATGGTTATTATTTCCAATCTGCTTAACAGTTGATGGAATATAGAGCGTAATATTCGTGCCCTTTGTAAACGCGTCAGCGCCTATAGTTTCCACGCCCTCTTCCAAAATAATGTCTCCCAGTGGGGTTTCCGCAAATGCGCTGCTTCCAATCGTTTTAACCGTGCCGGGGATAACCAGCGGTTTATCACTAAGATAATCGGCGCAGTAACTGAACGCTCTGCTACCGATTTCCGTAATGGTGCTTGAAAACGTTATTTTCCGAACGTTGCATCTGGCGAAGGCTCCCTCACCGATCTTGGTCACACCCTCAGCAAAAATCAGCTCCTTTATGATGCGGTTCGAATTTCGGTACGCCTCCCAGGGCGCGGTTTTTTCCCAATAATCCGGCATCTTGCCCTCGCCCGAAATGGTCATGATGTACTCGCCGTCACTGTCCTGCGTGACCGTCCATGTCATTTCGTTGCCCTCGACGCTCTGGAACGTGCCGCCGTCCACCACGTCGTCCGGCAGCACCTCCGCGGGCATGATGGCATCGTCCGTCTGCGCGTTCGGGTTCTCCGGCAGTACGCCGTAGCCGAGGATGGTGCTGTCGCTGACCGGATAGCTGCGCGCCACGACCGCGCCGCCGATGTTGCCCTCGACAGTGCTGATCGTCTCGCCGTTCGCTTCGGTCACAATACCGACATGATCGGAAAGACCGTCGCCGTCCGTGTCAAAGAATACGAGGAAGCCCGGTTCCGGGTAGCTGTTATCAAACAGCCCCGCGCTTTGCAGCTGCTCCACCCAGTAGACGCAGCCGGAGGCATAGGGAACGGAACTCTGCGGTACGCCCGCGTAATGCAGACAGAACGACGCGAACATGGCGCACCAGTCGTCATAGGGCATTCCATACCACGCGCCGTAGCGTGTGTAGCCCTTCATGGTCGCGCCGTCGTCCAGAACGGTGTAGTTCGCGGTGCTCTCCATATAGCCAAGCTGGCTCTTCGCCACTGCCACCACATTTTCCGCCCAGTTATCGCCGAGATTCTGCGGCAGGGTACTCTCCCAGACGGACGCGCTCTCCACGTCGGCACTGGGGTTGGAGTAGCAGATCAGGCTGTGAGTATGTTCTTCTATTTCACAGATAAGCTGTTCTTCATAGCAGGCGTCTGTATGAACATGGCCTTCGACGGTCGCTTCCGTGGATTCGGTGGATTCCGTGCAGACCAGAACGCTCTCTTCCTGATAGCAGCTTTCATCGTGCGTATGACCTTCGGTTTCTTCCAGTCCGCAGGTCAGCGTTTCCGTCTGCGTATAACAGCTCTCATCGTGCGTATGGTCTTCGCCCTCCTCCAGCCCACAGCTGAGGCTGGATTCTTGCGTGTAGCATTCGGCGCCGTGCGTATGGGAAGTCCGCTCTTCCTGCCCGCAGACAAGGACGCTTCTCGTCTCATAGCACGCGTCTGTGTGCTGATGCGCCGTTTCCGTTTCCGTTTCCGTTTCGGTTTCATCGTAGCCGCAGATCAGAACGCGCTCGTAGCAGTCCTCTAGTGTGTGGGTATGTTCTTCTTTTTCGCAGTATGTATCACCGGTCATGGTGATGGCCGGGAGGATCAGCGCGTAGGTCGTGCAGAACACCACGA
>CAVGVB010000053.1:0-11359 GCA_963632705.1 bacterium | reverse complement strand
TTTAAGGAAAGGGGGATTTCGATTTCCCCCTTTCCTTAAAAATCCAATCCCCTTGAAACGACCAAAAGGGAGGGGTCGCGACCCCTCCCCTTTGGAAACACCCTCCGGTGTGGCGCACGGTCGGTAGGCGTGTGTAGGGGCGGGGTTCTGCCCCGCCCGAAACATAACGCGATAACGGCGGGAGGGGCAGAGCCCCTCCCCTACGGACGAGCAACGGAGTGCGGCGTAAAATAGCTCTCCCTCCGTCATGGCCAAAGGCCATGACACCTCCCTCGCAGAGGGAGGCAAGACGGGGATACGGATTGCCGCGTCGCTTCGCTCCTCGCAATGACAGTGTAGGGGCGGGGCTCTGCCCCGCCCGGAACATTGTGCAAGATCGGCGGGAGGGGTAGAACCCCGCCCCTACGGACGAGCAGCGGAGTGCGGCGTAAAATAGCTCTCCCTCCGTCAGCGCGGAGCGCTGACACCTCCCTCACAGAGGGAGGCAAGACGAGAGGAACGGATTGCCACGGGCGCGAAGCGCCCTCGCAATGACAATGTAGGGGCGGGGCTCTGCCCCGCCCGAAACGTATGACGTGTAGGCCCTCGGTAGAGGAATGCAGACTCTTGGCTCTCCCTTTGGGAGAGCTGTCACCGCAGGTGACTGAGAGGGCCTCGCAGCCTTTTTCGAATAATAAGATAGACTGGTCATTGTTCCCCCTCTCCGCCCTCGCTGCGCTCGGCCACCTCTCCCAAAGGGAGAGGCAAGCGGTGCGTCCGTAAAACGGCGGGAGGGGCGACGCCCCTCCCTTTCCTGTGTTATTCTATCCCTCTATTCCTCTATTCCTCAAGGGGATCGCCGAAGATCTGCCAGAACTGCTCATTTTCGCTGCTGGACACCATGGCGGTGTTCCACGAGCCGAACATAAAGCTGGCGCAGCTGTCCGTGCCCTTCAGCACCGACACGGTGCGGTCGTCGTCAAAGGTGACGGTGAGTCTGGCGGAGAAGCCGCAGGAGGACGCGCCGCCGTAGGGCCGGGCGTTGGTGAGCATCTTCTGCAGGGCGGGCAGGTCGGCCTGGGCGGCGGTGTACGTCTCGCCGCCGTAGAACTCCAGCTTGGCGGAGGTCATATTGCCCCGGAAATCCTCCGGTGTGACAAACTCATAACCACCCTGCTCCGTCAGGAGCTTCAGCACCGTGGGCGGCACGGGGTAATCGGCAGTGCCGTAATAGCGGATGTCCTCGCTGCTGCGGTGCAGGGTGGCGCAGACCTGATGCCACTCCGGCTGCACCGCGGCCTTTTCGGACAGGATGGTCTGCACCTGCGCGTCGGTGAGGGGGATATACTGCGTCTGCGTCTCCCCCGTCTCCCAGGTGACGCGGACCACCTCCAGCCGGGTCGTGTCCGTCGTGGTGAGGCCATCAGGCTGGGCGGCCAGGGGCGTGAACGTGTCGGCCATGGCGTTGAGGGCGTAGCCCAACCGCTCCGTCAAATTCAGGGGGTAGGTCTTGATGACGGCGAAGCGGTTCTCGTCCGTGCCGTAGAAGGCGCACGTCCAGTACATGGTCTCCGTGGTGTTCGTGCCGGACATATCGCCCTGCTTGCTCTCGGTGAGGGTGTATATCCGCCCTGCCGCGCCCACGGCCCAGCTCTTGGCGTCGTCCAGTGTCATGGCGTCCAGGTGGACCACGGAGAGGCGGGCGGAGGTGTCGTAGGTGCTCTGCCAGATCTCGGCGGGCTTGCCGGACACCTTGGGCGTGCCGTCCAGGCCGGGAATGGTGACGCGCTCCCAGCTGCCGTCGTCCAGGACGTACATGGTGTAGCCGCTGCCGGTGAACTTGACGGCGGGCACGTCCGCCATGCCCTCCCCGTTCTCGTTAAAGGTCAGGTAGTTGCCGCCGTAGGTGGTGAAGCGGATGAGATACGCGCCCTCGGCGTAGATGCCCAGCGCGTTGGTCAGGTCGAACGGGCCGGTCTGGGGAAACAGCTCGATGGTGTCGCCGTTCTTCATATAGAGCTTATACCAGCCGTGGGTGCGGCCCTCGCTGTTGTCATAGGTGGGGGCGACCATCACGTCCAGCGTCGCGCCGGGGTAGACGGTGTAGACGGTGACCAGGCCGGAGTCGTACTCGTCGTAGGCCACGGTCTCGTTGGCGTAGTCATGGACGCCGGTGACCTGCACGCTGAGGCCCTGAATGACCTGGCTGACCTGCTGGCCCATCTCGGAGCCGTCCACAATGGCGGCGTCGCCCAGATCCCAGGCGCTGATGTCCGCCAGCAGCACCTCCGCCGCGTCACCGCGGCCATCGGGGGCTTGCTGGCCGGAGAGGGAGCGGATATAGGCCATGACGGTGTCGGGGGCTTGCCGGCAGCGGCGGGCCAGCACGTCCATGGCGGCCTCGGCATACGCGCCGTCCGCGTTCAGGTAGTAGGCGCACAGATAGCTGAGGGGGACGGTGTCCCAGGTGTACCAGTCGGGCATATTGTCCGCCGTGTAGGTGATGCCGTAGTCCTCGGCGCTGACGCTGTGGGGTTCGTTTTCCTCCATGAGGGTGGGCCAGGGGGTGATCTCCATGCCCGGCTGCGCGTCACCCGGATAATAGACCAGCGAACCGTCGTCCGACTTCGCTTGCAGCACGTTCATAAACGCCTGCAAGCCCTCCGCGCTCTCCCGGGCGGCGCTAATCTCGTCCGGGAAGTCCCCGGCGTAGACCACACCAGTGGGAACGCTGGTTTCCGTTTGCCGTTGTATATCCTTCCAGCTGACCCACTCAATGTTGTCCACCAGCGCCATCACAACGTAGCTGCGCTGTGCCATCTGCCGATTCCACGCTGCGCTGCGCTCCGGCAGCGCGTCCTCGAAGGTATAGCACACCGTTACGCCCAGGGGCTCTTTGTTCGTGTTCAGGCGGATGGAATAGGCGTATGTGTCGCTGTCCGCAGTACCGCCCATCTCCGGCAGCCCCAGGGCCTCCAAGATCGCGCCCACGGTGGCGTTGTCGCCCACGTACTGGGTGCGGAGGGCGTAGAGCTGCCGGGCATCCCACTGGCCGGGGTCGGTGAGGGTCTTGGACTGGGGCTTGGTCAGCAGGCAGACGGCGATGACGGCGGCGGCGACGGCCAGCAGCACGGCGGCCCACAGGGCCGGCTTTTTGTAGTGCAGCACGCTCTTCACACGCTCCTTGACGGCGATCTCGCCGAAGGCCAGGGGGCACACCGCCGCCGTGCGGGGTCGGGCGGCGCAGGAGACGAGAGCGCGGGTGTAGGCGGCGCGGCCGGCATCGTCGGCATTTTTCAGGGCCAGCTCGTCGCAGGCCCGCTCCATGTCGCGGCCCAGCAGGATATAGGCCAGCCACAGGGCGGGGTTGAACCAGTGGAACGACAGCAGCAGGAAGGCCAGGGGCTTGACGATGTGGTCGCCCCGGCGGATGTGGCAGCGCTCGTGAGAGAGCTCCTGGGGCAGGTTGTCCTCCGGCAGGCCGTCGGGGATATAGATGCGGGGGGAGAACAGGCCCAGCACGAAGGGCGTGCCGAAGTCGCCGCAGCGGTAGACGTTGCTGTAAAGGTGTGGTGCTTTACGGACCTTGGCCCACATACGCAGGTAGCTGAGGGCCATGTAGAGCAGCATACAGCCCACGCCGGTAAGCCACAGCCACGGCAGCAGGCGGGTCAGGGACACAGGCTCGCCGCCGGAGACCCGGGTGGTGGTTTGGACCTGGCCGGGAACGACGGGCGCGGCGGGCGTATCCGTCGGCACGGACGTCACCGGCGTGTCGGCGGTGTCCGTCTCCCGCTGCTGGATGGCGTGGTAGGCCCGGATGGGCGGGGCTTCCTCCGCCTGCAGGCTGACGGGGCTTTCCAGTGTGACGGGCAGCAGCAGCCGCAGGGCCACCAGCGCCCACAGGGCGCACACGGCCCAGCGGGGCGCACGGCGCAGGGGCAGGTGCACCAGGGCCACCGCCAGGGCGATGACGCCGGCCTGCCAGGAGAGGGTGAGCAGCGTGGTAAAAATGTTATCCATGGTGTTCCTCCTCGAACTTGTCGATCATGCGGCGCAGCTCGTCGGCCTCCGCCGCCGTCAATCCCTTGCCGCCTACGAAGGCGTTGAGAAAGCCGGGCAGGCTGCCGCTGAAATTGCGCTGGACGAAGGCGCGGCTCTCGGCGCGCTGCACGTCCTCCCTGCCCACCAGGGCGGTGACGGTGGCGTCCTCGGTCTTGACCACGCCCCGGTCGGTAAGGCGCTTGATGACGGTGTAGGTGGTGGATTTCTTCCAGCCCAGCTGGTCGGCGCACAGATGCACCAGTTCGCTGCTCTTCACAGGCTGGTGCTGCCAGAGGATCTCGCAGAATTTCAGCTCGCTGTCAAATATCTTGGGGGTATCCATCGTATCGTCCTCCTTTGGTCGAACGCAGTAGACCTTGGTTGCAGTCTAACGTATTAGACCCATTTTGTCAAGGTGTTTTTGTTTACAAAATGGTGACAGATGTGGTAGACTGCCGGTAAAGAGGGGTGAAGGTATGGACATCGTATACGCGGACGGGCGGATCGTGGTGGCGGTAAAGCCCGCCGGGGTCATCGCCACGGACACAAAGGGCGGGATGCCGGACCTGCTGCGGCAGGCGCTGGGGACGGAGTGCATCCGGACGGTGCACCGGCTGGACGCGCCGGTGTCGGGGCTGATGGTGTGCGCCCGCAGCGCCTATGCGGCGGGAGAGCTGTCGCGGCAGATCCGGGAGGGACAGTTCGAGAAGGAATACCTGGCGGTGGTGCGGGGCGTGCCGTCCCCCGCCGAGGGGCAGATGACCGACCTGCTGGGCCGGGACAGGGAAAAACGGCTGACCTATGTGGCGGACGGCCCGGGCAAAGGCGTGCAGGAGGCGCGGCTGGACTACCGGGTGCTGGCCGTCCGGGACGGGCTGGCGCTGGTGCGGATACGGCTGCACACAGGCAGGACGCACCAGATACGGGTGCAGTTCGCGTCACGGGGCTGGCCGCTGGCGGGCGAACGGCGGTACGGCGCGGAGGGCGACGGGGTGTTCCCCATCGCGCTGTGGTCGTACCGGCTGGCGTTTTT
This sequence comes from bacterium, assembly GCA_963632705.1. Taxonomy (GTDB): domain Bacteria; phylum Bacillota; class Clostridia; order Oscillospirales; family Oscillospiraceae; genus Vescimonas. The sequence goes on along the minus strand of CAVGVB010000053.1, from coordinate 6,303 downwards.
GCACCCGGAGACGGGGAAGGCGGTGGCGTTTGAAAAAGCGCCGCCGGAGATAGAACCATGGGTAAAATTTGAGGGAGCGCTGTAGGCGCTCCCTTTTGCACGGCGGGGCGGACTGAGTCGTCCGGCCCTACAAAGTTTTACCGATGGACGGTGCGTAGGGGCGGATGCCCACATCCGCCCGTCTCCCTTTTTCTCTCCCTCCGTCACGGCTTCGCCGTGACACCTCCCTCGCAGAGGGAGGCTTTAGGGTTTCGCACCTGCGGGCGCGGGGACGCGGATCGCCACGACCAGTCTGAGGACTGGTCGCGCAATGACAAGTTTTGTTCTACTCCCCCTTCCGGCTGCATAGGATGCAGGGAACGGAGGTGGCGGGGATGAAGCGGGACAAGCGGGCATGGGCCGGGGTGCTGGCGGCGGCAACGCTGTGGCTGGTGTCGGTATGCGCCGGGAGCAACGACCTGACGGCGGCGGTGGAGGCGGTGCGGCAGTCGGAGCTGGTGCGGCGGCTGGTGCAGTGGGAGCTGGGCGACGTGTTCCGCGCCACGGACACCATGGGGCTGCCGGCGCTGCTGGCGCTGGAGCAGTCGCCCCAGCTGGCCCGGGCGCGGTACGACGTGGAGGCGGCCCGGCGGGAAGAGCCGGAGGAGACGCCGGAGGTGCTGGACACGGAGGATGACCCCTCCCCTGCCCCGGCGGCCGCGGAGGAAAACGGGACGGCAGCCAACAGCGACATGGCCCGGACGGTGGCCGTGACCACGGAGGACGGGTATATCCGGGTGGGGGACGTGTTCATCAAGAACACCTCCCGGCAGACGGTGGAGGGCATCGTCTTTGACGGCACGTTTGCGGCGGAATTGGGCGAGGACGCACCCCAGGTGCTGATTTTGCACACCCACGGCAGCGAGGCGTACACCATGCCGGAGGGGCAGGAGTACGAGAGCACCGGCTCGTTCCGCACGGCGGACGCGTCGGTGAGCGTGATGCGGGTGGGGGACGAGATGGCGGCGGTGCTGTCGGAGCACGGCATCTCCGTGCTCCACGACAGGGCGCTGTACGACGACCCGGCGTACAACGGGGCGTACTACCGGGCGGAGGACGCCATCGAGGCGTATCTGGAGAAGTACCCCAGCATTTCGTTCATCCTGGACGTACACCGGGACGCGCTGGAGGACAAGGCGGGCCACCAGTACAAGGTCATCACACGGGAGGACCCCAGCTGCGCCCAGGTGAGTCTGGTGATGGGCAGCAGCTGGGAGGGCTGGCAGGAGAACCTGAAGCTGGCGGCGGCGGTGCAGCAGCATCTGACGGACCAGTATCCCACGCTGATGCGGCCTGTGACGGTGCGGAACTCGGACTACAACGAGTATTTCACGCCGGGCAGCCTGCTGGTGGAGGTAGGCGCGGCGGGCAACACGCTGGACGAGGCGCTGGCGGCGGCCCGGCTGTTCGCCAACGGCTTCGCGGAGGTGGTGACGGGGACATGAAAAAAGACGCCCTTATGCCAGGCGGCCTAAGGGCGTCCTTTTTCGTTATCGGTTCTTTTTGGCCAGTTCCATCAGCTCCGGGAATTTGGACATGACGTAGCTGTAGCTGCCGCGGCCGTGGGGCAGCAGGCAGTTGGAGCAGTCCTTCACGCCGTTTTCCAGGTACTTGAAGTTGCCGCCGCAATGGCTGCCCAGGGTGTAGAGGGGGCAGTAGCAGAACAGGCAGTTGAAGTCCTCCGGACGGGCCGTTTTGTGGCAGGGGAAGAACTCGCAGGCGGTATGCTGGGTGAAGGAATAGGCACACTCCTCCGGTTTTTTGCTGTAAATGTTATCCACTTTACACCTCCGCGATCGTGAGTGAATGTTGTGTTTATTATACCACAGCGATGGGGAAAGTCAACTTGACGGGCGGGCGGAAGTGGGCTATACTGGCGGCAGAAAATCAAAGCGCAGGAGGCGTATATGATGAAAGTGCTGATGCTGAACGGAAGTCCCCGGGTGGGCGGCAATACGTCCGTGGCCCTGGCGGAGCTGGAAAAGACGCTGCAGGCCGAGGGCTGTCAGGTGGAGACGGTGCAGGTGGGCGGCCAGCCGGTGCGGGGGTGCATCGCCTGCGGGCGGTGCAAGGACACCGGGCGGTGCGTGTTCGACGACATGGTGAACGAGCTTGTGCCCAAGCTGATGGAGGCGGACGGGCTGGTCATCGCGTCGCCGGTGTACTACGCCTCCGCCAACGGGACGCTGGTCGCGCTGCTGGACCGGCTGTTTTACTGCGCCGGGATCGAGGGGCTGTGCATGAAGGTGGGCGCGTCGGTGGCCGTGGCACGGCGGGGCGGCGCAAGCGCCACCTTTGACGAGCTGAACAAGTATTTTACCATCTCCGGGATGCCGGTGGCGTCCAGCCAGTACTGGAACAGCGTACACGGCTGCGCCAAGGGCGAGGCCGCTCAGGACGCGGAGGGCTTGCAGACCATGCGGACGTTGGGGCGGAACATGGCGTTTCTGATGAAGTCCATCGCGCTGGGGAAAGAGAAATACGGTCTGCCGGAGCAGGAGGTCAAGACGGCCACTAACTTCATCCGCTGACGCGATACGGGAAAGGAGGGCGGCTCTATGCAGGCGGTGCTGCTGTGGAAGGACATGGCCCAGGTGGCGGACAAGATGGACAAGGCCGTGTTCCGGTACGTGGAGACGCATCAGGCCGAGAGCTTCGAGGCGTTCGACAGTTTCGACCTGCTGGCCTTCGACTGGTACGACGTGCACAAGGGCGGCAAGTCGGACAAGATACTGGTCTACATCGACCGGGAGGATCTGTTCTTCTTCTGCCGGGGCGAGGCGGCGGATCAGTATGTCCGCGGCGCGGTGCAGGGACTGACCGCCGGCGGCGAGGTGGAAAACCAGCAGCTGCTGTATCGGTTCTTTGCCGGGCTGTGCAAGGACGACATGGCCTATCTGGAGAAGCTGGAGGCCCGGATCAACGAGGGCGAGAGCGTGATCCTGGAGGGCCGGGCCAAGGAGGACGCGCCGAAGCGCATCTCCGCGTGGCGGCGGGAGCTGCTGCGGCTGAAACGGTATTACGAGCAGCTGGACACCATCTTTGACGAGGTGTGCGACAACGACAACGGACTGCTGAATGACGAGATCCTGCGGCGGCTGGCGGTGCTGGGGCGGCGGACGGATCGCTATCTGCAGAAGGTCTGCTCCCTGCAGGAGCTGGTGGCCCAGCTGCGGGAGGCGTATCAGTCCCAGCTGGCCATCCAGCAGAACGACCTGATGCGGGTGTTCACCATCGTGACGGTGCTGTTCCTGCCGCTGACGCTGATCACCGGCTGGTTCGGCATGAACTTTGCGAATATGCCGGAATTGCAGTCCGCCTGGGGCTATCCGGCCATCATCGCCGCCAGCATACTGCTGGTGGCGGGGCTGCTGTGGTTCTTCAAGCACAAGAAATGGCTGTAAAACGAAATAAGAGAGCATCCCCTGTGGGGATGCTCTCTTATTTCATTTACCGGTCCAGCGCCGCGGCGGCCAGCAGCACGGCCAGCGCCGGCAGCAGCGTCTGTCCGCGGCGGCACAGGCGGCGGCGCAGGAACTCCGAAGCGGTCATTCCGCCAGGGTCTTGCCCAGCGCGCGGCAGGCCTCCAGGGCCGCGTCGTCCGGCGCGTCGCAGCAGGTCACGCTTTCGCAGACCAGGTTGATGCCGCAGTTGCCGCAGTCCGTCTCCCAGTCGCGCATCCACTGGCCGTCGCCCCAGCCGTAAGAGCCGAACAGCGCCACGGCCTTGCCGCCCAGGCTGTTCTTGCAGGCGTCGAACATGGGCTGGAACTCCATCTCCTCCAGCACCTCGCTGCCCATGGCGGGGCAGCCGAAGGCGATGGCGGCGTAGCCGCCCAGGTCGGCGGTGTTCACCTGGTCCACCGTCAGCAGGGACGCCTCCGCGCCGGCGGACTTCATGCCCTCCAGGACAGCGTTGGCCATGGCCTCGGTGTTGCCCGTGCCGCTCCAATAGATCACAGCAGTCTTTTTCATAGTATGTGTTTCCTTTCTTTTACCCTGCCACGGCCAGCTGCTCAATGGTGGCGCCGGCCTGCCAGAGTTTGTAATATGTGTCCGTGCAGCGCTTGAACCGGTCAAACATCCGCTGCGCCCGGTGCTCGTCTCCGTAGACCTTCCACAGCCCCGCGCACTTGTAGTTGCAGGCATGGTTGTCCACGAAGCCCTTCACGTCCTCAGGAGGGTAGCTGAGGAACAGGCCGATCTCGTGGGGAAAGTCTCCGCCCTGCCGCAGACGGCGGATCAGGGTGGCCACGCAGCGCCCACAGCTTTTGCCGTCGTACCCCGCCTGGGCCAGAATGTCCCGGGCCAGACCGTCGCTGAGGTCACGGCGCAGGATGGCGGGGCGGTAGAGATACAGCAGCACGCTGCCCGGCGTGAAGCGCAGAGGCAGCAGGCACAAGCCCTTGGGCGACAGGCGGCGGTTGAGACTACGCACCTGGCACAGCAGCTCTTCCCGGCTGCTGCAGGGACAGGGGAACAGGCTGCCGGTCTTGATACCGGCCAGGGTAGGCGCGCACTGGCGCACCATCAGTTCTTCGGACATGGTATCCCTCCCCTTTTTATACGGCGTGCTTCTCCAGAATGCCCCGCAGCGCGGACAGAGAGCTGGTGTGGCAGCGCTCGATAACGGTGGGTGTGCCCTTCAGCTCGCTGAGGGCGCTCTGCACCAGCTTGTGGGACATGGTGGAGGTGAAGAAGATCATCAGATCCGGCTTGCCCAGCTTGTTCTTCAGCCCGCCGGCGGGCTTTGTAAACACCTTGGCAGAGCAGCGGTATGCCTGACACAACTCCTTGTAGCGGCGCTCCATACACTCGTTACCGCCTAAGATCACAACGCTCATGGTGGTCTCCTTTCTTTTTCGTTCGGTTAAAGTCCTTTAACTGCCAGTTTTGGAAAAACCGTCCGGCGGGCTATGACGTCTGTCGGACGGTTTTCGGTAGTATGGGGGATACGGCGCGTTTTATGCGCGAGCCGCGCATAAAACGGCCATTCCCTTGGAGAGAGATGAGGGCTACTTTTTCAGGAAGGCGAACACCCCTTTTTTCTCATAGGGATGGGCCGTCATGGTCAGCACCTTGTAGCCGGTGGCGGCGATGGCCGCCCGCAGGGCCTGCTCGTCCAGGGGCTGCTCGGAGAGGATCACCGTCTCCCCTTTCGTGTGGGAGGACGTGACTTTCTTCACGGGGCAGGTGCTCCGGACGGTGTCGTTGATATGGCTCTCGCACATACCGCAGGCCATGCCGTCGATGGTAAGGACCGTTTCGATCATGCTTCACACTTCCTTTTCATTCAGTGCTTGCCGTGGCACTGGCCGTGCATGGCGCAGTGGGCACAGCCCGCACCGCAGGAGGACTTTCCCGCCTTCTTCTGGCGCAGCAGGTATACGACGATAAGGATCACAACGGCAAGCAGTACGGCACTGACAAGTATCGTGCCCAAATTCGCTGTCAACCATTGCAGCATGGAATATCACTCCTTTCTAAAGACTGGGGATATGTACTTACTTTACGGACAGCTTGGTGGCTTCCTTGTAGGGGCGGACCAGCATGTAGATGATGCCGGCCAGCAGAGCCACGGCCACGATGACGCCCAGGATGTTGACGCTGCCGGTGAACAGGCCACCGAACTGGTTGATCATCAGGGCGATGACATAGGCGAACACGCACTGGTAGCCGATGGCGAACCAGGTCCACTTGCGGTTGTTCATCTCACGCTTGATAGCGCCGATGGCCGCGAAGCAGGGAGCGCACAGCAGGTTGAACACCAGGAAGCTGTAAGCGGTGATGCCGGTAAAGGCTGCGGCCATGGCGTCATAGACGCTGCCGTCGCCGCCGCCGTACAGGACGCCCAGCGTACCGACGATGTTCTCCTTGGCCACCAGGCCGGTGATGGAGGCCACCACTGCCTGCCAGTTGCCCCAGCCCAGGGGTGCGAAGATCCAGGCGATAGCGCCGCCGATCTTGGCCAGGATGGAGCAGTCGATCTGCTCATCGGACAGCATCTGGAACGTGCCGTCCACCCAGCCGAAGTAGCTGGTGAACCACACAAAGATGGTGGACAGCAGGATGATCGTACCGGCCTTCTTGATGAAGGACCAGCCGCGCTCCCACATGGAGCGGAGGACGTTGCCCAGAGTGGGCCAGTGGTAAGCGGGCAGCTCCATAACGAAGGGAGCGGGCTCGCCGGAGAACATCTTGGTCTTCTTCAGCATGATGCCGGAGATGATGATGGCGGCCATGCCGATGAAGTAAGCGGAGGTGG
>CAVGVB010000052.1:0-11691 GCA_963632705.1 bacterium | reverse complement strand
TGAAATGGACCTGCTCTATGAGTGGGTCCATTTTTGCTCTCATTTGACGCTTACGCTCAATAACCACACAGGATAGCCATACCCCATTCCTGCCTCTTGGCTTCGTGTTTCAGTTCATTGCTCGTCATTTGCTGTACACCCCTAAACGTTATAGTGGTGGGAAGTTTCGCAACTTCCCACCACTATTGTCCCATGTCTGTTCAGCCGCTGCCTACTTTTACGGTTACAACCTATCCACACCGACACATATAGGACAATAGTAGCGGAACGTTGTGAAACGTTCCGCTACTATTTATATCGGGGGTACAATTAGCTGCACATAGCTACACAAATCGACAATGCCCTACGAGAGCCGTCGCATTTGCGTAGACCATTGTAGAACGAAACTATGACACAAACGGCCAAGAATCGTGTAAAATTAGCATATCAAGAACAATATATGTCAGCTGGCGAGAGACCCGTCACGAATCACCGAGTGTTGGCTTTCAAAATACACAAGACAGGAGGAAACATCAGTGCCGTTAGTTTGTTACGCTTCAGATGTTTCGCCGCCGCGGTTTCCTCTTCGCGAGTGTGCATCAGCCATCAAAGACTTGATGGCTGATGCAGGCTGATCAGGAGTCGATGTTGCACATTGAAAAGTGCTGCGATTGCAGTGCATCATAATGCAGACAGGTACGTTCGTGCCGGTGTGAGCTAGAGGACAGCGCCCGCCATGATCTTCCGCATGGGAGGGAGCGAGACAGGTGTTGTTCCGAAACAGAGCGGCAATCTGTTGGCCATGACCACCGGCACCCCTAACGATACTCCCGCATTGGACGCCCTCAAAGCATCGTGCGGCGCACCCATCAGCATGGGCCGGGGTGAGATTCCCGTGAGGCTGGCAGCCATCAGCCGCCTGTTTTGCTTGAGAGATAAGGAACAAAGTGCAAAGCCGCGGAGCTTGCAGACAAGTGTTTGCCTGTATGCTCGACGGTTTTTTGGTTAAAGTTGGAAAGAAACGTTCATAATGGTAACGGAGGTGGCGACACTTGAACGATAAGAATGAGCAGCAGATCGGCGCGGCGACTTATGTGATCGAGCGCGTATTTACCGGCACCAAAACCATCCAGGAAGTGGTAACGGAGGAAATCATTTTCACTGGAAAACAGGCCGCAAATTTTGACCGGCAGGACAGCCGCATGGTATAATGGAACCGTAAATGAGTGGTTCCGGAAAGGAGAAACAATGAGGAACCACGTCCAGCTTGCAGACGCCTACTACCGCCTTTCCGATGAGGAACGGAAGTATGGCGAATCTGCCAGTATTACCAACCAGCGTACCATTGTGCGGGAATACTGCGAAAAACACGGCATCATTCTGGTGGAGGAATTTGCCGATGACGGCTATTCCGGCGGCAACTTCGAGCGCCCCGGCTTCCGCGCTATGCTGGAGCACTTAAAAACCGGCAAGGTCAATATGGTCATCACCAAAGATCTGTCCCGTCTGGGCCGTGACATGACAGAATCCAGCCACTACGCGGAGCGCTATTTCCCCGAACACGGCATCCGCTATCTGGCACCCGGCAGCAACTTTGATTCCGAGGAAGATAACCTGATGGCACCGTTCCAGTTTGCCATGAACGATGTCTACCTGCGGGATACGTCCCGCAAGGTCAAGCAGACGCTGAACACCAAGCGCAACAACGGCAAGTATGTGGCTTGTCCGCCCTACGGCTATCGGAAGGCGGAGCGCACCACCGACCAGCTTGTGCCGGACGAGAACACCGCGCCGGTGGTCAAGATGATCTTTGATATGGCGGCCTCCGGCCAGTCCTGCCGCAGCATTGCCATACGGCTCAACGAGGCGTGTATCATGCCGCCGCTGAAGTACCGCGTGGAATGCCGTGACAACTTCACCGAGCGCGGCGCACAGCGGATGTCCGACCTGTGGAACTACACCACCGTGAAGCGCATCCTTCGCAATCGGGTCTACTTGGGACACACGCTGCTGGGTAAGAGCCGCAAAGTCAGTGTGAAGTCCAAGAAGAAGGTCAAGGTGCCGGAGGAGGAATGGGTATTCACGAAGAACACCCATGAAGCGCTGGTGTCGCAGGAGCAATTCGACATGGCCGCCCACTTTATGGGCGAGAACACCAAGGCGAACGGCTTGAATCCAGCGTTCCGTCACAGCATCTTCGGCGGCATCGCCTACTGTGCCTGCTGCGGCGCGGCCATGTGTTCCGGTGGCTCTGTCTACAACGGCGAACGGGCGAAATACTGGTATCTGGTGTGCAACAACCTGAGTTCCAGAGCGCAGACCCGCTGCCTGCATGGGGCGCGTATCCGCTACGACGACCTGATGGAAGTCGTTCGCTGTGACCTCAATAAGCTGCTGTCCTTTGACGAGAGTACGATCCGCGCTATTACGGAGAACGCTATCGAGCAGGCCAACGCCTCCTTGGGCGGCGAAGATCCCGCTGTACAGATCGAGAATATCGACAAGCAGACCGCTCGCCTCAAGAAGATGATCGAGCGCTCCTACCGCGACAACATCGCAGGGGCGCTCAGTGATGACATTCAGGAGGAGATGGTCAAAAAGTTCAGCAGGGAGATCGAAGAGCTGACTGTGCGCCGCAAGAAGCTGGTGGAGGGTGAAACCACAGCAAAGGAGATACGCAGCGCCTACGGATTGTTCTTCGACCTTGCCAAACGGTATACCTATGTAGAAACGCTGGATAGAGATATATTGCACACCTTCATCGAACGTATCGAGATCGGTGAAAAGATACTGCCGGAGGGCAGAAAGGTTGCCGGGCCGCGTACCCCATACCGGCAAAGCATCCGCATCTTCTACCGCTTTATCGGGGAAGTTTCGGGAGACCGCCTGCGCCAAGTGCAGGCAAATAGAGATCGTGAAGAGGCCGCTTCTGTGGCAGGAATGTGACGAATGTCCACGACAAAGATACACTTGTTTCAAACAAGATGTGTCCACCTCAAAAACTGCTTTTTTCGGGAAAGGCGATTTTTCCTGTATTTAAGCCAAAAATCGAGGGGCGGAAAAATTCTTTGAGGTGGATACACATCCTCCTCGGAGGCGGCCTCCATCTTGAACTTGTTCATAGCGGCCTTGGCCTCGGGGACGTTCAGCTTGTTATTGTTCTTGGTAGACATAGTTTTTGCTCCTTTCATACGGTTCGGGCGAATGCCCGTGTTTGGGTATCGCAATCGTAGCATTTCCCTCAAAAGCCGCATTATGCAGGAGCAAAACTGGTAATTTTTTCGGGGCAGGGGCAAAAAACAGCTTGAACTTTCCTTATAGAAACTGTATAAAAACGTGGACAAACGCGAAAAGCGGACTGCAAAAATTCTCATAGTAATGTAGAAAAGATTTAATGCAGGGAGGTCTCCCAGCGCCAGGCGTCGCGGCACATCTCCTCCAGCGTCTTTTCCGCGCGCCAGCCCAGCAGCTTTTCCGCCTTTTCCGTGGCGGCGTAGCACTCGGCCACGTCGCCGGGGCGGCGGGGGTCGATGACGTAGGGGACGGAGACGTGGTTGGCCGCTTCAAACGCGCGGACGATGTCCAGCACGCTGTAGCCGCGGCCCGTGCCCAGGTTGAACACCTCCGCGCCGGGGTGGGCGGCGGCGTAGCGCAGGGCGGCCAGGTGGCCGCGGGCTAGGTCCACCACATGGATGTAATCCCGGACGCCGGTGCCGTCGGGGGTGGGGTAATCGTCGCCGAACACATGGAGCTTCTCCAGGCGGCCGGAGGCCACGCCGGAGACGTAGGGCAGCAGGTTATTGGGGACGCCCTGGGGCAGCTCACCGAGCAAGCCGGAGGGGTGGGCGCCGATGGGGTTGAAATAGCGCAGGAGCACCACCGACAGCTCCGGGTGGGCGGCGGCCTGATCCCGGAGGATCTGCTCGATCATGTATTTCGTCCAGCCGTAGGGGTTGGTGCAGCCGGTGGGCATCTCCTCGGTGAGGGGGACGCGCTCCGGTACGCCGTAGACCGTGGCGGAGGAGCTGAACACGATGGCGTTCACATGGTGGTAGGCCATGGTCTCCAGCAGCGTCAGGGTGGTGTCCAGATTATTGCGGTAGTATTTCAGCGGCAGCTTCACCGATTCGCCCACGGCCTTGAAGCCGGCGAAGTGGATGACGGCGTCGAAGTCGTACTGCTCGAACACCTCCTCCAGGGCGGCACGGTCGGACACGTCCACCCTGTGAAAGGCAGGGGCGCGGCCCGTGATGCGGCCAATGCGGCCCGCCACGTCCGGGGTGCAGTTGCTGAGATCGTCGGCGATGACCACGTCATAGCCAGCCTGGAGCAGCTCCACCGCCGTGTGAGAGCCGATAAAACCGGCGCCGCCGGTGAGCAGGACACAGTGAGCCATGTGAGGATCCTCCTATTCTGATCTGGTGCAGCGGGTGGACAGAGACGTTTGCGCCTGTGGGTGTGGGGACGAGGGATGCGGATTCCCACGCCAGTGTGAGCACTGGCTCGGAATGACAGGGCAAAGAGAGACTTTATGCCGCGGGTTATTTCTCTGCCAGCTCGTCCGCCTTGGACTTGGAGGACGGGCCGTTCACCTTCTCCTTATTGAACATACAGAACGCGGTCATGATGAGGATGCGGAGGTCGAAGGCCAGCGTCCAGTTCTCGATGTAATACAGGTCGTACTCGATGCGCTTTTCGATGGAGGTGTCGCCGCGAAGGCCGTTGACCTGCGCCCAGCCGGTGATGCCGGGGCGGACCTGGTGCTTGACCATGTAGCGGGGGATGACCTCCTTGAACTGCTCCACGAAGTAGGGCAGCTCCGGGCGCGGGCCGATAAGGCTCATGTCGCCCTTGAGGACGTTGAAGAACTGGGGCAGCTCGTCCACGGAGCATTTGCGGATGAGAGAGCCGAACCAGGTCTTGCGGTCATCCTCGTTCTTGCTCCAGCCGGTGTTCTCCCGGGCGTTGACGCGCATGGAGCGGAACTTGTACATATAGAACGGCTTTTTGTCCTTGCCCACCCGCTCCTGCTTGAAGATGATCGGGCCGGGGGAGGACAGCTTGACGCCGACGGCGGCGATGAGCATCAGGGGCGAGGTAAGGATGATGAGGAACAGAGAGCAGACGATGTCCATGGCACGCTTGACAAAGGCGTTGCCCAGGTTGTCCAGCGGCACGCGGCGCAGGTTGATGAGGGGCAGGCCGTTGATGCTGTCCACCTGGGGGTCGGAGGGCATATAGCGGGCGTAGAACGGTACGACGGACACCTTGGTGCCGTCCTTTTCACAGGCGTGGATGATCTGGGGCATACGGCCGCCCTCGTCGGCGGACAGGGCCACCACCACCTCGTCGGGGCGGGCCTCCGCAAAGGCGTCGTCCAGCCGGTCGTAGCCGCCGCAGTAGGGCAGGTCCTTCCAGCGGGGCTTGTCCGCCACATAGCCCACCACCTGAAAGCCCAGGTGCTTGTCGGAGGCCACCCTTTCCAGGTACATCTCCGCGCTGTCGCCGTGGCCGATGAGCAGAATGCGCTTCTGGTTATAGCCCATGGCGCGGTAGCGGTGGAGCAGGGTGCGGAGGACGGCCCGCTTGCCCGTCAGCAGCAGGGTGCTGACGGCGTAGAAGAACGCCACCGTCCAGCGGGAGGTGTCCTCAAAGCGGAGGACGTACATGGCGGCCATGACGATGAGGGCCACCAGCAGGTCCAGCGCCGCCACCCGGCCCGTCTCCACATGGAAGCGGACGGTGCGGAAGGAGGTATACAGCCCTGCCACGGCGAAGACGATGAGCGTCAGCACCGCCGCGCCCAGGCCCAGCCACACATAGTGGCTCAGGGGCATGGCCCGGTCGCCGCGGAACAGGCTGAAGCGCAGCCAGTAGGACGCCAGCATGGCCAGAAACACCGCCAGGCCGTCGGTGATGATATGCAGTTGGTTCAGCAATCGTTGGTTTTCCCGTATCATGTATTCGTTTCCTTTGCAGCAGACAAATAGAGTCCCATCACCCGGGGCAGCACATCGTCCAGCCGGTAGCGCTGTACCTGCTGCCGGCCGGCGCGGCCCATTTGGGCGCGGAGGGCATCGTCCTCCGCCAGACGGCGGACGGCGGCGGAAAAGGCATCTTCGTCGTCATAGGGAAAAAGGAGGCCGGTCTCCCCTTCCACGACCAGATCGGTATGGCCCTTTACGGCGGTGGCCACCACCGGCAGTCCGGCGGCCATGGCCTCCATGATGTTGAAGGGCAGACCCTCGGAGCGGCTGGCGGACACGGCGATGTCCGACGCGGCCAGCCAGTTGGGGATGTCGGACACCTGGCCGGGGAACAGGACGCGGCCCTCCAGCCCCAGCGAGCGGGACAGGGCCTGCATATCCTCCCGCAGCGCGCCCCGGCCGGGGAGCAGCAGCTTCACGTTGACGGGCAGGGACGGCATGGCGCGGAGGAGCATGGCCTGGTTCTTGCGGGCAGAAAACTCCGCCGGGTAGATGAGGGCCACGTCGTCCGGCCCGAGGCCCAGCTTCCGCCGTATGGCGTCACGGGTCTCCGGCGGGGTCACAAAGCGGTCCAGCGCCACGCCCATGCCGGGGATGAACTCGATGCGGCGGGCGGCATGGTGCTCCCGGGCCCAGCGATCGTCCCACGCGTTCATGGTGAGCAGCAGGTCGGTCTGGGACGCGGTGAGCTTCTCCGCCGCGGGGAGCAGCAGCTTTTTCAGGCCGGTGGTGCGGTCATCGAATAAGTAGCCGTGCATGACGTTGACGATGGGCGGCCGGTGCTTCATGCCCCGGGCGGCCCAGCGGGTGAAAAAGGAGGCCAGAGAGGTGTGGGTGATGACCAGGTCGTAGCTCTCCCGCTCCATCATGGTCCGGAGCATACGGGCGGCCCGGAAGTTGGCCGGGGCGGTAATGCTCTTGGCCAGGGGCAGCTCCCGCAGCGCGTCGGCGTAGGGGACGTCCCGCATCCCGCCGCCGCAGGCCACCTCCACCTGCCAGCCCAGCTCGCGGAAGCGGCGGAGGTAGGGCAGGTGGAAGCTGACGATATGGGAGAAGGTGGACGCGGTATACAGAACGGATGGCATAGATGGGCCTCCTATATAAAATGCTCTGTTCATTATAGCAATGAGTTTCGGCAAAAGCAACCGTTTTCCTTTGGCGGTGCAGGGAAAAGGCGGCAGACACGGGGATGTGTCTGCCGCCGGGGGTCACTGGTTATTCAGGTAGGTCTGCACGTTCTCGGGCAGGGCGATGGTGCCCAGGTTGGCGTCGTTCCAGTCGCTGAGGCGCTGGGCCAGATCGGCCACGCCCTGACGGAAGGCATCCGAGCCGTCGTCGTTGTCCAGGGCGATCTGGAAGCTGTTCTTCCAGGTGGCCGGGTCGGAGGGGGTGTAGTCCACATACTGCTCCAGCATGGCGAAGCCGTTGTCCACGTCGTTCAGGTTGAAGTAGCACTGGGCCAGGTAACGGGGGACGGAGTTGGAGTGCAGGGCCGCCAGGTCGGCCAGGTAGCGCTCCATGACGGCGCGCATATCGTCGGGCAGGTTCTCCTCCGCCGAGGCGGCCACCACATAGGACAGCTCGTAGTCGGCCCATTCGTAGGGGTCGAGATCCGCGGCCTGGGCGATGGAGTCGTAGTCGCGCTGCTGGGCCAGCACGGCGGCCCGCATATTCATGCTGAGCAGCACGCCGAACACGGCCAGGCACAGGGCGGCGCCCCAGACCAGCAGGCGGCGGGGCATATCGCCCAGCTTGGGGACGGGCGTGAGCTGGCCGCAGGTGAGGCTGATGACGGCGAACGCGCCGAAGCCGAAGGGCAGGAAGTAACCGCTGGAGAAGTCCACCTCCACGGCGGCGTGGATCATCATGAACAGCAGCGCCGCGCCCAGGGCGGCGGTCATGGGATGGGGCTGGCCGTCTTTGCCTTTGCGCCACAGGCGCAGAATGGCCGCGGCGCTAAAGACCAGCAGGCCCAGCCACAGGGCGCAGCCCAGGACGCCGGTGTCCACCAGGGACTGGATATAGTGGTTGTGGACGTATTTCGTCTCGTAGTGGTAGGTCTGGACGCTGTAGACGCCGTTTTCGAAGCCGCCCATGCCCACGCCCACGATGGGGCTGCGCTGGAAGAGCTTCAGGCCGTCGGCGCAGTAGACCAGGCGCTGGACCACGTTGCCCTCGGAGCGGAGGTTCTGGATACGCTCGGCGATGGCCTCGGGCAGGAGCTTGTAGTTCAGCTTCAGCGCGCCGGAGGCCGCGCCGTCATAGGAGGCGGAGGTGATGCGGGCCGCGCTGTCGGCGGTGAAGATAAAGGTGACGGAGCGGTTGCCCTCCGGCGCGGTGAAGGATGCGCCGTCCGCCGGGCCGGAGTAGGCGGTGTGCTTGGTGTTCATGATGGCGTCCTCCTCCGTCTGGGTGAGGACGGTGACGGAGACAGGGCCGTCGGCGGTGACGGAGAGGGTGTAGTCGCCCTCGGTGAGGTACGCGCCGCGGGTGATGGTCTCGCCGGACTGGAGGGAGGCCGGGCCGGTCCAGTTCACCGCCAGCACCACAAGGGCGGCCACAGCGGCCAGGGCGGCCAGGAGGATGATGTTGACGGTCTTCATGCGCTGGGAGAGCTTGTCCGCCAGGGGACGACCCACATAGATGTCCAGCGCGCAGAGGGCGGCGGCGCACAGCAGCGTCACCAGCAGCGGCCAGGGGCGCAGCGTCCATTCGCCGAAGGCGGTGGTGAAGATGAAGAGGGACGCCAGCAGCGTCAGCACCAGCGTTTCCACCATGAGGATAAAGGCTGTGGCGCGCTGCGGGCCGCGGCTGAGGAGCAGGTACGCCAGGAACGCCACCGCTACCGCGCCCATCGCGCCGCGGCTGACGGCCAGGATAAAGGCGGTGCAGGTGATGAGCAGGCAGCTCAGGTGCAGACAGCGCTCTTTCTTCGATGCCGCGCTGACGGCCAGGCCCAGGGACAGCAGCAGGGCGATGCCCGCCGCGCCGGCGAACACGTTGGGGTTTTCGAGGATGGTCCTGAGACGCTGGTCCTGGAGGGCCTCGTTGCCGAAGGGCACGCCCAGGGCCTGGATCAGACCGCAGAGGCCGTTATACAGCCAGCGGGTGGAGACCATGTCGATGCTGAAAAGGCTGGCCAGTGCGCCGGACACCTCCAGCACTACGGCGGCGCAGCGGCCGGTGTAGGGCGCGTCCCGCTCCGGCTCGCAGCCGGTGAGCAGTAGGGCCATGCAGGCGGCGGAGGCCACCTTGAGGAACTCATAGAGGGCGAACTTGCCGCTGGGGGCGTAGAGGGTGGAGACGCCGTCCAGCAGGACATACAGGCCCAGCAGCAGGGCGGGCAGCGTCAGCCGCCGGGACAGGACGCCGTTACGCACCACCACGCAGACGATGGACGTCAGGATCAGCAGCAGGGTGATGAGCTTGTTCTCCCCGTGGAACATCATGCAGGTGACGATGAAATATATGCAGGCCAGCAGCGGCACGAGCCAGGGGCGCTTCAGCTCCCGGACGGCCACGGCGGCTTTCCGATCGTTTTTCTTTGCCATGTCAGTCTCCTTTTCTCTGTGCAGAGTACCCTTCAGTATACCCGCTTTCCGCCGCCCCGTCAATCCCTTGGGGAGAGCGGATGTATCAAGTTTTGTGCGGGGATCGTTTCAGGCCGTCGTGCAGCCCGCCTTTCAGCGCAAAGTGCTTGTGCCGCCGCCCGTTTTCCCGTATAATGCTGTTGAGGACAAGACGGCCGGGAGATTTAGGCGGGCAGGGTTGACAAGGGGAAAAGTTTGTGATAGACTGCCTACATTCCAGAGAAAACACACATATAAAATGCGATGAAGGAGACGCGCCCCACCGGGATGCCGCGCAAAGAGAGCCGCCGTTTGGTGCAAGGCGGACGGGCAGACGGGTATGGGTATCACTCCGGAGCAGCCGCCTGATGGCCATGGGCCGTAAGCGCGGACGGCAGCGGGCCGTTACCTGCCCGTGCCCACGGATGGTGGGAGCGAGGGGCCGCGCTGCGCGGCAACGAGAGTGGTACCGCAGAGGACGTATGACACGCCTTTGTCTCTTGAAAGAGAGGCAAGGGTGTTTTTTATTTTGTGTCTCTCCCTCCGTCAAAGCCTTCGGCTTTGACACCTCCCTCACAGAGGGAGGCGAGGACGGGGGTTACGGATTCCCACGCCAGTTTGAGAACTGGCTCGGAATGACAACGCAAGAAGCCGATGCGTCAACGTCTCTCCCTCCGGCGCTTCGCGCCACCTCCCTCGCAGAGGGAGGCAAGGATGGGATGCGGAGCGACACCGCATATATGAAATGCACATATACAAAATTTTCAGATAAAAGGAGAAGCGATATGGAGTACAAAAAGACGCTGAATATGCCCAAGAGCGGGTTTCCCATGCGGGCGGGGCTGCCCAACCGCGAGCCGGAGATGCTGAAGCACTGGGAAGAGATCGATCTTTACAACGAGCTGCTGAAGAAGAACGAGGGCAAGCCCCTGTTCTCCCTCCACGACGGCCCTCCGTTCTCCAACGGTGCGCTGCACATGGGCCATGCGCTGAACAAGTCCCTGAAGGACTTTATCACCCGTATGTACGCCATGCGGGGCTACTACACCCCCTATATCCCCGGCTGGGACAACCACGGTATGCCCATCGAGAGCGCCATCATCAAGCAGAACAAGCTGAACCACAAGGCCATGAGCGTGGCGGACTTCCGCACCGCGTGCCACGAGTTCGCCGACCACTACATCGACGTGCAGCGGGACGGCTTCAAGCGCATGGGCGTGGTGGGTGACTGGGAGCACCCCTACAAGACCATGGACCCGGGCTTTGAGGCCCAGGAGGTCCGTGTGTTCGGCCAGATGTATAAGAACGGCCACATCTACAAGGGCCTGAAGCCCGTGTACTGGTGCCCCCACGACGAGACGGCGCTGGCCGAGGCGGAGATCGAGTACAAGGACGATCCCTGCACCACGGTGTACGTCAAGTTCCCCATGCACGACGACCTGGGCAAGCTGGGCCATCTGGACCACAGCAAGCTGTACTTCGTGATCTGGACCACCACGGTGTGGACGCTGCCGGGCAACCTGGCCATCGCCCTGCATCCCGACGAGAGCTACGCCGTGGTGAAAGCCCCCAACGGCGAGATGTACATCATGGCAGAGGCCCTGACCGAAAAGGTGATGAAGATCGGCGGGTTCGAGAGCTATGAGATCGTGGAGGTCCATCCGGGCAGCTTCTTCGAGAATATGCTGGCGGATCATCCGTTCCTGCCCAAGACCAGCCGCCTGGTGCTGGCGGACTACGTGACCATGGACTCCGGTACGGGCTGCGTCCATACCGCGCCCGGCTTCGGCGCGGACGACTATGTGACCTGCAAGCGCTACGGCATGGACATGGTGGTGCCCGTGGACGACCAGGGCAAGCACACCGCCTATGCAGGCAAATACGAGGGCATGACCACCGACGAGTCCAACCCCGTGATTTTGCAGGACATGAAGGACAACGGCTCGCTGTTCGCCAGCGAGGAGATCGTCCACAGCTATCCCCACTGCTGGCGCTGCAAGCAGCCCATCATCTTCCGCGCCACCCCCCAGTGGTTCTGCTCCGTGGACTCCTTCAAGGATGAGGCCATCGCCGCCTGCGAGGACGTGCGGTGGGTGCCCGCCTGGGGCAAGGACCGTATGCGCTCCATGATCCTGGAGCGCACCGACTGGTGCATC
>CAVGVB010000051.1:0-11727 GCA_963632705.1 bacterium | reverse complement strand
TGCCGTATCGCTCCGCAGCCTGCCGGGTGGTCACAGACTGCTTGACGGTTTCAAAAATATTCAATAGGCAATGACCTCCTTAATGTTCGATTTCCTGCTTTTTCTGCCGCGTCGCGGTGTTCTGACGCTCCTGCTCATGCCGCACCTCGTAGATGTTGTAATGAATTGCCCAGAGCTTTTTTGCATCGGCATGAAGCGGCGAAAGTTCCGTCTGAATGTCCCTGTATTCCTGCTCCAACTGCTCACGTTCCCTGCGCCATGCGGTGATAGGCAGCTTGCCATCTTTGAAATACGGTTTCAGCTTGCGTTCTGCCATGTAAAATGTCCGCAGCTCGTCATCGTGTTCTGCTCTGTACTTCTGCCGGGACTTCTCAAAACGGATGGATTTCAGCTTATCCGCAGCGGGCTTGCCGGATTTGTAGTAGTCCACCATACGCAGCAGCTCGTCCAACTCCTTGATACGGACTTGCTTTGCCGACGCAGATTTTTTCAGCGTATCGATCTTGTCCTGCATGGCGTGAAGCGTAGTTTCCAGATCGTCCACGGTATAAAGATTCTTGGATTGCAGAAAGCTGAACGCCTCGGCGTAACGCTGCAAGTTGGCGTTCTTCGCCTTGTTGCTGTACGCGCCTTCGTTACGATTGGCGCAATGCAGCGCCAGCAGATCGTTCAGCATGGGCGGCTGGGGCTTGGCAAGCTCGGCTTTTACATCCCTCAGCCAACAAATCAGCGCGGCGATTTTCTCTTTTGCCTCACGCAGCAGCGCGTTGGTTTTCCGAATGAAGCGGTTGAGATCGCCCTTGTCGGTGCGGATGCCCTTTGCCTCCATTGCCCGGACGGTGGGACCTTCGTGCTGGGTGGGAATCTGCTCCACGCCCTGACGGGCAAAGCTGCGGTGATCAATGCGGCAGTCTAAGCCTTTTTCGGCAAACTTGGCGTTGCATAGGTCAGCCCATGCCTGCCGCCACGCTTCCAGCGTTTCGGGTTTGCCCCAGTCCGTCGTGGGAACGGCGTTGAACACATAGTTGCCCGCCTCGTCCAGAACGCGCTCCCCATGTTCATCCAGCACATATTCCCGCCGCTGCTTGTTGCCCCACTTGCCGTCCGGCTCTATGGGGCGAATCGGACACATGACGTGAAAATGCGGGTTGGAAATGCCGCCGTCCTCCTTGTCCGGCTGATGCACGGCGAAGTCCACTATCATGCCACGACTCACAAAATTGTCCGATAAAAATTGCCTTGCAAGGTCGATGTTCTCCTGCATGGAAAACTCGTTCTGCAAGGCAATGTCAAAGCTGTACGCGAGCTGGGCTTTCTTGCTGCGCTCGGCTTTTTCTACGGCGTTCCAGAGCGTTTCACGGTCTGCGTACTCTGGCGGTGCGTGTGACGGGAGCAGAATTTCAGAGCAGATCACGCCGCCCTTGCGGGTGTAGTCGCTGTCCTCGCCGTAGTATTCGCTGTGCAGCTTTTCCCCGGCGCGATAGGCGGCAGCAGCCACAGCGGATTGCCCTGCGCTGCGCTTGATCTGCGTCACATGAAAATGAAAGAGTGCGATGTTCAGTCACCTCCGGTTTCTTTCTGGTTGTGTCCGTTGACTGCCTCCATAAGCAGAGCTTTCACATCCGGCAGGGCAAAGTTTTTTTCCGCAAAGTTGTAAAACTCGGTTTCGGTCAAAGCCTTTGCCAGCGGTGCGACGCTCTCAATCGCTGCACCACGGGTGATGAGCCGGTGCGCCCGCTTACGCCGCTCTCCCTTTTCATAGTAGGCGGCGCGGTTTTCAAGACGCTGGATTTTGTGCTGCTCTTGTGCAAGCTGACGCTCCACCTTTTCTTTCTTGGCTTGCAGCTTCTCAATTTCTTTTTCGTGCATGATCTTGACCTCCTGACTGTTAAAGATGGACACAAAAAGACCGCCTACGTTTTCGGTAGACGGTCTAACTCACGGTATGGGATTTTCAGACTTTGCGGCGGGAACGGTCTACGCCAGCAGACTGTTTCCGCTGCAAAGTGCGCTGGGATAGACGCGCAAGCGTCGCAAGGGGTGCAGCCCCTTGTACGGAACAAAGTGACGCAAAACAGCCCGGACATTCTACTGTCCGGGCTGTCTGCTCCGCAGGACGCACATACTCCCGTCAGGAGAGTATAGAAGTGCACCCTTAGTTCCAAAGGGTTGACGTAGCCGATCTTAGTCGAACTTGCTATTGACCATAGCAAAAAGTTTTTCAAATCGTCCCATTGTTTCGTCTGAAAATACAAGGCTACCAATATTCTTAGCCATATAATTTGCAGGTGAATAATGGTTAAAGGCCTTATTGCCATTAAGCCGTTTTAACTGCGACATTATTGGTTTATTCGTATCGAGCTCACTAATTTGAACCGATTTTCCAAATGCTCCATTAAACAGCACAAGGTACTCTTCCTTGTCAAATAAATCCTCAATATCGGCGTAAGCTTGCCCCATGATCGAATGGTAATACAAAATTTTTTTATCGGCGATAATTTTTTGCTCGACCATGCGCTTCAAGCGAGCTTGGGCTGCCTGATCCGTAAAGGTATCAAGCAAACACACCGTGGATAGCTCGTTGCCCCGCATTAACGAAATAAAGGTTGCAATTTTATCCGCGCCACCTACCGGAACTATGGTAATATCCTCAGACAATCCTTCTTTTCCCATATCTTTGAGAATTGTTGAGAAATGATTTAGGTACACCAAATCTGAGATTCCTTCCACCAAAAGATTTTTAGGTGAAACATATAGATTTTGGGCAATTGTATATCCTAATGCCGCTTGCAGCGGAAACAATGTATCAGAATCCTTTTCCTCTACAGCATCGGATACAACACTACCAATCTTAGGATTTTGTGTATCATAAACAGTTCGCACCTCATTAAGCTTGAGAGAATCAATCATAAATGGGGAGTGCGTTGTATATATAACCTGATACTCCGATGCCAGCTTCTCATCGATAAACCGTAGTAGATCATTCTGCGCAGAAGCATGAAGGCTTAGTCCCGGCTCATCAAGAAGTAAAATATATTTGCTTTTCTTATCACCTTGAATCTTGCTGAACCACACCAAAAATGAAAAGAACCACAAGAAGCCTTTGCTACGATTTTTCAAAGGCAGAGTAACTCTGTGCTTTGAATTATAAATTCTGATGTTCAAATACCGAACACCGTTAGGCGCGTGTTCAATCTCAAAACGAATTTCAAGATTCTGATTTGTTGTCCAGTATTCAAACATATCATCAGTAATTGAATTGGAGGTTGCCTCCAATTGCGCCTTAAACGCTTCAAAATTACTTTCGTTTTGAATATCAGAGACCCGCAAACCACTCAACTCAAATAGAGCATTTGCAATTTTGACCTCTTCACGAGATAGATTATTAGTTGGCTGTCCCACAGAAAAATCATCCAAGTTTATTCGGCATGGCAAGCTAAAATAGTCGCTGAAATACCATAGCTTCGGAATTTCCGGAAAAAGATAAGTGTTGTAAATGTACCCCTCAAGTCTATTCTCAAAATCCCCAGCCCCTGTTTTAATCTCCCCCAGTTGAGCTTGGATTTGTTCCATCGCGGGGAGTTCTGCATTTTCAGATACGACACTCTCTAAAGTTGAGAAGGAATCTGCTGCCAGAATAAGCTGTTTCCCTTGATCGCCAACGCCAAAAAATGAGATTAGCCAGTCCTTAAAGACAGTAAAATCAATCTCTACACCTGATGCCTTGCTTGTATTATCATAGAAAGAAGTTACGCAAAAATTTTTCCGTGATATTATTTCTTTGGCGAACGCGGTTTCAACACGACTAATATCCTCGTCTGACAATTCATACTCACACGTTAGGGCGGGTGGATTTTCGTTGCGCACTTTTATGAGCTCACTACGAGGGTAGTCTAAGTCCTTGTTAAATCGGAACTCAGTATTATCTTCAAAATAATTTGATTTTGCCAGAGCTTCCAGCAAAGCAGTTTTCCCGGATTCGTTTTTCCCAACAATTCGTGTGATTTGCGGCTCTACTTCATAAGATTGCTCGGTTAAAAAACTCTTGTACTTGTGAATGCTAACTTTTTTGAGTAACATACTGCCCTCCTTCCTCAGTCATACAGCGAATGGCGGATTGCATCACGGTAGACGTTTTGATCTGGCAAATCTACCGCAGAAAATGCCTCTTGCACCTTGTAAACAGTAGTGCAATACTCCCCTATTACGCCCAGCGGCTTGATTGTGCCGTCTTCAATCGCCGCGTCTGGCAGGTAATCATAAGCAACAAAATGGATTGCTGCGGGCTGTGTTGGAAATTGTGGTAATTTGTTTTTTCCTCCCAGTCGCTCAAGCACGCGCTCGTACACAGGTTTAGGACAGACAAAGTACAGTCCGCTCCGGCATAATTCTTCTCTTTGAAGAACCTGCCCTTTGTAGATAATCTGAGGTATAATTCTTTTCGATACGTTCTCCCAATTTAGTCCAACCGTATCTTTTTCAATTTCATGGCGCTCAATTAACGCTCTACGCGCATTTTGATAAGTACCAGTGGTGTCGATTGTTTGCACTTCAATTGCAGTAAACTCAACGAGCTCCCCGGTTTCATCCAGTCGAGCCAAAATCCAATCTACATAGTAGGAGCCTCTACCCTGACGTTTTGGGAGAGGAAGCTCACCGCCCCATCCATGCCCAAATACGGCAATTGCGCCACCTTCTTCCTTAGACTTTTCAACAGCCAAGCGCCCAGAATAAAGATTGTAGCTCCGGCCAAAAGCTTTTAGCGCTATTGTAGCCAGCATTTTGTAGTTGTCTGCGTAAATTCTATTGGGGCAGCAAATCACAGCGGGAGAACCTTCTGATACTTGCCTTATAGCACATACACCGGATAAAGTACGATTAGTCTTGTCTCCAAGAGCCTTCGTGCAGTATGAGGAAAGAAAAGGGCATACTTGTTTGGACGTATTATCAAGTGCAGTAACTGAGGAGTCCTCTGCTCGGTAACCAAAAAACTCTGAAATATAGCCCGACATAATCAATCCTCCATTTCTAAAACTGAACGTAGTGACAGCCCTACAGCCTGTGCCAAGAGCGGCGGAACTGCATTGCCTACTTGTGCGAACTGTTCTGCAAGATTTCCTGTAAAGATAAAATGATCGGGGAACGACTGTAAACGAGCCGCCTCACGGACTGTAAACGAGCGATTCTGTTCATAGTGGAAAAACGCTCCCCAATGTGGATCGCATTTCGTGAGTATGGTTGATGCCAGCCCGTCCGGAAGAACTCGTCCATATCTTTTAGTATGATCAGACTTTCGCGCCTTTTGCATTCCTTTTGGCAGCAGCTCATCCGGAATATCAGTCCAGTTTCCACCAGGTTGAATATACTCCAAGCGTTTAAGGTTTATCGGGGAAAGGCGAGGTGCCTCATGATTCATTACTCCTATGGAGCCTAAACGAGATCGGCGTTGGTAGTCGCAGAACGCATCACAACGGTATTCTTTAATAACCGCTCCTTGCTCCCCGCTTACTAACGGAGGCAGGTCTCCGATTGCCTCATAAACGGTGACAAAATTTGCATTAGCTTCAGGTGAAGGTTCTTTGATAATCGATTGACCATCAAACGTACTGGTGAAATTTGCTCGAATTGGGGCATGATAAATCGGTTCAGGATAAGCCCCCGCAGGTAAAGCCCTTCCCCGCACTCCCAGTATAATGGTACGCCAACGCATTTGAGGAACGCCATAATATGGCGCACCCAGAATCCGAACATCTGCACCATATCCCAATTCGGCTAAAGCGTCCAAAATCGCATGGAGTGTTGCACCATGCTCAAATGAAACCAAGCCTGGAACGTTTTCAATTAGGACAGCGCGCGGAGCAAAAGCGTCAACAAAACGAAGGTACTCTTTAAAAAGATGATTTCTTTCATCTAAAGTAGTTCGAACTGGGGCATTGATAGAAAATCCTTGGCACGGAGGGCCACCAGCAATTAAGTCAAGTTCTCCACGTTCGATTCCCAGTGTTGTACGAACTTCATTTGCATCTAATGTTCGAATATCGGCAGTAAATACGTTTGTGTGTGGGTGATTTTTTTGGTAGGTTTGAGCATATACCGGAACAATTTCAGATGCAAATAGGCTATGGAAGCCTGCCTCAGATAGTCCTTCAGAAAGGCCGCCTGCGCCTGAAAACAAATCTATCATTTTTAATCTCTCAGAGTTCATAGTTCAAATTCCTTTGTCCATTCGTATCTTAAATGCTTACATTACTCTCCAACTGGCTGAAGCTCCATAATATCAGCCAAGTCACATTGTAAAACAGCGCAAATACGAACAAGAATATCTGTGGTTACATTTTCGTTCTTCCCTAATTTAGCCATTGTTCCAGAACTTAAATGCGCCTTAGTTCTCAAATCTGTTTTATTCATACCTTTATCAATAAGCAGCTTCCACAACTTGTTATAGCTGATTTCCATTTTACACCTCATCGTGCTTTTGAATTTCTTTTATTATATCGCAAAGCTCGAAAAAGTGCAATTAAAATCTATGATTATAGATTTTATGTTCATCTTATAGTGTAATTATCTGTTTCTTCGCTTCTGCCATACAATATCATACCGCCAGTCTGGTCACCGCCGGGCAGATGTTCCTCCGGCTGGGGCTGGCGACGGTCATCGTTGTGGGCAGCACGTTGATGCTCCATGGCGAGACCACGCTCTTCGCGTACATCCTGTTCCTCATTGCCGCTTCCCGGCTGTATGACCCGCTCTCCGGTGCCATGACCAATATGGCGGAGCTGTTCAACGTGGACTTGCAGGTAGATCGGCTGAAAGCCATTCAGAACTCCCCGGAGGAAACCGGCGAGAAGAACTATCATACCAACGGCTACGACATCACCTTTGACCATGTGGGCTTTTCCTATGAGCCCGGCAAGCCGGTGCTGAAGGACGTATCCTTCACCGCAAAGCAGGGGCAGGTCACGGCGCTGGTCGGCCCCTCCGGCGGCGGAAAGAGCACCATCGCCAATCTCGCCGCGGGCTTTTACGCTGTGGACAGCGGCAAGATCACGCTGGGCGGCACGGATATCGCCCCCATCGACTCAACGGCTCTGATGAAGGACTTCTCCGTGGTGTTCCAGAATGTTGTGCTGTTCAACAACACTGTGATGGAGAACATTCGGGTGGGCCGCAAGGATGCCACAGACGAGGACGTGATGGCCGCCGCCAAAACCGCCCACTGCCACGAGTTCATCGAAAAGTTGCCTCAGGGCTATCAAACGGTCATTGGAGAAAACGGTTCCACCCTTTCCGGCGGAGAATGTCAGCGCCTTTCCATCGCCCGTGCGCTTTTGAAGGATGCTCCTGTCATCCTGCTGGACGAGGCCACCGCCTCGCTGGACGTGGACAATGAGACGGAGATCCAGGAGGCCATCACCCATCTGGTGAAGGGAAAGACCGTACTCATCATCGCCCACCGGATGCGGACAGTGGAAAACGCCGATCAGATCATCGTTCTGGATGGCGGCGTTGTGGCGGAGAGCGGCACCCACGCAGAACTGATGGAAAAGAACGGTCTGTACCACAAGCTGGTGGAGCTGCAAACTGCTGCGGCGGACTGGAAACTGCGGGTGTAAGAAGACAATCTCTTACTCCGACGCAAAAATGTATCCCGCTACGGAATTGTTCCACAGCGGGATACATTTCCCTTATCCAAGTTTCTTTGATTTTACTTTCTTCCGACGAGCATGGTCGAGTCGCCCAGCATCATCATAGTCCTCCCCGTGAGTGCCAACGCAAATTTGCTTCTGTGCATCGGAAGTATCATTCTTCACTTAAGCAGCCCTTTCTTTCTAAAAATGTTCTTCTCATAAATGGCTGCCGCGATGCACCAGATCACGATGGCAGTATTCGTGCTGCTCTGGCTCATGACGGACATCCATGTGGCGGCGGGCATCTGCATGGCCTGTGCAATATCAGGAATAACAACGAGCAGAATGTTCCACGCGACCGGGTGAAAAGCCAGCATCCACCGCGGATACCTGGTCTTGCCCGCAATCAGCATCACAAAATGGATCCCGACCGCTAATACCATCGGGAAATACATAGGGAGAATTGCGACAAGCATGTCGTTCTGGTAGGCCGTGACCGCTGCGACTGCGTCCTCTGCCCCAATGCGTGGACCCAGATATGTAGCAAACCAGGCCATGGTAGCCGACCAGAGATGGATCGCCAGGGAGACCGCGACGGTGAAGATCCCGCACAGGTACTGGACAAGTTTTGTTTTTCGGTATTTTGCATCGATGTCCGCATTCAGTGCCTTTACCATAAAATAATCGAGAAATCCTCCAATGGCTCCTGTCCCGACGGTCAGTACAGGCCGCCATAGGCCATAGGCACCGGACAGATAATAGACACGGTTGAACATTCCCATGTCCGCCGCCTGGAGCGGAACGCACCCCAGCAGCCAATCGCCGACAGCCATCAATATCCCTCCGATTGCACCAAGAATACAGTATCGAAGGAACTTTTCACTCGTCTTCATCTCTTCACCTCCAATTGCAGTTCGTGATTCTACTTTTCATTTGGGAAATTCCCCCCGTCTTAGAAGATCAAAACGACAATACCACCGACAATTGCCGCTCCTGCGGCCCAGATCAGCGCCAGTATACTTCGCTTTTTCAGCACCTGCCGCCAGGTCTGCACAAACGGTGCATCTTCAAGCCCGGGCAGTGCCCAAAACCGGCTGTGCCCGACCCATAGCTTGTCAATTACAACGCCATCGTAAACATTCATGACCTCAAGAAACAGCAACGCCTGCCAATAGGCCTCACCAAAGGCGGAAACCCTGTTCCACACACCAATGATCAGCACAAGAGCAGCAAGCATCACGATGTAAAACGAAATCATAAAGCGCTTTCGTTTCCGGTTCATCGTATTGCGGTCAATCAGTCCAAGCCCAATGGCTTGGTCCTGCACCGTCTTGGGATAAAAGTACAGTCCATTGACTGCCCCGCCGATCACGGCGATTTTTACCATTGCGGTAAACAGCAGGCAATAAATCAACAATTGCAGTACGATCATTGTTTTTCCCCTCTCAGTTTGCGTGTGAATCTGGCATATGCTCCCATTTCCTTCGCCTTACATCGTGGTTCATAAAGTCATTGCACTCCATAGAAAATTCCTTTTTTGAAGGAGAGATAGATTGGCAGTCCTGCAGCGAAGTTAAGAGCGCCGCCAACGATGAGCCATACAAGCACTGAGGAAACGCCTGTTGTTGTGATCTGAACCATTCCGACAACCGCCCCTGCCAGTCCGGAATAAACTGTCATACCAAAACTCAAATTCTTTTGAAGCTTTGTGGCAATCTCCTTTTCGTGGATCTTGTTCAGATAAATCAGATACGCAACACCGAACAGGACACCCGCCAGTGCAAGGAGCGTCGCATAGTCCAGCACATGGCAAAAGCCGTTTCTGCAAAAGTAAATAACGCCTGCGATCAAGTGGATCATCCAGCCAACATCGCTGATTAGCCCCAACATCAGAAACGGAATATCCGGCATCATCGCTGTATACCGGGCACCCTGTTTCCCCGCCTGCTGAAGCTGCTGGATATGGTCTTCTGTTGTTTTTCTTTTTTCATGCAGGGCTTTTTTTATCATACGCATAGAAAATCTCTGCCTCCCAAAATCTATTGCTTCTGTCACATGCCCTCAAAGCAGCGCGCAAAGCCACGCCGCTGCAGCGGAGGCGGGGATGTAGATCACAAAGTGCCGGATATGTGTCCGCTTGTTATAGCCAAACATATGCGGGCCGACCACGCCCTTCAGCTCCGGATAGAAGTGGGGAAAGAAATTTGAGTGACACAGCAGCACCCAGTCAAAGAAAATGATATCGTATATCTCCATGGCATAAAGGACGCTCAGAAACCGTGTGAAAAACTTCAGAAAGCCGAATTCGTTCCTGATACCGTCCCATACGCTGAGCACCGCCGCAGAGAGGAAAAGCAGAATGGCGACGCCCACAATCATCCAGCCGAGGATATGCGCACCGCGAAACCGTTCCTTTTTGTCGGGAATTGCGTCCAGGTTTTCCTTTGGCGCGGATGAGAAAAAACGCTTGTCCTGAATGAAGCCAACCCCACCATACAAAACAAGAAAGTATGCCAGGAATACCATGAGCGTTGCAAGAACCGTGATTTTCATTTTGACTTTATCTTCTCTCCTTCACGTCCGCAAATATGGCAGCTCATTGCGTTCCCGCGTCGGGGTATTTGATGAGGCCGTACAGCGAGGATCATCTCCCATGTATTGTTTCAAAGTACGGTAACGATCAAGGCTGTCAGCGCGGCGGTCGCGGCAAAAAGCGGTATTCCGCGCAAAAACGATCCAATATGCTTCTTCGGATCCTGATAATATTTCTTTTCCGGCAGGAACGAGAAGCGAATGCGCTTGGTGCTGCGCCACCAAAGCAAATCAATCACCAGGAGATCGAATAGTCCCAATCCCTCGCCGAACGCAAGGAAGTACCAAAACGCCGACAGGTAATCGTTCAGGTTCAGCACATTCTTCAGCGCAAGTCCCAAAACAGAAAACACGACCGTGAACAGGAGAAAATTACCGAGCAGAACAGCAGCGGTTGATTTTGCCTTTGGAACAGCTTGCCCGAGCTGCGGGTCGCTTCGCACACGGCTCTGAACCTCCTCCGGATAGGAGCGCAGTCCGAGGAGATTTTTCCTGTCCGTGCCTGTTCCGAGAAAGCATGCGCCCCCATACAGAATATAAAACGCAGCAGCAACTATGAACTTCATATATGTCTACACTCCCATTTCATTCGTTGACCATCTCGACTCCTGACGAACGTTTTTCATATCTGCTCCAGATCCCGGTACGCTTCCAGCACCGGACTCTTGTCGCCCACATACCAGTAATCGCAGCAGTCGCCGCCCAGAGCCTCGGTCTGCATGCGGATCAGCTTCGTGTGCATGATCTCGGCAAGGTAATGATCCGTTTTGCAGAGGTACGGCAGCAGCTTCTCGTAGCCATGAGTCTTGGCATGCCTGGCGATGGGACAGCCGATCAGGTGAAAGCAGAAGCCCTCGGTGCGGTGGTCGGGATTCAGCTCGATTCTCCAGCTGTCCAGCCACTCACCCTTGGCCTGATGTGCCTGCTGCATCCGGATGAAATTCCGGTAGGTACGTTCAAACAGCTTATACGGCCACTGCTGCTTGTTGCCATCAATGAGCTTCCCAAGGAACCTCAGCTTGTCCACAGCTCTGCGCTTGATGGCAAGCAGCGTCTCACCGTCCAGCCGATGGTCACTGGCCTCATAGAAGGCGAGGATTGTGAACCAGTCCAGCATATTTTTCGCCATCATGTTTTCGCCCAGATCGGGCATATCCTTCAAAAAGGCGAGATAGTATTCCTCCGCTTTCTGGAAGATGGCATCGGCCTCATGGGGATAAGTCTCCCGGCAGTACTGCTCGCACGGCTTTGCATATTGGGACTTTCCATAAGCTCTTTTCATATGTAGATCCTCTCTGTTTGCTTTGTATACGTTCTTCGCCGGTTCATAAAGGCGGAGGCGGGGATGCGGATCACGAATTTTCTGTACGGGGGTATTTGATCAGATCATACAGCTTGCCGAATTCGCCGATGTCCCGCACTCCGGCAAGTTCCATGCCCAGATGGACATATTTGTCGCACTTGGACTTAGCGTCAGTCTCCAGGATCACCGGTACACCCAGCCGGT
>CAVGVB010000050.1:0-11906 GCA_963632705.1 bacterium | reverse complement strand
AGGCGCTTGTGAAAAAGTGGCAGGCTTACATTACGGACAACTACTACAACTGCACGAAGGAGATCCTTTCCTGCCTCGGCCAGATGTATGTGGGAGACGAACGCTTCATGCAGCACATTGACCAGTACGGTGCCGGGACGGCAGCTTTTATGGCGGCGGCAATAGAAGTCTATACGGCCTGAAGGCTGGATCGCTATGAGAGAAAGCTAAAAGAGAATGATACTCCGCCCTATGTCCGATGGAGTGTAGGACTACGGCAAGGGCGGTCTATTGGGACGCTGGACGCACTATGTGAAATCGCTGCACGGTGACAACAAGCTGATGAAGGAGTTGCTCTGCGACTATCGTAGGTGAAGCTTCTTCTCTGCAAATCCATCATAAGGGAATTTCGCATATAAACCGTTGACTTCCTTTTCACATCTTTCTCTCACCTTTTCCATTGCTCGATAACAATACTCCCCAACCACTTTTGCGTAATGGCTTTGCGGATAACATTTATGCGTTTTTCCTGTCATTTTTATTCTCTCTTTCTTTTAAATGGAAACCGTTATCTACAGATCATTCCACATCGTTCTCAGTTTCAGGATAATTTTTCTTTTATTCTCTCGCACTTTATGGTATATTGATCTTACAGGAGGTGAGCACATGGCACCATACAGCATTGAAGAGCTTCGCACGATCGTTTCGCCCATCGCCCAAGCCCACGGCGTTAAGAGCGTTTCTCTTTTCGGTTCCTATTCCAGAGGAACTGCGGATGCCCACAGTGATGTGGATCTGAAAATTGAAAAGGGCGCACTGCGCTCACTGTTTCAGATCTGCGGCTTCCGGCTCGCCGTGGAGGATGCGCTGAAGCTGCCGGTCGATTTGGTGACCAGTGATTCCTCTGATAAATCGTTTCTGGATATGATCAAGAAAGACGAGGTGTTGCTCTATCGAAATGCGTGACCGTCTTATTTTACAGAAAATCGTGCTCTATTGTCAGCGCATTGCCGACAATCTGGAGCGTTATCACCACGATTTTTCCGCCTTTGAGCAGGACTACCTCTTTCAGGACGCCTGTTGTATGTGCGTCGTTCAAATCGGTGAACTGGTTTCGCAGCTCTCTGATGAGGTAAAGGCACAGAACAAGGCTATCCCTTGGAGGATCATCAAGGATACCCGGAATTTTTACGTCCACGCCTACGGTTCTATCGACATTCCCTCCGTGTGGGACACTCTATCGAACGACATTCCCGCTCTGAAAACCGCCTGTGAGGAAATTTTGACCCACTTTTGACCCAGATTGGAACTGGAGCAGGCAGTTCCGGACGGAAACAACGGAAAACCCGTCCAGCAAACAGCGGCAAACAGCGTGAACCGGAGCCGAAACGGCTCCGGTTTTTCTTCGAGACAACCTACGGACCAGAAGGCCGGGGGTTCGAATCCCTCACGGCGTGTCAAAAATCCTCGAAATCTTACGATTTCGAGGATTTTTGTTTTGCACCATATGCCATATAATGGATGATGGTCAAACAGAAGTTAAACCAGCATCAGCAGCGTACCGCCGACAATGAGGACCAGCCCCAGCGCAGACTTTCTTGTCAGCCTTTCGTGGAATACGAAGTAAGAGAACGCGATGGTCACAAGAATGCTCAGCTTGTCGATGGGCACTACCACGCTGGCAGGGCCGTCCTGCAGCGCTTTGTAGTAGCACAGCCAGCTGCCGCCGGTGGCCAATCCCGACAGGCAGATGAATCCCAATTCGTTCCGGGGAACGCACTTCAGTTCTCCCTGCTTGCCGGTAACGAACACCATGATCCACGACATCACCAGCACCACGCCGGTGCGGATGGCCGTGCCCAGATTGGACTCCACACCGCTGATGCCCACCTTGCCCAGTATGGCCGTCAGGCTGGCGAACACCGCCGAGCCCAGGGCAAACCAAAGCCATGCGGCGCTTTTTGTCTCGCCGCTGCTCTGCTTCTTCTCGATCATCAAAAACGTACCCACGGCAATGAGCACCACGCCGATGCCCTTGGGCAGGCTGACGCCCTCCTGCAGAAAGATGGCCGCCAGCAGAATGGTCAGTACAGTGCTGGACTTGTCGATGGGCACTACCTTGTTCACATCGCCCAACTGCAGTGCCTTAAAATAGCACAGCCAGCTCCCGCCGGTGGCAAGGCCGGACAGTACCAGAAACAGCAGCGTTTTTCCGCTGATGTCTCCGATGGTATCCTGCGAGCCGACGATAAACACCATCAGCCATGAAAACGCCAGCACCACAATGGTACGGATGGCGGTGGCTACGGTGGAATCCGTCCTGCGGATGCCGCATTTGGCCAAAATGGCCGTCAGACCGGCGAACAGCGCCGAACCGAAGGCAAACAATAT
Source organism: bacterium (assembly GCA_963632705.1). Classification (GTDB taxonomy): domain Bacteria; phylum Bacillota; class Clostridia; order Oscillospirales; family Oscillospiraceae; genus Vescimonas. The sequence goes on along the minus strand of CAVGVB010000050.1, from coordinate 9,536 downwards.
CCACATGATCTGTCACACAGCTTTCCTGCTCAGATCTCTTTACCGACCTGATAGGCTTCTTCCAGTGCGGGGTGTCCGACAATTTCGCCGACTTCGTTGACACCGCCTGCAAACACCGTTTCGACCAGTTCACAGCGCGGGAAGCAATCCACCCAACCCTGCACAGCCTTCTCCGTGCCCTCCACCGTCTCCGGCTCATCCTCCGCCGCTGTGGCCAACAGATAGGCCTTTGTGAAGGCGTAATCGGTGTCATAGAGCGGGTTGGCCCGGTCCAGTATGGTTTTGAGCTGGCCGCTGACGCTGTAATAATACACCGGTGTGACGAACACCAGCACATCGGCGTCATGCATTTTGGCGATGATCTCCACCGCATCGTCGTTGATGACGCAGTGCCCCAGCTTCAGACAGGCAAAACAGCCCTTACAGAAGCCGTACTGCTTTTCCCGCAGGTATACGGTCTCTACCCGGTTGCCCGCCTCCTGCGCACCCTTGGCGAAGGCTGCCGCCAGCGTCTCGGAATTGCCGCCCTTGCGGGGGCTGGAGGAAATGATCAATACTTTTTTATTCATGGTAAAACACACTCCTTGTATTTACATTTTCTTCATTAAAATAAACCACAAACACGACTTCAGGTCAAGACCATTTCCCGATACATTTACTTGACCCACTATTTACAAAGTCCGCATTGCAGAGAATGGAAGATTTTGCTATACTATAAAGAACACATTGTGGAAGAGATGCACGAGCGGGAAAGGATTTACCATGGGCGACGGCTATTTTCTGTTGACAAACTTACTGTCCGAGGACGAGAAAAAGGTGATCACCAGCATCACCGCACACATCGAGCGGGGTGAAAAACGCGTTGGCATCCAGCAGATCGCCAGCGAGAATTTTCTCTCCACCACGACCATCGTCAAGATGTGCAAGCGGCTGGGCTTTGACGGATACAGCGAACTGTACTACTATCTCAGCCGGCAGTTTGACTCCCACGGGGAGGGCCGCGGCGCGGAAAATCTCAAAAGCCTTATCGACAACTACTCCGATGAGCTGATCTCCCGGTTCTGCGGCCTCTTGGACCGCTCCCGTCAGGCCAAGCTGTTCACCACCGGAGAGGGCTTTTCCAACATCGTGGGGGCATACATCGCCCAGCGTCTGTCCATCTGCGGGTTCATGGTGTTCAACAACGTGCATTTCTACGACTATATGCTCTTCCGCGACGCCCATCACCTGCCGAGCGGGCCGGAGGACGCCCCGGTGATGTTCGCCGTCAGCCAGAGCGGCGAGACCGGGCCGGTGCTGAACGACGCGCGGCACGCCAAGCAGAACGGCCACCAGATCGTCACCTTCACAAAGCGAAGCGACTCTACCCTGGCCCAGATGTCGGACATCGTGTTCGTGGTAGACGGCTCTCGTCAGACGCTGGCAGGCAGTCTGCCCAACACGTTTTTCGGCCGGGTGATCCTGGCCTTTGAGGAGCTGGTGGCGTTCTACTTCGAGGGAAACCGACCGTGACCACCGCATGATATTACTTTTTTTACCAAAACAGAAAATTTTTCCTCCAAAAGGTGTGCTATACTGAGCGTCGGTGTGGTGCGTTCTCTGCGCATCATGCGGTATCTTGTTCCGGACGCTGCGTTCGGACGAAGGAACACAGACTTTAAGGAGGAAAGAAAATGAAGAAGTTTTTTGCACTTCTGTTGGCGCTGGTCATGGCGCTGGGCCTGCTGGCAGGCTGCGGCAGCAAGGACGCCAACAACGACGCGCAGAACGACGAGAACAGCGCAAAGAGGATCGAGACGCTGAAGGTCGCTTTTGTCCCGTCCCGTGAGCCCCAGGAGATCATCACGGCCACCGAGCCCCTGAAGCAGATGCTGAAGGACGAGCTGGCCAACCAGGGCTATGAGGTCGGCGAGGTGGAGATCACCGTCGGCACGACCTATGAGGCTGTTGGCGAGGGCCTGGAGGCCGGTACGATCGACGTGGGCCTGATCCCCGGCGGCACGTACGTGCTGTACGACGACGGCGCTGAGGTCATTCTGACCGCCACCCGCAACGGTCTGAGCAAGGACTCCGACAATGCCAAGGATTGGAACGACGGCCAGCCCACCGAGGCTTCCGACAAGCAGGCTGTCTCCTACCGCGCCCTGTTCATCGCCGGTCCTTCCGACAAGGGCCAGGAGCTGCAGGCCAAGGTCAACAACGGCGAGGAGCTGACCTGGGAGGATCTGGACAGCGCCAACTGGAGCGTTATGGGCACTTCCTCTCCCGCCGGCTACATTTATCCCGCTCTGTGGCTGCAGGATCACTACGGCAAGGGCATCTCTGACCTGAAGAGCGCCGTGCAGTCCGACTCCTACGCCAGCGCCTTTGCCCGTCTGGCTTCCGGCCAGGTGGACGTGCTGGTGACCTATGCCGACGCCCGCCGCGACTATGCCGAGCGCTGGAACACCGAGTTCGGCCGTGAGGCCAGCATCTGGGAGGAGACCGGCGTCATCGGCGTCACCGCCCCCATCTACAACGACACCATCTCCGTCAGCAAGAACTCCGAGATCATGGATGCCGACCTGATCGCCGCTCTGCAGCAGGCGTTCATCAACATCGGCAACACCGATGCCGGCAAGGAAGTCATCTCCATCTACAGCCACAACGGCTACCAGGTGGCACAGGCCTCCGACTATGACAATGAGCGTGCCGCGCAGAAGCTCATCCAGGAGCTGACCGCCGCGAACTAACGTACTTTCCCAAGCGCGGGGAGGACTGTGAGGATCAAACCTTCCGCTGTCCTCCCCGCGTTTTTATTTCAGGAAAAGAGGAAACCGTATGATCATTTTCGACCATGTATCCAAGGTGTACCCCAACGGCACGGTAGGTCTGGATGACGTAAATCTGACAATCCGGGACGGGGAATTCGTGGCCATCATCGGCCGCTCCGGCGCGGGCAAGTCCACGCTGCTGCGGTCTGTGAACCGTATGCACCAGATCACCTCCGGCACGCTGACCGTAAACGGTGTGGACGTCAGCTCCCTGTCCGGCAAAAGCCTGCGCCGGTTTCGCCGGGGCATCGGTATGGTGTTCCAGTCCTTCAACCTGGTGACCCGCACCACCGTCATCAAGAACGTTCTGTCCGCCTGCGTGCCGGATATGCCGTTCTGGCGGGTGCTGCTGGGCACGTTCCGGAAGGAGGACAAGATCAAGGCCCTGGAGTCGCTGGACAAGGTGGGTATCCTGGACAAGGCCTATATGCGGGCCGACCAGCTCTCCGGCGGCCAGCAGCAGCGTGTGGCGCTGGCCCGGACGCTGACCCAAGGGCCGCAGATCATTCTGGCCGACGAGCCGGTGGCCGCCCTTGACCCGGTCACGGCCAAGCAGGTGATGCAGGACTTCGTTCGCATCAATCAGGAGATGGGCATCTCCATCCTGCTGAACATCCACCATGTGGAGCTGGCGCTGGAGTACGCCGACCGCATCATCGGCATCCGGGCCGGCAAGATCGTCTACGACGGCCCGTCCGCCAACGTGGACCAGACCGTGCTGGACGCCATCTACGGCGAGGACAGCTCGGCGGAGGCAAGCGTATGAGCCTGTATGACCGCCTGTTCAAGCCCCGCCGCTATACGCTGCCCAACGGTACGGTGGTGGAGGAAAAGCGCAGCCGCGCGCCGCTGGTCATTCTGATCGTGCTGGCGCTGGGTGCGCTGTCTGTGCATATCACCGGCTTCAACTTTGCGGTGCTGGTGAAAAAAGGCAGCAAATTCTTCGACATCCTCACGGCCATGTTCCCGCCCAACACCGGGTATCTGACCAAGATCTGGCAGCCCCTGTGGGACACCATCAAGATGTCCTTCCTGGGCTCTTTCGTGGGCGCGGTGCTGGCCATCCCCTTCGCCATTGCCGCCGCCAGCAACATCGTCACCAACCGCGTGGTGGTGTTCATCGTGCGTCTGTTCCTCAGTCTGGTACGCACGCTGCCCACGCTGGTATGCGCCCTGATCGCCACATACATTTTCGGCCTCGGTACGATGGCCGGTACGTGCGCCATCGCGGTGTTCACCTTTGCCTACGTGGGCAAACAGCTTTTCGAGATCATCGAGACGGTGGATATGGGTCCCTACGAGGCCATGGAGGCCTTGGGTGCGACCCGGCTTCGCGCGTTCACCGCCGCTGTGTTCCCCCAGGTCCTGCCCACCTATCTGTCCGTGTCCCTGTTCTGCCTGGAGGGCAACGTCCGCTACGCCTCTATCCTGGGGTATGTGGGCGCAGGCGGCCTGGGCCTTATTATGAATGAAAAGATCGGCTGGCGTGAATACGACAGCCTTGGCATGATCCTCATCGTCCTGTTCGTGGCCGTTATGGTCATCGAAGCCATCAGCCACTGGCTGCGTAAGCGCTTGACGTAAGGAGGCGGACGGATATGGAACAGAAAATTCAAAAAGCCTATGCCGCCGCCCCGAAAACATGGCTGTGGCAGCTGCTGGCCGCCTTCGTCGTCGCCTGCCTGCTGGCCTGGTCCGGCACGGCAGTAGAGGTGAGCAATCCCACCGGCAACGGGCTGGAGGTGGCGGGCAACATCATCTCCGGTATCTTCCACCCCTCCGGCAAGCTGCTCTTTACGCTGGGCACGAACGGCGTGCCCTATCTGCTGCTGGAGACGTTCTGCATCGCCTTTCTCGGCACGATCGTAGGCGCGGTGATCTCGCTGCCCCTGTCCTTCATCTCCGCCAGCAACTTAGTCCCCAAGCCGCTGGCCCTGATCGGCCGCATCGTCATTGCCGCCATCCGTACCATCCCGGCCTTTGTGTACGGCCTGATGTTCATCCGCGTCACCGGACCTGGGCCTTTTGCGGGCCTGCTGACCATGTCCCTGTGCTCCATCGGCATGGTGTCCAAGATGTTCATCGAGAGCATCGAGGATCTGGACAAGCGCATCCTGGAGTCCCTGGATGCGGCGGGCTGCACCACGTTTCAGAAGATACGCTACGGCATCCTGCCGCAGCTGACGGCGGACTTTACCTCCACCATCATCTACCGCTTCGACATGAACCTGCGCGACGCCACGGTGCTGGGTCTGGTGGGTGCAGGCGGCATCGGCGCACCGCTGATCTTCGCCATGAGCTCCTACCGCTGGAACGAGGTAGGCGCCATCCTGCTGGGGCTGATCGTGCTGGTGCTTATCATCGAGTGGATCTCCTCCAAGATCCGCGTCAAGCTGGCCCGGGGGTGAACCATGGAAAAGAAAACGTTTACCATCTACTTCACCTCCGACCTCCACAGCTACATCTACCCCACCGACTACCGCAGCCGTGAGCCGCGGGACATCGGCCTGTTCAAATGCGCCAGCCAGTTCCGCAAGGACGGCAACACCCTCGTCATCGACGGCGGCGACATCCTGCAGGGTTCTCCCTTGGGCGCGTTCTGCCACGACACGCTGGGCAACGCCAGCCGCTTCGCCGAGATGATGAACCGCTGCGGCTACGACTATGTAACGCTGGGCAACCACGATTTCAATTACGGTATGCCCTATCTGGACACCTATCTGGACGCCCTGCACGCCCGCTGCGTCTGCGAAAACGTCCGCTGGGACGGCGCAGGCGTACGCTTCCCCGCCCGCATCCATGTGCTGGAAAACGGGCTGCGGATCGGCATCGTGGGCATCGTCACCGACTATGTGAACATCTGGGAGCGGCCGGAACATCTGTCCGGTATCGCCATCACCGACCCCATCCCCGCCGCCGGAGCGGCGCTGGAAGCCTTAAAAGGTCAGGTGGACGTGACGCTGTGCATCTACCACGGTGGCTTTGAGCGCGATCTGGCCACAGGCCGGGTGCTGTCCACCACCCACGAGAATGTGGCCTACCGGCTGTGCCAGGAGCTGGACTTCGACATCCTGCTCACCGGCCACCAGCACATGACCGTCCACGGTCAGACCCTGAACCACACCTTTGTGGTGCAGCCCACCGACCGGGGGCAGGAGTTCCTCCGCATCGACGCCGTGGTCTCCGACACGGAAAAGCACTTTTCCAGCGAGACCATTCCCGCCGGCGGACCGTGCCGCAAGGACTGGATAGACGAGTTCGCCGGCATGGAGCGCGGCGCCCAGGACTGGCTGGACCAGGTGGTGGGGCATCTTCCCCGCCCGCTGCAGCCGGACACGCCGCTGCGGATGGCGGCCTGCGGTAGCGGTCTCCCCGACCTGTTCAATGCGGTGCAGCTCTGGGCCAGCGGCGCGCAGCTGTCCGCCGCCAGCCTGGCCAACGACGTGGCGGGCCTGCCCCAGGTGGTGCGTCGGCGTGATCTGCTGATCGCCTATCCCTACACCAACACCCTCTCCGTGCTGGAGATCACCGGTAAAATACTGCGGCAGGCCATGGAGCGCAGCGCCGAGTACTTTACCCGGGACGCAGACGGCACGCTCCGCGTTTCCGACTGCTTCCTCGCGCCGAAGGTGGAGCATTACAATTACGACTACTACTCCGGCGTGACCTACACCTACGATATATCCCGCCCGGTGGGCCAGCGTGTCACCTCCCTGTCGGTGCAGGGGAAGCCGGTGGCTGACGACGACCGGTTCACCATCTGCCTGAACAGCTATCGTGCCAGCGGCACCGGCGGCTATGACTGCTATGTTGGCTGCCCTGTGGTTCGGGAGATCGGCACGGAGATGTCCGACCTGATTTTGGATTACTTCAAGCGGTTCGGCGATGACATACCGGACGTCCACGGAGATTTCCAGGTCATATAGCAAAAGCCCCCGGCTCTTGCCGGGGGCTTTTCATCGCTCCGTTACTGGATGGAAATGCTGCTGCTCTTGGGCAGCTGCTTCTTCACCGCCTTGGGCACGGTGATGGTCAGGATGCCGTCCTCAAACTTGGCGCTGACATCCTCGGGCTCAACGTTGTCACCCACATAGAAGCTGCGGCTGCAGGCGCCGGCATACCGCTCCTGACGGATGTACTTACCCTTCTTATCGGAGGTGTCCTTATCCAGGCCCTTCACCGCCTGAATGGTCAGGCAGCCGTCCTTCAGCTCCAGTGTCACCTCGTCCTTCTTGAAACCGGGCAGATCCACATCCAGCTCGTAGGCATCCTCCGTCTCTCGGACATCGGTACGCATCAGGTTCTTGGCATGCTTGCCGTACAGCGGATCACGGCCGCGGGGCATCATACCAAAGGGATCGCCAAAGAAATCATCGAACAAATTCTCACCAAAAATGCTGGGCAACATATGTCATACCTCCATTCGTATCGCGGCCTCTCTTTCAGATGCCGCCCACTTATATTACCCTCATTGTATTACATCGTGTCCCTCTCGGGAGGGCTCTCACTTCCCTCTCTCAAGGTTCGCCCTTATTATAAATAACGCCGATTTTAGCACTGTCAATACGAGAGTGCTAATGTTCACAGAAGAAGCAATGTTTGTTCACAAAATATGCAAAAAGGAAGCCCTGCCTCATGCAGAGCCTCCCTCTTGCGTTATTTGTCCAGCGTTTCGCGGTATACATCCGCGGTGAGCACATCCTGTATATCCGCCAAACACTCCACCAGCAGCGCGTCAAACGCGCCGCAAGCTCCGCTGCGGATCATCTCCATGGCACGCTGCGCCGGATAGGCGGACTTGTACGCCCGGTCGCTGACCAGCGCGTCGTAGACGTCTGCCAGCCCCACCACCTGCACGCTGATGGGTATCTCATCGCCGGCCAGGCCGTCGGGATACCCGCCGCCGTCGGCACGCTCATGATGCCACCGGCATATCTTCGCCGCCGTCTTCAGCAGCGGCTCTTTTTCGTACATCTCCATCCCCTTCAGGATAGACTCGCCGATGACCGTGTGGGTACGCATAATGGCCTTCTCATCCTCATTCAGCGCCCCCGGCTTATTCAGAATGGCATCGCTGATGCCCAGCTTCCCGATGTCATGCAGGGTGGAGGCCATCCCGATCAGCTCAATATCCTGGGGAGACAGCCCATACCGGCTGGTCTTTTTGGTCAGCTGCTCCAGCAGCAGCGTGGTCACCCGGCGGATGTGGAGCATATGCGCCGCACTCTCCTTGTTGTGGTATCCCACCACGCCGCTGAGGATGCCGATCATCACCCGGTTGTCCTTTTCCCGCTCCTGAGACTGCTGGGAGATAATGGAGATCAGCCGACGCTGCTTGGCGTACAGCTTGATGGTATTCACCACCCGGCGATAGACCACCTCCGCGTCAAAAGGCCGGCTGATGTAGTCCGACACGCCCATCTCATAGGCCATCCGCGTGTTGTTGTCGGAGGCGTCCACAGAGATCGTCACCACAGGGATGTCCTCGATATAGTGCGCTTTGTTCATCTCCGCCAGTACGGCGAAGCCGTCCATCACCGGCATGATCATGTCCAGCAGCACCAGGGAAATTCCCGTGCCGTACTGCTTCAGCTTCTCCATACATTCCTCGCCGTTGGACGCCTCCAGGATACGGAAATCACTGCCCAGCATCTCCGTCAGGATAGCCCGGTTCATGGGGGAGTCGTCCACCACCAGCACCTGTCCCATGCGGGGCGTCTTCTCCTCCGGCAGTTGCCGCTCCTCCATCACTGTGCGGTCTGTGACCACCGTATTTTTCCGCATTTTGGCCCGGTACATCAGCCGGTCGGCCCGCAGCACGGCAGCCGCCGTCGTCTCCAGTCCTGCCGACACACCTCCGATGCTCACCGATACCTGAAGCCCCTCACAGCCCGGTATGCGCAATGCTTTAGCGCGGCTGCGGATCAACTCCAGCGTCGCTTCGAAATAGTCGTCCGACACCGACGGCATCAGCAGTAGGAACTCGTCACCGCCGTAGCGGATCACTGTGCCCGCACGGCCCATAGCGCCCATGATCACCTCTGTCACCTTGGACAGCGCCATATCTCCGACATTGTGGCCGTATGTGTCATTGTATAGCTTAAAATCATCCAGGTCAATGACGGCCACGCCGCCGCTGGCCGGCGTATCCTTAATATGCAGCTCATAATAATTGCGGTTGTACGCACCCGTCAGCGCATCGTAGTACCGCTCGTCGTACATATCCTTTCCGGTGAGCAGGAGCAGCTCGTCACTGACGCACTCCATATGGACAGAGTACCACTTCTGTTCCGGCCCGAAATTGCGGAAGCGGAGCTGAAAATCGAAACTCTCCTGCCCCTGGCTGAACTGCTCCCGCATATCGGCCTCATTGACCCGCGCGCCGTACATATCCGTGACATACGCACCCTGAAACCGCGCCCGCACATCCTCCGCCGACAGCCATCTTCCGGTATCCTCCGGCTTGCTGGCATCGTGGTGGATGAAAAACCGCTGGTTTTTCCTGTCGTATTCCGCGATCAGATCACAATAGTTCTCCAGTGCTCTGACCGCCCAGTTCTCTGCTTGCATGGTTCGTTCCCCTAACTGCCGCGCCCGCGGCACTTTTTCCGCTGTCATACAGACAGCAGGCTGCAACTGTTTATGATACCATCGATTGACAAGGGCAGACACGGTTTTGACGGGCAGAAATGCGCCCATACTGCGTCAAGCCCCTTGGCAATA
>CAVGVB010000049.1:0-11935 GCA_963632705.1 bacterium | reverse complement strand
GCGCTGCTCTCCATTTCTTCCCCCAGCATTTACACCGGCAACAAGTTCCGCAGCCGGGAGCTGGCGCGGAAGATCAACGAGCAGGGTGCGGAGATCGTCTCCCGTGCACCAGACAATCTCGGCTTTCTGGCGACACTGCCGCTGCCCCATGTTCACAGCAGCATTTTCGAGGCCCGCTATTGCCTGGATGACCTGCACGCGGACGGCGTAGGACTGATGACCAATTACGGCGGCGTGTATCTGGGTGACCATCGGCTGGACGAGCTGATGGAGGAGCTGGACGGCCGCGGCGCACTGGCGGTCATGCATCCAACACAGCCCGCTGTCATGCAGCCGAATGTCAATGAGGAGATCCCTGTCCCGGCCTTTGAGTATTTCGTGGAGACCACGCGCACCTTTATCAATATGGTACAGAACGACACCTTTACCCGCTACCCAAATATCAAATGGGTCATTCCCCACGGCGGTGCGTTTCTTCCTATTCTGGCGGATCGGTTTGAGAGTTTCGCGCTGATGCTGCGGTTTGCTGATCCTGACCGGCGGGCGGATATTATGGAGGACATGGCCCATGTTTACTATGACATGGCTGGTTTTTCCGAGCAGAAGCAGCTTGAAATGCTGCTGCGGAATGTGGACGAAAGCCATCTGCTCTATGGCTCAGATACACCCTACACGGACATTACCGCCTGCGTCGGTCAGGCGGAGGCACTGGAAAATACGGAAAAGATCACCGAGAGACAAAAGCAGATGCTGTTCGAGGACAACGCGCGGACATTGCTGTCTAAGCTCAGAAAGTAACGGAAGAGAGGTACACACTATGCTTGTTGCAGGAAACGATTATCCATTTGAAGTGCAGATCAAGTCTCCTATGGGGTGGATCAAGGTCGAAGCAAGCCTGTCGATCAAATCTGAAACGGGGTTTTCCGGAAATGCGAGACTTCTTGGATTTACAGTGGAGTTGACGGACTGTGTTAAGGATGGACAGCACTTCCGGTTTGCAGCGTCACCAAAACTGCCGTTCGGCGTGCTGCGGGTAGAGATCGAAGCGGACGTAGCGGAGGACGGGACAGTGACCGGCATTGCCAACGCGCCCAGGCACAAGCCTATGGAGATCAAGGGGCAGGTGGCTTCGAACGCTGTTGCTGCCGGAGTGTGACAGCTCTTAGATCCCGAAGGGAGGATGATAAGCCTTGGAGCATATGCAGAAGAGCGAAAATAACTTTATGACAAAGCTGGCTACGTTTATCGTGGATAAGCGCAACCTGTTTTTTCTGATCACCATTATCGCCCTGATCTTTTCGGCGTTTTCGCGGAACTGGGTGGAGGTGGAGAACAGCTTGATCTTCTACCTGCCGGACGATGCGGAGACAAAGATGGCGCTGGACGTGATGGAGGAGCAGTTCACCACCTACGGGACGGCGGAGGTCATGGTGGCGAACATCACCTACGACGAGGCAAAGGAACTGAACGACAGCATCGCGGATGTCAAGGGCGTGCAGAGCGTGGCCTTTGATCAGACCACCGACCACTATGCCAGTTCCTCGGCACTGTTTACAGTGACGTTTGATTACGATGAGACGGACGACCAATGTCTCACGTCGCTGGACGCGGTGAAGGAACTGCTGTCCGGCTATGACCTGTATATCTCTACGGATCTGGGCAACACCCTGCAGGACACCATCGCCTCTGAGGTCAGTGTGATCATGGTCTATGTGGCCGTTATCGTGGTGGTGGTGCTGATCCTGACATCCCGGACCTACGGCGAAGTACCGGTGCTGCTGCTGACCTTCGTGATCGCGATGGTGCTGAACCAGGGCAGCAACTTCCTGTTGGGGAAGATCTCCTTTGTGTCCAACTCCGTCACCAGCATTTTGCAGCTGGCGCTGAGTCTGGACTATGCCGTGATCCTCTGCAACCATTTTAAGGAGCAGCATCAGACCATGCCGATCCGGGAGGCGGCCATCGCGGCGCTGAGCAAGTCCATCCCGGAGATCAGCGCCAGCTCGCTGACCACCATCGGCGGCCTGTGCGCCATGCTGTTTATGCAGTTCAAGATCGGACCGGATATGGGCATCTGCCTGATGAAGGCCATTCTGTACGCGCTGCTGTCGGTGTTCCTGGTCATGCCGGGACTGCTGGTGCTGTTCGGGCCGATGATCGAGAAGTCGGAGCACCGCAATTTCGTGCCGAAAATATCCTTTGCGGGGCGATATGCGTGGGCCAGCCGGAAGATCGTGCCCTTTGTATTTCTTGCCGTCATCGTGGCGGGCTTCCTTGTTTCCAGTAAGTGCCCCTATGCCTACGGGTACAGCGGACTGACTACGCCAAGGCTCAACGAGACGCAGATCGCGGAGAACCTGATCGACGACACCTTTACCTCATCCAATATGCTGGCGCTGGTCGTTCCCGCAGGGGACTATGAAAAGGAGGCCGCGCTGCTGGCGGAGCTGGAGGACAGGGAGGAGATCGACTACACCATGGGGCTGGCCAATGTGGAGGCCATGGACGGCTATATGCTGGGCGACAGGCTGACGCCCCGGCAGTTTTCCGAGCTGGCCGGGCTGGACTATGAGGTGGCGCAGCTGGTCTATGCCGCCTATGCCACGGAGCAGGGGGATTACGGTAAGCTGATGGGGAATATCAGCGCCTACAAAGTGCCGCTGATCGATATGTTCCTGTTCGTCTGCGACCAGGTGGATGCCGGTGTGGTGCAGCTGGACGAGGAACAGACAGATATGCTCAGCAGCGCTAAGACGCAGATGGAGAGCGCCAAAGCACAGCTGCAGGGCAGCGAGTACAGCCGTATGCTGCTCTATCTGACGCTGCCCACAAGCGGCGATGAGACGTATGCCTTTACGGACACTATCCGCTCCATTGCCCGGAGCTACTATCCGGATGGGAATGTATATGTGGCGGGCGACTCCACCAACGAGTACGACTTCCAGAAATCCTTTGCACGGGATAACACGGTGGTCAGCGTGGTGTCGCTGCTGATCGTGCTGGTGGTGCTGCTCTTTACGTTCAAGTCCGCCGGTATGCCCATTCTGCTGATCATGGTCATTCAGGGCAGTATCTGGATCAACTTCTCTGTGCCGACGCTGACCAACTCTCCTCTGTTCTTCATGAGCTATCTGGTGGTCAGCTCCATTCAGATGGGCGCCAACATCGACTACGCGATCGTCATCGCCAGCCGCTACCAGGAGATCAAGAACACGATGTCCCACAGGGATGCCATGATCGAGACGCTGAACTTTGCGTTCCCCACGGTCATTACCTCCGGCACGATCCTGGCGGTATCGGGTGCGCTGATCGGACAGATGACGTCCGAGCCGACCATCGCCGGTATCGGACAGAGTCTGGGCCGCGGCACGATCCTATCCATGTTCCTGGTGCTGTTCGTTCTGCCGCAGATCCTGCTGCTGGGCGGCGGTATCGCAGACAAGACCAGCTTCTCCGTGCCGTCTGCCATAAAGCAGCGGGAGGAGAGCGGCCGCGTGTTCGTGGACGGCATCGTGACCGGACAGATCAATGGCACGGTCAGCGGCGTGATGCGGGCCAATGTGGACGGAAATGTGAACATAAACGTGATCTCAGGCAGCGTGGAGAAATTGGAAAAATGCCTGCCGGAGGCGGATGAGAAGAGAGAGGAGGCCGGCCATGAAGCGGAAAGCAAAGAGGAATAATGTGCTTGCCCGGCTTTGCGCCGGTCTGCTGGCGCTGGTGCTGCTGCTCTCCCTTTGCCCTGCCGCACTGGCGGCAGAGGACAGCATCTCCATCAAAACACTGGCGGAGCTGGAGACATTCGCAAAGCGGTGCAGCGCGGACAGCTATTCCAAAGGGCTGACGGTGACGCTGACGGCGGACATCGATGCCCGGGGCACGGTGGTGTCTGTGCCGATCTTCTTCGGTACATTTGACGGGCAGGGCCATAAGATCACCGGCCTTCAGCTGACGGAGAGCAACTCCGTGTACGGATTGTTCAGCTGCATCGGCGAGGATGCAGAGGTGAAAAACCTTACTGTGGAGGGGGAGGTCACTCCCTCCGGCGCACAGAACGCCATAGGAGGCATCGCCGGTGAGAACCAGGGTACGATCCGCGATTGCAGCTTCTCCGGTGTGGTCATCGGCAGCAGCAGTGTGGGAGGTATCGCCGGAAAGAACAGCGGAACGATCATCGGCTGCGCCGTGGCCGGCGCGGTACGGGGCAGGCAGTATACCGGCGGCATCGCGGGGCAGAACAGCGGAACGCTGCTGCGCTGCGAGAGTACCGCGGCGGTGAACACCACCGTCAGCGAGGCGGATGTGGCCACCTCGGAGCTGCAGAGTTTGGAAAACACCGTTTACAGCATCCTGAAGGATGAGGAGATCACGGAGACCGCTGTGACCTCGGATACCGGAGGTATCGTGGGATATTCTACCGGTGTGGTGCAGAGCTGCACCAACATGGGCAGCGTGGGCTATCCCCATGTGGGGTACAACGTGGGCGGCATTGCGGGCCGGCAGAATGGGTATCTGTCCAGCTGCATCAACCGCGGACCGGTGCAGGGCCGCAAGGACGTGGGCGGCATCGTGGGCCAGATGGTGCCGGACATCACGCTGCAATTTTCCCAGGGTGGACTGGATGAGCTGCAAAGTGAGCTGAATGGGCTGCAGAACCTGATCAACCGCACGCTGGATGACGCTCAGTCCGCGTCCGACACCGTTTCCGGGCGGGTGGCCCGTATTTCCGGCTATGCAGACAGCGCGAAGGACAGCGCCCACGCATTGACGGGGAATTTGGGCGATTTTGCCGACAGCAATATCGACACCGCCAACAACCTTCTGCTGCTGGTGGAGCGCTATATCACTAAGGCCGCCCCGATCCTGGATGATCTGGCGGAGGCGTCCGCCAGCATGACGACGTGCGTGGCGGAGGTCCGCACGCTGGTGGGGCTGCTGGACGGCACGCTGGAGTATACCGATACGGCGCTGGCCCAGATGCAGAGCTTCTGCGGCGAGATGGAAGCGGCCTGCAACGCGCTGCTGGCCGGGCTGGACGCTATGGAAAACGCGTTTTCCCTGCTGGAGAATGGGCTGGTTTTTCCCGATACCACACAGCTGCGGGCGGACACGGCGGTGCTGCTGGCCGCGCTGGAGGAACTGAATACGACCATTCAGACGGCGATAGAGGAGTACCAGGCCACCGGCAGCGTCAGCGCCGAGACGCGGGCGCGCCTGTCGGCGGACCTGCAGACGGCGTTTGAAGCGTATGCGGCGGTGGTGGCGGACTTGAGCGAGCTGTTCCGCGATACGGATATGGACGGTCTGCGGGATCAGAATGAGGAGACGCTGCGGCAGGTGCTGGCATATCTGCAGACGGCTATGAATGAATTCTATTCGGCCACGTCACACATGAGCGCCGCTATGGGGCATCTCAATGACGCCATGGGGACGCTGCGTACCATCAACGCTCAGATGGAAGAGATATTCGCCCAGCTGGACACGGCGCTCAACGCTGCACAGCAGGCGGGGGAGGCCATGACCCGGGCGGCGAATAAGGCGGCGCAGTGGGTGCGCGATCTGTCCGCGGAAGACCCCGGCAGCTTTTCGCCGTTAGGGCCGGAGTTCGACGAGAACAACGATGCGCTGAACACATCGCTCAACGGTATCAGCAATGAGCTTTCCGCGCTGAACAGCGAGATCAACAGCTCCAGCACGGTGTTGCTGTCCGATCTGCGGGCCGTAAATGACCAGTTCATGAAGGTGATGAACCTGTTTTTGAATGTGCTGAACAGCACATGGAATGTGGACTACACCGATGTGTATGAGGACGTGTCCGAGGAGAGCCTGTACAGCGCCACACGAGGGAAGGTGCAGGAGTGCAGCAATTTCGCATCCGTGACGGCGGACCGGAACGTGGGCGGTATCGCCGGGGCGATGGCCATCGAGTATGACGCTGATCCGGAGGACGATCTGCTGTCCTCCAGCAACCGGTCTATGCGGTTTACCTATCAGACGAAGGCGATCCTGCTGGATTGCAGCAATTATGGCAGCGTGCAGGCGAAAAAGAACTGCGCGGGCGGTATCGCCGGACGTATGGACCTGGGGACGATCTCCGGCTGCGGCGGCTGGGGCAATGCTGCCAGCGAGAGCGGAGACTACGCAGGCGGTGTGGCGGGGCTGTCCCTGTCCTCTATCCGCAGCAGCTACGCAAAGTGCAGCCTTTCCGGCGGCAAATATGTGGGCGGCATCGCCGGTTCGGGACACCGTATTTCGGACTGCATCTCCATGGTAGAGGTCACGGAATGTACCCAGATGGGCGGCGCTGTGGCGGGTGAGATCACCGATACGTACAGCGGCAACCGCTTTGTGTCGGATGTTCTGGCCGGTGTGGACCGCGTGAGCTATTCCGGTAAGGCGGAGCAGATCAGCTATGAGCAGCTGCTGGAGTTGGTGGATATTCCGGAGGAATTCCGACGCCTGACGCTGCGGTTCGTGGCCAACGGCAAGACACTGAAGGAGCAGAAGTTTGACTATGGCGCGTCCTTTACCGATGAGGTCTACCCGGCCACACCGGCGAAGGAGGGATACTACGTCCGCTGGGACGTGACCGATCTGTCCGAGCTGCATTTTGACACCGTGGTCACGGCTGTCTATGAGCCTTATATCACGACGCTGACCTCCGGTGTGATGCGGGACGGCCGCGATGCACTGCTGGTGGAGGGCGATTTCCGCGAGGGCGACAGCCTGCAGGCCGGCACGGTAGATGGGCTGACCACTACGCCGGAGCATACGGTGGAGGCGTGGAGCGTTCAGATACCCGAGGACGGGCAGAGCAGCCACACGGTGCGCTGGCTGATCCCCTCAGATGGTGAGAAATCGTACGCCATCTATCAGCTGCAGGGGAGCAGCTGGCAATGGGTGCACAGCGAAAAGATCGGCAGTTATCTCTGCTTCGAGCTGTCCGGCGATGAATTTGCCGTCGTCCCTGTCACGGAGATCGCCTGGTGGGTGTGGGCGGCAGCGGCGGGCGTGAGTCTGGTGCTGCTCTGCGCTGTGGTCATCCACCACAGGCATAAGAAAACAGATGACGCCTGAGAACCGCGGGTGATATGCAGAAAAAAGCGCTGTCTGACTTTTGAAGTCAGACAGCGCTTTTTGTGCGAACGTTATTCCCACTCGCTCCCTGAAACCGTGACCTAAACGATTTTGTATATGTGGTTTAGCTCCGATTATCGGGATTACTTAGATTATCCAAGAATTACGGTGTATCATAATTCCTGTTGTCATTGTGTTGTCACATATCTGCTAAATATCGCAAGCCCTCACGCACAGAGACTGCTCTTTTTTGAGGAGAATAACATCCGCAGGCTTACTCATTCCAAAATTATTATACACTGTTCCATAAGAAAAATCAACTGGAAATACGATCTGCCCGATTTTACGGAACACCTCGTATATCTTTTGCGTCGAAAATATGGAAATAGTTATCCCAATATGCTATAATCATAACAAAAGCAACGATATCGCATCAAATCACCCGACAAAATGGTGATCTCAATCGTTATACATACAGGAGGAAAAAATATGCCGGAAAATTCGCAGCGTACGGGCGAATGGTTCGAGGCATTCTATGAACGGAATTACAAGCTGGTGTATCGGCTCTGCTTTACCTATATGAAAAATCAGGCAGAAGCCGAGGACTGCACAGAGGATGTATTCGTTAAAGTGTTGACAGGAGATTTCGCTTTTAATGATGAAACGCACGAGAAGAAGTGGCTGACGGTAACCGCCATCAATCTCTGCAAAGACCGATTAAAGCACTGGTGGCGAAAGCAGGTCACGCCTATTGACGAAGCAACCGAAATTCCGGATGAGAATACCGCACCCATAGACGAAACCCTTGAGATCGTTAAAAAATTGCCCACCAAATACAAGGATGTTATTTATCTGCATTACTATATGGACTACAAGACAGATGAGATCGCAGAAATGCTCAAAAAGCCGCCCTCTACGATTCGCAATCATTTGCGGGAAGCGAGAGAGCTACTCAGGCGGCAGATAGGAGGTTTTGAGCCGTGAGCGAAAAGAAAATCAAAGAGTCTATCGACGCTATCGAGCCGGAAGTCGGTGCGAAAGAGCGGATGTATCAGAACATTATGAAAAAAGCACAGCAGGCAACTCTGACGGAAAAGCCTGCCGAGCCGAAAAAGAAACCGATTCCATTTGTGCGCTATGCGTTGCCCATTGCCGCCTGTCTCTGCTTGGTGATGATCGGCGTGGCGAAATTCCTTCCCGGCAACACGCCTATGCACCCCGATGAAAGCAATGTGCAGGGCGGAAATCCGTTTGTGGAAGTGGAAAACGCAGAGGCGTTCAAGGCACTTTCTGTCACGCTGGATGCTCCGGAGGGGGCGCAGGAAACTTCCTATGCAATTATAGACGGTAAGATCGCAGAAATTCAATTTGAGCTGGATGGAAAAAGCTACCTTGCCCGTGCTTCTGCACAGGAGGGCGACTTCTCCGGGTTGAACGGCAAAGATCGTTCGCAGGAAACGATAGACGCAAAAAACAATGCCGTGTTGACCGAAGTACAAACAGACTTGCGCTCCTATTACAAGATCGTTTGGACAAACGGAAAAATCAACTATTGCTTGTACGGCACGGACGGGGCGGATAAATCCCAAGTTCTTGCCGTCTATGAGTCGCTGAAAAAATAAACATGAAAATGTCGGAAGAAATTTTGAAATTCTTCCGACATTTTTTATTTCCCGGTCGTTATATATACAGAAGCGTAAAAAACGGCGGCGCAGCGTACGAGCGCTGCCGAACGCTTCCACAACAATAACCTTCAAAGGAGCTAACCTACTATGAAAATCAAAAAAATCGCACTGATCCTGCTATCCCTCGTTATGGCATTCAGTATCGTAGCTTGCGGTAAAGCAACAGATAACAAAAAAACGGATGACAACGGTAATGGAAATACCATCATTGCTGCCACCCCTGCCGAGATCGAGCAGAAAATCGCCGATGCCGTCGGCAAGGATAACTATCTCTGCGACACCGACATCGACAAGGACTGGCTGCAAAACAGCTTTCAGCTGGATATGAGCAAGGTAGACAGCTATGTGGCCAAGCAGAATTCTATCAGCAGCGTAAATCCTGACACGGTCATTGTTCTTAAAGTCAAGGACGGATATGCCGATGAAGCGGTAAAAGCATTAAACACAAGCTTTGCACAGGTGGTTGACTATATCCGTCAGTATCCGTTTGGTACTGCCAAGGTCTTGAACGCAAGAATCTATCAGAGCGGAAACTATGTAATGTATATTCTCTCCGGTGCAAGCTATGACGGCGAAGACAGCGAAGCCGAAAGCAAGTTGGCAGTTTCTGAATACGCAAAGATTGATGAAGCAGTTAAGAGCGTTTTGGGGACACTTCCGAATAATTCTGCTGTTGTTCCTGAGGATGACGGAAGTGCAGGCGGTTTGATCACTTCTGACGATGACGGCGATATCCCTATGCTCGGAGGAAACTAAAAAATGGTGTTCTCCAGTCTGACATTTTTACTGTGGTTTTTGCCTTGTGTGCTGCTGGTGTATTTCCTCGTTCCTAAGAAAGCAAAAAATGCAATTCTCTTTGCGTTCAGCCTGCTGTTTTATGCGTGGGGCGAACCGATATATGTCGGGCTGATGATCTTCTCCACCGTCCTCGACTACTGCTGCGGTCGGGCGGTGGAGAGGTATCGGGGAACACCGAAGGCAAAGATTGGGCTTCTTGTTTCCGTGATCGTAAATTTAAGCCTGCTGTGTCTGTTTAAGTACACCGATTTCCTCCTCGGCACAGTAAACGGCATTTTCGGGTGCAATATCCCGCTTCTGAATTTACCTTTGCCTATCGGTATTTCCTTTTATACCTTCCAAACGATGAGCTACACGATAGATGTCTATCGGGGCGATGCCAAAGTACAGAATAACATCATCTCCTTCGGGGCGTATGTATCCCTGTTTCCACAGCTCATTGCCGGACCTATCGTGCGCTATCAGACCATTGCCGACCAAATTGACGAGCGCACCCACTCCTTTGACAAATTCGGTGAAGGTGTCAAGCGCTTCGTCTGCGGACTTGGGAAAAAAGTTCTGCTTGCCAATAATATCGGGCTTCTGTGGAACACCATTTCCGGTAGCAGCGAATTGTCCGTCGTTTCGGCGTGGCTTGGAATCGTCGCATTCGCTTTTCAGATCTATTTTGACTTTTCCGGCTACTCGGATATGGCCATCGGTCTGGGAAAGATGTTCGGCTTCGACTTTCTCGAAAACTTCGACCATCCCTATTGCTCTGAGAGTGTTACGGAATTCTGGCGGCGCTGGCATATCTCTATGGGAACTTGGTTCCAGGACTATGTATATATCCCCTTGGGCGGCAACCGAAAAGGGCTTGCCGTTCAGCTTCGGAACATTGCTATCGTGTGGCTGCTCACCGGCTTCTGGCACGGAGCAAGCTGGAACTATGTGCTGTGGGGCGTGTACTTCGGCCTGGTGCTGATACTCGAAAAATTCTTCCTGCTGGATAAGCTCAAAAAAGCTCCTGCGTTTGTCGGACATATTTATGCGCTGCTGTGTGTCACTGTCGGTTGGGTGCTGTTCGCCTTTGAAGATTTCGGAGCAGGATTTGCCTATCTTAAAACAATGTTCGGCGGAGCGGCGTTCTGTAATTCTACGGCACTCTATCAGCTCCTGTCCTATCTGCCACTACTCATTTTGTGTGCTGTTGCTGCAACGCCCATCGGTGCAAAGCTCTATCACAAGCTGAATGAGAAATGCATCACAGGACTGATGGCAACCGCCGATGTGGCCGGTATCGCCGCCGTAGTGTGCCTGTCCGTGTCCTATCTCATCAGCGGGTCCTATAACCCGTTCCTGTATTTCCGTTTTTAAGGAGGAATGCCGAAATGCGCAATAAAATTATTTCTTCTGTATTTTGCCTGCTTTTAGCGGTCGGCGTTCTCTCCGGTTTTCTTGTGCCGGATAAATATTACTCTGAAAGTGAAAAGCGAACACTGACGCAGAAAGACGCAATTTCCATTTCTGATTTTCCCAGCGGTAAAATGGGAACGGAGATCGAAAAATATCTTTCCGACCAGTTTCCTCTGCGGGACGACTGGATCACCGTCAAGACACTTACCGAGCGGCTCAGCGGCAAAACCGAAATCTCCGATGTTTATTTCGGCAAGGACGGCTATCTGATCGACGCCTTCACCGGCTATAATCAAAAGCAATTTTCGGCCAACATCAATGCCCTTGCGAAATTATCGGGATCGCTGAAAGTTGCGGGTATTCCTATGCAAGTAATGCTCGTACCAACGGCGGCACAAATTCTTTCCGACAAGCTGCCTGCCTATGCACCAAACCTTGACCAAAAGACGCTGCTTGACTTTGCCAAAGCTCAGGGGTTGGATACCGTGAATGTGTTCGATATTCTATCGGAGCATAAGGACGAGTACATCTACTACAAGACCGACCATCATTTTACGAGCCTCGGTGCCTATTACTGCTATGCAGCTTGGATACAGGCACAGGGAAAGACGGCTCAGCCGCTTTCCGCTTGGCAGAGTCAAGAGCTATGCAATAATTTCCGTGGTACTACCTATAACAAGGTCAACTATCCCTTTGCTCCTTACGATACCATCACCGCCTACTATAAGACGCTGACGCATACTGTCAACTACAACGGCGGCAATTATGTGACGGACAGCATTTACGAGCGGAAATATCTCAGCGGAAAAGACCAGTACGCTACATTTCTGAATTCCAACCAGTCTACTACTGTCGTTTCCGGCTCCGGTGATGGCAAGCTACTGATTCTGAAAGATTCCTACGCCAACTGCTTTTCGCAGTTTGTGATCGACGACTACGCCGAAACCCATTTGATCGACCTGCGTTTCTACAAGGACTCT
>CAVGVB010000048.1:0-12028 GCA_963632705.1 bacterium | reverse complement strand
GGCTGCGGAACTTGTTGCCGGTGTAAATGCTGGGGGAAGAAATGGAGAGCAGCGCGTAGGAGATGCCCAGCTCGCCCATGGCCTCCTGCTGCCATGCTTCGTCCCACTCCGGCGTCGGAAAACCGTCCGGGCAATACAACCCTTCTTCCTCCAAAAAGTCATAATAGGCTTTCGGAAGGTAATGCGCCTGAAAATCGATCTTGTTTTTGAACTTCATGCCTATGTTCTCCCTTCCTTCTCTTTTCCGCGGATGTTCATGCATCCGTGCCCGAACGTCACCACACCGGCCAGATCGCTCCCCCGCAATTCCACGCAGGTCCTGCACGAAAGCGTGCTGACTGCGGTACGCAGCTTGTGAACAAGCTCCAGCCGCTGCCCCTCGCATTTCCCGCTGACCGGGTTATCGAACCCCAACAGCGAGATCTGCCCGCTCACATTGCCGTCCGTTTCTGTCCATATCAGTGTGCCGAAGCGCTGGCCCAGCTGTCCGTCAAGGACAATATCATACGTATGCGCCATATCTTCGTCTCCCTCCTCGTACTTTGGCAAGTATAGCGCCGCCCACCCGGAAAGGCAAAGGTCAACTCCCCCTCTTCTGTCACAATTATGGCAGTGCAGAGGGTGTTGACCTGTGGAAATATTCCGTGGTAAAATACCACCATCATCGCAGACGACAGGAGGGATCTCCATGGAAAGAAAGGCCACCACCGCATCGGATCAAACCAAGCGCGCCCTGGCTTCGGCGCTGAAGGAGCTGATGGCACAGAAGCCCTTCGACAAGATCACCATCCACGATCTGACCGAGCGCTGCGGCATCCGGCGTCAGAATTTTTACTACCACTTCGAAGACGTATACGACCTCCTGCGCTGGACGTTTCAGGAGGAAGCCCTGACGCTGCTGGCCAGGCACGACGGCGCGCTTCTCTGGCAGGAGGGCCTTTTGCAGCTCTTCCACTACATCGAGGATAACCGGGCCGTCTGCCTCTGCGCCCTGCGCTCCGTGGGCCGCGACCACCTGAAGCGCTTTTTCGAGTCGGACATCCATACCATCACCCACCGCACTGTAGAGCAGATCGGTCGTGAGATCGGCGCGGTCCAGGCCGGCGTCACCGAGGACGACATCGCCCTCATGACCCACGTGCAGGTGGTCAGCTACGCCGCCATCATCGAAAGCTGGCTTTTAGGTGAGATCGACCGCACGCCGGAGGAACTGGTATCCTTTGCCGACCGGATGCTGCAGGACCTCATCCGAGGTGCCCGGGTACGTTGGAGCGAGGAGATCAGCTGACCCTTGCGGCCGCCTGCCCAGGCCATAACTGCACAGAGCAAAAGAGAGACGGCCCGCGCCGTCTCTCTTTGTCCCTTATTTGCGGAAACGACGCTCCCACGTCTCCTCCGCCTCCCGCAGGTGATCGGCCAGCGGGCTGTCGGAACGGAACGGAAACAGGAAGTGTATCTTCTCCCGCCGTTCGTCCTGCTTCTGCCGGATGTGGGATTTCAGAGCCTCGACGCGGACCACCACCTCGCGCTCGTCGGCGAACTTCCGGATACGGGACAGCAGCTTGGCGGAATACACCAGGTCGATGGTGAACACACCGAAGAAATACCCGATGACGAAGGAAAATGCCAGATTGCGGGACAGCCAGTCCAGCGCGTCCAGGATATAGGGATGGATGCAGAAATAGTACACGGCGCTGACCGCCGCCCACAGCGCGGAGAATGCCGGGCAGATCAGGCCCTGGATGTTGCCCCACTGCTTGCTGTAATCCCACAGGCGGACCTTCATAAACTTCAGGCTGACGATGCCGGCGATGTACTCAATGGCCGTCATGCTCACGGCCATGCCCGCAAACAGCAGCAGCTTCTCCCCCACCGTATCCACGCCGTTCTTCTCGCCCACCGCCGCCAGCACGAACAGGATGCACAGGCCGAAGCCGTACAGCGGCACATACGGCCCTACGCAGAAGCCCGGATTGATCCACTTCCGCTCCGGGTTCGCCCCGGACAGGAAGCGCCGGTACAGCAGCTCCGCCACCCAGCCCAGCGTCGAGCCAATAAAAAACAGATACGCCAGCGTCAAAAATAAATTCATTTCCGTCCATCATCCTTTCTTACGCAGGAAGCAGTACCACGCGATCCAGCCCACCAACAGACCTCCCAGCATATTGCCCAGCGTCACCGGCAGCATATTGCCCAGGAAATACCGTCCCCAGGTCAGCGCGGCCACATCCACGCCCGCGCTCTGCGCCGCCGCTGCATAGGCGGCCTGGCTCTTTCCGAACAGCGCCAGCGCGCAGTAGGTCATGTCCGCGATAGAGTGGCTGAACCCGGCCACCACAAAAAACATCACCGGCGCCCACGCGCCCAGCATCCGTCCCACCACATCCTTGGCGGACAAACTCACCAGCACTGCCACGGTGACGAGAATATTGCACAGCGCCCCCATGAAAAAGGCGTTCCCGAAGGGCATGGACATCTTCCCCGCCGCCAGCCTCAGCATATACGCGGCCAGAGCGCCGTCTCCGGCGTCCATCCAGCCGAACCGGGCACATATCCAACTCAGCACGACCGCACCCAGGAAATTCCCTATGTATACAATACCCCAGTTGCGGAGCATCGCCCCCAGCGTCACCCGCTTGTCCAGCAGGCTGATGACGATCAGCGTATTGCCTGTAAACAGCTCCGCGCCCGTCAGCACCACGATGCCCAATCCGAAGGCAAACAGCACCCCGGACACGATGCGGACCACGCTGGCCGAAATCAGCGTATACGTCGCCATGCCGGTCACGCACACGGGAAACCCGATCAGCGCCCCGGCGGCCATGCCCAACAGCAGCAGCTTCACCGCCGCGTATTGTGTCTTGATCACGCCTGCGGCCGCGTAATTGGCCGCCGTCTCAGCAGGTGTAAACAGGTTCATAGACACCCCTCCGCCGCCTGTACAGTATGTGCCATCAGCACCGCCGACGTCACCGCGCCCACGCCGCCGGGCACAGGCGTGATGGCCTCCACGATCCGGGACACATCGTCAAGCACCGCGTCGCCGCACAGCGACACGCCGTTCCAGTTGGTGGACACATCCACCACCACCTGCCCGGGCCGGACATGGTCCGCCGTCAGGCTGCCCGCCGCACCGGCGGCGGTGACGATAATATCCGCCTGCCGTGTCACAGCGGCCACATCCTTCGTTCCCGTGTGACACACCGTCACGGTGGCGTTCCGCGCCAGCAGCAGCATAGCCGCGGGCCGTCCCACCACGGCGGACCGGCCGATCACCGCCGCGTTTTTCCCGGCGCAGTCCACACCGTAGTAGTCCAGCAGCTCCATACACGCCTGTGCGGTGCAGGGCGCGAACCCCTCCCCGCTGCCGGTAAAAACCCCGGCGGCGGAAACGGGCGTCATTCCGTCCACATCCTTCTTCGGATCAAGCAATGCACACAGCTTGCTTTCCATGGCCTTCAGATGCCCCGGCAGTGGCCTCAGCAGCAGACACCCGTGTATACCGTTGTCGCTGTTCACCGCCTCTATCGCCCGGGCCAGCTCATCGGCGGACACAGTCTCCGCCATCGTCCGCAGTTCCACGTCCACGCCGCACAGCCCGCCGCGCTTCATCGCCCCGCGTATGTACGCGCCGTCGGCCTCGCTTTCACCGCAGCGCAGGATCACCAGCTTCGGCAGTACACCCTTTTCCCGCAGCATATCAGCCCGCCGCCGTGTCTCCGCCGTCAGCGCATCCGCCGCAGGCTTTCCGTAGAGCAGTTCAGCCATGTAAACGCTTCCTCCTTTACAGAGTCGTCAATTCCCGCTTTACGCGGTCAAACACCGCATCCGCCAGCGCCGTACCCCGGCGCAGCAATTCATCGCACCGGCGGTTCAGGCCCTCCGCCGCACCGCGGTCGGACATAGTCTTCGTGTTGATGTACACATTCAGCGACGCCGCCCGCAGCCCGCCGTGGAGCAGCGCCGCCGCGCAGCCCGCATCGGATACCGCCAGCCGTGACCCGATGTCCACCAGCCGTTCCGCCGCTTCCAGCGCCTCCAGGCAAAGCGCCATCATCCGCAGCGGTGCGCCGCAGGCCGTCTCCGCCGCCGCCTGCAATGCCGCCGGGCGGGCCGGGTCATCCTTGGGCATCCCATAGACCTGGGCCAGCGGCAGGAAGCCCTCCGCGTCCGCCGCCACCATATCCAGCAGCTTTCCCTGTAAAGTCTCACACCTTTTCAGCAATTCCTGGACCTCGTTTTCCACGGCAGCGTACTTCTTTTTCCCTGTGGTCAGCGACGCCACCATAGTGCACAGCGCCGCGCCCAGCGCGCCGGCCAGTGCCGCCGCGCCGCCGCCGCCCGGCGTCGGTGCATCCGAACCGAGCAAGGCCGTAAATTCCCGGCAAGACCGTGTCGTATCGTCCATACGCCCTCCTTAAAACAGTCCCCGCACCGCCCCGGTGTCGGTATCCACGTCAATGCGCCGGTAGGCCGGGTCGGACCCTGTACCGGGCATCATGGAGATCGTCCCCGCCACGGGGCACAAAAACCGTGCGCCGCTGTATTCCAGCACGTCCCGCACCGGCAGCCGCCATCCTGTCGGCACGCCCTTCTTCGCCGGGTCGTGGGACAGGGACAGGTGCGTCTTTACCATCATGGTGCAGTAATCCGCGTATTGGGGGTCGCTTTCAAACCGCTCCGCCTTTTCCAGCGCCAGCGGCGACCAATCCACGCCCTCCGCGCCGTATACCTCCCGTGCGATGCGCTCCACCCGCTGCCGCAGGGGCATCTCATCGGGATACAGGAATTTCAGCTCCGACGGCTCTTCGCAGGCGTCCAGCACCGTGCGGGCCAGCTCCTCCGCTCCCCCGCCGCCGTAACGCCAGTGGTCGGACACGGCACACCGCAGCCCGTGCTCGGCGCAGATACGCCGCACCAGCGCCAGCTCCGCGTCGGTATCCGTGTAGAACTTGTTGATGCACACCACCGGTGTGATGCCGGATTTCCGCACCGTCTCCGCGTGGTGCAGCAGATTGGCGCAGCCCGCCTCCAGCAGGGCCAAATTCTCTTTCGTATACGCCTCCGGCAGCGGACGTCCCGGCACGACCTCCGGCCCGCCGCCGTGCATTTTCAGCGCCCGGACGGTGGCCACCAACACCGACACATCCGGCTTCAGCCCGGACAGGCGGCACTTCACGTTCCAGAACTTCTCAAAGCCGATGTCCGCGGCAAAGCCGGACTCCGTCACATGGTAGTCGAACAGCTTCAGCCCCAGCCGGTCGCCGATAACGGAGGACTGCCCGATGGCGATATTGGCAAACGGCCCTGCGTGTACCAGCACCGGCTGATGCTCCACGGTGTAGCACAGCGTGGGGTTGATGGTGTTCCGCATCCACGCCGTCATCGCCCCCGCCACCTCCAGATCCTCGGTGGTCACAGGCTTTCCCTGCTTATCATAGGCCAGCACGATGCTGCCGATCCGCTGCCGCAGGTCCTTCAAGTCCCGCGCCACGGACAATATGGCCATCAGCTCGGAGCTGACGGCGATATTGGCGCAGGTGTCCATAGGATAGCCGTCCATTTTTCCCTCGCCCAGTCCGATGCGCATCTTCCGCAGCGCCTGGCAGCAGAGATCCAGCACAAAGCTCCACTGCACCCGCTCCGGGTCGATGTCCAGCCGCCGCAGCCCCCGCTGTGCCAGCTTCTCGTCGTCATAGTTCCGCTCGTGCTGCATCCGGGCATTCAGCGCCGTCATAGCCAGGTTGTGGGCGTTCATGATGTCGTTGATGTCGCCGGTGAGCCCCAGGGAGAACTCCGTCATGGGTATCAGCAGCGCGTTGCCGCCGCCGGCCGCCGTTCCCTTCACGTTCATAGTCGGCCCGCCGGAGGGCTGGCGCAGACAGCCGCCCACGTTCTTTCCCAGCCGTCCCAATCCTTCGATCAATCCCAGTGAAGTGGTGGACTTACCCTCCCCCAGCGGCGTGGGCGTGATGGCCGTCACCTCGATGTACTTCCCGTCCGGTTTATCCCGCAGCCGCTCCATAATACGCAGGAAATCCAACTTGGGCGTTTTCCCGTAGGGCAGCAGCTCCTCCGGCCGCAGTCCCAGCTTCTCCCGGAATGTCTCCACACCCGGCAGAGCCTCCTCCGCCGCCGCACCGATCTGCCAGTCCTGATACACCGTAGGGTCGAGCATCACACGTCCCTCTTCGTCCGTGCAGCAGCCATTTTTGAATTCCATCTCCATCACACGACCTCCTCCGGTATATACGCATACGCCCATATATCTTGTGTCCATATTGCTTAACATTATACATGATAGAGGAATGTGCCGTCAATGG
This sequence comes from bacterium, assembly GCA_963632705.1. Classification (GTDB taxonomy): domain Bacteria; phylum Bacillota; class Clostridia; order Oscillospirales; family Oscillospiraceae; genus Vescimonas. The sequence goes on along the minus strand of CAVGVB010000048.1, from coordinate 5,705 downwards.
GCATGACACGACCGCCGCGAAAAAATAGTATTGCATCCGCGTCCCATCCGCTATATAATATACCCGCACAGTGTAGAGATGGTGCGTTAAGTGCCGGACGGATGGGAGGCTGCCGCCGGACGAAGGAGCTTGCTCCGCGATGCCATTTCAGCTTCCACCGTGCGGACATTTTCATATATCTTTGAGATGTACCTCCCATCCCACGGATAAGGAGGTACTTTTTTATGCCCGAAAAAGAATGTATCGGAAAGCGCGCTGTCGTTTTCAACACCTATGCCCTGACGGTCTGCGCCCTGCTGACGGCGCTGAGCGTCGTCCTGGCCCGCCTGCTGACCATCATCCCCAGCGAGGTCAGCCGCTTTTCGCTGGAGGCCGTCCCCATCCTGCTGGCCGGTCTGCTGTTCGGCCCTGTTCCCGGCGCGGCGGTAGGCTTCGCCGCCGACTTCATCGGCTGCCTGTTCTCCCCCTACGGCTATAACCCCATCTTCTGCCTGCCGCCCATGCTCTACGGTCTGTGGTCCGGCCTGCTGCGGGGGTATGTGTGGGCCAGGCCCACCATCTGGCGCACGGCATTGGCGGTATTCCCCGCGGCGCTGTGCGGCTCGGTGCTGTGGCAGAGCGCCGCGCTGGCGCTGGTCTACGGCGGCGAAGCCAAGATGGCCTTCTTCCTCACCCGTCTGATCTCCCGCAGCATCCAGTTCGCCGTCACCGGCGTCATCGACACCGCCGTGGTGTGGCTGCTGCTCCGCAGGAACGCCCTCTCCCCTGTGCTGCACCGGGTGAAAACAAAGGAGCGTGACCACCATGACGCTTGACCAGGCGCTAAGCTATATCCACCGGGTGGACTGGCGGGGCAGCGTTCCCGGCCTGTCCCGCATCGACGCGCTGCTGGACAAACTGGGGCACCCGGAGCGCGCCGTAAATTACATTCACGTTACAGGCACGAACGGCAAAGGCAGCACCTGCGCCATGACCGCCTCCGTCCTTCGGGCCGCCGGGTACAGGACCGGACTCTACACCTCCCCCTACATCCGCCGCTTCAACGAGCGGATGCAGATCAACGGCGTCCCCATCCCCGATGACGATCTCTGTGCCCTCGTGGAGGAAATACAGCCCCTGGCGGACAGCATGCCCGACCACCCCACGGAGTTCGAGCTGGTCACGGCCATCGGCCTGACCTGGTTCGCCCGCCGGCACTGCGACGTGGTGGTCTGCGAGGTGGGCATGGGCGGCGAATTTGACGCTACCAACGTTATCCCCGCCCCGGAGGTAGCCGCCCTCACCAACATCGGGCTGGACCACACCGCCTTCCTCGGCAGCACGGTGGAGGCCATCGCCGCCACCAAGTCAGGCATCATCAAGCCCGGCTGCCATGCGGTGCTGTACCCCTGCCCGCCGTCTGTGGAGCAGGTGGTGGCCGCCCGCTGCCGGGCCGTGGGCGCTCCTCTGACGGTGGCGGATTTCAACGCCCTCCGCCCCGTCTCTCACTCGCTGGACGGCCAGACCTTCGACTGGCCCGGCCTGCCCGGTCTTCACCTGCCCCTGCTGGGGCAGCACCAGCTCCACAACGCCGCCGTGGCCCTGACCATCCTGGACGTCCTGCGCCGCCGGGGCTGGCATATCCCAGACGATGCCATCCGCACCGGTCTTGATGCCGTGGAATGGCCCGGCCGCTTTCAGGTCGTCCGCCGCGACCCCATCGTGATCCTGGACGGCGGCCACAACCCCCAGTGCATGGAAGCCTTGACCCAAAATGTGTCCGACTATCTCTCCGGCTATCCGTTGACGATGCTGACCGGCGTACTGGGCGACAAGGACTACGCCCATATGTACGGCCAGCTGGCCGCACAGGCCGCCCGCTTCGTCACCGTCACGCCCCGCAATCCCCGGGCGCTGCCCGCCAGCCAATTAGCCGAAATGCTCTCCGCCCTCGGCAAGCCCGTCACCGCCTGCGGCACTATCGCCCAGGGCGTGGACGCCGCCCTGTCCCTCACCCCGCCCGACGGTGCGGTGCTCTGCTGCGGCTCTCTGTACCTGCTGGGCGACGTGCTGGACGAGCTGGATCGCCGCTGACCGCATAAAAACAGCGCCCCATCTGTCGATGGGGCGCTGTTTTCATCATTTCCTTCCGCTTACCACGGATCGTCGATAGGCTCAAGCTCGCCCATCAGCACATAGCGGGCGTTGTCGAAGTCGTAGTCACAGGTGCTCAGAGTCAGGATGTTGCCGGTGGGCACACCCAGCCCGGAGCTGAACGTAGAACTGTTGATGCAGTCCTGCAGATAGCTGCTGCTCAGGCTGTAGGAATATACCTCGGAGTCGTGGGGCGTCTCCATGCCGGCGAACAGATTGACCTTATAGGTCTGGGACGGCGTATACAGATACAGATAAGAGTGTGCGTCATAGAACGCCTGGCTCTTATACTTGATCAGCGGCGCAAACATCAGGCCGGTCTTCATGTTGTGGCCGTAGATCATGTTGTTCTGCGTGGAGAAATCAGAGGAGCAGCGCCAATCCAGGAACACCGTGCCGTTCTTGTTGTCCTTGCCGTCGATGTCGCGGTACAGGTAATACTCGCCGCCCTCTTCCGCCGTCTGGACGATGGGCCAGTCAAGTCCGGTGTTCGCGCCGTAGATCCAGCCCACCACGTCGGGATACTTCTCCTGCATAGCGGCGAAGTCGATCTTGCCCTTATGCTCCGGCTGGGACACGACCTGCGTCTTGTCCGCATCCTTATTGTCAGTGGTATCTCCATCCGTGCTGGTATCGGGATCGGTAGGCGTCACCGGCTGGACGAACTGATCGTTCATGCTGTCCTGAGAAGCCTGTGCGTCCCGCTGGTCCTTCAGGTAACTGATGATCTTCACCGAAGAAAACACCAGCACACCCAGCAGCAGCACCAGCACCAGGTAGTACAGCGCCTTTCCGTTCTTTCTGCGTCTTCTATTATTATGCGTTCTGCCGGGGTTGGCGGCAGGCTCTTCCCGCTGTAAGCGGCTTCCTCTTTTAGGCGTATCGTTCATGTATGCAAGCCTCCTTGTCTCACGTATTGTAGCAGGTTTTTTCGTCCATTGCAAGCCGCATCGGCAAGCTGTAATGAATTTGTAACAGTTTCCCTTTACTTTCCGTCCTGCCCGTATTAGAATGGTAATGCTGTCTGCTATATAAGACGGCGGAACATTCCCTTTCGTTCCACCACATGAGAAAAGGAGCAGTATGATGATCTATTTCAACAGTGACTATTTAGAGGGCGCGCACCCCGCCATTATGGCCCGGCTCATGGAGACGAATATGGTCCAGACCGTGGGCTACGGTGAGGACGAGTACTGCGAGACCGCCCGTGAAAAAATAAAGCTGGCCTGCCAGGCCCCGGAAGCGGACGTTCACTTCCTGGTGGGCGGCACCCAGACCAACACCACCGTCATCGCCTCTATCCTCCGCCCCTGGCAGGGCGTGCTGTCCGCCGTCAGCGGCCACATCAACTGCCACGAGGCCGGCGCCATCGAGTCCACCGGCCACAAGGTCATCACCCTGCCCACCAGCAACGGCAAGATCACGGCCCAGCAGGTGCAGGACTATGTGGAGTGGCACAAGAACGACGAGTCCACCGAGCATATCGTCCAGCCCGGCATGGTCTACATCTCCCACCCCACCGAGGGCGGCACGCTGTACTCCAAGGCGGAGCTGACCGCCCTGTACGACACCTGCAAGCAGTACAGCCTGCCCCTGTTCATCGACGGCGCGCGGCTGGGCTACGGCCTGGTGGCCGACGGCAACGACATCACCTTGCCGGAGTTGGCCCGCCTGTGCGACGTGTTCTACATCGGCGGCACGAAGGTAGGCGCACTGTTCGGCGAGGCGGTGGTCATTATGAACGAAGCGCTGAAGAAGGACTTCCGCTTCATCATGAAGCAGCGCGGCGGCCGCCTGGCCAAGGGCCGCCTGCTGGGCATCCAGTTCGACACCCTGTTCACCGACGACCTGTATACCAGGATCTCCCGTCATGCCATCGACATGGCCTATCAGATCCGCGAGATCTTTGTCTCCGCCGGCTATCCCCTGCTGTTCGACTCTCCCACCAACCAGCAGTATCCCATCATGCCCGATGACGAGCTGGCCGAGATCGGCAAAAACTTCGGCTATGAATACTGGGAGCGCACCGATCCCACCCACTCCGGCGTCCGCTTCTGCGCCAGCTGGGCCACCACCCAGGAGAACGTAGACGCCCTCCGCGCCGCCGTCCAGGCATTGAAGAAGAAATAATGTATACCTGATAAATATCCCCCGGCTTTTGCCGGGGGATATTTGTTGGTCAGAATATGCCGTGATTGTACTTGATCTGCCCATAGAGAATAAACGCCAGACCAATAGCCATCGCCGGAAGAACGATATAATCTATTGCCGCATCATTCCAAAATGTGACGAGATATGCCAAAATCAAGGATGCTCCGATAATGACCGTTCCTGTGCCAACAGCCTTCCCGTATTTAGGAACATCCTCCTCTTTCACCTTCCTGCGGTTGTAGGAATGTATCGTGCTGATATTTCCCCTTATATTCACTATACCGAGCACTGAGAGGAATATACCCAAGATCAAAAGCAATACGTTGTCCATAGCGGCCTCCTAAAAATAGAATAGTTCTTCAAATTTCTTGTCCAACGCGATACAGAGAATGAGAGCCAATTTGGCCGTGGGGTTGAATTGCCCCGTCTCGATGGAGCTGATGGTATTGCGTGAGACACCTACCATTTCCGCCAGCTGCGCCTGGGAGAGATTTCTTTCAGAACGTGCTTCCTTTAATCTGTTCCGCAGCTTGAGTTCATCATTCATCCCTTCACCTCGATAAGCCGCAGCAGAAAAAGGGTGAAACACAGGACAAGCATGGCAAAGTACAAGATCGTGATCGTCAGATCTGTCCTTCTCTTCACTTTCAAAAATTTCACCAGATAATGTGTACCGAGAATACTGAAATAGATGATCCACGGGCTGAGGAGCATGGTGTTCGTAGCCCAGGCAAATATAGCGGATACCAGACAGCACACACCCGCACCCACGCGCGCGGCAACGCTTCCGGCTTTTACTGCCGTCTCTATCTCCGCCAGGTCTCTGTTTCCGTTCTCTTTACGGCTGAGCGTTAAAATATCTTCCTTTTTCATAACACGTCTCCACGCCAAGTTTTCTTGTCATTATTATAGCCGCGCCAAGTTTTCTTGTCAAGCTTATTTAAAATAGCACAGGCGTGGTGTTCTCACCCCGCCTGTGCTTTTTCTTATATCTTCCGGGCCGACACGTCGTACAGATGCAGCTTGATGCCGTTCTTCTCCGCCAGCTCGCCGCCCTTTTGCAGCAACGTTCCCCGGTTCTTTGTCACCAACTGCACCAGCAGCTCGTCCTTTTTCTCCTGGCTCATGGCCCGCAGCGCCCGCCGTGCCATGGCCGCGGCCATCTCCGGGCTGCCGGACAGCATCCCGCCCAGCATCCCGCCGCTGTCGCGGAGCTTGTCCTGCACCAGCGGCAGCAGTGTTTCCGCCAGACTGTCGTAGTCCACCTCGTCCACCAGCAGCTTCAGTTCTATCATAGTATATCCTCCTTGGGAAAAACGCAGCGCCGGAATGTTCCGGCGCTGCGCTGCTTTGTGAATGGTTACGCCGTAAGCGTCAACTAATCGGTCGGATTGAAAAAGGGGATTCTGTCTGCAATAATG
>CAVGVB010000047.1:0-12182 GCA_963632705.1 bacterium | reverse complement strand
CCCAGAGAGGATTTGAACCTCCGACCCCACGCTTAGGAGGCGTGTGCTCTATCCAACTGAGCTACTGAGACATTTTTAACTTTTATTCAATTTTCACTGCTCGAAGGAATCGAACGACCTGCCGCTTAGGAGGCGGTCGCTCTATACAACTGAGCTACGGAGGCATATTGCCGCGCCAAAGGCGCTGGATGTATTGTACCCCAGTCTCAGGCCGTTTGTCAACGGTGATATGGTGAAAAAGTTGATGAAAAGGCTTGCAATCGGACGTTTGTGGGCATATAATATCAAGGTTAGTGAATTCATACCCGAGAGAAAGGGGTCTTACCTTTGCAGAACGAAAAATTGAGAAACGTAGCCATCATCGCCCACGTTGACCACGGCAAAACCACGCTGGTGGATCAGATGCTGAAGCAGGGCGGCGTGTACCGCGAGAACCAGGAGACGGTGGAGCGCGTCATGGACTCCAACGATCTGGAGCGGGAGCGCGGCATCACCATCCTGGCCAAGAACACCGCCATCCAGTACGGCGACACCAAGATCAACATCGTGGACACCCCGGGCCACGCCGACTTCGGCGGCGAGGTGGAGCGCATCCTGAAGATGGTCAACGGCGTCATCCTGCTGGTGGATGCCGCCGAAGGACCGATGCCCCAGACCCGGTTCGTGCTGAGCCGCGCGCTGGAGCTGGGCCACCGGGTCATCGTGGTCATCAACAAGATCGACCGGCCCGACCAGCGCATCCACGAGGTCATCGACGAGGTGCTGGAGCTGCTGCTGGACCTGGACGCCACCGACGAGCAGCTGGACAGCCCCATGCTGTTCTGTTCCGCCCGCAACGGCACGGCCAGCTATTCCCCCGACGTGGTGGGCACGGACCTGAAGCCGCTGTTCGACACCATTCTGGACTATATCCCCGCGCCGGAGGCCGACCTGGACCAGCCGTTCCAGATGCTGGTCAGCTCCATCGACTACAACGATTTCGTGGGCCGTATCGCCATCGGCCGCATCGAGCGGGGCGTGCTGAAGCAGAACCAGGAGATCGCGGTGTGCAACTACCACGATCCGGACGCCCCGGCCAAGAAGGCCAAGGCCGTCAGTATGTACCAGTTCGCCGGACTGGGCAAAGTGCCCGTCACCGAGGCCACGGCGGGCAACATCATCGCCCTCAGCGGCATCGGAGACATCACCATCGGCGATACCATCTGCGCGCCGGACTGCGTCGAGCCGCTGCCCTTCGTGAAGATCAGCGCCCCCACGGTGGAGATGACCTTCTCCGTCAACGACAGCCCCTTTGCGGGCCGGGAGGGCAAGTTCGTCACCAGCCGCCAGCTCCGCGATCGGCTGTTCCGTGAGACGCTGAAGGACGTGTCCCTCCGTGTCAGCGAGATCGAGGGCGCGATGGACGCGTTCAATGTGGCGGGCCGCGGCGAGATGAGCCTGTCTATCCTCATCGAGACCATGCGCCGCGAGGGCTACGAATTCCAGGTGTCGCCCCCCCGTGTGCTGTATCAGACCATCGACGGCAAGAAGTGCGAGCCTATCGAGCGCCTGGTGGTGGACGTGCCCGCCGAGAGCGTGGGCGCGGTCATCGAGAAGCTGGGCGCGCGGAAGGCCGATATGCAGGAGATGACCCCCATCGGCAGCCGCATGAAGATCGAGTTCCTCGTTCCCAGCCGGGGTCTGTTCGGCTACCGCAACGAGTTCCTGACCGACACCCGGGGCGAGGGCATCATGGCCAGCATCTTCGACAGCTACGCGCCCTACAAGGGTGAGCTGACCCGGCGCAACACCGGCTCTCTGGTGGCCAGCGAGACCGGCGAGTCCATTACCTACGGCCTGTTCAACGCCCAGGAGCGCGGCGTGCTGTTCATCGGCGCCAACGTGGACGTGTACGAGGGCATGGTGGTGGGCATCAGCCCCAAGCAGGAGGACATCGTGGTGAACGTGTGCAAGAAGAAGCAGCTCACCAACACCCGTGCCGCCGGCTCGGACGACGCGCTGCGTCTTGTGCCGCCCCGGAAGATGAGCCTGGAGCAGTGTTTGGAGTTCCTGGCGGACGACGAGCTGCTGGAGGTCACGCCCAAGAACCTGCGTATCCGCAAGACCATCCTGAACCACGAGCGGCGGATGAAGGCCCAGCACGGCAAGAAAAACTGAGATTATGTAAACCAAAAGACCGGCTTTACCGGTCTTTTGGTTTATGTGGGGGGAGATGTAAGGGCGTTTGTAGTCGTTCCGCGATACGGGCCTATAGGAGTTTACATAACATATACATTCTGTTCCCAAGCCATTGACATTTCTCACCCGGTGTGGTAAAAGAATAGAGACGCGTAGCGCACCTGTGTGCCTGCGAAGCGTATCGCCCTCGGGCGGTGCGCTTTTTATTTTTATGGAGGAGAAATACAATGCCAAAGAACAAAAAGCAGGGGATCGTATTCGGAATCATCATGTCGTACAGCATGGCCATCGGCATGGAGGTATACAACATGGCGATCAAGGCGGGGATACAGGCGCTGTCCGGCGGATTGAGCGGCATGACCTACGCCATCTTCTGGGAGGCGCTGAAGGAGGCCTCTTATATGGGGATGATCGTGTTCGTGTTTTCCAACCTGTGGGGCAACCGCATGGGAGCTCGATTTGCAGCCAGGGTCAGCGACCCGCAGCGGGATAACCCCTATTTCTGCCGCCTGATGCGTCAGGCGGGTATGGTATCCGTCATGTGTCCTACAATGAGTCTGGTCGCATCCATTCTGTATCAGGTGGTGCTGGGCGGCGCGCCGGTGGTGCAGCTGCCTGCCATTTGGGTGGGAACGTTTATGAAGAATTTTCCTATGGCCTTCTTCTGGAATATGTTCGCCGCCGCACCGTTTACCAACTGGCTCTGCGGCAAGCTGTTCAGATGAAAAAAGAACCGCCAGCAGGCGGTTCTTTTTTATGTTACAGGCCGGAACTCCAAATTCAGGTCCACGATCTCACCCACGCCGTCCAGCCGCGCCTGATGCTCATACTGCCACACATCGTAGGCGTAGTAGAAATCCGGATAGTCGGCGTAGTCCGCCACCCACAGGGAGCGGCCCGCCAGCGACCGCAGATCGTAGCGGTAGTAGCCCTGCTGCCGATTCAGATATACGCCGGAGGTGTAGCCGCCCTGCTCGATGATGTTGCAGAACGCTGCCGCCCCGGCGGTGAGATAGCGGCCGTCATACCCGGCGGTGCGGGAGTCGTCGGCGCTGACCGGTTCCCAATCGTAGTACACCGGCAGGTCCAGCGCCCGCCCGTCCAGCAGCTCCAGTGCGAACAACGCCTCGTCGGCGGCCTCCCGGACGGTGACGGCCTGGGAGAAGAAGTACACGCCCACGTCGATGCCCACTGCCTTCGCACCCTCGTAGTACCGGGCAAAGGAGCGGTCGGTATACAGCGTGCCCTGCTCGCCATAGCCCCGCAGGCCCAGCCGCAGGTAGGCGAACTCGATGCCCTGGGCCTTTAGCGCCTGCCAGTCGATGCTGCCCTGATAGTTGGACACGTCCACGCCCCAGCGCGTGGCATAGCTCGCGCCGGTGTAGCGGATGCGCTCGCCGTCCCGGACGAACTCGTCCTGCTCCACACCGCTGACGGGGACGCCCTCCAGCGGCGTGTGCCACACCATGTTTGCGCCGTCGTTGATGTAGACCTGCCCCTCGTGGGGATCTGGCTCGGGGTCTGGTGCTTTCACAGGCCGCAGGGAATAGACCACCGCCGCCAGCAGTCCCGCCACCAGCACCGCGGCGAACAGCAGCAGAAACACCGGTGTCCGGCGGCGCCGCTGCGTCCGGCGTGGGGTACGTGTTTCCGTCATGGCTGCATCTCCTTCATGATCTCCGCGGCAAAGGCCCGGGCGCGGGCCGCCTTTTCTTCGTCCATAAAAACAGTGTCATAGCCCCGATGCCGCTCCGTTAGGCCGCCCAGCCAGCGCAGCTGGCCGTGTCTGCACCACCGGGCCATGGCCTCCAGAAACAGGTCCGCGCCCTTTTCCGGGCGATAGCCGCAGGTGGTGACAGCGGCCATAGCCTTGCCCGCCAGCAGCGACGGGCCGCGCCCGGCAGGGCCGTAGTATTTCTCCATGGCGTACACCAGCCGGTCCAGGGCCGCCTTCATGGGCGGCGTGCAGAACCAGGAGTAGATGGGCGTGGCCAGCAGGAGCAGGTCGCTTTGCAGCACGCTGTCAAAAATGGGCTGCATATCGTCCTGCATCACGCAGGCGGGGCGCTGCCAGTCGTTTTGACAGCTCCGGCAGGCGGTGCAGGGGCTTATGTTCATGTCGCAGAGGGAGAACGCCTCCGCCTCGTGCCCGGCCTGACGCCACGCGTCCAGCCACGGGCGCAGCACGGCCAGTGTGTTGCTCTTCTCGCCCCGGGGACTGGCGAACAGTACGGTGCAGCGCACTTCTCTCACTCCTTTTCAAAAACATGGATGCGGAACTGGATGCGGCAGTCCAGCTCGCTAAGTTTACATAATCTTTCGACGCCGCTTTTCGGCGTCTTCCAGCAGTAGGGCGTCATGGCGAACAGCGCCTGGATGTCCGCAGGGTCGGTGAGGTGCAGCATGGCCTCCACCGGCCGGATGGTCACATAGCGGAAACCCTCGTAGGGTGTCTCCTTGTCCTCGTTGGGATAGGGCGCGTCGTACAGCACCTGCTTCATCTCCCACAGGTGCTCCGGGCCGGGGACGACATAGAGGAAGTGCCCGCCGGGCCGCAGCACGCGGCGGAATTCCCCCAGCGCCAGCGGCGAAAAGCAGTTCAGCAGCAGGTCGATGGACGTGTCCGCCACCGGCAGGTGATAGGAGGAAGCCACGGCGAACTGGATGTTCTTCTCCCGTTTGGCCGCCAGCCGCAGGATGGGCTTGGAGATGTCCGTTCCCGCCACGGTGGGGGCTTTGCCTGCGTCCAGCAGGGCGTGATAGACCCCGGCGGTGTAGTATCCCTCGCCGCAGCCGGTGTCCAGCACTGTCGGCGCGTCGCCTGTCAACTCGATGGAAAGTTGACATAACGCATCGCGCAGAGGGCTGTACCAGCCCTTGCTGAGGAAGGCGCTCCGCGCCGCGGCCATGGCCTTGTCGTCGCCGGGGGACTTGGAGTGCTGCCGGTTCACCGGCAGCAGGTATGTATAACCCTCCCGGGCCACGTCAAAGCAGTGTCCCGCGGGGCAGCGCAGGCTGCCCGCCTGACGGGTCAGCGCCCCGCCGCACAGGGGACAGATAAACAGCTCACCCATTTTTGCGCCCCTCCGGCAGCGTCACGTCGTGTATCCACTTCCGGGAGCGGATGCGCCACAGGCAGATGGGACACTTGACGAAGCTCTCCGCCTGGATGGCCAGGGATACGAACCAGGGGTCGGCGTCCAGCACCAGCGCCAGCGCCGCCGTCAGCGGCAGGGCCAGCACCCACTGGGGGGCGAGGTCCAGCACCGTGGACCACAGCACATCGCCGCCAGCCCGCAGGATGCCGGTGACGGCGGAGATGGAGTAGGCGTGGAGGGGAATGCAGGCGAAGCCCGTCACCGCCAGCGTGGTGGCCAGATGGGCGCTGAGATCATACAGCTCGAACAGGGGGAAGATCACCGGCTGGAACAGCAGCGGCACTAAGGCCAGTGCGATGACGGCCAGCACCATGCCCACCAGAATGGTGACCCAGGACAGCGTTCTGGCCAGGGCCATCAGCTCGTCGTGGCTCTGTCCCTCGCCGATGGCCTTGCCGATCATGACGGCGGTGGCCGCGCCCAGACCGAAGCACACCACCAGGAACAGGCGGTTCAGGTTGCCCATGACGCCGTTGGCGGCCAGAAACGCCACGGATACGGTGGTGTGGCCCAGAATAACGGTGAGCAGGCTGTTGCCCAAGCCCCACAGCAGCTCGTTCAGCAGCACGGGGGAGGCATATTTCACGAACCGGCGCAGCATCTCCCAGCCGGGCCGCAGCAGCGCCCGGAGGTCCAGGGGGATGGTCCTGCTGTGCAGGGCGCAGATCAGGCAGACGATGAACTCCGCCACCCGGCTCAGCAGCGTGGCCAGGGCTGCGCCCTCCACCCCCAGCGCGGGGAAGCCGCACTTGCCGAAGATCAGCAGGTAGTTCAGGCCGGTGTTCAGCACTGTGGACATCCCGAACAGCTTCATGCCGAAGCCGGCGTTCTCCACGCTGCGCTGGGCGCTGACGTAGATGGACGAGAGCATATTGAATACATAGGAAAAGCCGATGAGGCGCAGATACGGCGCGCCCAGCAGGGACAGATGGTGCTTGTTGCTCAGCAGGTCCATGATGGCCACCGGCCAAGCGAACAGCACCACGGCCACCACCAGCGCCAGACTGACGCCCAGAATGGCGGCCACGCCGATCACGCGGCTGATGCTGGTCAGGTCGCGCTTGCCCCAGTACTGGCTGATGAGGATGCCCACGCCGGACTGGACGCCGAACACGATGGAGATCAGCAGGAACACCGGCACGTTGGCGGCGGTGACGGCGGCCATCTCGTCGTTGCCCAGACGGCTGACCATCAGCGTGTCGATAAGGCCCAGAGAGAAGGTGATAAGGTTCTGCAGCGCGATAGGCGCTGTCAGGGACACGAGATAGCGATAGAACGCGCGGTCGCGCTTCAGTGCTTGCAGCATGATGAAAATACCTCTTACAGCATGGGGAAACGGTTGTCCCGGTGGCGGCGCAGCGCGTCGCACAGGGCGTCCACGTCCTCGGTGGTGTTGTCAGGGGAGAAGGAGATGCGGATGACGCCGGCGGCGGTCTTTTTGTCCAGCCCCAGAGCGGAGACCACATGGCTGGCCTTGCCCTGGTGGCAGGCCGACCCGGCGGAGATGCAGATGCCCTCCGCGCCCAGCTCCGTGACGATGTTGCCGCTGGGATACCCCACCAGCGACACGGACAGGATGTGGGGCGCTGTGCCCGCGCCCACCGGCACTACGCCGCCCATAGCCAGCAGCTTCTCCCGGCAGTCGTCCCGCAGCGCCGCCATGTGGGCGATCTTCGCGTCATAGTCCTCCAGCCGCAGCGACACCGCCTTGGCGAAGCCCGCGATCTGGGCGGTGGCCTCCGTGCCGGAGCGCAGGCCGCGCTCCTGCCCGCCGCCGGGCAGCAGGGGACGGGGCTCACGCAGCCGCGGGCCGATATACAGCGCGCCGATGCCCTTGGGCGCGCCCAGCTTGTGGCCGGACAGGCTCATCATGTCCACGCCCCAGCCCGCCGGGTCGCAGGGGACTTTCAGAAAGCCCTGCACCGCGTCACAGTGCAGCAGGGCAGGGGACTTCCGCTCCCGCAGCAGCCGGGCCGTCTCCGCCACGGGGAACACACAGCCCGTCTCGTTGTTCACCAGCATCATGGACACCAGCACCGTGTCCTCCCGCAGGGCGTTTGCCACCTGCTCCACGGTGATATTGCCGTCCCGCCCGGGCTTCAGGTACGTCACGTCGTAGCCCTGCTGCTGCAGGAGCTTGCAGGGCTCGAGGATGGCGCTGTGCTCCACGGCGGTGGTGATGATGTGCCTACCGGTGTGGCGGCCCTGCCACACGGCGGCCTGAATGGCCCAGTTGTCGCTCTCCGTGCCGCAGGAGGTGAAGTACAGCCGTTCCGCCGGGCAGCCCAGCGCCCCGGCGATGACGGTGCGCCAGCCCTCCACCGCCTTTTTCATCTCCTGCCCGGCGGGATACTGGGAGGAGGGGTTGCCGCAGCGGTGCAGCAGCACGTCATATACCGCGTCGGCCACCGCCTTCGGCACGGGGGTGGTGGCCGCATTGTCCAAATAGATCATATCTGCCTCCTGTTTTCCTAAGCCGGTACTTGTCAGCCGCGGCGAAATCGAGTATAATATACAAATTCCGGGACGGGAAAACGCCCACCCGTGAAACATCATTATACGATAGAATAAAGGAAAGTGCAAGATGCGTATCGCCATCTACACCTTGGGCTGCAAGGTGAACCAATATGAGACACAGGCCATGGAGCAGGAGCTGACCCGCCGGGGACACGAGATCGTCCCCTTTGACGGCGCGGCGGACGCCTATATCGTCAACACCTGCTCCGTCACCGCCGTCAGCGACAAGAAATCCCGTCAGATGATCCGCCGCTGCCGCAAGCTCAACGAGCACGCGGTGGTGGCCGCCTGCGGCTGCTACGTCCAGACCCACAGCGACGAGGCCGCCGGGCTGGACCTGGACCTGATCGCCGGAACAGGCGACCGCATGGCGTTTCTGGACCTGCTGGAGCAGGCCGCCCGGGAGAAAGAGCCGATGACGCTGCTGGACGACGCCCTGCGCCGCCGGGCGTTCGAGGTGCTGCCCGCCGGCGGCATGGCGGAGCGTACCCGCGCCATGCTGAAGGTGGAGGACGGCTGCGTCAACTTCTGCACCTACTGCATCATCCCCTACGCCCGCGGTCCGGTGCGTTCCCTGCCCAAAGCGGAGGCCGTGGCCCAGACCCGCCGCCTGCGGGAGGAGGGCTACCGGGAGCTGGTCATCACCGGCATTGAGATCTCCGGCTGGGGACACGACCTGAAAAACGGCGAGACGCTCATCGACCTGCTGGAGGCGGTGTCCGAGGCCGCCGGGGATATGCGGCTGCGGCTGGGCAGTCTGGAGCCCCGCACCATCACCGAGGACTTCTGCTGCCGGGCGGCGCGGCTGCCCAACCTGTGCCCCCACTTCCACCTGTCCATGCAGTCCGGCTGCGACGACACGCTGCGCCGCATGAACCGCAGGTACGATACCGCCCGGTTCTATGAGTCCGTGTCCCTGCTGCGGCAGTACTTTGATCGCCCCGCCGTCACCACCGACCTGATCACCGGCTTCCCCGGCGAGACGGAGGAGGAGTTCGGCCAGACGCTGGCGTTTATCGAGAAATGCGGCTTTGCCGCCATGCACATCTTCCCCTATTCCGTCCGCCCCGGCACGAAGGCCGCCGCCATGCCCGGCCAGTGTACCGCCGCCGTGAAGGAGCAGCGTGCCGCCCGTGCCGCCGAGACGGCGGAGCGGATGAAACAGGCGTACCTGTGCGGCTGCGTGGGGCAGATGTACCCGGTGCTGTTCGAGCAGGAGAAGAACGGCCTTTATGTAGGCCACGCCCCCAACTACTGCCAGGTGGGCGTGCGGGGAGAAGATTTACATAACAAAGTTCTTGATGTTAAAATTGAAGAAGTTACAGGAGATATGCTGATAGGGGAGTTGACATAACATGAACCACTTTTTCGCCTATATCAACCGTATGCGCTTCATCCAGCGCTGGGCGCTGATGCGGAACAGCTACAGCGAGAACATCCAGGAGCACAGCCACCAGGTGGCGGTGCTGGCCCACGCACTGGCGGTGCTGCGTAACGAGTACTTCGGCGGGCAGGTGGACGCCGGCCAGGTGGCCGCTGCCGCGCTGTACCACGATGCGGCGGAGATCCTCACCGGCGATATGCCCACGCCCATCAAATACTACAACCCGGACATCCGGGACGCCTATAAGAATGTGGAGCGCGTGGCGGAGCGGAAGCTGCTGGATATGCTGCCCGAGCCGCTGCGCCCCCGGTACGAGGACCTGCTCCGCCCGGCAGACCCGGAGGTGGAGACGCTGGTGAAGGCGGCGGACAAGCTGGCCGCCCACATCAAGTGTTTGGAGGAGCTGAAGGCGGGCAACGACGAGTTCCGCCGGGCCGCCCAGCAGACCGCCGCCGCGCTGGACGAGATGGAACTGCCGGAGCTGGAATATTTCAGGGAGCACTTTTTGGCGAGTTACTCGTTGACATTGGATGAGCTGGAATAGAAAACCGCGTCTTTTGCGCCCTGCCATCGTCAAATCTCTTCGACGTACACCCGGTACGCCGTCGTCGATTTGCCATCGGCAGAACACAAAATCCATCGGTTTTCCGGGGAGCAAAAGTACACTTATTATCTGAAGGGAGTTTGTTTTATGAAAGCGATCGTTACCGTCGTGGGCAAAGACCAGGTGGGCATCATCGCCGGTGTGTGCAACACCCTGGCGGACTGCCAGATCAACGTGCTGGACATCAGCCAGACCATTATGGAGGGCTACTTCACCATGATGATGGTGGTGGATCTGGCCGCCTGCAAAGAGCCGTTCGACCGGCTGCGTACCATCCTGAAGGAATACGGCGAGGGCCGGGGACTGTCCATCCGCATCCAGCGGGAGGACATCTTCGACGCCATGCACAAGCTGTGAGGTGCGCGCCATGCTGAGCCTGCAGAATATTTTCGACACCATCGACATGGTGGACAAGCAGCATCTGGACATCCGCACCATCACCATGGGCATCTCCCTGCTGGACTGCGCCGATGAGGACATCCGCCGCTGCTGCGACAAGATCTACGACAAGATCTGCACCCGCGCGGAGAAGCTGGTGCAGACGGGCTGCGACATCGAGAGCGAATTCGGCATCCCCATCGTCAACAAGCGCATCTCCGTCACGCCCATCGCCATTGCGGCGGCGGCCTGCAAGGGGGAGGACTTCGTCCCCCTGGCGCTGACGCTGGACCGCGCCGCCAAGACCTGCGGCGTCAACTTCATCGGCGGCTACTCCGCCCTGGTGCAGAAGGGCTATACCACCGGCGACCGGCGGCTCATCGCCTCCATTCCCCAGGCGCTGGCCCAGACCGAGCTGGTCTGCTCCAGCGTCAACGTGGGCAGCACCAAGGCCGGCATCAACATGGACGCCGTGGCCCAGATGGGCCGCATCATCAAGGAGACGGCCCACCTGACTGCCGATAAGGAGGGGCTGGGCTGCGCCAAGCTGGTGGTGTTCTGCAACGCCGTGGAGGATAACCCCTTCATGGCCGGCGCGTTCCACGGCGTGGGCGAGGCCGACAGCGTCATCAATGTGGGCGTGTCCGGCCCGGGCGTGGTGTACCACGCCCTGCAGAGCTGCAAGGGCCAGCCCTTCGACGTGGTGGCGGAGACCATCAAAAAGACCGCCTTCCAGATCACCCGCATGGGTCAGATGGTGGCCTCGGAGGCCTCCCGCCGCCTGAACACCCCCTTCGGCATCGTGGACCTGTCCCTCGCGCCCACCCCGGCGGTGGGCGACAGCGTGGCCCGCATTCTGGAGGAGATGGGCCTGTCCGTCTGCGGCACTCACGGCACGACGGCGGCGCTGGCGCTGCTGAACGACGCGGTGAAGAAGGGCGGCGTCATGGCCAGCGGCCATGTGGGCGGCCTGTCCGGCGCGTTTATCCCCGTGTCCGAGGACGAGGGCATGATCGCCGCCGCGCTGGACGGCACACTGACCATCGACAAGCTGGAGGCCATGACCTGCGTGTGCTCCGTGGGCCTGGACATGATCGCCGTGCCCGGCAGCACAACAGCGGAGACCATCTCCGCCATCATCGCCGACGAAGCGGCGGTGGGCATGGTGAACAGCAAGACCACCGCCGTCCGCATCATCCCCGTGGAGGGCGCGGACGTGGGTGACATGGTGGAAATGGGCGGCCTGCTGGGCAGCGCCCCCCTGATGCCGGTGCACGAGGCGTCCAGCGCCGATTTCATCGCCCGGGGCGGCCGCATTCCCGCGCCGCTGCAGAGCCTGAAAAACTGACCTATGGTGCGGAGAGCGACAGAGAGCGACCTGCCCCGGGCGCTGGCCATCTACGACAGCGCCCGCCGCTTCATGCGCCAGCGGGGCAACACCGTCCAGTGGGTCAACGGCTACCCCTCGGAGGCGCTGCTGCGGCAGGATGTGGCGCGTGGCGACCTGTATGTAATGGAGGAGAACGGCGTCGTCTACGGCGTGTTCGCCTTCATCATCGGCGACGACCCCACCTATCAGACCATCCACGGCGCGTGGCTGGATACCGCCACGCCCTACGGCACGCTGCACCGCCTGGGCAGCGACGGCACGCGCCGCGGCGTGCTGACCGAGGCGGTGGATTGGGCGCTGACCCGGCTGCCACACCTGCGGGCAGACACCCACGAGGCCAACCTGCCCATGCAGCGATGCCTGGAGCGGGCGGGGTTCACCCGCTGCGGCGTCATCCACATTGCCGACGGCACGCCCCGCCTGGCCTACGAACGGGTATAGACCCCGCCGCCTGCGTTGTCATTGCGAGACCAGTACGTAGGGGAGGGGCTCTGCCCCTCCCGCTTGCCTCCCTCTGTGAGGGAGGTGTCAGCGCTTTGCGCTGACGGAGGGAGAGACGGTTTTCCTCCGCAC
>CAVGVB010000046.1:0-12516 GCA_963632705.1 bacterium | reverse complement strand
GTCCCTTGCCTCTCCCTTTGGGAGAGGTGGCCGAGCGCAGCGAGGACGGAGAGGGTAAACAATGACCATTTGGTCTTATTATTCAAAAAGGCTGCAAGGCCCTCTCAGTCACCTGCGGTGACAGCTCTCCCAAAGGGCGAGCCAAGGGTCTGTGCCCCGTTATATAGGCGCATACCTGCGGCGGCGTGCACCCCAAGTACTTGTTCCGCTTTGCTCCACTGCGAGGTCGTCCGCCCCTACGCACTGTCTATCGATGGTCATTCCGTAGGGGGCGATGCCCACATCGCCCCGTATGCCGCCCCGCCGCAAATTCCTCTTGTACTCCCGGCAAAAGTGGTATATAATACCCTATATTACTATGTGTATCTATGCACAAACGCAGCTTTTGCAGTTCCATTTCCGCAGAAAGGAAGTCCGATATGATAAAAGTCCCCACTGAAAATGGCGAGATCACCATCAGCGACGCGGTGTTCACCACCATCACCGGCGCGGCGGCCACCAACTGCTTCGGCGTAAAGGGCATGGCCCAGCGCAGCATGACCGATGGCCTGGTGCATCTCCTGCGCCCGGAGGCCATGAGCAAAGGCGTAAAAGTCACCTATAACGACGACGGCACGGTGTCCATCGAGCTGCACATCGTCGTGGAAAACGGCGTCAATATCGCCACAGTCTGCCGCTCCATCATGGGCGAGGTCAAATATGTGGTCAACCTCAACACCGGCGTCACCGTCAAGGCGGTGAATGTCTGCGTGGATTCCGTCACGGTGTGACGCGCCCGGAAGGAGAAAAGACATGACAGATAGGATCAGCGGCGGCGCATTCAAGGATATGGTCGCCTTCGGCGCCGCCTGCATCGCCCAGCAGAAACAAGCCATCAACGACCTGAACGTGTTCCCCGTGCCGGACGGCGACACCGGCACCAATATGTCCCTCACCATCCAGACCGCTGTCACTGAGCTGCGCCGTGTGCAGCCCGCCACCGTGGACGAAGCCGCCAAGGTCACGGCCTCCGGCCTGCTCCGGGGTGCCCGCGGCAACTCCGGCGTCATCCTCTCCCTGCTGTTCCGAGGCATGAGCAAGGTGTTCAAGGGTCTGCACGAAGCCGACGGCGCACAGCTGGCGGCGGCCATGCAGGAGGGCGTCAGCACCGCCTACGGCGCGGTGATGAAGCCCGCCGAGGGCACGGTGCTCACCGTGTCCCGCCTGGCGGCCCAGCGCGCGCTGGAAGCCGCCGGCGAGCAGAACGACGCGGCCTATGTGCTGGAGGAAGCCATCAAGACCGGCTATACCACCCTGGCGGAGACCATCGAGATGAACCCGGTGCTGAAAAAGGCCGGCGTGGTGGACGCCGGCGGCAAGGGCTACCTCATCATTCTGGAGGGGATGCTCCGCGCCCTGCGGGGCGAGCCCATCCCTCAGGTGGAGGAGACGACGGAGGAGAAGGCCGACTTCGCCGCCATCGGTGACGAGGACATCACCTTTGCCTTTGACACCGTGTTCATCGTCCGCAAAACGTCGGATAAGCCCCTGGACGGTCTGCGGGCCTACCTGGGCAGCATCGGCGACAGTCTGGTCATCGGCGAGGACGACGAGTCCTTCAAGGTCCACGTCCATACCGACACCCCCGGCGACGCCCTGAACGCAGCCCAGAAATACGGCACGCTGGAGCTGGCCAAGATCGAGAATATGCGCACCCAGGCCGCCGACCTGGCGGCGGGCAAGAAGGCCCAGAGCACCGATGATCTGGACGCCATCGAGGAGGAACTGGAGAACAGCGCCTGCGCCGTGGCCGCGCCGGAGAAGCGCTACGGCTTCCTGGCTGTGTGCGCCGGCGACGGGCTGGCGGACGTGTTCCGCGACCTGGGCGTGGACCGCATCGTGTCCGGCGGCCAGACCATGAACCCCTCCACCGACGACATCCTCCGGGAGGTGAACCGCACCCCCAGCGAGGTGGTGTTCGTCCTGCCCAACAACAAGAACATCATCATGGCGGCCCAGCAGTGCGTGGGCCTGTCTGAAAAAGAGGTCATCGTCGTCCCCACCGCCACCGTGCCCCAGGGCATCTCCGCCATGATGGCGGTCGACCCGGAGGAGGCTGATCCCCAGTCCATCCTGTCGGCCATGACGGCGGCGGCGGAGAACGTCACCACCGCCCAGATCACCTATGCCGCCCGCAACTCCGATTTTGACGGCTTCGCCATCAACGAGGGCGACTACCTGGCCCTGTGCGACGGTAAGCTGCTGGGTACGGACCGCAGCCTGGACGCCCTGCTGGAAAAGCTGGCCCAGGTGGCGGCGGATAAGAATGCCGAGTTCATCACCGTCTATGCCGGCGAGGGCGTGGACGACGAGCAGGCGCAGCAGGCGTCCGACATCTTCCAGGCCCGCTGCCCCGACGCGGAGATCACCGCTCTGCCCGGCGGCCAGCCAGTGTACTACTACATCGTGGCCATCGAATAAACCCTGTCTGCGAAAAGAGGCATCCCGCCGGGATGCCTCTTTTACATTTTTTCAAGATAATTTCAAATCAGCATATATAAAGATTCATATCTTTTTTCAATGTCTTATAAGAAAAATTAAAAGTGCGAATGGAAGAAACGGCGACAAAAATGGAAATCAGAAGTGACAGGGATGGTCGTTTGAGACGAAAAAAGAGACCTTTGGCGAGACCTGTTGAAAACGTGCCAGGAACGTGGTATACTGAAATTCTCCCCCGCAAAATGGGGAAAATACAAGACCGCAAAGGGCAAAAATATGAACGAAACGACGCAGAGAACAGCGCCGTCCCGGCTGGACACATCCACCATGCCGCGCGGCCCGCTGAACTGGATATTTTTCCCGCTGGCACTGCTGTATCACGAACTTTTACTCCGGGCTTTTGACACACAAAATGACTTTTTCCGGGTAACTTTGGTACTTGTGACGCTGTTTTCCCTTGCCACGGGATTGCTGCTGAGCCTGCTGGCGAACCTGCTGCACAACAGGAAGCTGGCCTGGGTGCTGACGCTGGCGGTCACGGTGCTGTGGACGCTGCTGCTGTGCGTGGAGTATTGCTGCCGCAGCTATTTCAAGTCCTACTTCTCCGTGGGCTTCATCTGCACCATGACCGGGAACGTGGTCACCGGCTTCGGCAGCACCATACCCGGCATTGTTTTTCAACGTCTGCCCTTTATCCTTCTGGCGCTGCTCCCGCTGGCGCTGTGCATTTTGCTGCGTAAGCGGATCGTGACGGAGTACCGGATGAGCAAGTGGTCGCTGCTGTTTGTAACGGCGGTGAGTATCGTATTTCTGGCCATCGGCGAGGTGCTGGCCCACTGGGGCACATATGGTGACAGCTATACTTACAACTTTCAGACGGACGCAGCTGTGTCTCAGTTCGGACTGCACACGGCGGTGCGGCTGGAGGCGGAATACGCGGTGTTCGGCACGCCACAGCCCAAGCTGGAACTGCCGGCAGAGCCGGTGGTCACGCCGGACGATACGCCGGCGGTGACGCAGCCGGTGGTGTACGGCGAGAACGCCATGGACATTGATTTCCAAACGCTGGCGGACAGCGCCGGGGACGGGACGATGCGGAACATGGCCCAGTATTTCGGCAGTCTGACGCCCTCCAAAAAGAACGAGTACACCGGGCTGTTCCGGGGGAAAAACCTGGTGCTGCTGACGGCGGAGGCGTTCTCCCCCTGGTTTATCAGCCAGGAGCTGACACCCACCCTGTATAAGCTGACCCACGAGGGGTTCGTGTGCGAAAACTACTATCAGCCGGGGTGGGGACAGTCCACCACCGGCGGCGAGTACGCGGTGATGACGGGCCTGCTGCCCACCTGGGTGGGGAGCAACGTCAGCTTCTACGCCTCGGCCAACGACGCCATGCCCTTTGCGCTGGGCAACCAGTTCCGGGCGCTGGGGTACAGCACCGGCGCGTACCACGACAACATCTACAACTACTACAACCGGGACAAGACCCACCCCAACCTGGGCTATGACTATCAGGGCGTGGGCAGCGGCCTGCAGGTGACGGAGGACGGCTCGTGGCCCTACTCCGATCTGGAGATGGTGGAGAACACCATCGGGGACTACATCGACGGGTATGTGAACGGCGGTACGCCTTTTCATGTTTATTACATGACCGTCAGCGGCCACGGCAGCTACGGCTGGGGCCACGCTATGGCGGCCAAGAACCGGGCCAAGGCCCAGGCGGCCTATCCCAACGCCTCCACCCAGGTGCAGGCCTATGTGGCGGCCAACCTGGAGCTGGAGAATGCGCTGACATATCTGCTGGAGCAGCTGGAGGCGGCGGGCATCGCGGAGGACACCGTGATCTGCATGAGCGCCGACCACTATCCGTATCTGCTGGCAGAGACGGAGGTGGACTACTACAACGAGCTGCGGGGCGTGGTGGACTCCGAGCGGGACACGGACCGCTACCGCAACGCGCTGGTGCTGTGGTGCGGCGGCATGGAGGAGGCGGTGACGGTGACAGAGCCGTGCTCCGCCGTGGACATCGTGCCGACGCTGAGCAACCTGTTCGGACTGGAATACGACTCCCGGCTGCTGTCGGGGCGGGATGTGCTGGACAAGGATTACAACGCGGGCAGCGCGGCGGGGAGCATCCCGCTGGTGATCCTGCCCACCTCCTCCGGCAACAGCTGGGCCACGGCGGCCGGCGTGTACGAGGCGTCCACCCGGACGTTCACCCCGCGCGCCGGCGTGACGGTGGAGGAGGACTATGTGAGCCGGATCAACAACAAGGTGGCGCTGCAGTATAACTACGCACAGCTGCTCATCGCCCGGGATTACTACCGGGTGGCGCTGGGACTGGAATGACCGGAATGAGATAACAGACAGTAAGAGGGAGACGGCGAAGCCGTCTCCCTCTTGGTGTATATTCATTTTCAGCTGACGGTGATGTTGCCCTTGACGGAACAGCCCTTCTCCATGGTGATGGTGGCGGCCTGGATGTTGCCGGTGATGCGGGCGGTCTTGCCCAGCGTAACGTCGCCGGAGCACTGCACGTCGCCGTTGATGACGCCGTGACAGACCAGCGTGCCCACCACCAGATTGCCGGTGATGACAGAGCCTGCGCCAATGGTCATGGTCTCGCTGACGGCGGCGTCGCCCTGCATGGATTTGCCGTTCAGCTCCAGCTGCTTGGCGGTGACGTTGCCGTGATGGTCTGCACGGAGCAGCACAGTACCGGTGCTGATGATGTCGCCCTCGAACTTGCCGCAGATCTCCACGTTGCTGTCGGTCTTCAGTGTGCCGGTCAACTCCGTGCCGGGAGCGATATAGGTGGTGGCCACGGCGGGGACAGGCTTGGCAGGCTCAGCCACAGGCGCGGCAGGCGCGGACTTCTGCTGGGGTGCGGGGTGCTTGCTGTCCGGTTTGGCGGACACGCCGGCGGAGGGAACGACCTCCTCGTCCTCGCCGATCTTGACGCCGAAGAGCTCGTAAGCAATGCGGTTGAAGATATCGCCCTTTTTCAGTCTACCCATCTTAGTCATGCAGATCTACCCCTTTCTTCGTGCGGCAATGCCTGGCGGCTGCACAAATGAAACGAATTGTGATAGTGCTATTCTACCACACAGGGGTGTCAAAATAGGACGCGGCTGCGCCAAACGACAGGAAAACTGCGGAAACGGTCTTTTTCGACATCAGTGACGGCCCACACGATCCCAATCGTCCGGGTCTTCGTAGAGCAGATGGATGTCCTCCATGTAGGGGGACTCCATGGGATTGGACACGGGAGCGGCGGCCTTGTAGCGCTCCAGATTGCGGCGGGAGCGCTCCGGGGGCTGCACCGTGCCTGCGCCGGCGATGCATCCGCCGGGGCAGGCCATGCCCTCCAGCAGGTAGCCGTCATACTTGCCGGTGCGGGCGATGCGAAGCATCTGGCGGCACTCGTTCAGGCCCTCGGCGGCCACGGTCTTGACCTCTATCTCCGGGTGGAGACGGTGGATAACGTCCTCCACGGCCTTGGCCACGCCGCCGCCGGCGGCAAAGCCCACGCCGGGGGCGGAGGCCTCGTAGTGGGAGGGCAGGTCGGGGATCTGGGAGAAGTCGATGGCCTTGGCCTCGAACATACCACGCAGCTCCTCAAAGGTGATGACAAAGTCCACATCGCTGCGGACGCTGCGGCGGCTGGCCTCCAGCTTCTTGGCGGCGCAAGGGCCGATAAAGGCGATGCGGCAGTCGGGGTCTTTCTGCTTCTGCAGGCGTGCCGTCAGCACCATGGGCGTCATGGTCATGGAGATATAGGGCGCGAAGCCGGGGAACTCCTTTTTGGCCATCACCGACCAGGCGGGGCAGCAGGAGGTGGCCATGAAGGGCTGCTTTTCGGGGACGACCCGGAGGAACTCCTCCGCCTCCTCCACGGCGCACAGGTCCGCGCCGATGGCTACCTCCACCAGAGCGTCAAAGCCCAGCTGCTGCATGGCGGCCTTGATCTGGCCGGGGGTGACGTTATCGCCGAACTGACCCCAGAAGGCGGGGGCGATGACGGCCACCACCTTGTCGCCCCGGCGGAGGGCGTGGATGAGCTGGAAGAGCTGGCCCTTATCCACGATAGCGCCGAAGGGGCAGTTGACCAGGCACATACCGCAGCTGACGCACTTGTCGTAGTCGATGGAGGCGCGGCCGTATTCATCGCTGGTGATGGCGTTCATGCCGCAGGCCTCCTGGCAGGGGCGGGTGAATTTGATGATGGCGTGATAGGAGCAGGCGTCACGGCACTTGCCGCACTTGATGCACTTGCTCTGGTCGATGCAGGCCCGGCCGGTACGGTCTATGTCGATGGCACTTTTGGGGCAGGCATTCTGACAATGGCGGGCCAGACAGCCCTGACAGGCGTCGGTGATCTGGTAGTGGGTGGGGGTGCAGGCGTTGCAGGCGTATTTGATGATGTTGACCAGAGGAGGATCGTAATACTTCTCAGCGATGGCGCTTTCCTCCACGCCTTCGGACAGAACGGAATGCTCCGCCACGGAGCGCAGGGGCAGGCCCATGGCCAGGCGGATGCGCTCGCCCACGATGGCGCGCTCCAGAAAGATGGAGTCGCGGTGGTTGCCCACCTCTCCGGGTACGATCTCATAGGGCAGCTGCTCCATGCGCCGGTAGTCGCCGCCCTCGTAGGCCAGCTTGGCCACCTCGGCAAAGACGCGCTTACGCATATCGGCGATGGAGCATTTGAAGTTTCTCATAGAGTGCAGGACCTCCGGGTAATTTGTAATATAAAACAAGTATAACAAGCCGGACGGAGAAAGACAATATGGCGAAGAGTATAAAAATTCTCGTTAGAAGAGAAAATTCTTATACGAGGTGGTGCGAAGGTGTCAAGAAAACGTTAGATATGGCTGCGGAGGGCGGCTTCCAGCTTGAGCAGGGCCTTCTTCTCCAGGCGGGAGACGTAGGAGCGGGAGATGTGGTAGGCGGCGGCCACCTGGCGCTGGGTCTGGGGCAGGCGGCCGTCCAGGCCGTAGCGGCGGCGGATGATGTCGGCCTCCCGGGGCGTCAGCAGCTCCGACACCAGGCGGCGGATCAGCAGGCGGTTTTCCTTGTCCTGCAGCTGGTCCAGCATGGTGTCCTCCTCGCCCACCACGTCGCTGAGGCACAGGGCGTCGCCGTCCGGGCCGGTGTCCAGGGCTTCGTTGAGGGAGACCTCGCCCTGGAGCTTCCGCTGGGAGCGGAAGTGCATGAGGATCTCATTTTCGATGCAGCGGGAGGCGTAGGTGGTGAGTTTGATCTTTTTGTCGGGGCGGAAGGTGTTGACGGCCTTGATGAGACCGATCGTGCCGATGGAGATCAGGTCCTCCTGGTCGGCGGTCTGGGTGTAGTACTTTTTGATGATGTGGGCCACCAGGCGGAGGTTGTGTTCCACCAGCGTGTTGCGGGCCTCCAGATCGCCGGCGGCGGCCCGCTCCAGACATTCCCGCTCCCGGGCGGGGGAGAGGGGCTTGGGAAATGAACCCGGCGAACCGGTGAGATGCAGGGACAGAAACAGGCTGTTGCACAGCAGAAGCAGTGCGGCGGACAGCATGGGACATCGCTCCTTTCTTTTTACCGCTGGTGTCAGCGTATGAGAAGGAGGAATGTCCGTATGCGGTGGACAAACATCGAAAATTTGTCGTTGCACAGCAGGAGAGAACGTGATACAATCAGCATATACGAAATAAGGAGGCGCTTTCTTATGATCTCCATGGCGATGCTGCACGATGCCCAGCGGGTGCTGAAGCCCGTCATCAACCGAACGCCGGTGATCCAGACAAAGGGGATCGTGCCGGGGTGTGACTTCTACCTGAAGGCCGACTGCCTGCAAAAGACAGGCGCGTTCAAGCTCCGGGGGGCGTACTACAAGATCGCCACGCTCTCCGATGAGGAAAAATCCCGGGGCGTCATCGCCTGCTCCGCCGGAAATCATGCCCAGGGCGTGGCCTACGCCGCCCGGGATATGGGCATCAAGGCCACCATCTGCATCCCCGAGGGCGCGCCCCTGTCCAAGATCGAGGCCACCCGCAGCTACGGCGCAAACGTGGTGCTCGTCCCCGGCGTGTACGATGACGCCTACGCCGAGGCGGTGCGCCTACGGGACGAGCAGGGGCTGACGTTCATCCACCCCTTCAACGACTACCATATCATGGCAGGTCAGGGCACCATCGGTCTTGAAATTTTAGATCAGCTGCCGGACGTGGACATGATCTTCGTGCCCATCGGCGGCGGCGGGCTCATCGCCGGCCTTGCCTACGCGGTGAAGAGCCTGAAGCCCGACTGCCGCGTTATCGGCGTGCAGGCGGCGGGCGCGCCCAGCATGGCGGAGTCCCTGCGGGAGGGGAAGATCATCACCCTCAGCAGCGTGGAGACCGTGGCGGACGGCATCAAGGTCAAGACCCCCGGCGACCTGACGTTTGATATGTGCCGGGAGTATGTGGACGAGGTGGTGACGGTCAGCGAGGGCGAGATCGCCAGCGCCATCCTGACGGTGCTGGAAAAGCAGAAGCTGGTGGCCGAGGGGGCGGGTGCGGTAGGCATCGCGGCGGCCATGTACCACAAGGTGAACACAGAGGGCAAGAAGGTCTGCGCCCTGCTGTCCGGCGGCAACGTGGATGTGACCATGCTGGAGCGCATCCTCACCCGCGGCCTTGCCAAGGAGGGCCGCACGGTGAGCCTGGCCACGGTGCTGCCCGACCAGCCCCACGCGCTGGCGTCGTTCCTGGAGGTGGTGTCCTCCCTGGGCGCGAATGTGCTGGACGTGAACCACGAGCGGCGCAACACCCGGGCGGCCATCGGCTCGTGCGTGGTGAACGTGTCGCTGGAGACCCGTGACAAGGCCCACATCCAGGAGATATTCTCCTCCCTGCGGCGGAAGGGCTACGAGGTGGAGGAGCAGTAAACGAAAAGAAGGAAAGACGGTATAGCCGTCTTTCCTTCTTTTCGTCTGGCCGCCGGACGAGACGGCGGGTTTGATGGTTGCTGTAAGGAAATAAATGTGGTATACTCAATGGCAAGAATACCCAAACTAACACAAAAAGGAGTTTCTGCCATGAAGCTGCGCTTTTACGGCGCTGACCGGTGTGTTACCGGCAGCTGCCACTGTTTGGAGGTCAACGGCAAGAATATTCTGGTGGACTGCGGTTTGCAGCAGGGCCGGGACGAGGTGGACAATACGGTGCTGCCCTTCCATCCCGGCAGCATCGATGTGGTGCTGGTGACCCACGCCCATATTGACCACTCGGGCCGTATCCCCATGCTCATCAAGAACGGTTTTCAGGGCCGCATCATCACCACCCGGCTCACGGCGGACCTGCTGGACATTATGCTGCAGGACTCCGCCCATATTCAGGAGCAGGACGCGGAGTATCAGAACCGCAAGAACAAGCGGGCGGGCCGGCCTGAGGTGCAGCCCATCTACACCGTGGCCGATGCCATGCGGGTGCGGGAATTCGTGCAGACCTGCGAATACGGCCAGACGGTGGAGATCACCGACGGGGTGACGGCGGAGTTCATCGACGCGGGACACCTGCTGGGCTCGGCCAGCATCCGGCTGACGTGCCGGGAGGGCGATGAGACCCGGACCATCGTGTTCTCCGGCGACATCGGCAACGTGGACCAGCCCATCATCCGCGATCCGCAATTCTACGATAAGGCGGACTATGTGGTGATGGAGTCCACCTATGGCGACCGCAACCACACGGAGGTGTGGAGTTACACCGGCCAGCTGGCTCAGATCATCGACGAGACCATCGCCAAGGGCGGCAACGTGGTCATTCCCTCCTTCGCCGTGGGCCGTACCCAGGAGCTTTTGTACTTCATTCGGGAGATCAAGGACAAGGGGCTGGTGAAGTCCATGCCCGACTTCCCGGTGTACGTGGACAGCCCGCTGGCCAAAAAGGCCACCAGCATCTTCTGCGGCGACCTGCGGGGCTATCTGGATGAGGACGCGCTGGCGCTGGTGCAGGACGGGACGCATATGTTCAGCTTCTCCGGCCTGCACCTGACGGAGACGGTGGAGGAGTCCAAGCTGCTGAACATGGACAAATCCCCCAAGGTCATCATCTCCGCCAGCGGTATGTGCGACGCGGGCCGCATCCGCCACCACCTGAAGTACAACCTGTGGCGGGCGGACAGCGCCGTGGTGTTCGTGGGCTTCCAGTCCCCCGGCACGCTGGGCCGCAACCTGCTGGACGGCGCGCCCAGTGTGAAGCTGTTCGGCGAGGACATCGCCGTCCGGGCCAAGATCGTGAATTTCCAGGGACTCAGCTCCCACGCCGACCACGACCATCTGGTGGATTGGGTGAAGCACTTTGACCCCGCCCAGACCACCCATGTGTTCGTGGTACACGGCGACCGGGAGGTCGCCCCGGTGTTCGCCGACACGGTGAAGACGCTGGGCTTTGCGGCCCACGCGCCCCAGTATACCGAGGAATACGACCTGATCGCCGACCGGCAGCTTGCCCCCGGCTACCTGCCGGAGCGCAAGACCCGGGCCTACGACGGCGCGCCCAAGGTCACAGGTGCGTATCAGAAGCTGGTGCAGCTGGGCGATATGCTCATCGGCCTTATCCGCCGCAGCAAGGGCCGGGACAACAAGACGCTGGCCGCCTTTGCCGACGCCATCAGCAAGATCATCAGCAAATTCGAGTTCTGAGCCGTGCCGGAGAAGAACAGAAGTTATCCCGCCCGCATCGAGGGGTATACCTCCGAGGGACTGGGCGTGGCCCGTATCGACGGGCAGGCGGTGTTTGTCCACCGGGCCTTACAGGGCGAAGAGGGCGACGTGCTGGTGCTGAAGGTGCTGAAAAACGCCGCCTTCGGCAAGTTCAGTGCGCTTCGTGAAGCGTCGCCCCACCGCACAGAGCCGGACTGCCCGTACTACGGGCGGTGCGGCGGCTGCGACTTCCGGCACATGGACCGGGAGGAGGAGCTGGCGGCCAAGCGCCAGCGGGTGCAGGACGCGCTGCGGCGCATCGGCGGCAGCGACGTGACGGTGGAGACCATCCTCACCGACGGACAGTACCTGCGCTACCGGAACAAGAGCCAATATCCCATCTCCGCCGACGGCACGGTGGGCTTTTACAAGGCCCGCAGCCACCAGGTGGTGGAGGTGGAGGAATGCCTGCTGCAGAAGGAGCAGGCCGATGCTGCGGCGGAGGCGCTGCGGCAGTACATCCAGACCTATGGCGTGTCCTGCTATGACGAGAAAACGCGGCAGGGCCTGCTGCGGCATCTGTATGTCCGCACCAACGGGGCGGGGCAGTCACTGGTGTGCGTCATCGTCAACGGAAAGAAGCTGCCCCACGAGGCGGAGCTGGTGTCCCTGCTGCGGCAGGCTGTGCCGGAGGCCGTGGGGGTGGTGCTGGGGGTGAACACCCAGCCCACCGGCGCGGTGCTGGGCCGGGAATACCGCACCCTTTGGGGCGAGAATGTGCTGACGGACCATCTCTGCGGCCTGACGTTCCGGCTCAGTGTGCCGTCCTTTTTCCAGGTGAACCGGCCCATGGCGGAGGTGCTGTACGAGACGGCGCTGGACTTCGCCGGTCTGACGGGCCGGGAGCTGGTGCTGGATCTGTACTGCGGCGCGGGGACGATCACCCAGGTGATGGCCCGGCGGGCGGCGCGAGTTATCGGCGCGGAGATCGTGCCGGAGGCCATCGCGGACGCCAGAGAGAACGCCCGGCGCAACGGCGTGGAGAACGCGGAGTTCTTCTGCGGCGACGCGTCGGCGGTGGCGGCGGAGCTGGCCGCCAAGGGGCTGCGGCCCGACGTGATCTGCGTCGATCCGCCCCGGAAGGGGCTTGCCCCGGAGGTGGTGGACGCGGCGGCGGCCATGTCTCCCCGTCGGATCGTGTATGTCTCCTGCGACCCGGCCACACTGGCCCGGGACGTGAAGCGGTTCGGGGAGCGGGGCTACCGCGCCGTCCGGGCCGCGGCGGTGGATATGTTCCCCAGAACGGCCAACGTGGAGACGATTGTCCTTCTTTCCAAGGGAGAAATCGACTCAAAAAAGGTGCGTGTAGAGTTCTC
>CAVGVB010000045.1:0-12822 GCA_963632705.1 bacterium | reverse complement strand
ACCCCCTTTCGGGTGGTGTGGCTGACCGCCTGCCGTTTTACGCAGCGTCCTTGCGGCCAGTATAACAGCGCGAGTGGGATTTGTCAAATTTTGCATACCACGCCAATGGATGCTCTTGGGGGCGAGGAAACGGGGATACGGATTGCCGCGTCGCTTCGCTCCTCGCAATGACAGCGCAGAGGGAGGCGAGGTGTGGGTGGTGGACAAACGGGGAAAACTATGCTATCATCCCGGTGAAAGGAGCGTGCTGACATGGCATTTGAGGGATATACCCAGGAGACGCTGGACTTCCTGTGGGGCATTCGGTTCAACAACGAGCGGGGCTGGTTCATGGCCCACAAGGAGGACTATCAGGAACAGCTGCTGCGGCCCACCCGGGCGCTGGGGGAGCAGGTGTATGAGACGCTGCACGAGAAGTACCCGAAAGAGCCGTTCATGCTGAAGATGTCCCGCATCTACCGGGACGCCCGGCGACTGCACGGACAAGGGCCGTACAAGGATCACCTGTGGTTCTGCATCCGCACCGGGGACGAGGACTGGACGGGACGG
Organism: bacterium; assembly: GCA_963632705.1. Taxonomy (GTDB): domain Bacteria; phylum Bacillota; class Clostridia; order Oscillospirales; family Oscillospiraceae; genus Vescimonas. Next base: position 12,273 of record CAVGVB010000045.1, on the reverse strand, counting down.
CCTACGTTCTACTTTGAGATCGCACCGGACTATTACAGCTACGGCATGGGGTTCTGGTCGCCGAAGGCGTCGCTGATGGAAGCGTACCGCAAGGGCATCGACGAGAAGCCGGAGGAACTGGCTAAGCTGGTGCGCCGGTTCAACAAGCAGACGCATTTCGTGCTGGCCGGGCCGGAGTATGCCCGGAGCAAGGGAGAGGTCAGCGAGCTGCTGCGGCCCTGGTATCAGAAGAAGTCGGTGAATTTGCAGCATGAGCTGCCGCCGGACGAGCGTATCTTCTCCCCGGAACTGGCCCGGGACATGATCGAGGGCTTTGAGGAGCTGATGCCGTTTTATAAGTATTTCGACAGGCTGTGCGCGGCGCAGGCGGAAAAGTGAAAAGATTTTGCCGGAAAGCGCATTTTACCGCTTGACAACCGGCGTCGGGGTGGGTAAAATATTGCCTAATGAATGAGGGAGTAATTCCGCAGCGCTTCCGGCGCGGCGAGACACACCGTCATCCCGGCGCGACAGCGCCCGATGTGTCCTGAAAGAATGAGACTCATGCACAGACTTGCCCTGTGCATGAGTTTTTTTGTTGCACAGGGCGGAAACCATACAGGACGAGAAAAAGGAGTAGGTCATTATGGACAGAGAGTATACCCACAGCCCGCAGGAAGTGCTGGAGTCGCTCCAGTCCTGTCCCACCGGCTTGACGGAGGAGCAGGCGGCGGAGCGGCTGCGGCAGCACGGGCCGAATAAGCTGAAGGAGGCGGAGAAGCCCTCCGTGTTCCAGCGTTTTCTGGCTCAGCTGAAAGACCCCATGCTGCTGATCCTGCTGGCGGCGGCGGCGGTGTCCGCCGTGACCAACGCCCTCAGCGGCGAGAGCTTCACGGAGGTGTTCATCATCCTCGTCGTGGTGCTGCTGAACGCGGTGCTGGGCGTGGTGCAGGAGAGCAAGGCGGAGGCCGCCATCGAGGCGCTGCAGACCATGACCGCCGCCAAGTGCAAGGTGCTGCGGGGCGGCCATCAGATCGTGGTGGAGAGCAGCCAGCTGGTGCCCGGCGACGTGGTGGTGCTGGAGGCTGGCGACGCCGTGCCCGCGGATGGGCGGCTGCTGGAGAGCGCGTCGCTGAAGATCGAGGAGGCGGCGCTGACTGGCGAGAGCGTGCCGGTGAACAAGGCGGTGGAGCTGCTGACCGGCGACTCTATCCCCCTGGGCGACCGGAAGAATATGTGTTACATGGGCAGTACGGTGGTCTATGGCCGGGGCAAGGCGGTGGTCACCGCCACCGGCATGGACACGGAGATGGGCAAGATCGCCGATGTGCTGGCCCAGACGGAGCAGGAGCAGACCCCCCTGCAGCGGAAGCTGAACGAGCTGGGCAAGACCATGAGCAAGCTGGTGCTGGGCATCTGCGTGTTCATCTTCATCTTTGATTTGGTGGTGGCCGGGGAGTTCACGCTGGAGACGGTGCTGAGCACGTTCATGGTGGCGGTGTCCCTGGCGGTGGCGGCCATCCCGGAGGGACTGGCCACGGTGGTGACGGTGGTGCTGAGCATCGGCGTGACCAACATGAGCAAGCACCACGCGGTGATCCGCCGGCTGACGGCGGTGGAGACGCTGGGCTGCACCCAGGTCATCTGTTCCGACAAGACCGGCACGCTGACCCAGAACAAGATGACAGTGGTGGAGCACACCGGCCCGACGGAGCTGCTGGCCACGGCCATGGCCCTGTGCAGCGACGCCATTCTGGAGGACGGCAAGGCGGTGGGCGAGCCTACGGAGGCGGCACTGGTGAACTTTGCCGCCGCCAACGGACTGGTGAAGGGGCGGCTGGAGGAAAAGCAGCCCCGGTGCGGCGAAGCGCCCTTCGACTCCGGGCGAAAGATGATGTCCACCATCCACCGCATGGACACCGGGTTCATCCAGTACACCAAGGGCGCGCCGGACGAGGTGCTGCGCCGGTGCGTGAGCTATACGGAGGGTGGCGCGGTGCTGCCCATGACGGAGGAAAAGCGCAGCGCCATCCTGGCGGAGAACAAGGCCATGGCCGACAAGGCGCTGCGTGTGCTGGCGGCGGCGGAGCGGCTGTATGACGCGCTGCCCGACCGGCAAGAGCCGGAGGATCTGGAGCAGGAGCTGTGCTTCATTGGGCTGGCGGGCATGATCGACCCGGTGCGGCCGGAGGTGAAGGCCGCCGTGGCGGAGTGCCGGGCTGCCGGTATCCGGCCTGTGATGATCACCGGCGACCACAAGGACACCGCCGTGGCCATCGGCAAGGAACTGGGCATCATCGACAGTGCCGACCAGGCCATCACCGGCAGCGCGCTGGACAGCATGAGCGACGAGGAGCTGGACCGGGCGGTGGAGAAGTACAGCGTGTACGCCCGGGTGCAGCCGGAGCATAAGGTGCGCATCGTGTCCGCCTGGCGGCGGAAGGGCGCTGTGACCGCCATGACCGGCGACGGCGTCAACGACGCGCCGTCCATCAAGTCCGCCGACATCGGCGTGGGCATGGGCATCACCGGCACGGACGTGACGAAGAACGTGGCGGACATGGTCCTCAGCGACGATAACTTCGCCACCATCGTCTCCGCCGTGGGCGAGGGACGGCGTATCTACGACAACATCCGCAAGGCCATCCAGTTCCTGCTGGCCAGCAATATGAGCGAGGTGCTGGGCGTGTTCTTCGCCACGCTGCTGGGCTTCACGCTGCTGAACCCGGTACACCTGCTGTTCATCAACCTGATCACCGACTGCTTCCCGGCGCTGGCGCTGGGATTGGAGAAGGAAGAGCCGGACACCATGACCCGGCCTCCCCGTGACAGCAAGGACGGCATTTTTGCCGGCGGCCTGGGCTTTGACATCGTGTATCAGGGCGTGCTGATCACGATCATCACCCTGGCGTCCTACATCATCGGCCACTGCATGGAGGTGGGCTATTTCGAGATGCCCAAGGGCGTGTCCGACGACGGCATGACCATGGCGTTCCTGACCATGAGTATGTGCGAGATCTTCCACAGCTTCAATATGCGCTCCCAGCGCAAGAGCGTGTTCTCGCTGCCCAGCCACAACAAGGTGCTGTGGGGCGCGATGATCGGTTCGCTGATCCTGACCACGGTGGTGCTGGAAGTGCCGGCGGTGGCCAATGCCTTTGGCTTTACCCCGGTGAGCTGGGCCGAATACGGCGTGGCCATGGGGCTGGCCATTCTGGTCATCCCGGTGGTGGAGCTGGTGAAGCTCATCCAGAGAAAGACAGCCAGGAAAAAGTAAACGCAAAAAAGGAAGCACCCGAGAGGGTGCTTCCTTTTTGCGTTTTTCAGCGTTCCATGGCGGCGTAGTACATCGCGCCGATGGCCTGGCCGAACTGGGCCACGGTGACGCCCTGGTCCGGCAGGGCGCGCATCAGGGGCGTGCAGCTCAGCTCCTCGTCCGCCGCCTCCAAGCGGAGGGAGGGGACGATCTCCCGGCAGCCCTCCTGCAGCAGGCGGAAGCAGGCGGGGTCTTTGACGAACCGGCCGAAGAGGTAGCGGACATCCGTGGCGGGGTGGAGCAGCAGGGACAGCTCCCGGCTGATCTGGCCCACGTTCCGGCCGATCTGGCGGAACACCTGCTGGGCGGCGGGGTCGCCGCCGGCGGCGCGCTCCATCAGGTGGGCCAGGCAATCCTTGCGCTTGTCCGCCGGGACGGTGAGCAGGCCGCCCCGGGCGTCTGTAAAGCCGTCCAGCAGGGCGGGGTCGGCCTCGTAGGCCAGCCGGAAGGCGGCGGCCTGCCCCACATAGCGCCGTGCACCGGGGAGACCGGAGTTCTCGTTGCGGGTGCTGCGCAGGTCGTCGGGGGACAGCTCCCGCTGGGGGAAGCTGCCCATGTCCAGCAGGGAGTCGTACAGCTCCACCGGCATCTCGGGAATGCTGCCGTCGCCATAGAGGAAGCCCATGCCGAAGTCCGTGCCCAGGGCGTGGGCCGCCACGCCGCCGGACAGGTCCGGGTCGCCCTGCCAGGACAGCTCCGCCGCCGCCGTGAAGGCGGCGATGTGGCCGTCGTTGGTCATGTGGATCGCCGCGCCGCTGCGGCAATAGGGGCGCAGCAGGGTGAGGAGATCGCCCAGCCGGGCAAAGGCCGTCTCGTAATCGACGGCGGTGTTGCCGCGCATCCCCTGGGTCTTGGGGCTTTCGCCGCCTACGATGCGGTCGCGGATGACCACGTCGGGGAAGCTGACGCCCAGCACGTCCAGGGACAGGGCGGGGCTGGCGGCCACGGCCTGGGCCATCAGCTCGTCGGGGGCGTCCTTTTCCAGCGCCTGACACAGGGCTGGTGTCAGACCGGCGGCACAGCAGGCCATCAGGCGCACCAGCAGCACGATCGGGCCGGTGATGCCCTCTGCGGTGGGGCTGGCGGCGGGGTTCCAGTCGTACTCCTTGACGCAGACCAGCCGGCCGTCCACGGAGACGGCGGCCTTGATGTCCGTGCCGCCGATGTCGATGCCGCAGCAGACGCCGCTGCCGCACCGCTGAGCGGCGCGGCGGAGCTGCCGGGTCAGCGCACCCTGGGGCGGGGTGAAGGGCGGCGCGGGGGTGTAGTCCCTGCTGTCCCGCAGGGCGAAGGTGAACGGGCCGCAGCCGAAGGCGCGGCACAGCCGGTCGGCGATGTTGATGACCTTGCCGTACTGGCGGCGCTGGGGCTGACGGAGCTGGAAGATGTCCTCCAGCGACCGCAGCAGGGCGGCGGCCTGTGTTTCGGCGGGGTCGAGATAGAAGGCCAGCTCCTGCCCGCTGAGGGCGGAGAGGGCGTTCCACACGCTGGCGGTGACGTATTGCAGCACGAACTGGCGCTGCTCGTCGTTTTCCCAGCGGGGCAGCGGCAGCGGAAAGTCCCGCTTTGTGCCGTCGCACAGCGTCAGCTGCATGGTCACGTCCACCCGGTCCGGCAGCCCGGCGCACTGCGCCCGCATATCCGGCAGCCACACCGGCTCACCGGCGCGGGCGCGTTCCAGCCATTGAGAGATCATACGGTTTCCTCCTGAAAAGGAAAGCGCCGCCGCAGCGGCGCTTTCGCGGTGGTTACAGAACGTGTACTTCGTCGGGGTCGAATACCAGGCGGCACTGGTCGCCCACCTGATAGATGTGCTTGTTCTTGGGGTTGTGCTCCGCCAGCTTCACCAGCGTGTCGCCCACCATGACGTGGTAGTTCTGGTAGCTGCCCATGAAGCAGCTGACCACGACCTTGCAGGGTAGGCCGCCCTCATCGGCCAGATGGCCGGACTCGGGGCGCAGCACCACGGTGTACTCCTTGCCGCTTTCCAGATCGTCGCGGCCGGCGATGGGCATTTCGTGGCCGGCGATGGTCAGCAGGGCGTGCTGGCCGTTGTGGCCGGTCATCGTGCCCTTGAGGAAGTTGGCCTCGCCGATGAAGTCCGCCACGAACTCGTTGACGGGGTGGTAGTAGATCTCCTGGGGCGTGCCCATCTGCTCCACCACGCCGCCCTTCATGATGATGATGTTGTCGGAGAGGGCCATGGCCTCGGACTGGTCGTGGGTGACGTAGATGGCGGTGATGCCCACCTCCTGCTGGATGCGGCGGATCTCGGTACGCATGGAGACGCGGAGCTTGGCGTCCAGGTTGGACAGCGGCTCATCGAACAGCAGGACGCTGGGCTCGATGACCAGCGCGCGGGCCAGTGCCACACGCTGCTGCTGGCCGCCGGACAGCTGGTTGGTCATGCGGCCCTCCATACCCGTCAGCTCCACCAGGTCCAGGATCTTCATGACCCGCTCCTGGATCTCGTCCTTGGGGATCTTACGCAGCTTCAGACCGTAGGCCACGTTGTCGAACACGTTGTAGTGGGGGAGCAGGGCGTAGCTCTGGAACACCATGGCGGTGTCGCGCTTATTGGGCGTCAGGGCGTTGATGGCCTCGTCGCCCAGGTAGATCTCGCCCTCGTCGGGGCTTTCAAAGCCGGCGATCATACGCAGGGTGGTGGTCTTGCCGCAGCCGGAGGGGCCCAGCAGCGTGACGAAGCTGCCCGGCTCGATGGTCAGGGAGGTGTCCTTCACCGCGTAGAAGTCTTGCCGGTCTTGGGGTCTTGATAGATCTTGGAGATATGCTCCAGGCGGACGCCTTTTTTAACTTTATCCATTTACTTGTCCTCCTTCAGCTTTCTGCTGGTGCCGAAATACTTCATGAACAGGTTCATCAGCAGCACCGCGCCGTAGGTGATGACGATCAGGATGGTGGCGAAGGCGCAGGCCAGACTGTAAGAGCCCTTTTCGGCGAACTCGTTGATCTGCACGGTGATGAGCAGGAACTGCGGTGTCACCAGCAGAATGATGGCGGAAATGGCGGTGATGTGCTCATCGGAGAGGTGAGCCAGTGCAACGACGACAACACCGACAACCGGTTCGAGCCGCCGGTGGGACGCTTCCCCGCCATTGAAGAGGACGAGAAGCCCTACCGCCTGCTGTGCAACGAGTACCCGCCCGCGAAGGACTGATATATAATGAAAGAAGGACGCCCGGAGGGCGTCCTTCTTTTGCCATATAATGTTTATCCCAGCGCGTTTGCCAGGGCCACCATCACCGGCATGGTCAGGGCGGAGAAGGCGGTCTGTACCGATACCAGCGACGAGGCCAGCGCCGTGTCGCAGCCGAACTTGGCGGAGAACATACTCAGCAGCGCCGCCGGGGGCGCGCTGGCCGCGATGAGCAGCACCAGCGTCAGGTCGTGGGGCACGCCCAGCAGCAGGCAGATGCCCAGGGATGCCAGGGGCAGCGCCACCAGACGGAGGCCCATGGTCACCCAGGAGGACTTGCCCTGCAGGGCCGCCCGGAAGTTGGCGTGGCTGAGCTGATAGCCTACCACCACCATGGGGACGGGGGTGTTCAGGTCTGCCAGGTAGCCGATGGGCGTGATCAGGATCTGGGGCAGCTCGATCTGGAGAAGATACAGGAGCATGGCCAGTGCGATGCTGATGACGCCGGGGTTCAGCAGCAGCGGACGCAGCTTCAGCTTCCGCCGGTCACCAGTGAGGATGTATACGCCCCAGGTCCAGCTCAGCACGGTGAACACGACGACATAGGCAGAGCCATAGAACACGCCGATGCTGCCCAACAGCGCCGTCATCAGGGGATAGCCCATAAATCCGGAGTTGGAGAACACCGTGGCGAAGCGCAGGGCGCGCTGCCGGGGGAGGTTTTCGTCGCGGACGAAGAGGTACGACGACGCGATGAACATCGCGTGCAGCAGCAGGGCCACCAGCACCACGATGCCGAAGGCGCGGAGACCCTCCGTCTCCAGCGGGCGCTGGAACGCCACCACCAGCATACAGGGTGACACCACGTACATCACCAGCGTGCTCAGGGCCGCAGAGCCGCGGTCATCCAGCAGTTTCGCCTTTCCCAGCACGAAGCCCACCACCATCAGCAGGTACAGCGTGATGATCTGCTGGCCGACGGTCAGAAACGATTGAAGCATAGGGCATACCTCCCTGTAAAGAATACGTATTCCGACACAGTCTACCACAAATCCGCCCGCTGTCAAGAGAAACTGTTGTCTTGCGGCGGAAAACGGCGTATAATATATCTATTATGTCATTTTGAGAAAAGCAGGAGGCGCTTTTATGAAACTCATGGTACTGGACGGCAACAGCCTCATCAACCGCGCCTACCACGGCGTCCGCCCCCTGAGCACCAGCCAGGGCCTGCAGACCAACGCCATTTTCGGATTTATCACCACCCTCCAGCGGCTGACGGACGAGGAGAAGCCCGATGCGCTGTGCGTCACCTTCGATCGCCGCGAGCCCACGTTCCGCCACAAGGCGGACGAGACATACAAGGCCAAGCGCAAGCCCATGGATCAGGAGCTGGCCATGCAGTTCCCGCCGCTGAAGGACGTGCTGGACGCCATGGCCATCCCCCGCTACGAGCTGGCAGGCTATGAGGCCGACGACCTGATCGGCACCATCAGCCGCCGGTGCGAGGCCGACGGCTGGGACTGCGTCATCGTCACCGGCGACAAGGACAGCTTACAGCTTATCACCGACCATACCCGGGTGAAGCTGGCCACCGGTATGCCGGGGCGGGAGTCCTATAAGGACATGACGCCGGAGACGTTCCGGAAAGCCTACGGCTTCGACCCCATCCACATGATCGACCTGAAGGCCCTGATGGGCGACGCCTCGGACAACATCTCCGGCGTGCCGGGCATCGGGGAGAAGACGGCCATGACGCTGATCCAGACCTACGGCAGCATCGACGCAGTGTATGCCAATATCGACAGCGTGGACCTGCGGGCCGGCATGCTGGCCAAACTCAGGGACGGCGAGGCCGCCGCCCGCCACAGCTATTGGATGGCCACCATCGTCACCGACGCGCCGCTGGAATTCCAGCCGGCGGACGCGCTGCGGAAGCCCTTCAAGCCGGAGCTGTACGACGTGTTCCTGCGGCTGGAGTTTCAGCGGTTCATCGACAAGTATCATCTGACGCCAGGCCATCCGGCAGAGACCCATCGGGAGTACACCGCTGCGGCGGAGATACTGACGGATGTGGGCCGGGCGGAGGAATGCCTGGCGCTGTGGCGGCAGGCGGACCATGTCACCGTATACGGCCTGGCGGACCTGTCCGCCTTGGTGGTGTCCTGCGAGACGGGGGAGGACAGCTCCCTGGCGGTGGAACTTTATGCAAACCGATACGAGGGCGGCTGGCACGAGCTTCTGACGGCACTGTTCTCCGGGAACATCAAAAAGGTGGGCCACAACGTCAAGGATATGATGCGCGCCCTGCTGGAGCAGGGGCTGCCCGCCGATGGGTTCGTGTTCGACACGGCGCTGGCGGCGTATCTGCTGGACGCCACCGCCGGGAGCTACGACCTGCCCCGTCTGTTCGTGGCATATTATAATGAGGAGCTGCCCAAGGCGGCACACCTTGCGCCGGAGGCGTTCACCTCGCTGCTGGGCGAGGACGTGGAGGCCCAGGCGTCGCTCTTGAGCTATACCGCCGCCGTCAGCGCCCTTTATGAGACGCTGCGGCCCAAGCTGGCGGAGCGGAACGTGGAGCGGCTGTACTACGATGTGGAGCTGCCCCTGTGCCGGGTGCTGGCGGACATGGAGACGGCGGGCTTCCTGGTGGACCGGAAGGCGCTGGCGGAGTTCGGCGAGATGCTGGGCCGCACCATGGAGGAGACGGAGCAGGCCATCTATGACGCGGCGGGGGCGCGGTTCAACATCAATTCCCCCAAACAGCTGGGGGCGCTGCTGTTCGACAAGCTGCAGATGCCCCACGGGAAAAAGACCAAGACCGGCTGGTCCACCAACGCGGAGGTGCTGGAGAAGCTGCGGTATGACTATCCCATCGTGGACAGCATCCTGCGCTACCGCCAGTACGCCAAGCTGCGCTCCACCTATGTGGACGGGCTTTTGAAGGTCATCGACCCGGATGGCCGGGTGCGTACCAGCTTCCAGATGACCGTCACCGCCACGGGACGGCTCAGCTCCACCGAGCCGAATTTGCAGAATATCCCCACCCGCACCGAGCTGGGCAGCCGTCTGCGGGCCATGTTCACCGCCGCGCCGGGGTGCGTGCTGGTGGACGCGGATTACTCCCAGATCGAGCTGCGGCTGCTGGCGGATATGGCGGGGGATACGGAGATGCGGGACGCGTTCCTGTCCGGCGCGGATTTCCACACCGTCACCGCCGCCAAGGTGTTCCATCTGCCCCCGGAGCAGGTGACGCCGGAGCTGCGCCGCCGGGCCAAGGCCGTGAACTTCGGCGTGGTCTACGGCATCTCCGCCTTCTCCCTGGCCCAGGACATCGGCGTGACGGTGCAGGAGGCCAAGGATTATATGGAGCGCTATTTTGCCACCTACGCCGGGGTGCGGCAGTACATGACCGACGTGGTGGCCCAGGCGGAGCGGGACGGCTTCGTGGAGACGCCCATGCACCGCCGCCGGGCGCTGCCGGAGCTGAAGAGCAGCAACCACAACCTGCGGGAGTTCGGCAAGCGGGTGGCGCTGAATATGCCGGTGCAGGGCGCTGCCGCCGACATCATCAAGATCGCCATGGTCCGCGTCCACAGCCGCCTGCGGGAGGAGCACCTGCAGGCCCGGCTGCTGATGCAGGTCCACGACGAGCTGATCGTGGAATGTCCCGCATCGGAGCGGGAGCGGGTGGAGCACCTGCTGACGGAGGAGATGTCCCGGGCCGCTGAACTGTCCGTGCCGCTGATCGCGGAGGCCCATTCCGGCCAGAACTGGCTGCAAGCCAAGGAGTGACTGTTATGAAAACGGTAAAAATAGTTCCTATGTCCGCTGAGCATCTGGACGCGCTGGCGTCCCTGGAGCGGATCTGCTTTTCCCGGCCCTGGTCGCGGCAGATGCTGGCCGACGAGCTGGACAACCAGTGCGCCGCGTTCCTGGTGGCCCTTGAGCCGGAGACGGAAAAGGTCATCGGCTATGCCGGGCTGCTGGTAGCCGCCGACGAGGGGTATATCACCAACGTGGCCGTAGACCCCTCCCGCCGGCGGCAGGGCGTGGCCGCCCAGCTGCTGCGGGTGTTCGACGATTTTGCCCGGGCCAACCATCTGGCGTTCCTGACGCTGGAGGTGCGGCCCTCCAACCAGGCCGCCATCGCCCTGTATCAGGGCTTCGGCTTTGCCGAGGCGGGCCGCCGCAGGAATTACTACGACCTGCCCAAGGAGGATGCCCTCATCCTGACGAAATACTACACGGAGGAGGCGGCACAATGAACATTCTGGCTTTCGAGTCCTCCTGCGACGAGACGGCGGTGGCCGTGGTGCGGGACGGGCGGCAGGTGCTGTCCGACGCCATACTGTCCCAGGCGGATATGCACGCGCTGTACGGCGGCGTCGTGCCGGAGATCGCCTCCCGCAAGCACGTGCAGGCCATCACCGTCCTGACGGACAAGGCGCTCTCCGACGCGGGGCTGACGAAGAAGGACGTGGATGCGGTGGCCGTGACCTATGCGCCGGGGCTTATCGGCGCGGTGCTGGTGGGCGTCAGCTTTGCCAAGTCCGCCGCCTACGCCCTGGGCGTGCCGCTGATCCCGGTGCACCACGTCCGCGGCCATATCGCCGCCAACTATCTGGCGTTCCCGGAGCTGGAGCCGCCCTTTGTGGCGCTGGCCATCTCCGGCGGCAACACGCTGATCGTGGACGTGGCGGATTACACGGATATGACCATCCTGGGCGCGACCCGGGACGATGCGGCGGGGGAGTGCTTCGACAAGGCCGCCCGGGTGCTGGGGCTGCCCTATCCCGGCGGCAGGCCCATGGACGAGCTGGCCCAGCGGTCGCAGGGCGGCAAATACGACCTGCCCAGCGCCCATGTGTCCGGCGCGGAGCTGGATATGAGCTTTTCCGGACTGAAGACCGCCGTGGTGAACCTGGCCCACAATGCCCGGCAGAAGGGCGAACCGCTGGACGAGGCGGCGCTGGCCCACGACTTTACCCGGGCGGTGTCCGACGAGCTGGTGCCCCGGGCCATGCGGGCGCTGGAGCTGACGGGGCGCAGAACGCTGGTGGCCGCCGGCGGCGTGGCCGCCAACTCCCTGATCCGCGCCGACCTGCAGGCCGCCTGCGAAAAGGCGGGGGTGAAGCTGTACCTGCCGCCGCTGAAGTGGTGCGGCGACAACGGCGCTATGATCGGCGCCCAGGGCTACTATGAGTATCAGGCCGGAAGGACCGCCGGGCTGGACCTGAACGCCTATGCCACCATGGATCTGGGCGATCCGGTGTTTTGAAAACAGAGCAAAAGCCGCCTGCGGGCGGCTTTTGTCGTTTTCGCATAGTGTAAACGGGTGTTATGGTAAACGGGGCGGCGGAATTGGCCGGTTTTCCCGATATGGCGACATTATGTTAAGTGAATAACCTCTGTTTCGCGGGTAAAAGTGCCGTTTCCGGCTGTGGTATTTTCTGTAAAGTCTCTGCGGAAACGGCTTGAACAAAGGATTTGCACCGGTGTGGAAAACCCTGTGGAAACTGTGGATAACTGCTTGTAAACTTTATGGGGTGTAGAATTATGTCAAATAGACGTAAAGGGGAGGCGGTTGCATCACACGTATTAAATAATCGCAAAAACAGGGGAATTCGGGAGCGCGGGCTCACATTTCCCGGTGGAGTCTTTCGCGGGCCGACCGAGGGGAAAAGCGCAATTTGAAACTTTTCCGATGCTTTTTATGGCGGCGGCGGCGCGTGATTACGTTATGTATTATCGCGGCACTGCTGCGGCAGATGTCAAGATAAATTTGCAGTATTGACAAAAAATATCAAACCTCGGTGAG
>CAVGVB010000044.1:0-13071 GCA_963632705.1 bacterium | reverse complement strand
CTTCACGCAGAAGAGCGGCGCGCCGCTGATGCGGACACAGGTGGGTGTATACATCAAAAAGCTGGGACAGGATGCACGGATACCCGCCGAAAAAGCCAACATCCGTGCCCTGCGGCAGCTGCACACGGCCGCGGTGGCGGCCATAGAAGCCAACTTCGATTTTCTTGTTCAGCAGGCCTACGAACGTCAGCTGGAGCAGGAAGATGCGGCGGTGGGGTGGTAAACGAATGAGCAAGGGATTTCGTTATGAGTTCAGTAAAAGATAAACCGCATTTTGACCTGAAGCGCGTGTTCGTGCTTTGCTTTGCTGTTTATGTGGTGCTTATCATCGCGTTCTATTTCCTGGCGGGGTATCAGCTGCACTTCCGCCAGTCTCGCGGAGAGCTGGCAATGCCTGCTGCGGAAGCCGGGACGATCGAGCTGGTGCGGGATACCTATGTGCAGCAAACGTTCACCGCCAAGATCCAGCGATTGGAAAGCGTATCTGTTCAGTGGGGCACGTACTACCGGGCCAATGCCGGGACGGTGACTATGGCACTCTATTGCGGCGAGCAGCTATTGGGCCAGCAGTCTTTTGACGCGGCAGCCATCACCGAGGGCGGCGTGACCACGCTGACGTTCGACACACCGGTCGAAGGTCTGGTGGGTGTGCCGCTGACGCTGCGCCTGTGGACGGATTCTGTCCCAGGCAGCGCCGTATCGCCTATGATGAATACCTCCGCACCACTGGAGGAGGGGTTCGTTCTCGAATTGAACGGCACGGCTGTTGATGGAATGCTGTGCTTCTCCGCCGGGGGCGAGGACTATATCTGGACGGGCCTCCACTACTGGGAGTTCGCCGTGGCCTTCGGTGCGGTGCTGGCCGCGTATCTGCTGTGGTCGTACAAGCGCTGGCAGAAGGGCAAGCCCAGCGCGTTGGTGAAGGCCATCACCGCCATGCGGAAGTATCGCTTCCTCATCAAGCAGTTGGTGGACCGGGATTTCAAGGCCAAGTACAAGCGCTCGGTGCTGGGTGTGTTTTGGAGCTTTCTGAACCCGCTGCTGAACATGGCGGTGCAGTATGTGGTGTTCTCCAACCTGTTCAAATTCGATATTCCCAATTTCCCGGTTTACCTGCTTTGCGGCAACGTGATCTTCAGCTATTTCTCCGAGTCCTGCGGCATGGCGCTGACGTCCATCGTGGGCAACGCCAGCCTTATCACCAAGGTCTATGTGCCCAAGTATATCTATCCGCTGACCCGGATACTGTCGTCCCTTATCAACCTGCTGATCTCCATGATCCCGCTGATCGCGGTGGCATTGATCTCCGGCCTGCTGCCCACACCGGCGTATATCCTGTCGCTGTATGTGTTCGTGTGTCTGGCACTGTTCTGCCTGGGCATGGGCTTGTTCCTGTCGGCGGCCATGGTGTTTTTCCGGGACATTCAGTTCCTGTGGGGCGTGCTGACCACCATTTGGATGTACCTGACACCCATCTTCTACCCGGTGTCCATCCTGCCGGAGGGTATCAAGCGCATCGTGGAAGCCAACCCGCTGTACTACTATGTGACCTTCGTGCGGACGTGCATCATCGACGGGGTGTCGCCTGAGCCGGTCATGTACGCCCAGTGCCTGCTGTACGCCATCGCGGCGCTGGTCATCGGCGCGTGGGTGTTCAAGAAGAACCAGGACAAGTTCGTGCTGTATCTGTGAGGTGGACTATGGAAAACAACGAAATCACCATTTCCGCCCGGGATGTGGCCATGCGTTTCCGCCTGACGGACGACCGCATCATGTCGCTGAAGGAATTCGTCACGCGGAAGATACAGGGAAAGATCAAGACCAACGAGTTTTGGGCGCTGAAGGGTGTCAGTTTCGACGTGCATAAGGGTGAGGTGCTGGGCATCATCGGACGCAACGGCTCAGGCAAGAGCACGCTGCTGAAGTGCATCTCCGGTATCCTGAAGCCCACGCGGGGCAGCGTGACGTGTCACGGAAACATCGTGCCCATGCTGGAGCTGGGGTCAGGCTTCGACCCGGATCTGACAGGCCGGGAGAACGTGTTCCTCAACGGCGCGATACTGGGCTATACGGAGGAGTTTCTGCAGGAGAAGTTCGAGGAGATACACGCGTTCTCCGAGCTGGGTGACTTCATCGACGTGCCTATCCGCAACTACTCCAGCGGCATGATGGCACGGCTGGCGTTCTCGGTAGCCACGGTGGTGAACCCGCAGATCCTCATCGTGGACGAGATACTGTCCGTGGGCGATGAGTCGTTCCAGGCCAAGAGCCGGGCGCGGATGATGGAGCTGATGAGCGGCGGTACGACGGTGCTGTTCGTGAGCCATAGTCTGGAGCAGATCCGGGAAATGTGCGACCACGTCCTGTGGCTGGACGGGGGCGAAGTAAGGATGTACGGAGAGACACAAGAGGTGTGCGATGCGTACTCGATATAAAAAACGAGGGGAGAAAAGAAGCATGAAAGGTATTGTACTGGCGGGCGGCAGCGGGACGCGGCTGTATCCGCTGACTATGGTGACATCCAAGCAGCTGCTGCCCATCTATGATAAGCCCATGGTGTATTATCCCATCTCCACGCTGATGCTGGCGGGGATACGGGATATTCTCATCATATCAACGCCGACGGACCTGCCGAATTTCCAGCGCTTGCTGGGAGACGGCAGTCAATTCGGCGTTCATTTTTCGTATAAGGTCCAGCCCTCGCCGGACGGCCTGGCCCAGGCGTTCATCTTGGGTGAGGAGTTCATCGGGGACGACCGGGCGGCCATGATCCTGGGTGACAACATCTTCTACGGCGCGGGCCTTACAGGCCAGCTCCGCAAGGCGGTGGAGCAGGAGGAGGGCGCGACGGTGTTCGGCTACTACGTCAACGACCCGGAACGCTTCGGCGTGGTGGAGCTGGACGACACCGGCAAGGCCCTTTCCATTGAGGAAAAGCCCAAAGAGCCTAAGAGCAACTATGCCGTCACCGGTCTGTACTTCTACGACAAGAAGGTGGTGGAGCGTGCTAAAGCGCTGAAGCCCTCCGCCCGGGGCGAGCTGGAGATCACCGACCTGAACCGTGTGTATCTGGACGAGGGCACGCTGCACGTGGTCACGCTGGGCCGCGGCTACGCCTGGCTGGACACCGGGACGATGGATTCGTTAGCGGAGGCATCGGAATTTGTCAAGGTTGTAATTGGTCGGACGGGCGTACAGATCGCAGCTTTGGAGGAAATTGCATATCGGAACGGTTGGATCACTCAGTCTCAGTTGGAGTTGGCAGCTGATGTGTATGGGAAATCTCCCTACGGCCAGCATTTACGTAACGTGGCGCAAGGCAAGTACTGAGGAGGAACACCTATGACCATCATTGTCACCGGCGGCGCCGGTTTTATCGGCAGCAACTTCATTTTCTACATGCTGGACAAGCACCCGGAGGACCGCATCGTCTGCGTGGACAAGCTGACCTACGCCGGCAACCTGTCCACGCTGGAGAGTGTCATGGACAAGCCCAATTTCCGCTTCGTGAAGGCGGACATCTGTGACCGTAAGGCCATCTATGACCTGTTCGAGGAGGAGCATCCCGACGTGGTGGTGAACTTCGCCGCTGAGAGCCATGTGGACCGCTCCATCGAGAACCCGGAGGTCTTTTTGCAGACCAACATCCTGGGCACGCAGGTCATGCTGGATGCCTGCCGGAAGTACGGTATCCAGCGGTATCACCAGGTGTCCACCGACGAGGTGTACGGCGACCTGCCGCTGGACCGTCCCGACCTGTTCTTCACAGAGGAGACGCCCATCCACACCTCCAGCCCGTACAGCAGTTCCAAGGCGGGCGCTGACCTACTGGTGCTGGCGTATCACCGTACTTATGGCCTGCCGGTCACGGTGAGCCGCTGCTCCAACAACTACGGCCCGTATCACTTCCCGGAGAAGCTGATCCCGCTGATGATCGCCAACGCGCTGAACGACAAGCCGCTGCCGGTGTACGGCGAGGGCCTGAACGTCCGGGACTGGCTGTATGTAGAGGATCACTGCAAGGCCATCGACCTTATCATCCGCAATGGACGGGTGGGCGAGGTCTACAACATCGGCGGCCACAACGAGATGCGGAACATCGACATCGTGCGGCTGATCTGCCAGAAGCTGGGCAAGCCGGAGAGCCTGATCACCTACGTTACCGACCGCAAGGGCCACGATATGCGATACGCTATCGACCCCACCAAGATCCACAACGAGCTGGGCTGGCTGCCGGAGACGAAGTTTGCCGACGGCATCGACAAGACCATCGACTGGTATCTGACCCACCGCGACTGGTGGGAGAACATCATTAACGGCGAGTACCAGCATTACTATGAGCGGATGTATGGGAATCGGTAAAACTCCGTTAGTTTCTGTTGCAATATTGACATATGGGGAATACAGCGGGCTGGAACGCACATTGAAGTCGGTGACGGAGCAGGATCATCCGGCGGTCGAGGTCATAGTGTCCGATGATTGTTCTATGCGGGACTTCCCGCAAGGGATCATCGAAAGATATCAAGCAAGAGTTTCGTTTCAGCAAACGACGGTCAATCGCGGCACGGTTGCACACATGAATGGTTTGGCAAATAGCCTGCGGGGAACTTACATCAAATTCATTTCGGCAGGAGATGCGTTTAGCTCAACAGATGCGTTGACGCGGCTTGTCCAGTGTGCAGAAAAGCAGGGCACGCTTGTAACAACGTCACAGGCCCTTGTGTGCGACAGCACCTTAAAAAAGAGGCTGTATCCATTTCCGCGGAAAAAACAACTCGTAAGATTGAACACGACCGCGAAGGAGCAGTTTATGTACCTTGCAGGGGAAAATTGTATTAGTGCGGTAGGAACACTTTTTCATAGGGATTTTTTCGCAAAATACGGTGGCATTTCGGAAGAATACCGACTATTAGAGGACTGGCCGGCTTGGCTGCGAGAGACTTGCGAGGGACGTCGTATCGGTGTATTGCCGGAAATCACGTGTCTCTATGCAGCGGGCGGGGTCAGCTCCAAGAACGTGGATGCATTTGCCTCAAGAGAGTTAAGGCAGGATATGCTGCACTGCTATGAGAGGGAGATCTTACCATATGAGGACAGCTTGCCGCGTTCGATCAAGGCGGAAGTCCGATATAAATACGCGCTGCTGCGGGAAGAGCCGGAAAAAGAATTGATAAGAAACCACACGCTGCGACACCTGCGGACGGTTGTGAAGCGGAGGTTCAAACGATGGCTGCTCAAAAAGTAGATCTTGAAAGATACCCGCTGATCTCCATTATCGTTCCGACCTATCATAGCGGAAAGACCCTGCCGGACACGCTTAACAGCATTTTCCGACAGACGTATCAGCATTGGCAACTGATCGTGTGCGATGATGGTACGAATGGTTTTGAGCGAGAAAAAATAGAGGAGCAAATCCAGAAGCAATTGCCGAGGGCCTGCTCTGCGGTAGTTATCCATCAACCTGAAAATATAGGCACAGTCCGTAATTTGAATGCAGGGCTGCGGGTAGCAGCGGGCGAATGGGTGATGCTCCTGGCAGCGGATGATGTGCTTGCGGAGACAAGGACGTTAGAGAAATTAGCCACCGTTGCCGTAGATACGATGAAGTCGTGGATTGTTTCACGCACAGAGCTGTGTGACAGCTTCCTTGCTCACACAGGTAAATTCAGCCCCATGGATATTCATGAACTGCGGCAGGAAACAGCCGCCGGGTTGTACGGAAGGCTGTGCATGGGATGCATTCTTCCCTCCACAGGGAATCTGTATCGACGGACGTTGCTGGAGGAGTTGGGTGGCTTTGATGAAGCGTATCGGCTGGTGGAAGATTGGCCAACATTTTTGAAGCTGACACGTGCGGGCATCACCCCGGAGTTTTGCACAGAAGTCTCCATTCTGCATCGTGGTGGCGGCGTCAGTTGGTCAAACGCGGCCCAAAATCGGATTTATCAGGAAGATCTGATTGAGACAATGCGCCGGGAGGTGCTGCCTTACCTAGAAAGGCTGCCCGAAAAGGAACACTTCCGCGTTCAGCAGAGATGCGAAGACAAACTCGCAGTTTATGTGTACCGCTTTGAGAAAAAGGGATTTTGGTCACGACTAAAGTGGCTATTTCAGCACGGCGGCGTGGTCGCTAGAAAGTTGATAGAACGAGCATGATGGTAAATTGCAAGATGATCAATATGCCCGCATTCACGGGCGAATATGGACAACTCAATGCCATTGAAGGAGGGAAGGACATTCCTTTTGATGTGCAGCGAGTCTATTACATAACGGGTGTGCCGAAGGGCGTCACCCGTGGGTTTCACTCCCATCGTGAGCTGGAGCAGGTGCTGCTGTGTGTCAACGGCAGCGTTAAGATACGGCTGAAAACACCGACAGTGGAAGAGATCGTGACGCTAGATAATCCCTCTAAGGGCTTGTGTATCGGTCATATGATTTGGCGCGAAATGTTTGATTTCACGGACGGGGCTGTGCTGCTGGTACTAGCATCACAGCACTATACGGAAGCCGACTACATCCGCGATTATGAGCAGTATCTGCAAGAGGCGGAAGAGTATTTCAAAAGAGAGGACGTGCAGGAATGAAGATACCGTTTGGAGATTTTGCGCCTATGCACAACGAGATCCGAACAGAGATGTTGGCGACGTTTGAAGATGTCTATGATAAGGGTTGGTTTATTGGTGGTGAGCCGTGTGAACGTTTTGAAAAGCACTTTGCTTCCTATGTGGGGACACAGCACTGTGTGGCCTGCGGCAACGGACTGGATGGCCTGCACATGATGCTGGTTGCCGCGGGCATCGGCCCTGGCGATGAGGTGATCGTTCCGGCGCAGACCTATATCGCAACGGCATTGGCTGTGACCTATGCGGGAGCTACGCCTGTATATGTAGACATAGAGCCACAGTACTACGGACTTGATCCGGAGAAGCTGGAAGCTACTATTACGGCCAAAACAAAAGCGATCCTGATGGTGCACCTCTATGGTCAGGTGGGCCGCTGGGCAGAGGTGGCTGCCATTGCCGATAAGCATGGGATCATGCTGTTTGAGGATGCTGCACAGTGCCATGGCGCACTGTATCAGGGACAGAAGGCCGGCTCCCTTGGTATTGCGTCTGAGTTTAGCTTTTATCCCGGCAAGAATCTCGGCGCACTGGGAGACAGCGGCGCTGTATGTACCAATGATCCTGTTTTGGCGGATAGGGTCAGAGCCTACGGAAACTATGGCTCACGCAAAAAGTACATCCACGAGTTCAAGGGCGTCAATTCCCGCATGGATACGGTGCAGGCTGCGCTGCTGGATGTGAAGCTGAAGTATTTGGATAAGTGGCTGGCGGATCGGGAACGCATTGCATCCCGCTATTTGGCGGAGATCACCAACCCTGCTGTTAAGCTGCCGGAACGAAACCCGGACGGCACTCACGCATGGCATATTTTTGCCGTATTGGCAAATGATCGGGCGGCGTTTACTGCACATCTGGATGAAAAAGGTGTGGGGCACCAATGCCATTACCCGGTGGCCATGCATTTACATGAAGCGTACCGTGATTTGGGCTACAAGGAGGGGGACTTCCCTGTGGCAGAGTATAACGCCGCACACGAGGTCAGTCTGCCCATGTTCTACGGTATGACGGATGAACAGGTGCAGTGTGTGATCGACGCGGTGAATGAGTTTTGAGGTTGTGGGGAGAGAGTATACATGAAAAGAGTCATGATTTTATCTGGCGGCACATCGACTGCGTGGCATATTGCGGATGTCCTCCACCGTTACTTTTGTAAAGATATCTACTTGATTATCTGCGATATTAACCCGCAGCACTTGGTTCACACCTCAATCTTCGCAGATTTTTACATTCAGGTTCCTCCCATTTGCAGCCCCGACTACTACTGTTTCATGCTTCAAGTTCTAGAGGAAAACCATGTAGACATCCTTGTTCCACTGATTGACGATGATATTTTAATATTCCATCGCGACAACGGCGACTTAATCACACGCGGAGTATATTCAACGGCCCCGTGTAAGGCAACTATTGAGGGATTGAGCAACAAAGAGAATCTCGAAAACACGCTTCTCTCCTTGGATATCCCTACTCCACATATCTTCAAAAGTGCTGCCGCCATTGATCCCAACGGAGCCTACTTTGCAAAAGCTCCTGTCGGCTGTGGCTCTAGAGGCAGTTGTTTGATTGATGGAAAAGCTGCAGAAGAAATCATATCGCACGGGAAAGGACAAGTCGTTCAGGAAATCTGTCATGCGCCAGAGATTACGGTAGATATTGCACACGATGGAAGGAAAATCTATACCGTATGCCGAGAACGCGTGGAGATTAGGCTCGGTGTTTCTACTAAATGCCGTGTATACCATGATTCTGATATCCAACATATTTTGGAGCGCATTGTTGCGAAAATAGATCTCCCACCTGTGTTTTGTGTCCAATTTATGAGGGATGCACACAATCGATGGTCCTTGACAGATTTTAACCTCCGCTCAGGTGGTGGGACGGCGATTTCCGCAGCCGTTGGATTTGAAGCGGTTCGCTTCGCCGCTGCACAGTGGCTTGGCCTGCCCGCTGATTCTACATGGGTGTCCATCCCGGCGCAAGAGCACTACGTCGTGCGAGCCTACCAGGAGATCGTGACCCAATGAGTACGATTGTTTTTGATTGGGATGGGACGCTTCTAGATAGTCGAGAAAGGCACACGGCGTTGCTGCGAGATGTGTGCACCCAACTCAGCATTCCTATTACCGCCGCACAGCTTTCAGCATATTTACCGGCAAAGTGTTGTGGGATGTCTACAATGCGGTATTTGGAAGAATGTTGCGGTTTCTCGCCCGCCGTTGCGCGGTCTTGTACTCAACGATGGGTACAAGAGATAGAAACACCTCCGTATCTGCAAATGGATCACCTATATGAGGATACCTACGGAACATTATCTGCATTGTACGGCAAGGGCTTTACATTTGCCTTAATTTCCGCACGGCAACGCGAAGACTATCTATTGCAGCAAGTAAAAAAAATGGGGCTTTCCGCGTTTTTTTCTACTATTTTTTGTGTTAATCCGAAAGCTGCATTTGAAGAGAAGTCGAAATGCGCTCAGCGGTTGCCGTCCGTAGTTTGCTGGGCAGGTGATACAGAAGTTGACTTATACGCAAGCAGAGAAATTGGATGTCCTTTTTATGCGCTTGACCGTGGTTTTCGAAGTTGTCACTTTTGGATGCAGCACGGTGTATCATCGTGGCCAAACTTCCATGCACTGGCTTATTCGCTTATTTAATGTGAAGCGCTTATGAAGACGCCAGCATAAATGTTATACAGGAGGCTTCCTAATGATTAAAACACAAAGGCAACCGCTCGTCACAGTTGCTGTCCTAGTCTATAAAAACACGCAATATCTTGGTGATTGTCTTGGCTCAATCTTTGAGCAAAAATACAACAATATACAGTTGATTGTTAGCGATGACGGATCTCCGGAGTTTTCCTGCGATGTGGTAGACGAGATGATTCGTCGCGCCGATTCTCAAAATATTAAGTCCTATTTTGTCCACAAAATGGAAAAAAACGGGGGGACAAGCAGAAATTTTAATTTTGTTCTCTCTCACGCTGAGGGAACTTATATCAAGTACATTGCTGCAGACGATTTGTTTTACGATCAACACTCCCTCGGTCATTTAGTCGCAACAGCGGAAGAATGTAATGGAAACGTTGTTATCGCTCGAGCCCCCAACTATGACATGTATCTCAACCGTCACGAATGGACCTATCCAAGCGATAAGCATTGGTTAATGATGAAAGCTGGTGTCACTAATCCCCGCTACTTTTTTGGCCTTATGTCTCAATACTGTTTGATCTCCGCCCCATCCACATTGTTTCGTACGGATTTCCTGCGTAAACATGGTGGTGCAGACGAACGGTATCCTTTGATTGAAGATTGGCCGCTTTGGATGAAGATGTTACGCACAGGGGAGATGTTTACTTTCCTAGATCGCCCAGTAGTCATTTACCGCAGCGGGGGCGTTTCCAATGGCAAAACTAATGAAAAATATGCCATTCACCAAATCGAGTACGCTGATGTAATACGGAACGAATGTTTGTCTCACCCTGAAGCAATGGCAAGCCGCACACAGTACAAAGAAGCTGTACGTAGTGAGCGTATTCATCGGTGTCGTGGTGAGTTGTTGTTGGCAAAAGGGATCAAACCCAAGATAGCAATAGGTTTCCGCTATTTGGATGTTATAACAGTTGCTGTTTGGGATAGATTGAGTATGGTATTAAAGCGAGCTCAAGTCTATAAACGGAAGCTCATCCTCTTCGGCATAATGACATACTCGCTTTTCTCAATTACAGATATTGGAATTACATTAGGCGACCATACGGTGATGGGAAGTTGGCTTTGCACAATAGGATTGGTGCTTGGAGGAGTATCCACGATTATCGGCATTCTTCTCTATTTTCTAGCATTTCTAGCGCATATTTGTAGAGCTATGGAACGTAAGGAGAACGGATTATGATGGAACTATTCAAGCGAACTTCACAGGCAACACATACGTTTTGCCATTGCGATACGTCTCTGCCATTAATTAGCATCTATATTATCTCCTACAACAATGTCCATTTTCTCTACCACGCTATTAAATCTGTTTTAGAACAGACGTATGGTAATATTGAAATTACGATTAGCGATGATGCGTCAGTCGGTTGTACAGTAGAGGATAGTGCACGTATGGCGTGTCTTGCAGCAGCTGACTTGGTGTTTGAGCAAAACGAAACTGCCGATTGCAAGCCATCTTATTATCCCTGGCGTCAGATTGAGACAATCTCTTCTGAAAAACTTACGGCACATCAGAGAGCTGTTGCCGATTGGGATAAGGAGTCCTACGGGAGTTATCAAACGCAGGCTATTGCGATGATTCCTCAGTTATTTCCAAATGTTCACAGTATCACATTTCGCCGCAACCCCCAAAATTTTGGAACTGTTAAACACCTTAAGTGTCTAAAGCGCACGGCGGCGGGGAAATACATTATGTTCCTTGCCGCTGATGACAAATTACATGACCGAACTGTAGTACATGATATGGTCTATCATTTTGAGAAACTGCCAAAAGATGCATATGTCCTTACTTCACAGTGTGGCATGTATGATGCAAATCTCTCAAATCTTCTCTACTATGCGGTAAATGATGAACTAAAAGACATAATTGTGAACAGCACCCCAATGCAACTTTTCGGTGAACTATCTGACTGGTGCATAATTCCTGCCGCAGGAACAATCTATAAGAAGAAGGTTTTCGAAATCTACGGAGATTTAGATGAACAGTATCATCTAATCGAGGACTGGACGTATTTTCTGAAATTAGCTCGCAGTGGTGCAAAGATATATTTTTACGACCGGCTAACCTATATGCACCGCGATGGAGGCATCAGTCACGGAAATACGGTCGGAGGTGGCTTGGCCTATCGCTATTATTTGGAAGATTGCATTTTGCTTACACAACAGGAAATACTACCATATCTTGACCAAGTTTCGCCATCGCAGCGAAAAAAGGCACTACGACGTTACCGGGATACACTTATTACGTACATACGAGGCTATCGTTTTTGTGAGCTATCTTTGCTTGAGAAACTTTGGCACTTTCTAAGAAATGGAGACTATTATGGAAAAAGAATTGTCGTTAAAGGATGCAATTTCTTTGACTATCGGGCAAGATGGTTTTTTACCATGGCAGCAATCTGCGCACTGTCAAATTTCTTTATTTCTACCTCTCCAACAAATGCATTCCCTACGTTCAATTTTATTATATGTCAACTACTAAAGGGAACTGGGCTTGTTCTGTATTTCGGTACACTTCTTGCAGAGGTTCTTTTGTTCTTTAAGAAGAGAATTCTAAAGAGGTAGATTACCCGCTCCGCAGTTCTGATGTCGTCAAGATATTTGTGTGTAAAGGATTTGCAGGCTACGGCTAAATGTTGTTGACACACGTAGCTTCAATTCACTCGAAACAGAGTTTGTACTTCCTATGGTAGATTTTGAATATCTAATCATCTGCCTGCTTTACTGTCCGCTGCTGGAAAGCCCCATCGTTCGCAGTTCTGCGTTTATGCCGCCTACGTCTGCTTTCTTGCCTCATCGCTGGCTGAGGTTTCCGTCCTTACCCAATTTTTTCGCTGAAGGCCGCAGGTGAAATCATCTGCGACCTTCAGCTTTGAATTAGTACATTGTACCATGCCACATCTTACAAACGTAAGCGCTCAATAGTAAGCGTCAACTAATCGGTCGGATTGAAAAAGGGGATTCTGTCTGCAATAATGAGACAAAGAAAAAGAGTGCAAAAGACTGACGCTGCACTCTTTTACACAGGGTGACATTGCAGAGGGAGGAAACAGCAGATGGACACACGGCTGGCGGCGGTCAGCGCAGATCAGCGGTTAATGGAATGGGCGGAACTTGTAGCAGAATGCCGGCGCAGCGAAATGAGCTGCAAAGAGTGGTGCCGTCAGCACGGGATCCGTGAGCGAAGATACTACTATTGGCAGAAGCGCGTTTTTGACAGGGCCATTCTGCAGCGGGAGGCAGCCGCAGCCTCTGTATCCGTAAATGGCCATGCGCCGCATTTTGTAGAGCTTCCGGCGCCACAGGGAAGTGTACAGGAGCGTGCAGGAAATCCGGCAGCCAGCATCCAGATCGGCAGAGCATCTGTAAATCTCTACGCAGGAGCAGATCCGAAGCTGGTGCAGACGATCTGCCAGGCATTAACATCATGCTGAACGACTTTAGCGGAGCGGACAAAGTCTACATTGCCTGCGGCTATACGGACTTGCGAAGAGGGATCGACGGACTGGCCAGCATCGTCCAACAGGAGTTTGCACTCGACCCGTTTACCAACACACTGTTTCTGTTCTGCGGGCGACGGCGGGACCGGATCAAGGGCTTATACTGGGAAAAGGACGGTTTTCTTCTGCTGTACAAGCGGCTGGAGCAGGGCGTCTACCAGTGGCCGCGGTCTGAGTCTGAGGTAAAGGCGCTGACGCCGCAGCAGTACCGCTGGCTGATGGAAGGACTTCAGATCGAGCAGCC
>CAVGVB010000043.1:0-13449 GCA_963632705.1 bacterium | reverse complement strand
GCCGCACAGCTCAATCAGATCGTGACTGACCTTCTGGAAGGGGCAGCCGCGGATATGAGCGAGATGCCAGAGGAAAAATAGCGTTTTCGCATAACGGTTTTTCATGCGACCAATTGGCAGTTCTTGAAAGCACCCATTAAAAAAGTTTGAGAAAAGTTAAAAAAGAACGAAGAATTCCAATTTGCACATGACATTTTTGAGCTGGGGGTTCAAAAATCTACAGTGGTACGCCATGACATGTCGGAGCAGGCGTCGTATCGCTTGCTCCGACTTATTTTATAGGTCAGAGCGGGCTCACGCCGCCGCTTCTCCTTTTCAAACCGCAAACGCCTCGCCGGTTTCCGTTCTGCTTCCCGAATTTATGGTTGTATTTTGCGCGGCCGCGTGGTACTCTTGAGGCGATCCGTGGAAAGCATACTAACAGGCGAAAAAAAGCAAAGGAGACACAGACCATGAAGAACCGTTCCCTGAAAAACCTCGTTCTTTCCGCCATGTTTTTGGCGATCGGCTTTATACTGCCCTTCTTCACCGGACAGATCCCCGCTGTCGGCAAGATGCTGCTGCCCATGCACATCCCCGTGCTGCTGTGCGGTCTGATCTGCGGCTGGCAGTGGGGCTTGGGCGTGGGGTTCATCCTGCCCCTGCTGCGCTCCCTGCTGTTCGGTATGCCCGCCATGTACCCCACCGCCGCGGCCATGGCCTTTGAGATGGCCGCCTACGGCGCTGTCATCGGTTTTCTGTATGCCCGCAGCAAGTGGCAGTGCGTCAAGGCCCTGTACAAATGCCTTATCCCTGCCATGCTGGCCGGCCGGCTGGTCTGGGGCGGCGTCATGTTCCTGATGCTGGGTCTGGGCGGCAGCACCTTCACCTTTGAGGCGTTCCTGGCCGGTGCTGTTCTGAACGCCGTGCCCGGCATCGTGCTGCAGCTGGTGCTGATCCCCGCCGTGATGGTGCTGCTGGATCGCACAAAGCTGGTCTGCTTCGTGCACCCTGACCCCGCCCCCGAACTGGTATGAGCCGCGTCGATTACCTCCGTCTGGTGCTGGCCATCCGGCGTCAGCTCCTGCGCCGTGAGCGGGTGATCGTGGCCATCGACGGCCGGTGCGGCTCGGGCAAGACCACGCTGGCCGCAAAGCTGCAAAAGCAGCTGCACTGCAGCGTGTTCCACATGGACGACTTTTTTCTCCGCCCGGAGCAGCGGACGGAGGAACGGTTCGCCGCTCCCGGCGAGAATGTGGATCATGAGCGGTTTCTGGAGGAGGTCTTACTCCCTCTCCGGGGCGCGCAGGCTGTCACCTATCGG
The DNA here is from genome assembly GCA_963632705.1 of bacterium. Taxonomy (GTDB): domain Bacteria; phylum Bacillota; class Clostridia; order Oscillospirales; family Oscillospiraceae; genus Vescimonas. The sequence continues at coordinate 12,146 of CAVGVB010000043.1, read as the reverse complement.
CCGTTTTCGTGTGCACAGCAGCAGCTGGGCGAGCCGGTAACGACAGAACCCAGCCGCCTGACCATCGTAGAGGGCGCTTACGCCTGTCACCCCGACCTGTGGGCGCATTACGACCTGCGGGTGTTTCTGACCATCGACCCGGAGACGCAGATGTCCCGCATCGAAGCACGCAGCGGCCCGGAAAAGGCGCGGCAGTTCCGTGACCGCTGGATACCCTTTGAGGAAAAGTACTTCAAAGCCTTTGATATACAGGCACGCTGCGATATGTGCATCAGCGGATAATTTTTAGAGCCTGACCGTGCGGTCAGGCTCTCTTTGTATTTTGATACCGGTGCAGTCCATACGCCGCGGCCGCAGCATATCACTGCAGCTGGCCCGCCAGCCGTCCGGAGGCCCAGGCCCATTGCAGATTATAGCCGCCGCAGTCGCCGTCCACGTCCAGCACCTCGCCGCAGGCGTACAGGCCGGGAACAAGACGGCTTGCCATCGTTTCCGGGTCGAACTCATCGGTGCACAGGCCGCCTGCCGTCACCTGGGCCTGATCAAAGCCGCACACCCCCGTCACCGGCAGGGTGAAGCCCTTGCAGGCCCGGGCCAGTTCGGCCAGCTCGGCATCCGCGTAATCACCGCAGGTCTCCCTGCGTGTCACAGCCGCGTACTTGACAGTCATCTGTCCCAGACGGTTGTGGAGCGCGCCCACGAACACCTGCTCGCCCGGCAGCGCCGGGCTGTTTTCACGACGTGCCCGCAGCCACGCCAGCACCTCGGCCTCCGTCCGCTCCGGCCACAGGTCCAGCGCCAGCGTCAGGCCCTCTCCGCCGCAGGACGCCGCCCGGGACAGGTCGAACACCGCCGGGCCGCTGACGCCGTACTCGGTGAACAGCAGTTCTCCTTTACGGGCGGCCAGCACTTCCCTCCCCCGCCGCAGCGTCAGCAGCACCTCCGCCTTTACGCCTTTCAGCGCCCGGGGATAGGCGGGTTCTGTTTTGATCTGCACCAGCGCCGGGTACAGCGCCGTGCGGTGGTGGCCCAGCGTCTTGGCGAACCGGTAGCCGTCCATCACGCCGCCCACCTTGCTGCCCGCCGCGCCGCCGCAGGCCAGCACCAGGCGGGAGGACTGCACCGCCGCGCCGCTCTCCAGTGTGCAGGTGAACACGCCGTTTTTGTGCTTCACCGCCGACACCGGGTCGCCGACCAGCAGCGTCAGGCCCTCGTACCGGGCCAGGGCGGCCCGCAGCACGTCCAGCACGGAGTTGGCGGTGTTGGTGCGGGGGTACACCCGCCCATCCGCTTCTGTCACCGTCTCCAGCCCCATGGCCGCGAACCACGCCAGCGTCTCCGCCGCCGGATATTGCGCCAGCGCGCAGCGGCAGAACGATGGCTGTTCACTGTGGTAGTGGTCCGGCCCGGTGTGCTCGTTCGTCAGGTTGCACCGGCCGTTACCGGTGGTCAGCAGCTTGCGTCCCAGCCGGGCCTGCCGCTCAATGAGCGTCACGGTGCAGCCCCGCTCCAGCGCCGTCAGCGCCGCCGCCATACCGGACGCGCCGCCGCCCAGCACGATCACATCGCTCATCGCTGGGCCTCCAGTCTCCGCCGGGTCAGATACCCCTCCAGCATCAGGGCCGCCGCCACGGCGTCCACGGTCTTTTTCCGCTTCTTGGCGTTCTGCCCGTTCTGGAACAGGATGTTGTGGGCGTCGATGGTGGTCCGCCGCTCGTCCCACAGGATGACCTCCAGCCCCGTCTCCTGGCGCAGCAGCGCCCCGAAGGCGGCGCACTTCTCCGCCCGCGGCCCTTCCGTGCCGTCCATGTTCCGGGGGTAGCCCAGCACCAGCAGCTTCACGTCGTGCTCAGCGATGAGGCGGCGGATGGCCGCCAGCACCTCCTCCTGCTTCCGGCTGTGGATGACCTCCGAGTGTCCCGCCAGCGTCTCCGTATAGTCTGAAATGGCGATGCCGGTGTGGGCGTCGCCGTAGTCGATAGCCATGATCTTCATGCAAATGCACCTGCGCTTTCCGTTCAGTGGTTCTCATTATAGCATAATGTTCCGTCCATGCAACCGAAACCGGGTAAAAATCCCGCAAAACCCCGATTTTTTCCGAAAAAGCCGTTGACTGCTCCCCTGAATTGTGCTATAGTGGGCATTACCTGTGAGTGGGTGCTTTCTTTTTGCGCGCTTTTTCGCTTCGAGGGCGCAGAGAGGCGGCCGCCCGGCAGGGAGGCAAAAAGGCGTTCCGGATCACGGAGGCCTAATCTAATAAGGAGGTGCCGTTAATGCGCGTGAAGATCACTTTGAGATGCAACGAGTGCAAGCAGAGAAACTACAACACGATGAAGAACAAGAAGAATACCCCTGACAAACTTGAGCTGAACAAGTATTGCCCCTTCTGCAGAAAGCACACCGTCCACACCGAGACGAAATAATCGGAAGGAGAATTTGTGATGGCTGAAGAAAAGAAGGTCGCCAAGGACCGCGGCAAGTGGTTCCGCGAAATGAGAAGCGAGCTGAAGAAGGTCGTTTGGCCCGACGGCAAAACTACCGCCAAGAACACCGGTACGGTCCTGCTGTGCTCCCTGATCGTGGGCGCTGCCATCTGGATCTTTGACGCGGTGGCCGTTCTGGCGGTGAATACGCTCATCGGCCTGTTCGCCTGAGGAAACAGGAGATGGCTGAGAACGCAAAGTGGTATGTGGCACATACCTATTCCGGCTATGAAAACGCGGTAAAGGCCGCCATCGAGAAGTCCGTGGTCAATCGTGGTATGGAGGACATGGTCCTCAAGACCGAGATCCCTCTGGAGACCGTCACCGAGGTGACGGAGACCGGCGTGATGAAGGAAGTGCAGCGGAAGATCTTCCCCGGCTATGTCCTCATCAAAATGGTCATGACCGATGACACCTGGCATCTGATCCGCAACATCCGCGGCGTCACCGGCTTCGTGGGCGAGGCCAACAAGGCCATCCCCCTGACGGAGGAGGAAGTGGCGGCCCTGGGTATGGAAAAGCGCGAGATCGTGGTGCTGTACCATGTGGGCGACACCGTCCGCATCACCGAAGGCCCGCTGGCCAGCTTCACCGGCACGGTGGAGGAGATCGAGCCGGAGAAGAACAGGGTGCGCGTGGTCGTGTCCATGTTCGGACGTGAGACCCCTGTGGATCTCGAGCTGGATCAGGTCGAGGTCAGCAATAGCTGAGCGCGGAGCGTCCGCGCAAAAAGTCCGGTGCAGGTGCGCCGGCAAAGTGGGAGAGACGCAGCGCGTCTCGCCAAGAGCGGCAAGGTATCCCCGCCGCTACCACATTTTATTGAAGGAGGTGCCTACAAATGGCACAGAAAGTAGTTGGATACGTCAAACTGCAGATCCCCGCGGGCAAAGCGACTCCCGCCCCCCCCGTTGGCCCGGCCCTGGGTCAGCACGGCATCAACATCGCCGCTTTCACGAAGGAGTTCAACGAGCGCACCAAGAACGACATGGGCCTGATCATCCCCGTGGTCATCACCGTGTACGCTGATCGCTCTTTCAGCTTCATCACCAAGACCCCTCCCGCAGCTGTCCTGATCAAGAAGGAGTGCAACATTGAGTCCGGTTCCGGCGTTCCCAACAAGGAAAAGGTCGCCACCATCTCCAAGGCCTCCATCCAGAAGATCGCCGAGCTGAAGATGCGCGACCTGAACGCCGCTTCTCTCGAGGCTGCCATGAGCATGATCGCCGGTACTGCCCGTTCCATGGGCGTTGTCGTCGGCGAGTAAGGAGGGTATAGAGATGTTTAGAGGTAAGAAATATCAAGAGAGCGCCAAGCAGATCGACAAGGCTATGCTGTATGACCCCAAGGAGGGTCTGGAGCTGATCTGCAAGACCGCTTCCGCCAAGTTCGATGAGACCGTCGAGCTGCACGTCAAGCTGGGTGTTGACTCCCGTCACGCCGACCAGCAGGTCCGCGGCGCTATCGTGCTGCCCAACGGCACTGGTAAGTCCGTCCGCGTTCTGGTGTTCGCCAAGGGCGACAAGGCCGAGGCCGCCAAGGCCGCCGGCGCTGACTACGTGGGCGAGATGGACCTGGTGGAGAAGATCCAGAAGGAAAACTGGTTCGACTTCGACGTGGTCGTGGCCACCCCCGACATGATGGGCGTTGTGGGCCGTCTCGGTAAGGTCCTGGGCCCCAAGGGTCTGATGCCCTCCCCCAAGTCCGGCACTGTGACTCCCGACGCCGCCAAGGCCGTCATGGAGGCGAAGGCCGGTAAGGTCGAGTACCGTCTGGACAAGACCAACATCATCCACTGCCCCATCGGCAAGGTTTCCTTCGGTGCTGACAAGCTGTTTGAGAACTATTCCGCTCTCATCGGTGCGATCATCAAGGCCAAGCCCGCCGCTGCCAAGGGTCAGTATATCCGCTCCTGCGTGGCCGCTGCCACCATGGGCCCCGGCGTGAAGATGAACGCCAACAAGCAGCTGTAAAAAAGCTGAAAAACCGTTATCTTTGGCTTGACAAGCTGTGAAGCCTTGGATATAATATTGGTTGCGTTCCAAAGACAGCAGGTGGCGTGAGCCGTAAGTCCTGCCGAGGATGGCACATCGTTATGATTGCTTTTCACCGTCCTCATGTCTTTCGGCATGGGGACGGTTTCCTTTTTGAACGCACCGACAATTCTAACGGAGGTGAAATCAAAGAATGCCCAACGCAAAGGTTCTGTCTGAAAAGCAGGCGATCGTGGCGGCGCTGACCGACAAGCTGCAGAACGCAGCCGCCGGCGTCATCGTTGATTACAAGGGCATCACCGTGGCAGAGGATACCGAGCTGCGCGCGGAGTGCCGTAAGAACAACATTGAGTACGCTGTCATCAAGAACACCCTGCTGCGTTTCGCTTTCAACAACTGCGGTCTGAACGAACTGGACGATCAGCTCAACGGCACGACTTCCCTGGCCATCTGCGCTGATGATCCCGTCGCTCCTGCCCGTGTGATGGCGGACTACGCAAAGAAGCTGAAGGATAAGTTCGAGATCAAGGGCGGCTTCATGGAAGGCAAGGTCGTTTCCATGGACACCGTCAACGCTCTGGCTTCCATCCCCGCTCTGCCCGTGCTGCAGGCTCAGGTCCTGGGTACCATGCTGGCGCCCATTTCCGCTCTGGCTTGCGTGCTGAAGCAGATCGCCGAGAAAGACGGCGCTGCCGCCGAGTAATTCGGCCCACCCTTTCCCCCGCAGGCGGAAGGCCTGCGCAACATCAACTTAAATCTTACAAATAGGAGGCTATCACAATGTCTGAGAAGATTACTGCTATGATCGAAGAGATCAAGGGTTTGACCGTTCTGGAGCTGTCCGAGCTGGTGCACGCTCTGGAGGAGGAGTTCGGCGTTTCCGCCGCCGCCATGGCTGCTCCCGCTGCCGGCGCTGCTGCTCCCGCCGCTGAGGAGAAGACCGAGTTCGACGTGGTCCTGACCGGTTTCGATGCCGCTCAGAAGATCAAGGTCATCAAGGTCGTCCGCGAGATCTCCGGTCTGGGTCTGGCCGAGGCCAAGGCTGCCGTCGAGGGCGTGCCCCACACCCTGAAGGAAGCCCTGTCCAAGGACGATGCCGAGGCTATGAAGAAGCAGGTCGAAGAGGCCGGCGGCAAGGTCGAGCTGAAGTAAGTTTCTTACACAGTCAAAACGAGAGACGCATGAGCGTCTCTCGTTTTTTATTTCCATTCCCACCGTTTGCCCCGCCGCATAGAATGAACTGCGGAGCTTCCGCGACTTTACAAGGGAGGTCATTCTATGGCAACTTTCACGAACCAGGCACGGCTGACGTACACCGGCGGCAGCGCGGCATCCAACATCACCGTAGGCGAGCTGGTGGAGGTCCTCACCGCCTCCAAGACGGCGGTGGTCCCCAGCTACGAGCGCGACGGCACGGTGACGTATATCATCACCCTCACCAACAGCGGCACGACGGCCCTGACGAACCTCACCGTCACGGACGATCTGGGCGGCTACGCCTTCGGCACAGGCACGCTGTACCCCCTGACCTACACCGCCGGCTCGGTGCGCTATTACCAGAACGGCGTGCTGCAGACCGCGCCCACCGTCACCGCCGGTCCGCCGCTGACCATCAACGGCATCACCGTCCCGGCAGGCGGCGACGTGACGCTGGCCTACGAGGCTGCCGTCACCGAGTTTGCACCGCTGGCCACGGAGAGCACCGTGGTGAACACGGCCACCGTCACCGGCGCAGGGCTGCTGGACCCCGTGACGGCCACGGAGACGGTGTCTCCGCTGTCCGCCGCCCGGCTGACCATCAGCAAGGCCCTCTCCCCCACCACCGTGGCGGAGAATGGGCAGCTCACGTACACCTTTACCGTGCAGAACACCGGCAGCACCGCCGCAGACGCGGCGGCCAACGTGGTCATCACCGACACCTTCGACCCGCGGCTCAGTGATCTGGCGGTAACGCTGAACGGCACAGCCCTCACCGCGCCCACCCAGTACACCTATGACGCCGCCACCGGCCTGTTCTCCACCGTGGCGGGCGTGATCACCGTCCCGGCGGCCACCATCACCCAGGATACCGCCACCGGCGCGTATTCCGTCGTCCCCGGCACAGCCACCCTCACCGTCACCGGCACGGTGTGATCCGCAATTTCCCCGCAAAAAAAGAGACGGCCTCCGCCGTCTCTTTTTTGCTTAGTCCAATGCGTCGTGGCTCTCGAACACGTCGCTGATCGTCCCGTAGGGGTCGGCGGGCCGGGCCGGTTCGGGCGCTGCGCCCTTGGCCATCTGCAGCTCCTGCCACTTCTCTCTGGTAATGAGCAGCTGCCGGGGCTTTGAGCCCTCGAACGGCCCGACGTAGCCCCGCTCCTCCATCTGGTCCACCAGCCGCGCCGCCCGGGAATAGCCCAGCTTCAGCCTCCGCTGGAGCATGGACACGGACGCCTGACCCGTCTCCAGCACCACCTCCACGGCGGCGGAGAGCAGCTCGTCCACCTCCTCGCCGTCCTGTGTGCTGTCCGCCGGGGCGCTCTTGCTCCCCTTGTCCGCCTTGGCGTCCACGGCCTGCTGGATCTTCTCGATGACATCCTGGTCGTAGTGCGCCTCGCCAGCGGCGTTCTTCACAAAGCTCACCACCCGGTCGATCTCCTCCGGGGTGATGAAGCAGCCCTGCACACGGGTGGGCTTGGCGTCGCCCAGGGGGAAGTACAGCATATCGCCCTTGCCCACCAGCTTCTCCGCGCCGGTGGTGTCCAGAATGATGCGGGACTCCATGGAGCTGGCCACGGCGAAGGCGATGCGGCTGGGGATATTGGCCTTCATCAGGCCGGTGATCACGTCGGCGGAGGGCCGCTGTGTGGCGATGACCAGGTGCATCCCGGCGGCGCGGCCCATCTGTGCCACCCGGCAGATGGACTCCTCCACCTCCTTGGCGGCCACCAGCATCAGGTCGGCCAGCTCGTCGATGACCACCACCACCGTGGGCAGCTTCTTCACGTCCTCGTCCGTCTCCGCCAGGGCGTTGTACCCCGCCAGGTCCTTCACGCCCTTCTCCGAGAACATCTTGTACCGCTTCATCATCTCGAACACCGCCCACTGCAGCGCCCCGGCGGCCTTCTTCGGGTCGGTCACCACCGGGATCAGCAGGTGGGGGATGCCGTTGTACGGCGCAAGCTCCACCATCTTGGGGTCTACCATGATGAACCGCACCTCGTCCGGCGTGGACTTATAGAGCAGGCTGACGATCAGGGAGTTGGTGCACACGGATTTGCCCGAGCCGGTCGTACCGGCGATGAGCACGTGGGGCAGCCGGGCGATATTCCCCACGATGTTGTTGCCGCCGATGTCCCTGCCCACGGCAAAGGCCACGGTGGAGGGATGCTGGGTGAACTCCCGGGACTCGATCACGTCCCGGATGCGCACGGCGGTCACGGTCTTGTTGGGCACCTCGATGCCCACGGCGGAAATTTTGTTGGGAACAGGCGCGATACGGACGCCGCTGGCGCCCAGTGCCAGGGCGATGTCATCGCTGAGGTTGGTGATCTTGCTCAGCTTCACGCCCTGATCCAGGGTGAACTCATATCGGGTCACGCTGGGCCCGTGGATGACCTCACCCGCCTTGGCGTCCACGCCGAAGGACCGCAGCGTCTCCGCCAGCCGCCGGGAGTTGTTCCGCAGCTCCGCGCCCACCTCGGTGTAGTTGCCGCCCTTGTTCTCCTCCAGCAGCGTGATGGGCGGGTAGTGATACGTCTCCTCGCCCTGGGCCAGCTCCTCCTCGATGGCCTGGCTGACCTCCTGGGCCGCCGTCTCCACCTCCTGCTGCAGCTGTGCCTTCTTCTGCTTGTCGCTGAGGGGCTTTTTCGGCGCGGGCGCTTCGACGACAGGCTCTGCCGCCGTCTCCGCCGGCGTATCACCGATGGGCTGGGGCGCAGGCGCAGGCCCGCCCCGCAGCACCTCGTCCGGCGTGCGCACGTCGTCGCCGCGCCGGGTGAAGAATGTTTTCACCGGCGGCAGCGTGTCCGGATCAACGCCGGGCCGCTCGCCGTCCAGGGGGATGTCGATATTAGGCCGCTTTTTGGCGGGCTTCGCCGCCTTTTTCGCAGGCTTGTCCGCCGCGGGCGCGGTAAAGTCCTCGGGGACGACGTCCTCGTCCTCATCCTCCCGCAGGCTCTCCCGGTAGCTGCGCATCCGCTCCGCCGCCTCCTGGGGTGTCATGTGCAGCGCGCCCAGCAGCGCGGCCAGCAGCAGCACGATGGTCAGGATGATGGTCACCACCTTGCTCAACAGCGCCGTACCACCCACCGCCAGCACACCGGCCAGCACACCGCCGCAGCGCAGCGCCTGCCCGTCGGTCCAGAACCGGCCCAGGAAACCGGCGGAGAAGTCATACGCCGCAGCGCACAGCAGCAGGTGGCACAGCACGCCCACCAGCAGCGGCAGCACCGCCACGCAGAACGTCCGCAGGATCACCGGCCGGCCCTTATGGCTCAGCTGGATATACGCGATGGCCGCCAGCGCCGGCGCGGTAAGGTAATAGCCGTAGCCCAGCGCGCCCCGCAGCACCTTGGCCGTGAACGTCAGCAGCAGCGCGTCCACGTTGAAATAGCTCACCAGGATGCACAGCGCCAGCAGGGCGCACACCACGCCGCCCACCATGCGGGCGGCGGCGTTATAGGCGGGCGGCTCGGGCTTGGGCGGTGTCTTGCGGCCCTTGCCGGAGGTGTTTTTCTTCTGTGTAGATGCCATACGTTACCTCATTTCACAGCCTGCAGGACCAAGGTCAGCACGCCCACAGCCCAGCAGTAATACGCAAACGCGCCGAAGCGCCCCTTGTCGGCCACATATTTCAGCAGCCGTATGCAGAGATACCCCACCACGGCGGCGGTCACCACGCCCACCAGATACATGGGTACTTCCGCGGCGTTGATGCCCGCCGCCACCGCGTCGCCGATGGACAGGATGTTGGCACCCAGCACGGCGGGGATGCTCAGCAGGAACGAAAACCGCACAGCGAACTGCCGCTCGTAGCCCACGAAGCAGCCGGCGGTGATGGTCATTCCGGACCGGGACACACCGGGCAGCGTGGCCAGCGCCTGGCCAACGCCCACCAGCAGCGCGTCCAGCCATGTGGCGCTGCGCTCCGTCTTGCGGCCCTTCCGCACGCCGTCGCACACGAACAGCAGCAGTCCGGTGAAGATCAGCGCGCCGCCCACGAAGAACATATTGTCGCTCAGGCCCTGCACCGCCTTGCGGACGGGCAGCACCGCGAACAGCGGCAGCGTACCGACGATGATGAGCAGGATCAGCCGCCGCGCCGGCGGCACAGGCGTGGGCGTGGTCCGATGCACCAGGTCGCCGATGCCCCGGAACAGCTCCACCACCATGTCGCAGATCTCATGCCAGTAGGCGGCAAACACCGCCACCAGCGTGCCCAGATGCAGCAGCACGTCGAAGAACTCCGGCACGCTCCCCGCCTGGGACATCCCCAGCAGGTTCTGGGCGATGGCCAGATGGCCGGAGCTGGAGATGGGCAGGAACTCCGCCACACCCTGTATCAGCCCCAGAAGAAAAGCAGTCAAATAGGTCATGGGTCACACCTCTCGGCAAAATATGTATACAATACGTATTATTTCGACATGAAATCACGTTTTGTAATCGTTTCAAGTCCGCTATACAGAGAAAGTATACCACAGCAGCCGTAAAAATGCCACCATTTCTTTCCGCCGCCCTTCACAGGGCAGGGGTGCACCCACCAAAAAAGACGCCTCCCGGCGTCTTTTTTAATGGGTGCGCTATACAGCGAACTTTTTATACTGCTTTTCATTTCTGCGGAAGAACCCCCGGATGGTCAGCACCACGAACGCCACCGCGTTCAAAGCGAGCATGAAACCTTCACCTCAACTTACAAACCAGCCCCACACGTGCCAGAACTCCAGCGAACCGGCGGACAGGGCGCACACCACATAGGACAGCACGAAGCAGGCGGCGAACAGCGCCAGGGAGATCAGCGCCGCGGCGCGCAGACGACGGTTCGTCTTGGCGGAAAACCGCGGGCTGATGGGCAGCGGCGGCAATACCGCGCCGCCCCGGCTCGATGCCAGCGCGTTGTGCTGGAAGCGCCCGAAGGAGCGGATCAGCTGCCGCAGAAACGCCCCGTAGTAGACGCAGCCCACCGCAAACAGCACCGCCAGCGCCGCAAGGGACAGCGCCAGGATCGCGCCGCACCAGTAGGGCATGGTGGGGAGCAGTCCGCAAATGTTCAGCCCGCCCAGCAGGCAGACCCCAGCCGTCCCGAAGGACAGCGCAGCCGCCGCCAGCACGATGCCGAACCCTGCCAGCAGTAGGAAGAACAGCCCCGCGAACACGTCTGCGATCCCCAGAGCGATGACGGTCAACGCCTTGCCGCCGCGTTCCTGCTTCGGCCCGTCCTCTCCCCCGTCAAACTGCGCCGCCAGCATGGCCGGGTCGCCCAGCCGCGCGGCGATCTCCTCCTCCACATAGCCGTCCGCCAGCTTCAGGTCAAAGTGCTGCTCATATTCCTCCAGAATGTCCGCCGCGTCGGCCACATTCCGCCTTTCCAGCTCCTGGGAGAGCTGGTTCAAAAACTCAGTTTTCTTCATGGTCCTCATCCTCCTTCAAAAGCTCACGGACGGTCTCGGCAAACCGCAGATACTCCGCCCGGTCCATGTTGTATACGTCCTCGCCCAGCTGGGTCAGCCGGTAGTATTTCCGGGGCGGGCCGCCGCTCTCCTCCTGCAGATAGGTGGTCACCAGACCGTCCGCCTTCAGCTTCCGCAGCAGGGGGTACACCGTGCCGTCCGCAATGTCGATGTGCTGGGACAAATACTCGGATATCTCATAGCCGTACCGGTCCTGCTTTCGCAGCAGCGACAGCACACACAGCTCCAGCACGCCTTTTTTGTATTGTGGGTTCATAGGCAGCTCCTCTCCGTTTCTTTCTTGACACTACTGTATTATATTCAGTAGTTTTGTAATGTCAATACCCTCATCAAAATTTTTTCGCAAAAAAAGAGACGCCGGGCATTGCCCGGCGTCTCTCAGTATGTCAATAAACCTGCTCTATGAGATCAGCAGTTCATTTACACAGGGGGAGCTCGAGGGGGCAAAGCCCGCCTCGAATTGGATCAAATGTCGCGCAAAGCCTTGCTTTGCAAGGCGTGCGTGGAGCGAAGCGACTATTTTCGTGCCGCAAGGCGGCACAAAAATAACGACATTATTTCAGGCTGGCGAAAGAGCCAAAGGCTTTTTCGCCAGCCTGAGAGACGCCAGGCATCGCCTGGCGTCTCTTTTCATTATTCTCTCTCCAGCGTGACCACCGTCTCGACTGTTGTTTCATTTTCCAAGGAAAGTTCTTTCACTTCCTGACCGTTCACCGGAACGGGAAATGCAAACACAATGTTCCTGATCCAGTTGCCGTCCTTCTGCTTTTCCGGATACAGGTCAATACGCTCGATGAATGCCTGCATGAACTCCTTCTGTTCCGCTTCGGTCGCAGAGCCATATACTTCGTCAAATGCCAACAGGAGCTGGTAGATATTATCGCCGGAGATTTTTTCCTGCTGGATACTCAGAATTTGAGCTTTTACATCATCAATCTGCGTTTCAATTTGCTCCATTGTATCATACTGCTCATCATACCGGCGCTGCAAGTCCAACATTTTAC
>CAVGVB010000042.1:0-15377 GCA_963632705.1 bacterium | reverse complement strand
CCTCCAGGCCGGCCTTCTCCCAGTACAGGCCGATCTCGGGATAGCCCTCGCGGTGCGCCACACGGGCCATGGCCAGGTACATACCCACCTCGCTGCACTCGCCCTCGAAGTTGGCGCGCAGACCGTCGATGATCTCCTGACGGACCTCCTCGGGCACATCGTCACCGAAGACCTTGCCTACGCCCACAACGTGCTCGGCGGCCCAGGACTTCTCCTCGGACTGGAGCAGGAACTTCTCGCCGCTGACGTGGCAGACGGGGCACTCGGCGGGGGGAACGTCACCCTCGTGCACATAACCGCAAACAGGACAGACCCACTTTTTCATATTCGTATCCTCCATATCATAATTTTTATTGTCTTGGGGCGTCGCCCCTTGGTTTACTGTGGTCAGTATACCACGGTGTCCGGATTTCAAAAGTTGCAAATGCAACAAAAGCGAAATTTTTCCAAATATTTTTGAAAAACACCGCTTCGTCATTGCGAACCAGTGCGAACACTGGTGCGGCAATCCGTTTCCTATGATCCCGGGGTATGGATTCCCACGCCAGTGACATCGGTCACTGGCTCGGAATGACAGGCGGGGTATTTTGAAAAACACCGCCGCGAATGCGGCGGTGTTTCGGTTTGCTTTACTCGGCCTCAGCCAGCGCCTTGGCGGCGGCGATGGCCTTCTCCTGGGCCGCGGCGGGGCAATCCTCGTAGCGGATAAAGTTAAAGGTGAACGTACCGCGGGACTGGGTCATGGACCGCAGGTCGATGGCGTAGCTCATCATCTCGGCCATGGGGACTTCCGCCTCCAGCACGGTCTCGCCGTCGCCGGTGGGGTTCATGCCCATGACGCGGCCGCGGCGCTTGTTCAGGTCGCCCATGACGTCGCCCACGTAGTTATCGGGCACGGTGACCTTCAGCTCGCCGATGGGCTCCATCAGCACGGGCTTGGCCTCGGGCAGCGCGGCCTTGAACGCCAGGTTGGCGGCCAGCTTGAACGCAATTTCGGAGGAGTCCACGGGGTGGTAAGAGCCATCCACCAGGGTGGCCTTCAGGAACACCACGGGATAGCCGGCCAGCACACCGTGCAGGCAGCTCTCGCGCAGGCCCTTCTCCACGGCGGGGAAGTAGTTCTTGGGCACAGAGCCGCCGAACACGTTCTCCTCGAAGATCATATCCTCCTGCTCGGTCTGGGGCTCAAAGATGATATGCACGTCGCCGAACTGGCCGCTGCCGCCGGTCTGCTTCTTATAGCGGCCCTGCTTGCGGACGGTGCTGCGGATCTTCTCGCGGTAAGCGACGCGGGGGGTATCCAGCTCCGCGTCCACGCCGAAGCGGCTCTTCAGCTTGCTGCACAGCACGTCGATCTGAATGTCGCCTGCGCCGGAGATGACGGTCTGGCGGGTCTCGGCGTTGTTGGTGACGGAGAAGGTGGGATCCTCCTCGTTCAGCTTGTTCAGACCGGTGCCCAGCTTCTCGATCTCCTGCTTGGTCTTGGGGGCGATAGCGCGCTCATAGCAGGCGGGCGCGAAGGCCAGGGGCGCGAACTTCACATAGGTCTTGGGCTCGCACAGGGTGTCGCCGGTCTTGACCTTGTCCATCTTGCCGATGGCGCCGATGTCGCCGCAGCAGATCTCCTTGGTCTCCTCGTTCTTCTTGCCCTTCATGACGTACAGACGGCCCAGCTTCTCAGTGTTGCCGGTGGTCATGTTATACAGGGACATATCGCTGGTGACCTTGCCGCGGATGACCTTGATCATGGAGTACTTGCCGTACTGGTCGGAGATGGTCTTGAACACGAAGGCGGCGGTGCTGCCGTTGGGATCGTACGCCACCTCGATGGGGTTGCCGTCGTCGTCCTCAGCGGCCTCGGCGGGCATATCGGTGGCCACGGGCACCAGGTCCACGATGGTCTGCATCAGCATATCCACGCCCATGCCGGTGACGGCGCTGCCGCACAGCACGGGGCACACGCTGCCCTCGCGCACGCCGATCTTCAGGCCCTTGGCCATGTCCTCGGCGGACAGCTCCATGGTCTCGAAGAACTTCTCCATCAGCTCCTCGTCGGCGCCGGCAGCGGCCTCCATCAGCTCAGCGCGGAGGGCCTCCACCTCGTCGGCCATGTCGCCGGGGATGGCGCACTCGCCCTTGGCGTCATACGCCTTGTTGTGCAGCAGGTCCACGATAACGGTGACGGCCTTGTTGCCGTCTGCCTTGGTGGCCACGATGGGGGCGATGGCCGTGCCGTACTTGGCCTTGACGGCCTCGATGCAGGACGCGTAGTCGGAGTTGGCCTCCTCCACACGGTTGATGAACATCATGCGGGGCTTCTTGCCCAGCATCTTCCAGGTGCGCTCCATGCCCACGGACACGCCGTCCTTGGCGTTGCCCACGATAACGGCGCACTCAGCGGCGCGGATGGCGCAGACGGCCTCGCCGGAGAAGTCGAAGTTGCCGGGGGCGTCCATCACGTTGATCTTCTTGCCCTTGTACTGCACGGGGGCAAACGCCAGGGAAATGGAGATCTGGCGCTTGATCTCTTCCGCGTCGTAGTCGCAGGTGGTGTTGCCGTCGGCGGTCTTGCCCAGACGGTCCGTGCCCTTGGTCATATAGAGCATCTGCTCCGCCAGAGAGGTCTTGCCAGAGCCGCCGTGGCCCAGCAGGGCGATATTGCGAATGTCGTTAGCAGTCATAATAGTGATGTACTCCCTTCATTTTCTTGAAGTCCGCCGCCCACACAGCCGCGGACAGTAGCTCAACGTACCGATTATATATGATTTCCTCAAGTCTGACAACCATTATTTTAGATATTTGTGGGAAAAGTCAGCGAAGCTGCCTGTGATTTCGTCAACTTTCACAATGCCCGCGCCGTTTTCTTGTTGACCTCGCCCAACAGCCGCCGTGGACGCAAAAGAGGCCGCCCCTCGGGCGGCCTCTTTTCTGCTTATTTCTTTTCTCCGTCAGGCTGTTCGCCGTCTCCGCCGGGCTGCTCCGCCGGTGCTTCGTCCTCCCCGGACGGCTGGATCGACGGCTCGTCAAAGTCCGGCATGGGCACAGGCTCGGACACGATATTGATATGCTTGGCCGGTGCTTCGATGGTGTTGGGCACGCTGGGGCGGAACAGCTTCTGGTCGTCCTCCCTCGTCGCGCCGTAGTTGTCCACCGTCTCCGGGTCGCGGCCCTCGATGATGGCCATCATCTCCTGACCGGTGATGGTCTCCTTCTTCAGCAGGTATGCGGCGATCTTGTCCAGCATCTCCCGGTTCTCCGTCAGGATCTCCTTGGCCTCCTGGTGGCACTGGCGGATGATCTTGATGGTCTCCCGGTCAGCGGCGGCATACGTCTCCTGGGCGCAGGTCATGGAATAGCCGCCGTCCAGATACTGGCTCTGGACCGTGCCCAGGGCCATCATGTCGAACTCGTCGCACATACCGAACCGGGCCACCAGATTGCGGGCCAGCTCCGTGGCGCGCTCGATGTCGTTGGCTGCACCGGAGGTCATGGTGTTGCACACGATCTCCTCGCTGGACCGTCCGGCCAGCAGCGTACGGATCTCCGCCAGGATGTCCTCCCGGGACATGAGGAACTTCTCCTCCTCCGGCAGGTGCAGCGTGTAGCCCAGCGCGCCCTGGGTATGGGGCACGATGGTGATCTTGCTGACGGGCTGGGCGTGCTTCTGCTTGGCCGCCACCAGGGCGTGACCCACCTCGTGGTAGGCGATGATCTTCTTTTCCTCCTCGGTGATGACCGTGCCCTTCTTCTCGCTGCCGGCGATGACCAGCTCAAAGGACACCAACAGGTCGTTTTGGTTCACGGCCTTGCGGCCCTTGCGGACGGCGCGGAGCGCCGCCTCGTTCACCAGGTTAGCCAGGTCCGCGCCCACGCAGCCGGCGGTGGCCTGGGCGATCTTCTCCAGGTCCACGTCCTCCGCCAGGCGGATGCTGCGGGTGTGTACCTGCAGCGTGGCCAGACGGCCCGCCAGGTTGGGACGGTCCACGGTGATGCGCCGGTCGAAACGGCCCGGGCGCAGCAGCGCCTTGTCCAGCACCTCCGGACGGTTGGTGGCCGCCAGCACGATGATGCCCTTGCCGGGGTCAAAGCCGTCCATCTCCGCCAGGAGCTGGTTCAGCGTCTGCTCCCGCTCGTCGTTGCCGCCACCGAAGCGGCTGTCGCGGGTCTTGCCGATGGCGTCGATCTCGTCGATGAAAATGATGCACGGAGCGACCTTGGCCGCCTCCTTGAACAGGTCGCGGACACGGCTGGCGCCTACGCCCACGAACATCTCCACGAAGCCCGAGCCGGAGATGGAGAAGAACGGCACACCCGCCTCGCCGGCCACAGCCTTGGCCAGCAGCGTCTTGCCCGTACCGGGCGAGCCCACCAGCAGCGCGCCCTTGGGCAACTTGGCGCCGATGGCGGTATAGCGTCCCGGGTTGTGCAGGAAGTCGATGATCTCCTCCAGGGACTCCTTGGCCTCGTCCTGTCCGGCGACGTCCTTGAAGGTGACGCCGGTGGATTTTTCCATATAAACCTTTGCATTGGATTTGCCCACATTGCCCAGGCCGCCGAAGCCGCCTCCGCCGGACTTGCTCATGAGCCGCATCAGCAGCATGAACAGGCCCACCATGATGATGACCGGCAGGATATAGTTGATCATCAGCAGCAGGATGGGGTTCATCTCCGCCTCATAGTAGCCGGTGTAGGCCACCTTGTGCTCCTTCAGCAGCGGCAGCAGCTCGCTGTTGCTGAGATAGGCGGTATACAGCGTCAGCGACCCGTCCTCCGTCTGCTTGTAGGACTTCTCCTCCGTCTTGCCGCCGGAGGTGACCTCCTCGGTGTAGACGTAGCCATTTACCGGGGTGACGTAGATGGTGCTGTCCTTGAACAGGATCTCATCCACCTGATCGTTCTCCACCATGTCGATCATTTCGCTGTACTTGATCTCGTGGCTGGTGGTTTTGTTGGCGGTGTTGCGGTTATAGGCGCTGAAATAGTTGAACGCCACCGTCAGCACCAGCGCCCAGGCGATGAGCGTAAGAATACCCCGCAGGTTGCTGTTTTTGTTATTTTTCCCGTTCTTATTGTTGTTATTTCCGCTATTATCTGCCATATTTATATCCTCCCTGTCAGGCAAGAGAGCTTTCTCGTTTTGGTCAGTATACCACAGGCGGCGGAAAGTCACAAGCCGCGGGGTGTGGATTTTCCTGTAAAATTTCTATGAATGCTGCTTTATATTGGTGGAATCTTATGATATAATCCTTTAATAACTTTGCATCAACTTTGCATGAATGAGGTCATCGTATGGGTATGAAGGACACGGAAAACCGCCGGACGCTGCCGGAGGCCGAGGCCGACGGCATCATCGAGGGCCGCAACGCCGTCATCGAGGCGCTGCGGACGGGAACGGCCATTGACAAAATTTACATCGCCAAGGGCGAGACGGACAAGACACTGGGGCATATCGCCTCCAAGGCCCGGGACGCCGGTATCGTGGTGGTGGACGCCGACCGGCGGAAGCTGGACAGCATGAGCCGCACCCACGCCCACCAGGGCGTCATCGCTCTGGCCGCCGTGCGGGAATACGTGACGGTGGACAGCATTCTGGCCGCCGCCGCGGAGAAGGGCGAAGCGCCGCTGCTGGTGGTGTGCGACGAGATCTCCGACCCCCACAACCTGGGCGCGATCCTGCGCACCGCCGAGTGCGCCGGGGCCCACGGCGTGGTGATCCCCAAGCGCCGCAGCGCCGGTCTGACGGCCATCGTGGCCAAGACCTCCGCCGGCGCGGTGAGCTATATGCCGGTGGCCCGCGTTCCCAACATCCCCGCGCTGCTGAAGGAGCTGAAAAAGCAGGGCGTGTGGGTGTTCGGCACGGCGGCGGACGGCAATACCACCCTGTACGACGCGGACCTGAAGGGCCCGGCGGCCATCGTCATCGGCTCGGAGGGCAGCGGCATGACCCGGCTGGCGGCGGAGAGCTGCGATTTTCTGGTGAGCATCCCCATGAAGGGGCGCATCTCGTCTCTGAACGCCAGCGCCGCCGCGGCGATCCTGCTGTATGAGGCGGTGCGGCAGAGAGGAAACTGAGCGCGGAACGCGAGGAGCTATGAGCAGGCGATACGACAGAAGCGGCTATACACCCGTCCCCGAGGAGGACGAGTATTCGTTGGAAGCCATCCTGGCCGAGTACGGCAAGGGTGGGCGTCAGCCTGCCCAAACGGCGGAGACGCCTGAACCGGTGCGGGAGGAAACGTCCCCGCCGTTGGAAGAAAAAATGCCTCCCGTACCGGAAGAGACGCTCTCTGCGGAGGAAACGCCCCCGGTCGGGGAAACAGCCCCGGAGGAGGAAGTCCCCGCGGAGGATGCCGCCGATGGGCCGGAGGACGGACTGTACCAGTCCGACGCGCCGGACCGGGTGGCGCTGAAGGACATCATGAGCCAGACCGTGGACGCGGTGCTGGAGGACGGGGACGACGGCGTCATCGAGCAGCCCGTGTCCCTGGGCGAAAAGCTGGCATCGCTGGCCCAGCGGTGGCAGGAGCGCCGCAGCGGTCAGAAGCGCCGCCCCCGGTTTAAGGACACGGAGCAGCTGTTCGACCAGCCGGAGGACGAACCGGAGGAGGAAGAGCCGCCTGAGCCAGAACCGCTGACGGAGGACCTGCTGCGGGACGCGAAGCGGCACTGCCGCCGATCCCGGCGGAGTCTGGTGCTGGCGCTGCTGCCCACGGCGGCGCTGACGGCGGCCGCCGTATTGCAGGAGCTGGAAAAGCTGCCCTCCGCGTGGCTGGATGAGGCGGTGCTGCGGTGCGCCGCGCTGGGCGGCGGACTGCTGCTGACAGCCCTTCTGTGTATGCCCGTGTGGCAGCGGGCCATAAACCTGCTGCGGCAGGGACGGGTGGGCTGCGAGCTGTGCGTCGGGGTGACGGTGCTGACCCAGCTGCTGTGCTGCGTGTGCGGCATGGTCACGGGCAGCACACTGGCCACACCTTATGCCGCCGCCGGGGCGCTGCTGGTGGTGTCCTGCCAGTGGGGGCTGTATCTGGAGGCGGAGACACGGCGCAGCGCGTATCATCTTCTGGAGCTGAACGGCCAGCCGCCCTATATGGCCTCTGTCACGGCGGCAGGGGTATGCAAGCAGTTGGGAAAGACCGAGGGCTTCTACCGCCTGACGGTGAAGGACGACCCGGCCCGGCTGTGGCAGAATTATGTGCTGCCCCTGCTTTTGTCGGCGGCGGTGGTGCTGTCCGGCGTGGTGTGTCTGACAGGGCAGCGGATGAACGACTTCCCCTGGGTGCTGACATCCCTGGTGACGGCGGGTATGGGCGTGGCCATTCCGCTGACCGGGGTGCTGCCCCTGTTTTATCTCTCGCGGCGGCTGGGCCGCAGCGGCTGCGCCGCGGCGGGCTACGCCGGTGCGCGGGCGCTGAGCCGCCCCAACCGGCTGATCCTGACGGACGACGACCTGTTCCCCGCCGGGACGGTGTCGCTGAACGGCTACAAGGTGTTCGGCGAGGAGCGAAGCCGGGCGGTGTCCTACGCCGCCTCGGTGGCCAAGGCGGCGGGCAGCAGCCTGACGCCGCTGCTGGAGCGGCAGCTCACCGCCGAGGGCGGCTCCCACCTGCCGGTGAACGAGCTGAGGTTCTGCGAGGAGGGCGGCGTGGAGGCCACCATCCGGGGCGAAACGGTGCTGCTGGGCAGCGCGTATTTCATGAAGAAGCGCAAGGTGGCGCTGCCCCGGGATATGAAGCTGCCCACCGGTGTGTTTCTGGCGGTGGACGGCGTGCTGACGGCGGTGTTCGCCATCAAGTACCAGCCCTCCCGCAACGCGGAGTGGGCGCTGCGGACGCTGCGGCGCTTCCGCATCACGCCGGTGCTGGCGGTACGCAGCGGCAACGTGACGCCGGGGCTGATCAAGCGGAAATTCGGCGTGGACGCCAAGCCGGTATACCCCGATGTGTCCACCCGGCT
Organism: bacterium; assembly: GCA_963632705.1. Taxonomy (GTDB): domain Bacteria; phylum Bacillota; class Clostridia; order Oscillospirales; family Oscillospiraceae; genus Vescimonas. Next base: position 7,424 of record CAVGVB010000042.1, on the reverse strand, counting down.
GGCGCTGGCGGAGCTGGCGCAGCAGCAGGGCGAGACGCCCTATGCCGTCATCTGCCGGGAGGGCCTGCTGCCGCTGGTGGAGGCGGTGGCCGGCAGCCGCCGGACCGTGAAGGCCGTCCGCACCGCCACGGTATTGAGCTACCTGGGTGCGCTGGCGGGCATCGCGCTGGCGTATTATCTCACGTCCATCGGCAATTTCGCGCTGCTGACACCGCTGGCCATGGTGCTGTATCAGCTGCTGTGGCTGCTGCCCACGCTGCTGCTGGCGGGGCTGGTGAAGCATTATTGAGATGAGGGCTGCATACGCAAAAAAGGCACCCGGCAGGGTGCTTTTTTGCGTGAGGAACGAATTCCCACGCCAGTGACGTCGGTCACTGACTCGGAATGACAGACCCTTTCGACGGTCAAAGGGCCTCCGGCGAAAGCCGGAGGCCCTTTTTATACCTTCTATTCTTCCCACTGTTCCATGCGGCGCACCAGCGCGGGCAGCGCCTTCTCGAACTCCACGCCGTACCAGCCGGCGGCGGGGTCGCGCTCCGTGGCCCGGATGCAGTCCAGGGTGAAATCCACCGCCAGCTGCACCGCCTGCTCCAGCGTCATGCCCCGCACCAGTCCGCCGGTGACGGTGGCGGCAAAGATGTCCCCCGTGCCGTGGAACGACGCGGGATGCCGCGGGCCGAGACAGGTGAAATACGTGCCGGCGGCGCTATCGTAGCCCATAGCGCCCAGTTTGTCCGGGGAGAAGGACGCGCCGGTGAGCACCACCCTTTTCGCGCCCAGCGATGCCACCTTCCGCAGCAGCTCCCGGGCGAAGGGCTCGTCCATGTCCTCGCGGTAGGGCGTCCCGGTGAGCAGGCACGCCTCCGTCAGGTTGGGCAGCGCCACGTCCGCCTGGGCCACCACCTGGGCCATGGCTTTGGGGAAATCGTCGTCGAACCCGGCGTACAGCTTTCCGTGGTCCGCCATGGCGGGATCGACCACCAGAAGCGTGCCGGGGCTGCGGATGGCGGCCACGAAGTCCAGCACTTGCCGCGCCTGGGGCGCGGAGGCGATATAGCCGGTGGAGACGGCGTCAAACGTCACGCCCTGGCTGCGCCAGTGGTCGGCGATGGGCGTCAGCTGATCCGTCAGGTCCTTGCAGGTGAAGCCGGGGAAGGCGGTGTGGGTGCTGAGTACGGCGGTGGGCACGATGGCGCACTCCACGCCCATGGCGGAGATCACCGGCAGCGCCACCGTCAGCGAACAGCGGCCCAGGCAGGATATGTCCTGGATGGACACAACACGTTTCATGCACAGCACCTCCGATCAAATAAAGCTATGCTCCCGACCTGCAGAAGCCCGGAGCGGCCAGGACCGCCCCGGTATTTTGGTACGGGTAGTGGGACTCGAACCCACACGCCTTGCGGCACAGGAACCTAAATCCGGCACGTCTACCAATTCCGCCATACCCGCATACACGCCGTGTATTGTAGCACATTTCCACCGGCGGTGCAAGGAATGTTTTCTACGGCGGAATGCAGTACGCAGAGCAGGGCCTGCGGCGTGCCGCAGGCCCTGCTCTGTTGACTGAAAAGTTCCCGGTTACAGGCTCTTCTCGTAGGACTCGATCATTTTCTTGAACGTGTGGCCCGTAGAAACTTCGGGATCACCAGCCGGGGAAAACGCCGCGATCGCCGATGGCACAGCGGTTTGCGCCGCTGCCTGACGCCGCAGGTTTTGCAGGTGCTTTTCACAGGTTTCGCCGGTGAAGATCTTGATGTCCAGCCGCAGAGAGCCGTCCTCCTCCGGCGTGGCAAAGATCTTGTCAATATACCGGGTAACAAATTCTTTGGTGATGACACCTTTGGCGGCATCCTTCTGGGCGTTACGCAGAACGGAGCGTATGGCGTCCAGCTGCTGCTTCATATTCCCGGTGGATTCCTGCTGCGCCAGCGCTTCTGCCAGCTGCGTTTGCAGTTCCTTTGCCTCAGCGGAGCACTTTTTGTTCATGGCAAGGAAATCCGCATCATCCAGCTTGCCTTGGGCGTTATAGGTCAGCAGCTTCATGCGCTTCTGCTCTACTGTTTCCAGCTGCTTTTGCAGAGTGGTGATTTGCTTCCCCAGCCTGCCACCGCGATCCAAAGACTTAAACATCTCTACATATTCTTCTATCAACGCCTCTGCACTGGCCTCTGTATCGCGGAACACATCCAGCAGCAGGGGCTTGATCTCGTCCTCGTAGACAGGGAAGGAAGCACAGGAGTCCGCGCCGTTTTTGATCTTGCCGGAGCAGACCCACTTGCTGTTTTTGTTGCCCTGCCGGTCTTGAGACTCCCGGCGGTAATAGGCGGTGCCGCAGCAGGTGCAGTAGAGCTTTCCGGTCAGAAGATTGGCGTGATTGCAGACGCCCTGCCGGTTCTTTACGTCGTCGCTGCGGCGGCGCAGAACCGCATTGGCCTGCTCCCACAGCTCCTCGGAGACAATGGCAGGCACGATCTCGCCCGTCTCGTCCTTGAACATGACCCATTCCTCAGGCGGGAGGAACTTTTGCTTTTTGGTGAACATATCCACCACCTTGACCTTGTTCCCCACGTAATAGCCCTTGTATTTGGGGTTGGAAATCATGTTGGACATGGTGGTATGGGCGATCTTCTTGCCGTTGAGGTTACGGTAGCCCTTCTCCCAAAAGATAGTTTCGATCTGCTTCATGCTGTACTGATCCGTGGCGTACAGCTCGAACAGCTCCCGTACCATAGGCGCCTGTTCCTCGTCGATGACCAGTCTGCGGTCTTCCTTGCGATAGCCAAAGATACGGCTGTTGCCCAGCACCACATTGTTTTTGATGGCCTGCTGATGGCCGAATTTCACGCGGCTGCTGAGCTTGCGCAGCTCGTCCTGGGCAATGGAGGACATGATGGACAGCCGCAGCTCGGAGTCCTCATCGAAGGTGTTGATGTTGTCATTCTGGAAGAACACACCCACGCCGTAACCGAGGAGCTGCCGCGTGAACTGAATGGAGTCCAGCGTATTACGGGCAAAGCGAGATATCTCCTTGGTGATGATCAGGTCAAATTTATCCTCCGCTGCGTCATCGACCATGCGGTTGAAGTTCTCCCGGTGCTTGGTGGAGATGCCGGACAAACCCTCGTCAATGTAGCCGGGGACGAACGTCCACGCGGCGTTCCGGCGGATGAAGTCCTCATAGTATTGGATCTGGTTGCCCAGCGAGTTCAGTTGCTCATCTGACTCGGAGGACACACGGGCGTAGTACGTCACCCGCAGGGAAATGTCATATATGCTCTTTGTCCGCAGCTGCTGGCGGATGTCGTGAATATCCATGGTGCGCCTCCGAATTAGTTCGTTGTATCATGTTCTTTATTGTACCAAATCGCAAATCAGAAAGCAACCGCATAATAGGAAATACCCTTGAAAAATTCGTGTTATCATGTTATTGTGTTTTTGTAAAATTTAAAAATGGAATGTATTACAAAATTTCCTTGGTATTTCATTCTTCTGCTTCCCGGCCTTTCCTGTGTTGAAGAGGCATGTCATTCTTTTTTGAATAGGAAGACAACAATCTTGTAAGGAGGAGTTTATGGCTAAAAGTGAAATTAAAAAAGGGAACGGCCACGGAAATGTGATGGCCTGGCAGTACGAATATGATAATGGGGAAATTGGTGTTCTGTATAAATACGAGACACAATGGCATGGTAAAAAGGTGATACACGCTGGAACCAAATACCTTACGAATAAAAGCGACGCTATGCGGTTTATGGCGGAACTATACCGAAAAACAAAGATACCCGCTAAGAAAGCCAAAGTGGGCAAATTTCGGGGAGGATTGAAGCATCTAAACATGAGGATAGCTGATCGGCAATCTCTCGAAAAGAGGCAAAGTGCCTGTACCGCCCTTATGCAGATGATGAACAGCTGCGGGACAGATGAAGAAGGCCAACGCACGATGGTGCAGCTCCTCAGCGCCGGCCTTGCGGGATACCTGTTCCGCTTGTGCAGCGAAAGAGGGCTTCTGTCGATATCAGAACCGGTCAATTATCTGACAGCGCCGCGGATCACCTGCTCAGCAGCAGATGGGGCGATGGATGCACTGCGGCTCATTATGCAGTCGATTGGACTGGATACAGAGAAAGCGCTAACCGCACACGCAGATGAAGGGTCAGTGGAAAGCTGTTTACCGGTGTATCTGCCACCGGTTGGCAACGAGAGGCTCATCATTGACTGTGCCTGTGCACGAGTCTGCAAAGGCAAACAGGATGAGGATGGTAATGAGGAATACTATGACGAAGCGCTGGCAGCGCAGTATCGGGACACTGTCGTAGGTATCAATACAGTGTTTTTTACCGCCAGAGACGTAAAGGACTTCGTGCGAAGAAATCGCTGGGCGACGATCATCCAGCTTGGCGATAAATGCGGGATAGTTGAACCTGTCCGGATCGACGGTAAGGTATTGGCGAGGGCGTGGCAGTCCGATGGATGGGGCGCTATGGCAGTGCAGGAGCTGATCCGAGATTTCCTGTTGTGGATGACAGCTGGTCTGTTTCCTGATGATAAGAAAATCGGTTGTTCAAAAGAGATGGCATTAAAAGATGCATGTGACTGGGCAAACCAAAGGATCAGTGAGAACAATCAAAAGCGCGGGACTCCCAAACATAAAGGACTACAGCGTCTTTGGCTGGAGACACAGATGATGGTACTGCGGGAACTTGAGTCCTACCTGTTTGACATGGGATTTTGGACGAAGACAGAAGGGCAAAATACCCTAAACGGGTGGTTACACGCCCTGCTGCCCGCAGTATACTCACCACCCATAGATAGCCTTCCGGTGGACGATCCGAAGCACCTTCTCAGCTATGAGGCCGATAGCCAGGGACTGTTCCAAAACCTGCTGACCGCGATGGTTACGCCAGAAAATTGTAAGCACTTTATGGCCGTTCCGGTCAAAGGAGAATTCCCGATGAAAAAAGCGGATGGCGCTGACATTTGGGGCTATGTTCGGGGATTTCAAGTAACGGGAAAGGACGGGCATCGTTATCGTGTGCCGACACTGCAAATACGCGAGGACGTGCTGACCGAGGTTGCGGCGACGCTTATGCCAATTGAATGTGACTGGCTCACGGTCATCAAGACGGTGAGGGAACAACAGCCGGACTATTTGGTAGGTAAGAGCAGAAATGTTCGCCTGCCAGTCGACGGGAAAAGCAAACTCTGCGCAACACTGGTGCTATCAGTTGACAAGCTGTCATGGCTACCAAAGGCCGCACAGAATATACTGCTGGAGCTGACCATGTTAATAGCGCCACAAAAGTGAATAAAAAATGATCCCTACGGAAAAGATTGCCGTGGGGGTCATTTCTTTTTTGAAGAATGGGAAAACAAAAATATACACATCGAGTTGCGAGGTGATGTGGAGTACATACAAATGAGGAGGCCGGATAATGACAGACCGGACACAGACGCGAGACAATGCCTACCGGTGGGGAATGCTGATGTGGTTCAATCAGCTGTTGCTGGATCGGGGGACGATAACCGAGGCCGAGTTCAGGCAGATGCGGCTGAAAATCGAAGATAGCGTGAAGCGGGCAAAAGACCGACGGTGCTGAGAGGCAAAGGACTCAATTAGCACCGTCTTTTTTTGCGCCGAAGCCTATTGTTAAAAAGAAAATAATAACAGAAAAACGCGATAAATTGCACTATAAGCTGGTTTAACGGTAAAAAAGCAATACAGTTTTGGAGGTATAATCAACGAAAAAGAAATCCGGGATGTTTAAATTGGAGCCTGATAAATTCTCAATACATACTTTTGAGATCAGTAAAAAGTTGACAAATCAAGACTACAAAAGAATGCGAGGCAGACTGTATCGCCAATGCCCTAAGGGAGAGGTGTATCGAGACAGGGATTGGCAGGGAGAGGGTGAGCGTCATCGATGTCGCTGGTTTCAGCGAAATGGGCTGAGAATTAGTCTGGAAAAAGATGTGCACGGTCATATCTCAACGTGTTATCTACGGGTCGCGGTGAATCCGCGAAAGCTGATCGACCCGAACTCCTCGTACCTGGGCATCCTTCCACCGACTGAGGGGAGCGTACAAGACGTTTCTAAGATGTTCTTTGCGGTGCTGAGAGACTCAGGATTGCCTTGTGTGCTGGATGCCTATCAACTTTCCCGGGTAGACCTGTGCGTGAACATCCGATGTGACTCTACGGCACTGTTCAAAGAATTGCTGCGTGTCACGCGAAAGCTGCCGACACCACCGAAGTATGAGAGAGCCATCTTTAAGAGCGCGGACAGAAAGGCAGCCAGCAAGTATAACAGACACCACATCACCTTAAAACACAAGTCGCGTGAACTGGTGATCTACGACAAAACCTACCAAATTATGGAAAACGGGTTGCTGCTGGACGAAGAAAAACTACCTAAAGGGGTATTGAGATTTGAGGTACATGAGCTGAGAGAGCGAATCTCAAAGGTAGAGAAAAAGCTGGGGACAAGCCGCGTGACGAACCTGCTGTGTCATTATGTTGGGCAAAGCGAAAAAATCATCACGCGCTGCTTCGGACGGGCGTATCCGGATAAGAAGTTCATGCAGCCTGACCAACTCAGAAGCCTGATCTATGCAGAAGCAGATACAGCGTTGAAAGCCGGCATGTCGCGGTTGGTTGAGGTGATGGTACGAGCAAAGACATTGGAGAAGGGAAGCAAGAAGATAGGAAAAGAGGGCCATGACGTAGAGGCGGTTTTGGCTCAGTTCATGAGGCTCAGCATCAGTCCGGTTCCGCTGCGGAAAAAGTTCTGTGCCGAGTCCATGCCGGGTGTTTCCGTTTTGCTGGAGAGAATCGCTCACATGAACGTACAAATTTGGCACAAGTAAGGAGGTATTTGGCGAATTATAAAATGAATTAGCTAACAATAGTATAAGGAGACGTGAGCTGCGCCAAAGAATATCGATTTCTATGCACAAACCTTAAATCATCTTAACTCACGCTCACAGGAGGAATAAATATGATACACTATATCGCGTACTCAAACCTGGGAGAATTCTACACGCTCCAAGAGGTATGCCACATGCTGGAAATGAGCAAAGACGAACTGAGAAAGAACTGCGAAAAGTACAACGTGAAACCCAGCCGAAATGAGATTGGCGACTGGGGATTGCCCTGCCATGATCTGTGCCGACTGCACAATTATCTCTACAAAGCGGAAAAGGGCTTGGCCGCGAGAAGGGATGACGATCCGTGGGCGTGACCGAACTGCTGACCGTAGCCGAGACCGCCCTGTTGTTGAAAACCACGAAGCAACAGGTGAGGAAGATGATCGCGCAACAATTGATCCCGGCGTTGAAGATTGGCCGTGAATGGCGAATCAGCAAAGTGTATCGTAAGCGTCAACTAATCGGTCGGATTGAAAAAGGGGATTCTGTCTGCAATAATG
>CAVGVB010000041.1:0-16411 GCA_963632705.1 bacterium | reverse complement strand
GGCAGTAGCCTTTTTTGAACCACTCGCCCAGCGAGTGGTTTTCGATATACAAAAAGCAAGCCGAGGCGTTCGCCCCGGCTTGTGCTTTAACTATGGATGAAGTTTTTTATGGCTGCGCTTGTGCCTTGCAGCTTGCCCAGCCCCCACACGGCCAACATCGGAAACCCTAGTGGATTGCAAGTCATAAACACCTCATAAAAGACCGCCGTCACGCCTGCACCCTATACTTCACACGGTTTCCATACCGCGTTGAGGTCAGCAGACCCAACTGCTCAAACTTCAGCACAAAGCTGCGGATGGTGGCGTAGGCGGCATTGCCGAAGTCTTTTTCCAGCTGCTTGGTGGAGAACTCCGCTTCCCCATACGCGGACAGGACGAAGCTCCACAATGCTTTTTCCTTCTCTGTGACCTGCCACTGCGACAAAGCGGCCTGAAACGCCTCGGTCGTCCTACGGGCAGGGAGCGCTCCGTTCAGCTTGTGATACACATTCTCAATGAAATACACAAGAAACGGCGTTACATCCAGCACGCCGCTGATGCGTGCGTTCTCCTCGACCAGCGTGTAGGCATCGTAGTACTCCTTGCGGCTCTTGTTGACATACTCAGACAGCGGCACGAACAGGGCGGAGGAATACCCCTGCTGTACCAAATACCACAGGTGCATCAGTCGCGCCATTCTGCCGTTGCCGTCAAAGTAGGGGTGTAGATAAGCGATATAGAAGTGGATCAGGGCCGCTTTCAACAAGTCGTTGCTGTCGGACTCTTCGTGGATGAAGTGCACCAGCCCCCCCATGCGCTCCGGCAGCTGCTGCCATGGCAAGCCGGTATGCTCCACCTTGGAGCCGACAACATACACGCTGTCGTGCCGGTAGAAGCTGCCGGGGCGCAGACGGTCTTCCTCCGGCAGATAGGCACCGATGGCAGTCTCATAAAGCTGATGGATGGATGCTTCGGTGATCCTGTTGGCAGGGGCGCTGATGAATTCCAGTCCCTTCTTCATGCCGTAGATGAGGTTCTCGCTTTCATCCGCCGGAGCAAAGCCGGACAGGATCTTGCGGACGCTGTCGCGGGAGAAATCCACCTGCTCGATGGTGAAGGTGGAGATGATCTCCTCCTCCATGGCCTTCGCGCCATAGAGCTGTGTGCTGCTCTGCGGCGTCAGTAGGATTCGAGCGGCAGAGAGATGCACTTGTGCGACACTGTTCAGATAGACAAGCTCCTGCCCGGAAAAGTCCTTCAACGGCAGCGGATGGTAGAAGCTGTTCTTCAACAGCGCTACAAACTCCCCCATATCCGCCTGCGGATACTTATAGCCCAGCTTCTTCAAGTCCAGCAAACTTTTATCCGATAGCATCCTGGTAAATAACGTAGCATCCATATAGCACCTCACGTCGATAATAAATGGTATCAATTTATATCAGTATATAGAAGTGTTTCCGGAAATGCAAGAGAAAATACCGTCACAGGCTGAAGAACATATTTGCCTGTATGCAAGATGCCTGATTGCGGTGATCTTCATTCTTAGTATTGGCGCACTTTTTGAATTGTTGAGTAATTATTACACAAAGCAGATGGGGGCAATGTAAATCACAACTCAGAAAACGGACGCCAGATCACCGGCGTCCGTTTTCTCTATCTTGTACTTATACCGGAGTTTTCTGCACTTTGCGCACACTCCCTCAATTTTGACCTATCCCGTGCCTGAAATACCCGTCAAACACCCCGTTTACAGGTCAATTTTTTGGCTGATGCGCGTTTCACTTAAACCCGCAAACCCTTGCGGCACAACGACTTTAAGTCATTTCCAGTCGCTCCACATCCCACTGGATGGGTTCCATACCCATGGAGCGGATGGCGGCGATGACGTGGTCATCGTATTCGCCGTAAGGGCAACGGATCAGCGTAGGGGTCACGCCGGTGGCGGCGCTGATGAGTTCATTGCTGGCGGTGACGTCGTCGATGATCTGCTGGGCTGTCAGGCTATTGTAGTGGTCGTGATGGTTGGAGTGGCTCATGACTTCATGGCCCGCGTCATGGAGGGCCTTGACGGACTCCGGGTATTTTTCCGCCCAGTCGCCCACAACGAAGAAGGTGGTCTTGACGTTGTATTTCTCCAGAATGTCGATGAGCGTCTGGGTATCCTCGTTGCCCCACGGTGATGTAAAAGTGCGGCAGTTCTCCGAACTGCCGCACTCTTTTTATTGTGCTTTTATGATAGCATAAATGCGTTTCTTTCTGCAACAAAAGCAGTTAAAAAATGAAAAACATTTTTTGCGGGCGATTATTGTCAGAAGTGTTATGCAGCAAGCAATTGCTGCTGTTTGTTTTGCGATTTTAATTGGAAAACGAGAATAGCTGTGATGGGTAAATAGTCGGGAAATTAGAAGCGTCCGGAAATGAAGAATAGTCGGGAAATCAGGAACGAAGCAAAAGCGGTTTTAGTGGGGAAGCGGGAATGGAAAATGAGAATTCTACTCGGGAAAAGCAGAATAGATGTAAACGAGTAAAATGCAAAACCGGCCGAAATTTAGTCGGGGAAATGCGCCATTAGGAGAGAGAAACAGCCCGACGGGACTGTTTTTCCGGTTGCTGCTCACCATGTTTCCGCCAGCAGGAAATCCTGAAGATGCACGACCCTAATGCCGTTCTCAATACCAACATCCATGTCGTTCAGGGTCACAACGTATTTGGGGTAATGGTCTTTGATCTCCATGAGGTTGCCCACCTCACGGTCAGAGCCATCCGGCAGTTGAACGCATACCTGCACATAGATCCGTTCGTCGCGTCGGGTGGCTACAAAGTCGATCTCCTTGGTATTGTTCTTGCCGATATACACATCGTACCCCCGCCGCTTCAGTTCCAGGAACACGATGTTCTCCATCGCTCCGTCCAGCATCTTGCGGTTATAGCCCAGCAGGGCGTATTTCAGCGACACATCTGCGAGATAATACTTCTCCTGTGTTTTCAGGATGCTCTTGCTCTGTAAGTCGTAACGTTCACAGGGATAAATGATAAACGCCTGCTCCAGCCAGCGCAGATAGTTGTAGATGCTCTCCACCGAGACCTTGCGGTGCTCGCTTTTCAAAAATGTGGAGATCGAGTTGGCGGAAAAGGTCTTGCCTACGTTCTCAATGATGAATTTCACCACACGATCAAAAAGATCCTGCTTGTTGATGCGGTGACGCTTCACAATGTCGCGGGAGACCACGGTGTGGTAGATGCCGTTGACGATCTGATAGGCGTTCTGCGCGTCATATTCACTCAGCGCGATTATGGGGAAGCCGCCAAACCGAATATATTCCTCCAGCAGTTCCTTTCGGGACAGCGTACTATCGGCCTTGAAATCCAGGTACTCGCGGAAAGACAGGGTATAGACGGGGATAGACACATAGCGTCCTGTCAGATAGGTGGAAATTTCGCTGGACATGAGCTTGGAGTTAGAGCCGGTCACATAGATGTCGGCGTCTGTACCCTCCAGCAGACTGTTGACCGCCCTTTCCCAGCCGGTGATCTCCTGTATCTCATCCAGCAGGAGATAACAGTGACCCTTACCTGCCATAGCTTCCAACAGTTCGTCATACATCTGCTTGGCGGTGATGTTTTCGGGGATGTCCATCTCTGTGTATCGCTTGCAGATAATATGATCCGCAGGCACGCCTCGCCGCAGCAGTTCCTCTTTCAGCATCTCAAAAATAGTGGACTTACCGCAGCGGCGAATACCTGCCAGTATTTTGACCAGCGGTTGGTCGATAAAAGGCGTGATGGCCTCGATATAATTGGGCCTGTTGATCATGCTATCGCCTCCTCACAGTTATTAGTATACCCAAAATTTTTTGGATATGCAACAAGTTTTTCTTGTTTAACCTTAAAAAGTTTCTACAAGAGACGGGAAATCCCGAGAGCCTTCAAGGAGGGACGGATGGAAATACTATATCAGCAGGGTGTATTGCTGATCAAGCCATGCCGCCCTTTTGCACCATAGGTTCAAGCAAGCAATTTCCCCTTTCGGACCTTGTAATAGAGCAGGCCGGCCAGATCCGCCAGCGCCCAGCCGATGGGGACAGACCACCAGATGCCGGTCACGCCGAATGCGGGGATGGCGGACAGCAGATAGGCCAGCGCGACACGCGTGCCTAACGAGATGACGGTGAGGACAACGCTCATTCCCGGCTTTCCCAAGGCACGATACAGGCCGTAGAGCAGGAACAGACATCCTATGCCGCAGTAAAACGCGCCTTCAATGCGCAGATAGCGCACGCCCTCCGCAATGACCTCGGCTTCTCCGGCGTCCACGAAGATCGTCATGAGCGGTTTGGCAAAAGCGAAGACGAGCACGGAAATGACCACGCAGAAAGCTGCGGAAATGCACACCGCACCTTTCAGCCCTGCGCGTATCCGCGTGCTCTCTTTTGCGCCGTAATTCTGGGCAATGAAGGTGGAAAAGGCGTTGCCGAAATCCTGCACCGGCATATAGGCGAACGCGTCGATCTTCACAGCGGCGGCAAAGGCGGCCATGACAACAGGGCCGAAGCTGTTGACAAGCCCCTGGACCATGAGAATACCGAGGTTCATGATCGACTGCTGCACGCAGGTCAGCGTGGAAAAGGAAATGATCCCGCGGATGCGTTCTCTCCGCAGGCGGCGGAACGCCCATATGGAGCGCACTTGAGGGAAGCGTATAAGCGCATAGATGGCGATGCCGACGCCCGAGAGATACTGGGCAATGACAGTTGCCTCCGCAGCCCCGGCAACACCCCGGTTTGATCCGATCACAAACCAGAGATCGAGGGCGATATTCAGCACGGCGGAAACGGCCAGAAAAGCCAGCGGAACGACGGAGTTGCCGATCGCCCGCAGGAAAGAGGCAAAGTAGTTATACAGGAAAACAGCGGGAATGCCCATGAAGATCACAAACAGATACTCCCGCATATCGCTCCAGACCTCGGCGGGAACTCGAAGGAAGGTGCGGAGCTCGTCCAGGCAGGCAAAGACCAGAATGTTCAGAAGCACCGTAACGAATGCAATAAAGAGGAAGGATGCGCAGAGATCCTCATGCAGCGCCGTATCATCCCGCTGTCCGAACCGCATGGAAAACAGCGCGCCGCTTCCCATGCACAAGCCAAGGATAATGGAGGTCAGGAATGTCATCAGCGTAAAAGACGACCCCACCGCTGCAAGGGCATCCCGCCCGAGGAACTGTCCAACGATCAGCGTATCGGCAACATTATAGCACTGCTGAAGCAGATCCCCTAAGATCATGGGGATGGCAAACAGCAGCATGGACTTGATAACAGGACCTTTTGTTAAATCCCTATTCATAGTGCGTTCTCCGAGATGCAGGTGAATGATCACGTTTTGAAAGCATTGTAGTGCCTTTGAAGCGCTCTGTCAACATGACGTTTACTTCATGCATTTGGCTGGTCTTGGACGACTTCGAAACATAAAACAGAGCGTTCCGGCGGTCAGCCGGAACGCTCTGTTTTTTCAATGTGAGGGCTTACGGAGTTATCCGCCCGCTGCCGCGGAGATCAGACGGCGGATCAATAATCCGAGTTCAGCCACGGCTTTTGACCGCAGTGGAGCAGGCGGGCCAGTTCCTGTGCCCTGGCACTGTCATCGGCCGTGACCGCGCCCAGCCGCAGCATGGCCTCCAGTTCACACGAGCCCATCAGCAGCGACGCGAGGTCGCCCTGACGGCAGGTGGCGGTGACGTCCGCTGCGCTGTCCGCCGCGGCCACAGACCAGCGGCCGCCGGCAAAGGCGATACGCAGCTGCTTTTCGCAGCCGGTCATCTCATCCCGATAGCGGAACGCCGCTGTCAGATCCCCGGCGGGGAAGGGACGGTAAGCGGTTTTTGCCACGAAGGTCTCGCCGTCCACCAGCTTGAACATCGTGCCAACGGCGGAGACATTGGTCTGCAAAAAGCCATAGTCGATGTAGTTCTTCGATACATCCTGAGGGTCGTCCAGCAGGTGGTGGAAGTCCTCCTCGCCGGTGCGGAGGATCACCGTCTGCGCCAGGTCCTCCTGCAGCCTCAGTGCCCCCAACAGCGCCCGCAGGACAGCACCGTCCTCATAGACCAGCTCCTCCACGCTCAGGCGGTTCTGGGTGTAGTTGCTGTCGCTGGCGCTTTCAAAACGGTAGGCCGCGTAGCCCCGTAGCTGCCCGTCATCGTAGTAGCCGATGCGCCGCACCTGTATATCATCGCGGGCGGCCCGGACCTCTTCCTCGAATTTCTCCACCATGCCGTGGTTTTTCGCCGCGAAGCGGCTGTAGCAGGCCAGTGCTTCGTCGAAGTCCTCCGGCTGCATCAGACGCAGATGCTGCCGCGCCTCGGCGTTCACCTTGGGCAGCACCGCCGTGGGCAGGTGGTATTCGTAGAGCTTCCCGGCAAAGCCGTAGCCCATCCTCCGGTAGAAGCTGATCTGGAAGGGCAGCAGGAGCGTCAGCAGCGCGCCGCTGCGCCGGGCGTAAGCCTCAAAGTACTGCACCATGAACAGCGCCGCGCCCTTTTTCTTGTGCAGCGGATGCACCTCCAGCGCCATCAGGCCGCAGGCGGGCTGCATTTTGCCGAAGAAGTTCATGGAGAACAGGATCAGCTTCATGGTGGCGATCAGTACGCCGTTCTCAAAAAGCCCCACCGTCTGCACCTGGCGGTCCTCCCGCAGCTCCAGCCGGTGCTTTTCCCGATAGTGCCGGCGGCACTCGTTATCCAGCGACTTATATGCCGGGTAAGAGTTGAGATAGATGTCCAGATAGGCTTCGATGTCCGCCTCCGTCAGAGGACGGATGTGCCACTCTGGATGGTTGATGACTGTGCTCATGTGCTGGCCCTCCTATGCGTGATGAGTTCATTCTGCCGCATCCTGCGCGGCGATCTGCCCGAGCAGAATTTCCGCCGCATACCCGCAGGCACGCTGGACAGAGCCGGCCTCAAAGGGATTTGACAGGTCTGCATAGCGCAGCGTTTCCAAATAGCTGCGGCTGCCGCCGGTCTTGCAGAGCTTCAGGTAGTTCTGCCACGCCGCCGGCTTATCCTCGGCATACTTCTTCTTGAACTCCATCGCGCCCATGGTGGTGAGCGTGTAGTTGATGTAGTAGAAGGGGTAGAGGTAGATGTGCAGCTTGTGATACCAGTAACCACCGCGCTCCATGAAGGCATCGTTATCGTACCTGCGCCAGGGCATATACTTTTCCTCCAGCAGATGCCACTGGTATGTCCGCTCTTTGGGCGTCAGCTCGGGGTGGGCGTAGCAGATGTGCTGGAACTCGTCCACAGCCACACCGAAGGGTACGAAGGTCAGCGCCTCCTGCAGATGGGCGAAGCGGAACTTATCCGCCTGATCGCCGAAGAACCACTCGGCGTAGGGGTAGGCAAACTGCTCCATGGACATGGAATGGATCTCCGCGATGTCGGTGGACTCGCTGTAATAGTCGAAGAGGGGCTGGCTGCGCATGGCCATGTAGCCCGCGAAGGCGTGGCCCAGCTCGTGGGTCAGCACCTGCATATCAAAGATGGTGTGGTTGAAGCAGGAGAACACGAAGGGGGCTTTCAGGCTGGGCAGATAGGTCATGTAGCCGGTGGAGGCCTTACCGGGCTTGTTCTGCAGATCCATCAGCTCATGGTCGATCATGAAGTCGATGAATTCGCCGGTCTCCGGGCTGATCTCGTGGTACATCTTCTGGGCGGTCCTGACCATAAAGGCATCGTCGCCAGCGGGTTCGGCGTTGCCGTCGGGGAACACCATTTTCTCGTCGTACACCATGACATGGTCGAGGCCCAGGCGCTTTGCCTGTGCCTCGTAGAGCTTCTGACACAGCGGCACAAGGAAGGTGCGGACCTGCTGGCGGAAGGAGGCGACCTCCTTTTCGCCGTAGTCCGTGCGGCCCTGCTCCAGGTAGCCCAGGGGGATGTAATTTTCGTAGCCCAGGTTCTTGCCCATCTGGTTGCGGATGCGGATGAGCTCGTCCCAGATCTCCTCCAGCCGGGGCTCGTTGCCCTCGTAGAACTCGGAGTACGCCTTGACGGCGGCGGCGCGGACGGCGCGGTCGGGGTGCTCGAAATACTTCTGCAGGCCGTAGAGGTTCAGGGTCTTGCCGTCGAAGGGGATCTCGGCGGTGGCCATGATCTTCTGGTACTCGTTGGTCAGGCGGGCCTCCTGCTGGCGCAGGGGGATATTGGCCTCGCAGAACTGCTTTTTCTGCAGGTCGATGGAGACAAAATACTGCTTGCCGAACTCCCGCTCGATGTCGGCGCGGAAGGGACTGGCGGCGATGGCCTCGCTGAGCGCCACCTCGGCAGCGCCCAGGGTGGGCAGGGTGTCCTGCAGGTAGTGGATCTCCGCTTCGTAGAAGGCGTCGCGGGTATCCAGGGTGTGGCGGACGTGGGCGATGGCGTACTGGGTGAACAGTTCGCAGTTGACGCGGTCCATCTCAAAGAGCAGCGCACGCAGCGCGTCGTAGCTTTCCGCGTGCTCCGCAGCGTCCTTCCACTGGGCCAGCTGGGCGCGGCGTGCCTCCAGGTCGGGGCGCTTATACTCCAGTGTTGAGAATTTGTAATTTTCCATAGTGCCTATCTCCTTATCAACTTCTCTGCGCAGTATTCTGCAGGCGCGTATTTGATACCTCTTGCTTTATAATAATGAATCTCGTCAACGGAGTCAATGTGCTTGACGGGGGATGAAGCTCCGGGGACAAGATAAATTTGATCATCCCTGTGCTTTCAAGGGAGTATCACCGGCTGCACAGAGACAGAATACGATGATCCCATCGATCGTGTTGTCATATCATCGTGCGGGTGCGGGCAAATCGCGATAAAAAATCCGGCGCTGTTCAAACAGCGCCGGATTTTATAAGAATTGCGCGTTCCCTTAATAGTTTTCCGCGTGGACCTCAAAATAGCTCTGCGGGTGGCTGCAGGCAGGGCAGACCTCCGGTGCTTTTTCTCCGATCACGATGTGGCCGCAGTTGCGGCATTCCCACACCTTGACATCGCTCTTGGCAAAGACTTCTGCCATCTCTACATTGTGCAGCAGGGCGCGGTAACGCTCCTCGTGGTGCTTTTCAATGGCGGCTACCAGACGGAAGCGCTCCGCCAGCTCATGGAAGCCTTCCTCATCGGCGGTTTTGGCAAAGCCTTCGTACATATCCGTCCATTCATAATTCTCTCCTTCCGCGGCGGAGAGAAGATTCTCTGCGGTATCGCCGATGCCGTTCAGCTCCTTGAACCACAGCTTGGCGTGTTCCTTCTCGTTATCGGCGGTTTTGAGGAACAGCGCCGCGATCTGCTCGTAGCCGTCCTTCTTGGCCTTGGAAGCAAAATAGGTGTATTTGTTGCGCGCCTCAGATTCACCGGCAAAGGCGGCCATCAAATTTTTCTCCGTTTGAGTACCTGCGTATTTTGTCTTTTTCATGGTCGATGCTCCTTTCAGTTTTTCTGCTTTCATTATAGCGGATTTGGGATTTCGTTTCTGTGACAAAAGTCACAGTTTTCCCGCGGCTGATCAAAATAGGTTTCCGGCAAGTATCATTCTCGCTTTGTATTACCGCTCCTCGCGAATTGCTTTTACCATGCGGGTCAGACCCGTCTCGATGATGCTGCGGGGCATGGCCAGATTCAGGCGGATGTACCCGGCGGCGTTGCCCACGAACAGGCCGTTGCCGCCCTCCAGCAGCACGCCTGCCTTGTTGGCGAAAAAGTCCGGCAGATCGGTGGTCTCCGGCAGGCACTTGCCCAAATCGACCCACGCAAGATAGGTGGCCTCCGGAATGTACATCACAGCCTCGGGCAGCTCACGGGCGAGGAACTCCTTCACGAAGGCGAAATTGCCGTCCAGATATTCCTTCAGCGCCTCGTGCCACGCGCCGCCGTGCTCATAGGCGGCCTTGGCCGCCGTCAGGGACATGGGGTTCACCATACCGAACAGCTTGTCCCGCTCCTTGAAGCGGCCGCGGAGCGCTCTGTTCCGGATGATGATGTTGGAGAAGGCCAGACCCGCCAGATTAAAGGTCTTGCTGGGTGCCATGCAGGTGATGAGCTTGGGATAGTCGCCCATGACCTTGGCCATGGGGATATGGCGGCGGCCGCAGCGGATCAGGTCGCAGTGGATCTCGTCGGACACCACCCACAGGTTATACTTTTCCATGATGGCTGCCGCTTGACGCAATTCCTCCTCCGTCCACATACGGCCGGTGGGGTTTTGGGGATTGCACCAGAACACCAGCTTGCAGGCCGGGTCGGCGCACTTCTTCTCAAAATCCTCGAAATCCATCTCAAAAGTGCCATCGGCCTTTTTGTGGAGCGGGGAGGTCAGCACGCCCACACCGGCGTACTCCGCCGCGTGGACAAAGTAGCCGTAGGCGGGGGTGTTTACCAGCACCTTCTCGTCCTTGGTGCACAGCGTCTCCGTCAGCTGGTACAGGGCGGGGATGATGCCCGGCGTCACGCACAGCTGCTCCGGGGGAAAGACCAGTCGTAGTGGTCTTTGCACCACTTGGAGAAGGCGTTGTAGTATTCGTCATCATACAGACCGGTGTAGCCGAAGATACGGCGGTCGATACGGCCGCGCAGGGCGTCCAGAATTTCCGGAGCTACGCCGAACTCCATGTCGGCCACCCACATACGGACGAACTCCTCGTCCTTGTAGGGGAACACCTTCTCCGGGCCTGCGTGGAAAATGTAGCCCCGGAAGCCGTCGGTGTTCAGGGCGTTGGTGTGGCGGCGGTCGATGATCTCGTCAAAGTTGTAGGTCATGGCAGTTGCTCCTTTCTCGTTCAGCGATTGTCGCATTTATGACATTGTATCATGGGTGTTTCGCCCGCGTTTTCTCCATTATAGTGAGATATACGGATAGTTTCAAGTAATTATGAAAATTATAGGCGGGCGCATTTTCGCACCCGCCTATGCTTTTACAGTTCTTTTTTTGTTGTCCGCGCAGGGGGTGACGATACCTGAAGGATATGAGAGCGTCAAGGTGAATGGATATTTTTAGGGCAGGAATGAATTTTTTCAAGGAATGCTTTTGCAAAGCAGTGTACAATTCATATTGACAAGCAGCAAAAGCAGCGCTATAATAACGCCGCTATCAATAATGCTGTTATTTTGGAGCGCGAGGTGGAAACGTGGCAAACAGAGATCACTCCCTGGATGACGGGATCATTCAGGCTGCGTATGCGGAGTTTCTTACTTACGGCTTTCAGAAAGCCTCTCTTCACAAGATAGCAGAAAAAGCCGGTGTCACCACGGGAGCGATCTACACAAGATACAAAAACAAAGACGCGTTGTTTGTCAGTTTGCTTCAGAATTTTTTTGAAACGATGCAGGATCTCTTTATACCCGTTGCTGAAGAATACGAAAAAGCAAGGCGCAGCGCACAGCCGGAAGATGTCCTCCGCGCCATAAACGCCGAGGAGAAAGTATATTTTCAACTGCTGACCGAGCACTATGACGACTGCACTTTGTTTTTCTGCCGCAGCGATGGCAGTTCGGCTGAAACAGTGCTGGATGAGTTGATGGACCATAAGGCGGAACAAACCGTGGAGTTCTTTTTCCAGGTGTACGGGAAAAAGCCAAACGCCGATGCCATCCGCCTTTTGATGGGCGCTCAGTTCGGGTACTTTCGCCAGCTGCTGGATAAGCGTATAGAGAAGGACAGAATGCTTGCCTGCTTACAGGCGGTCCTCGATTTTACCAATGCCGGCTGGCGGCAGCTATGCGATACCTTGCAATGAATCTGCGATAGGATTCGGGCGGTTCATCCGTCCGTTTCTTGTGGACAATGGTTAGAGTTGACTAACCAAAAAAGAAATTACGCGGATCGTGAAAAGCATCTGACCGCGTAATGCAGAGAAAAGGAGCTGACTATGAACAAGATATCTGAACCAAAACGCTCTGCCGCCTCGTGGCTGATAGAGCTGGCAAAGGGGCGGTATGGCGAATACGCCCTGAGTGTCCTTGCGGCGCTGCTGGGCGTCGCCTGCTCGCTTATTCCGTATTTCATCATCATTCGGATCATTACCGCACTGGTAAACGGCACGGCGGAGCTTTCCCGCTGCCTGACGCTCTGCGTGTGGATGGCGGGCTTCTGGGTGCTGCGCTATGTGCTGCACAGCGTGTCCACCTCGCTTTCTCACCATGCCACCTTCCATGTACTGGCCAATACCCGCACACGGCTGCTGGACAAGCTGGCGACGCTGCCTCTTGGCACGGTGCTGGACCGTTCCTCCGGCTCATATAAGAACATCATCGTCGAGCGCGTGGACTCCATCGAGACCACCCTTGCCCATTTGCTGCCGGAGATGACGACCAATATCATCGGCGCGCTGGCGGTGCTGGTGCTGCTGTTTATTGAGGACTGGCGCATGGGGCTTTCCATGCTGATCGTCGTGCCGCTGGGCGTTCTCTGCTTCATGTCGATGTTCAGCGGCTACGAAGAAAAATTTCAGCGCACCGTGACCTCCACGAAAGCTCTCAACGACACAGCAGTCGAGTACATCAGTGGCATCGAGGTCATCAAGGCCTTCGGCCAGTCCAAGACCAGCTACGCAAAGTTCGTCTCCGCCGCCAAGAAAGGTGCGGACTGCTTCATCGACTGGATGCGCGGAAGTCTCTTCGGGCAGGCGGCAGGCATGGCAATTCTTCCATCGACACTTCTCGGCATCCTGCCGGTGGGCTGCCTGCTATATATGCACGGCACGCTGTCGGCAGAGACGTTCCTGACGGTCATCGTTCTGTCCTTCGGCGTCATGCAGCCGCTGATCACCGCCTTTTCCTACACCGACGACATCGCCCAGGTAACGACCATCGTGGGCGAGGTGGCGGAGGTGCTGTCCGGCGAGGATATGCAGCGCCCGGAACGTGCGGAAAAGCTGCCGGCCGACAACGCCATCGAGCTGAAAAACGTCCGATTCGCCTATCACGACAAGGAAGTGCTCCACGGCGTCAGCCTGCATATAGCGCCGGGGACGGTCAACGCACTGGTGGGTCCCTCCGGCAGCGGCAAATCCACCATCGCCCGGCTCATCGCCTCCCTCTGGGACGTGAAGGACGGCTCTATCGAGTTGGGCGGCGTGGACATCCGCACGCTGCCGCTGGCGGAGTGCACGAAGCGAATTGCCTATGTGTCACAGGACAACTACCTTTTTGACCTCACGGTCATGGACAATATCCGCATGGGCAGAAAGGGCGCGACCGATGCGGAGGTCATCGACGCCGCGAAGAAATGCGGCTGCCATGAGTTCATTATGGGGCTGGAAAACGGCTATCAGACGGTGTGCGGCGCATCCGGCGGACACCTGTCCGGCGGCGAGCGGCAGCGCATCTCCATTGCCCGCGCCATGCTGAAGGACGCGCCCATCGTCATTCTGGACGAGGCCACTTCCTATACCGATCCCGAGAACGAGGCGGTCATCCAGTCGGCATTGGCAAGGCTGGTGCGGGGCAAGACACTGCTGGTCATCGCCCACCGGCTTTCCACCATTGCGGACGCCGATCAGATCATTGTCGTCAATCAGGGAAGGATCGAAGCGACCGGTACGCAGGCGGAGCTTCTGGAGTCCTGCCCGCTTTATCAAACCATGTGGGAAGCCCACATCAGCGTCAAAGACGATGGGGAGGTGGCGTAATGCTCAGGACACTGAAAAAGTTTTTTGCCTTCTGCGGTGCGGATAACCGCAAGCTGTTTGTGACCTCCATTTGGTTGGGAGTGATCAGCGCCATCTGCTCCGCCATGCGTATTCCGGCAGCCGCCATCGTCATTCAGGCGCTGCTGGAAAAGAACGTTACCATGGCGACTTTGTGGACGAGCCTTGGCATCATCGTGGCGTCTCTGATCGTGACCATCGCCATCAACATGAAGGCCACCATACTCCAGACCGAGGCGGGCTACCGCGCCTGCGCCAACAAACGCATCGAGATCGCGGAGCATCTGCGGTATCTGCCTATGGGCTGGTTCAACGACAACAGCCTTGGCGAGGTCACGTCCGTCACGACCAACACCATGGAGAATATGGCCAACATAGCCACCCGCGTGGTGATGGTCACGACCCGCGGCTTTCTGACCTCCGGCATCATCGCGGTGATGATGTTCCTGTTTGACTGGCGCATGGGGCTTATCACGCTGGCGGGACTGGTGCTGTTCTTCGCCGTCAACGCCGCCATGCAGCGGGCGGAGCAAAATCTCGCCCAGCGCAAGTTTAGCGCCGACGAGCGCCTTGTGTCCAAGGTGCTGGAATATGTGCAGGGCATTGCCGAGGTCAAGAATTTCGACCTGACCCACGACTCCGCCACGCAGGTACACGGCGCGGTGGAGGAAGCCCGCAAGGCTTCCTTTGCCATGGAGATCCCGTCGGTGCTTTATATGCTGGCGCAGTTCGTCGTCAACAAGTTCACCGGCGTTGCCGTCTGCGCTGCGGCCATCGTATTCTATTTCGGCGGCACAATGGAGCTGACGAACTGCCTTTTGATGCTCATCTGCTCGTTCATTCTCTTTGAGCAGCTGGACAGCGCCGGGAGCTTTTCCTCCCTGTTCCGCTCTATCGACATCGGCGTAGACAAGGCGAACGCCATCCTGGATGTGAAGCCCATGGACATTGACGGCGAGGACCTGACGCCGGAACGGGAGGACATTGCCCTCTCCCATGTGGATTTCTCCTACGACAGCAAGCCGATCCTGCATAATGTATCCCTGACCATTCCGGAGAAGACCACCGTCGCCATTGTCGGCCCTTCCGGCAGCGGCAAGACCACGCTGTGCAATCTCATGGCGCGGTTCTGGGACGTGCAGTCAGGCAGCGTGAGCCTTGGCGGACGGGATGTGCGGGAATACAGCTACGACAGTCTCATCCGCAATTTCTCCTTCGTGTTCCAGCGGGTCTATCTGTTCTCTGACACGATCGCCAACAATATCCGCTTCGGCAAGCCCGACGCCTCCATGGAGGAGGTGCAGGCCGCTGCGAAGAAAGCGCGCTGCTACGACTTTATCATGGCGCTGCCGGACGGCTTTGACACCGTCATCGGCGAGGGCGGCGCGACGCTTTCCGGCGGCGAGCGCCAGCGCATCTCCATCGCCCGGGCTATTATGAAGGACGCGCCTGTCATCATTCTGGACGAAGCCACCGCCAATGTTGACCCCGAAAATGAAAAGGAACTGATGGAGGCCGTTGCGGAACTGACCCACGATAAGACGGTCATCATGATCGCCCACCGGCTGAAAACTGTGCGCCATGCCGACCAAATTTTTGTGGTCGATCGTGGCGAGATCGTCCAGCAGGGCGCGCATGACGAGTTGGTCGCCGCGGACGGACTCTACCGCCGCTTCGTGGTGGAGCGCCAGCAGGCCGCAGGCTGGAAGGTGTGACACCTTCTGTCTATAGGACAAAAAAGAACTCGTATCGGCCCTTTGCCGATACGAGTTTTTTGCGCTCAGTTTGCTTTCTGCCGCCGGTGATGAAGTGATCGCAGCAGCGTAAGGACATCAGCTTGGACAGCGGATGCTGCGGCAGCGGCGCGTGCCCGCATATCCGTCATTCCTGTACACGCTTCTTCTCATAAACTGCCGCCGCGATGCACCAGATCAAGATGGCGCTGTTGGTGCTGCTCTGGCTCATCACGGACATCCATGCGGCGGCAGGCAGCTGCATGGCCTGCGCGATATCCGGAACTGAAACCAGCAGAATGTTCCATGTGACCGGATGGAAAAGGAGCATCCACCGGGGATAACGGGTCTTGTCGGCAAGCAGCATCACGAAATGGATGCCGATAAACAGCACCATCGGAGCATACGTCGGGAGAATGGCAATGAGCGTATCGTCTTGATAGGCAGTGACCACCGCGACAGCGGTTTCTGCTCCGATACGCGGGCCTAAATATGTGGCAAACCATGCCATGGTGGCCACCCATGTGTGGATGGTCAAAGCGACCGCAACGGTGAATATCCCGCACAGGTATTGGACATACCTTGTTTTTCGGTATGCTGCGTCGAGATCCGCGTTCAGTGCTTTTACCACGAAGTAATATAGGAATGCCCCGATCGCTCCCAGCCCCACCGTAAGTACGGGCCGCCACAGGCCGTAAGCGCCGGACAGATAGTAGGCGCGGTTGAACATACCCGTGTCTGTCTCCTGGAGCGGAACGCATCCCAGCAGCCAATCACCGGCGGCCATAAATATACATCCGATCGCGCCCAAAATACACCAGCGGATGAACCTTGTAGTATCCTCTGCCTTCATTTTGACGTTGCGGCCTCCTCTATGATAGACTATTGCTTTTCCGTGTCCGGGTATTTGATCAGATCATACAGCTTTCCGAATTCGCCGATGTCCCGCACGCCGGCAAGCTCCATTCCGAGATGAATGTACTTGTCGCACTTGGACTTAGCGTCAGTCTCCAGGATCACCGGTACACCCAGCCGGT
>CAVGVB010000040.1:0-16795 GCA_963632705.1 bacterium | reverse complement strand
CATCGGCAGTAGCCTTTTTTGAACCACTCGCCCAGCGAGTGGTTTTCGATATACAGCAAAGCCCGGCGCGAAAGCGCCGGGCTTCTTTCCTTTTCGGATCTCTCCCACGAAAAAAGAAAAGCACGGCGAAGCCGTGCTTTTCTTTTTGGAAGTGGTGATGCAAGAGGTGGTGTTCGGATAACAAAAACGACAGCAGGCATCCCTTTCTGGCCAAAGGGATGCCTGCCGCCTTGAGGAGATTATAAAGGAAAAGCTGATCCCTGTTGATCAGAAGGAGACAAAGTTGCCAACAAAGATGATCGCGATGGAAATAGGACAAATGTATTTGACACAGATCTTCAGCCACGTTCTGGCGAAGGGATGCCGGACATTGGCGGCGTCCAGGAAGTTGTCCGCCTTCCAGACCCAGCCGCAGAAGATGGAGATGACGAACGCGCCGATCACCACCAGATAGTTGCAGGTGAATATGTCCATCTTGTCGAACATATCGAGGCTCAGGATGGACACCGAGCCGATCACCACATCGCCGATCAGAGTGATGACCAATGCCTTGGTGCGGGAGCATTTCAGCAGCTCCATCAGGGCGTGGACCACAGCCTCCGCCATGCTGATGGATGAGGAGAATGCCGCGAAGAAAAAGCCCACATAAAAGACAGTGCCGATGATGCGGCCGCCTGCCACGGCGTTGAAGGCGTTGGGCAGGGTGATCAGCGACAGGCTGACGCCTGCGGCGGGCTCAAGATCGAATGCGAAGCAGATGGGGAAGATCATCAGTCCGGCGAATATGCCCGCCAAAATGATGGACACGCTGATGATGGAGCAGTCCTTCAGCAGGTTTTCGTCTTTCTTTCGGATGCAGCTGCCGAACACCATCGAGGCCAACATGCCGATGCCGATGGCGAAAAATGCCTGCCCCAGCGCCGACGCGAAGGAGGAAAAGCTGAAGTTGTCGGGGTTGGGTGTGAACAGGAACTCCAGGCCCTTCTCCGAGCCGGGGATACGCAGACCGATGATGATGCATATCACCATAATGACAGCCAGCGCCGGGATCATGATCTTGGACAGCTTCTCCACGCCGCTCTCCAGGCCGCGGCTCACCACCAGGGCCAGCAGACCCCAGCTGATGATCGCGCCGATGAACATGGTCAGATGGTCGGCGTTCAGCGCGTTGAAGGAGGCTTCGATCTGTACCGCGTCCATGCCGGTGAAAAAGCCGGCAGCGGTGCGGTAGATGTAGATGACCACCCATGCGTAAATGGGCACGGTGTAGGCGTTGACCATCCAGCCCGCCAAAATGTGCAGATACCCGGCAAAATGCCATTTAGAGCCGGGCTTTTCCAGCACCTTGTATGCGCCTACGGCCTTGCGCTGGGAGCAGTAGCCCATGGACATCTCCGCCGTCAGCAGCGGGATACCCACCAGCAGGATCACCAGAACGTAGGTGATGATAAACAGAGCACCGCCGTTGGTGCCGCAGATATAGGGAAAGCGCCATAGACTTCCTACGCCGACAGCAAAGCCGATCATGGTCATAAGAAATCCGAAAATACTGCCGAAGCCGCTGTTTTGTTTCTCCATAGTGAGACTCCTTTTCTTTTTCTGACCGGGGAGGGCTTACGCGCCCTCCCCGGCTGCGGGAGTGTTCGCTTGGGTTCGCGTTGACAGACGGTGTTTGTTTTACAGCTTCAGATCCTCCAGGGCCATGTCGCCGTAGATGACCTCGCCGCACAGGCGGTAGGCGTTCTCGCAGGGGGTGATGCCCAGCTCCTTGGCCTGCGTCAGGTTGTGGAAGGTGGCGGCGGGCATGATGTCGTCAATGTACTTGATGAGATCCTCATACTTGGCGTTCTTGCCGTAGACGTACTCGAAGTAGCCGCAGATAGCGCCGGCGGCGTTGTGATACCATTCGGTCTGGAACATGATGCCGCGCTCCTGCAGCTTCTTGGCCAGACGGAACTCCTCCTCCTGAGAGGAAGCCTTCAGCACGTTGTTGGCGCTGCCCCAGATGTACTTGCACTTCAGCAGAGGAATGGTCTCGTCGGAGAAGATGCCGCCGATGGCGCAGGGGCACAGAATGTCGCATTCCTGATAGTAAGCGCCCTCCAGGGGGATGATCTCGATGTTCTTGCCGGGGTGCTTGGCCACGAACTCCTTGCAGCGGTCCATGCTCAGGTCAGCGATATACAGCTTGCTGCATTCCTCCAGCAGGTGCTCGCCCATATACCAGCCCACAGCGCCCAGACCCACCAGGGTGGCGGACTTGCCGGCCAGGCTCGTGGTTCCCTCCAGGAACTTCACAGCCTGCTTCATGGTGACATACACACCGTAGGCGGTGGGCTTGCCGGTCTCGCCCAGAGCGGAGTGGGCCGGGCCGTTGGTGTACTGCATGGAGTAGTTCTCGTTCTCCACATCGGCCAGCTCGGTGGGGAAGTTCATGTCGGGGCCGGTCATGGTGCGGCAGCGGTCAATGCTGAAGCCCAGGAAGCCGATGACCTCCATGTCGGTCAGGTCGATGGGAGGCATGGTGACGGTCTGCTTGCAGCCGCCCATGGGGATGCGGCCCGCCACGTCCTTGAAGCTCATGCCGCGGCCCAGGTTCAGACCGTCGATGATAACGTCCTTCTCCTCCTCGTCGGGGCTGTGGCGGCGGATACCGCCGGCCAGGGTGGCGTGCAGCTTGTTGTTGATGCCCAGCTTGCGGGAATGCTGGTGGCTCATGAAGGTGATGTCCTTCTTGGCAAAGTAGTACAGCTCGATGCCGAAGTGGCGGCCCTGACGCAGAAGATCCATGACCTCCTCCAGGTAGTCCTCCAGATCGTACTTGCGGAACAGCTCACGAACCTGCTTGGTGTTGTAGTACACCACGTCGTCAGTCAGGATGCTCTCAGCAAAGAAATCCTTGTTGTAACGGGTGAAGTCCAGATCCGGCTCCCACTCCTTGCGGGCTTCCAACTGGTAGACGCCGGTCTTAAAGTTGTACTGGATCTTCATGGAGGTCAGGCCCTCAGCCTTCATGGGGACAGTCAGACTACGCTTCATAACAGTTCGCTCCTATCTCAAAATATGTGTCACACGTGTGCATCATGTAGTGTGCATACTTAAAATACCAAAAGTGTGCATACTTGTCAATAGGAAGTCTCGAAAAGTGTGCACATTTGGATATATCGACAAATTACGGCGCTGAAATTATGTATTATGACAAAACGCGCCGCCGGTTCTCTGAAACCGGCGGCACGTTTGCCGTTATTCCTTATCGGGGTGGATCTTGCTGTAATGGTGCAGCAGCGTGTCCAATACGCTCCTCTGGTCGCCTGCGCGGACCGCCTCCAGCATCGTCCTATGATCGGAGAGATTGTCGGCCACGGAACGATCGGACTGGTAGTAGGTATAGCGCACCGACAGAAACAGCAGCGTGGACAGGTTGTCGAACACCGCCAGCAGCTTCTCGTTCTCCGCTGCCTGGACAAAGCAGCGGTCGAAGGCGATGGCGT
This sequence comes from bacterium, assembly GCA_963632705.1. Taxonomy (GTDB): domain Bacteria; phylum Bacillota; class Clostridia; order Oscillospirales; family Oscillospiraceae; genus Vescimonas. The sequence continues at coordinate 13,304 of CAVGVB010000040.1, read as the reverse complement.
TCTTGATGTACTCCGTGTCGGCCTCCGTGCCGCAGGCCAGCTGGGCGGCATAGGCGTCCTCCAGCAGCTGAGGCAGAGCGGCCACCTTGCCGCTGCGGCAGGCGCACTGATACGCACCGCTGAGGATCACATACACCGCCTCGTTCAGCTCCCGCTTCACGTCCTCGTTCAGCTCGATGACACGGAATTTGGTGTTCAGGGTGGACACCAGCAGCCCTTCGGCGCACAGAATGTTCAGCGCCTCGCGGATGGGGGTGTTGCTGACGCCGAACTCCCTGGACAGCGACACGATGTTCACCGGCGAACCCAGGGGGTAGGTCTGATCCATGATCCGGCCCTTCACGATCTCATAGATCTGCTGCTTCATACTGACGCGTATCAATTCTCCCATGGGAAGATACCTTCTTTCAACAAGTTATCCACGATGCACACTACATTTTTTCTATTATGCCACACATGAATGCGGATAGCAAGCACTTTTCGCCTTAGACGAACCGCACCTGCACATGGAGGTGCTCCATCAGCCGCAGCAGATCGTCCAGCGTCAGGGACATGGTCTTTGTGTTGGTGTTGGGGTGTACCCACACGGTCTGGCCCAGCAGCTCCCTGTCGACCAGCAGGATCACGTCGCGCTGGGTGTTATTGATCAGCCCCAGCGGTGTGACCGACCCTGCGGTAAGCCCCAGCTTCTCCAGCAGCTCGTCCTCCCTGGCGAAGGTCAGCGCGCCGCTTTCGATGGTTTTTCGCAGCGACTTCAGGTCGGCCCGTTTCTGCGCGGGAAGGCAGTAGAGGAAATAGTGGGTCTTATCCTTGACAAAAAGGTTCTTCACCTCCACACCGGGCAGGTCGATCTGAAGCCGCTCCGCCTCCTCGATGGTATAAACGGCAGCGTGGGAAGCCTCCTGATAGGGGATGTTCAGCTGATGCAAAAGCTCATACAACGCCATGACAGACACCTCACTTTACTTTGACTACTGAGTATACGTTAGTGTTTTTGTGCTGTCAAGGAGGTAACGGCGCTGTTATGGCGGGAAGGCTCGTGTTTTTATCGGACAGACCGGCTGCGTCTTGACACGGCGGGCGGGCGGGAATATAATAAGCGAAGTTATTGATAAACTAATTTATTGTTGAAGGTGAGAATATGCCGGCAAAGAAGCAGGTCACAAAAGAGATGATCTTGAACGCCGCACTGAAGCTGCTGCGGGAACAGGGCTATGAAGCGGTGAACCTCAGGCAGCTGGCCAGGGAGCTGGGCTGCTCCACCCAGCCCGTGTATCTGTCCTTTTCCGGGATGGAGGCGCTGCGTGGAGAACTCATTCCCTTGGCTGTCGCCGAATTTGAGCGGTACATGAAAGCCGGGAGCGAGGACGGTATCGTCTGCCTGTACGGTATGCGCTACATCGCCTTCGCCAAAGAAGAACCGCGGCTGTTCCGTTTCCTGTTCATGCGTTCCAACGCCTTTGCGGAGATCAAGCAGGCGCTGCTGGCCATGATCGAGCGCTCCATCGAGAAGCTGATGGCCGCCTACCGCATCGGCCACGAGGAAGCGGACATTCTGCACGACCAGCTGTGGATGCACGCCCACGGCATCGCGTCCATGATCGCAACGGACTTCTGCGACTGGGACATGGCGAAGGTGGAGCGGATGCTGGCGGAGTGCAAGCGTGCTTTTACAGAGAAATACGAGGCGTGAGATGTTTACCAACAAAGACCTGCGGGAGCTGATCGTCCCGCTGTTTATCGAGCAGTTTCTTTTGATGTTCGTGGGCATCGCTGACACGTTCGTGGTCAGCTTTTCCAGCGAAGCGGACGTGTCCGGCGTGTCGCTGGTCACGTCCTTCAACACGGTGCTGATCTTCCTGTTCACGGCGCTGTCCTCCGGCGGTGCTGTCATTATCAGCCAGTACATCGGCAGCAAAAACGAGAAAGCGGCATCCCGCTCGGCGGGGCAGCTGCTGATGATCTCGGCGGTCATCTCCGTGGTGATGGCGGCGCTGATATTGGTGTTCCGCACCCAGCTTCTGCGGCTGCTGTTCGGCAGCATCGAGGCGGACGTGATGGCGGCCTGCGAGTCCTATCTGTGGATCACCACGTTGTCCCTGCCGTTCCTCGCCGTCTACGACGCAGGCGCGGCGCTGTGCCGCAGCATCGGCAAGACCGACGTGACCATGATCGTTTCCATTGTTGCCAACGTCATCAATGTGGCGGGCAACTGCGTTGGCGTTTTCGTGCTGAATTTAGGCGCGGCAGGCGTTGCGTGGCCGTCGCTGCTCTCCCGCATCCTGTCCGCCGCGGCGGTGACGGTCTATTGCTTCCAAGCGCAAAACCCGGTGCGGTACAGCTGGGCGGATATATGGGCGTGGGACGGCGGGTTGCTCAAAAAGGTCATGGGTATTGCCCTGCCCAACGGCGTGGAAAACGGCGTACACCAGCTGGTGAAGGTGGCGCTGTCCAGCATGGTGGCGCTGTTCGGCACGTATCAGATCGCCGCCAACGGCGTGGCGCAGAGTATATGGTCGCTGGCGTCCATCATTGGGCTTGCCATGGCGCCGGTGTACACCACCGTCATCGGCCAGTGCATGGGGGCGCGGGACATCGACGCCGCCAACCTCTACTTCAAAAAGCTCAACAAGATCACGCTGGTGCTGTCTGTACTGTGGAACGCCCTGATCTTCGCCATCACGCCGCTGATCGTTCGCTATTCCGCCATCTCGCCGGAGGCCAAGGAACTGGTGATATGGCTGGTGCTCATCAACAACATCTTCAACGGTTTGGCCTACCCCTTTGCCGGCTCGCTGGGGAACGGCCTGCGGGCAGCGGGTGACGTGAAGTTCACCATGATCGTGTCCATCTCCCTGACCATCGGGGCGCGGCTGCTGTTCTCGGCGCTGTTCGGCCTGTGGCTGGGCTGGGGCGTTATCGGCGTGGCCATCGGCATGAGCATCGACCTGGTGTTCCGGGGCGCGATCTTCCTGTGGAGATTGAAGTCGCAGAAATGGACGCGGTTTCAGGTCATCTGAGAGCAGACCCGATACAAAAACAATAAATTTCAGCCGGAGAGGAGCGATCATTATGATAATCAGATGTGCAGAGGAACATGATTTTGAGGAGCTGCGGCATTTCTATGACCGTATGTGCGAGGTGCTGGGAGAAAAGGACTTCCTGCCGGAAGGCGACAAGGGCGGCTTTCCCCCGGATGAAATGATCCGGGGCGCGATCGCGGAGAGGAGTCAGTTTATCGGCGTTGAAGATGGGCAGATCGTCGCCGCATATATCATGGATCACGATTGCGACGCGGCGTATCGTACAGTTCGCTGGCTGACCGATGCGAAGGATGATGAGATGGTCGTTCTCCACGGTCTGCGCGTGCTTCCTGAATACGGTGGCCGCGGCTATTCCAAGCAGCTGGTGCAGCACGCGATCGATACCGCAAGAGCCAGAAAGCTGAAGTCGATCCGACTTGACTGCATAGAGGGGAACGACGTTCCGCAGAAGATGTATATGTCATTTGGCTTCGCTTATATCGATACCGTTGAGATCACGTATGTGGATATTGGAACGCCGAGGGAGTTCCTTTTGTATGAGCTCGTGCTGTGATCGAAAGGCATCTCGCCGCAGACTGATCGGCTTGCGCTTGTGCTTTTCCTCGTACACATACGGTGTCGTTTCATCCAGATGCACCACAGTGAAAGGCCCAAACGGTCAAAGGGTCAGGCACAAGAAAAGAGGTCTGAAACCTTTTGGTTTCAGACCTCTTGCTGGCAGCGGGAGAAGGATTCGAACCCTCACATACGGAGTCAGAGTCCGCTGTGCTACCTTTACACAATCCCGCTGTGTCCTGACGAACAAGAACTATTATACAGGTTTTCCGATGTTTGTCAACAGTTTTTTTCGCAGAACTGGCCATTTTATTTTCCCATTTTATTTTCCCAGGTACTGACGGAGGCGCTGCCACAGCTCCACGGCGCGGAAACGGAGGACATAGCCGTCCTCTTCCCTGATGAGCTTTACGTCGTCGCCGTCCAAACCGGCATCGATGGCCACCCGCTCCATATCGGTACAGGCAGTGGTGCACAGGGGCGGGTAGACCACGCACCACCAGTTGCGGCCCGCGCCTGCGCCGATGATCACCCGCAGCGCCGGGTAGCGGCCCGCAGGCAGGGCAAAGCCGTCGTACTCCTTCAGCGGGAACTCCGCCTCCGCCAGCTCGGCGCGGACGGGATATGCGCCGCCGCAGGCCGCCGAGGCGGTCTGCTCCAGGGCAGGCAGCGCGTCCTCCAGCCGCGACCAGGCGTCAGTCATGTCGGCGGACTGGGTCAGCATCTCCGTGGCGCGGGCCAGCACGGCGTCCCGGACCTGGAGCTTCAGGGCCTGGTCCGCGTCGCTGTCGGAGTTGGCGATGACGTGGAGACGGATCATCTTGCGGCTCAGGGTCTCCTGCCGGTGGAGGGAGACCGCGCCCCAGAGCAGGGTGGCGGCCAGGGCCAGAAGAAGCGCGATCTCCAGCTTTTTCCATGTGTATGTACGCATAAAAACACCGTCCTTGCAGAATTAGCTGCATTGTGGACGGTGTTTTCGGTTTTTATACAGGCCGGGCCAAAAAAACTTCCGGCCAGGCGGGGCGGAGGGCTTCGACAGCAGCGCGGGCGGCCGTCTCCGTATCAAACAGTCCGAACACGGCGCTGCCGCTGCCGCTGAGCAGCGACGCCAGCGCGCCGTGGGCGGCGAGCCGGGCTTTGATGTCCCACACGGCGCTGTCGGCGGGAACGGCGGCCTCGAAGCGGTTGAACAGGCCGGCGGCCAGCGCAGACAGGCCGCCTTGCAGCGGCGGGAAGGCCGGCGCATGGGCCGGGGGCAGCTCATCCAGGCGGCGGTACATGGCCGGGGTGGAGAAGCTCTCCGCGGGCTTGACGATGACGAACCAACCGTCGGTCAGGGGCGGCAGCGGCGACAGCACCTCTCCCCTGCCGGTGGCCAGCTGTGTGCCGCCGCGGATGAAAAAGGGCACGTCGCTGCCCAGGGCGGCGGCCATGGTCTCCAGCGCACCGTCCGGCAGAGCCGGGGCATACAGCCTCCGCAGGGCCAGCAGCACCGACGCGGCGTCGCTGCTGCCGCCGCCCAGCCCCGCCTGGGACGGGATACGCTTTTCCAGCGTCAGGGCCGCGCCGCCGGCGATCCCCGTCTCCCGAAAGAACAGCGCTGCGGCGCGGTGTGCCAGATTTTCCTCACCCGCAGGCAAGGACGGGTCGCTGCACACCAGAGAAATACCGCCGTCCGTCCACTCCACCGTCAGCGTATCGCACAGGCTGACACGCTGCATGACGGATACGACCTCATGGTAGCCGTCCGGGCGCTTCTCCCCTACCGCCAGTGTTAAATTGACCTTGGCGTATGCCTTTTCCACACATTTCATGGCGGTTTCCTCACAGCAAAAAGAATAGAGCCGCGGCAAAGCCGCGGCTCTATTGTAGCATACGTTTTGCGGAAACGCCAGTGGTTTACTTGACGATCCTGCGGGCCTCGATGTAATAGCGCTTGTCCTGGGCGTGCCCCATGGAGAAGGTCTTGCGGGGCAGCACGCCGTCGGCCATGACGGTCTTGAACAGCTGTTCCTTGCCCATGGCGGGCAGCAGGAAGCCCATGTTGCCAGGCTTGCCGCCCAGCTCGCGGGTGACCTCATCGCCGTGGATGTAATCCACCTCGCCGCCGTTGTCCTTCAGGTACTGGTCGATGACGCCCTGGAGCGTGCCCACGGCCAGCTGGACCTTGGGATCGGGGACGGTGATGAAGTGGCTCTCGCCGTTCCAGACGAACTCGATGGTGTGGCCGTCGCCCTGGCCCTCGTAGGCATTGGGATAGGCGGCGCGGAAAGCGTCCATGAACTTCTGATGATCCACGCCGAACATCACGCGGTGGATGGGCTCGAACTGCAGAGCGTCGTCGTGGTTGTTCACCACCTCCACCAGGGCGTAGCGGGCGGGCAGAGCCAGATACTCCTCGGGGGTCTTGCCCTTCTTCTGCTCCTCGTAGCAGGCCTTGGCGGTGGCCAGGGAGTGGTTGCCGTCGCCCACGGCGAACAGCAGGGGCGCAACGCCGGAGACGTTGTACTTCTTCTGCATGGCCTCGTCGGTGGTCAGGCCCTCCAGGGCGTTGGCCACGGCGTCGATCTGCTTGTCGGACAGCTTGAAGCCGCGGATATGGCCGCCGTTCTGCATCAGGTCGAAGTCATAGACCTTCTCCATGCTGCCGGCAGCGGCGGTCAGCGGCTCGATAACGGTCTTGTCGGGGTCGTCGATGAGCAGCATGACGTGGGGCAGCTCGATGGGGGCGTTGCGGCGCACCTTGGCCCGGGGCGGGATGCGATCCAGCACCGTGCCCTCGGTGGCGCGGATCAGCGCGCCGGAACCGGGGGTGAAGTCATAGGCGTCCAGGTCCACCATGCCGATGAGGCCGTGGCGGATCTTGCCGTCGGACTGCTGGCGCTCGATATAGATCAGGCTGTCGGTCAGCGTTTCAAACACGCCGTCGGCCAGGTACTTGCTCATGGCGGTGTTGATGTCGCCGATCAGCTCGTCCACGTTGGGGGCTTTCAGGTTGGCTTCCGGCAGGATCAGACGCAGCGTGGAGGGAGCGTCGCCCACCTGCTGCTCCACCGCCTGCCAGTACTCCGGCTCAGAGGTGAACTGGTCGCAGGCCACCACGGCCCACTTGGTCATATCCTGGCCCTTGGGCAGCAGGATGTCGGCGGGATAAAAGCCCAGCTTCTCAAACTTCTTGTTCATGGTCTCCTCCTTATGTTTTCTGTCCGTCAAGGGTATATATAAATTCAACTACGGTCATCATACCAAAAACCGCCGCTGTTTGCAATGCGTTTTCCAAAATAATTCAGGCCATCAGAAAAATTTTTGTGCATATCCCAGACGGGTCGGCACAAGCTATGGCAGAAAGCAGTTTCCCGCAAGGAGGTTATGAACGTATGAAGATCGTAGACCGTATCGCCCTGATCCTGGGCATTATCGGTGCGCTGAACTGGGGCATCGTGGGGCTGTTCCGCTTTGACTGCGTGGCATTCCTGTTCGGCGGACAGACCGGCGCGATCAGCCGCGTGATCTACGCGCTGGTGGGTCTGGCCGGGCTGTGGTGCATCACCATGCTGTTCCGGGAAGATCCCGCCGAGGCATAACGGCGCACCGCATATAAAGGAAAGCCGCCCGATGGGCGGCTTTCCTTTGTTCACTGACTCACTTCACCGCCAGCTTCTTTACCAGCGCGGCGTCCGGGTCGGCCAGCAGGGTGTTGTAGGTGGTGTAGACCACCATGCCGGGCTTTGCGCCGGCGGGCTTCTTCACGAATTTCACCGGGGTGTAGTCCACCGGGACTTTGGTGCTGTCCTGGGCTTGGGAGAAGTAGGCCGCCAGCGACGCGGCCTCCAGCAAACTCTGCTCATCCGGCTCGACGCCGCCGGTGCAGAGGATGACGTGGCTGCCGTGGATCTTCTGGGTGTGCAGCCACAGATCCCACTTTTCCGCATCCTTGGCGGTAAGGCGGTCGTTCTGCCGGTTGTTGCGGCCCACCAGAATACGCAGTCCGGTGGAGGAGCGGAACTCCCGGGGCTTGCTGGGCCGCTGGAAAGCGGCCTTCTTCCCGTTCCCGCCCCGGCGGAGGTAGCCGCCGTCGGCCAGCTCGGAGCGGATGTCGTTGAAGTCCTGCTCGCTCTCCGCCAGCGCCAGCTCCTGCTGAACGCTCTCCAGATACGTCAGCTCGGCGCGGCCCTTTTCCAGCTGCTCCGTCAGATACTTCTCTGCCGTTTTGGCCTTGGTATACTTCTTGAAATACTTGGCGGCGTTCTCCTGGGGCGACAGCCGCACATCCAGCGGGATGTCCACATCGGCGCAGTCGGGGTCGTAGTAGTTCTGCGCCGTCAGGCGGCTCATGCCCCGCTCCATGCGGTAGAGGTTGGCGGTGATCAGCTCGCCGTAAATACGCCATTTGTCCCGGTCGCGGCAGTCCAGCAGCTCCTTCTCCTGGGCCGCCAGCTTCCGGCGGATGCGGGAGGCCGACGTGGCGGCGGTTTTCAGCAGGTCCTGCCCCTTCTGCTTGGCCCGCTCCGCCTGCTCCTTCTTCTCGAAGAAGTCGTCCAGCAGACGGGAAAAGCTGTCGTAGGTCTCGGCTTCCATGGCTGCGCCGTACTGGTGAATGGGTTCGTAGGTATAGTCAGCCGGAACGCCGTTCCGTTTCAGCATCACAGGTGTAAATCTTTCAGCCTTTACAGACTCCGTCCACATGGAAAAGCTGTCCCACAGGCCGGTGGTCTGCGAAACAGGGGCATCCACGCTGCCGCAGGCCCGGAACACCAGCTCTCGGGCGGTCAGCGGCGACAGGGCGTTGAAGGTGTTCACCAGCCATGTGTCCGCAGGGGCGTCCCCGGCGGACAGGGCCATGCGCTCAAACTCGTCCCGCTCCACCGCCAGCGGTGACAGCTTATCAGGCGGCGCAGGCAGCCGGTAAAACAGCCCCGGCAGCACCTGACGGTCCGGGTTCATCTCAAAGTCGATGCGCCGCAGGCAGTCGATGATGCGGCCGTCCTTGTCCGCCAGGATCAGGTTAGCCCGGCGGCTCACCGTCTCCAGGATCAGGCGGAAGGTACTGCGCTCGCCCAGCTCATCCGCCGCCGAGATCGTCAGCGTCACCACCCGCTCCAACGGCTCCTGCTCCAGCGACTGGATGATGCCGCTGCCCAGATACTTACGCAGCAGCATGCAGAACATGGGCGGCTGGGCAGGGTTGTCCCGCAGCGTCTCCGTCAGGTGCAGCCGGGGCTGCCCGCCGCCGGCGCACAACAGCAGCCGCTTGCCGCCGCGAAGCAATAAAACAAGTTGGTCACGGGCGGGCTGTTGGACCTTCTCGATGCGGCTTCCAACCACCTGGGGCGTCAGCTCCGCCACGACGCCCTGCAAACAGATCGCGTCAAGAGGCATATCCATCCTCCTCCATCATCACCTTGAATAACTCCTCGATACGGGCCTTGTCGCCCCGGAGGTACAGCCATCCCAACAGACATTCCAGCGCCGTGGCGGCGTGGTACTCCGCGTGGCTGGCGCTGCGGGGGATGGTGTGCACGTTGGCGTTGCGGCCTCGCTTATAGACCGCCGTCTCCTTCTCCGTCAGCAGGGGCAGCAGCTTCGCGGCGCGGCGGGCCTGCTCCGGGGCGCAGACCAGCGCCACGGTGGCGCGGTGCATCTCCTTGCCGGTGGCCTTGCCGTGGACGCACAGCCAGGTGCGGACCAGCAGCTCATACACGGCGTCTCCCATGTGGGCCAGACCGATGGCGCTGATGGTCTGCAGCTCCTGCGGGGACAGCTTCGGCGCAAAATAATCCATAAAATCCACTCCTTATCTGCATCAGTATGCCACTTTCCCGCCCGTTTGGCAAGGAAAACTATCGACAAAAGTGGTAATACTGTGGTATAATGCCAACAGGAACACTATGCCGTTTTTATACAAAAAGTTGCAAAAACAGGAGGTTTTGTATGCCCCATACAGAAAAACGCTTCAAAAAAGGTGAGATCATCTGCCGGCCCAAGGAAATGGTCATGAGTATGTATAACATCCTCTACGGCAGCGTGGGCGTCTATTTCGATTACGGAACGCCGGAGGAAGTGCCGGTGGTCACCCTCCGGGAGGGTGATTTCTTCAATGTGATCAGCTTTCTGGAGTCGCGGCCGCGGAACACCACCGCTGTGGCCCTTGAGCCCACCATCGTCAGCGAGATCACTTATGACAATTTCAGTGCCTATTTTCGGGAAAAACCGGCCAAAATCATGAGTTTATTGCAGCATATGAGCGCAAGAATGCGGCAGCTGCAGAAGGCGTATGTGGACACATGCCACGCGCTGGAGACCTATGCCGATAAGGACAAGCTGCACGCCGAAGACAGCGATTGGCTGCACAGCCACAACCGCACATACAACCTGCTGCGGGCCATGTTCCCGTCGCTGTACGCCCACGAGGAGGAGCACGACAGCCCGGAGGGACAGGAAAAATAGCCGCGAAAAATGGAAATTCTATCTGGAAAAAAGTTGAAAGAGCTTTATAGACAGGCAGGAAAATTATAATAACAAAACAGAAAAAAACGGAAATATTTTGCAAAAAGCGGAAGAAGCACCCGGGAGGGTGCTTCTTTCGTCAGCGTGCCGATAAACCCACTCTGTCATTCCGAGGAGCGAAGCGACGTGGGAATCCGTGATCTCTTAGCTGCAAATCTGCGGGAAACGCGAGAATTTTGCATTTTGGAAACGGATTGCCACGCCAGTCTGCGGACTGGCTCGCAATGACAGGCTTTTTCGACAATCTCGTGGAAGAAGCGCCCGAATGGGCGCTTCTTCCGCTTTTCAGTCTCTATTTTTTCTGCTGCCACTCCTTCACGTCCTTCAGCTCGTCGAAGAGGCGGACGTAGCTGCGGTGGCGGCTGGCGGGGATCAGGCCTTCCTTTACGGCCTGCAGCACGCGGCAGCCCTTCTCCTTGGTATGGGTGCAGCCGGTGAAGCGGCAGCCATCCACATAGGGCGCGAACTCGGGGAACGTCTCCGGCAGGTTCTGCTTCAGCGCCAGGTCCATCTCCGCCGTGTCGAAGGAGGAGAAGCCGGGGGTGTCGATGATATAGGTGTCCTCCCCCAGGGCAAACAGCTCCACATGGCGGGTGGTATGGCGGCCGCGGCCCAGAGCCTTGCTGACCTCCCCCACCGGCAGGTCCAGGGACGGCAGCAGTGCGTTCAGCACGCTGGACTTTCCCACGCCGGAGTTGCCGGTGAAGGCGTTGAGCTTGCCGCGGATGGCGGCGCGCAGCGTGTCCAGCCCCTGGCCGGTGACGGCGCTGATCCGGAGAACAGGGATGGCGGAGCGGCTGTAAATGTCGTACAGCTCGTCGGCGCTGTTGAGATCACACTTATTCAGGCACAGCAGCACCTGACAGCCCTTCAGGGCGGCGATGGAGGCGATGCGGTCGATGAGGTACGGCTCTGTCACCGGAATGGCCGCTGAGGCCAGGATCACCAGCTGGTCGATGTTGGCGGCGGCGGGCCGGGCAAACTGGTTGCGGCGCTCCTCCACCGCCTCCACAAAGCCCTCGCCGTTACCCAGCTCCCGGACCTGCACCCAGTCGCCCACCAGAGGGCTGAGGCCCTCGCGGCGGAACTTGCCCCGGGCGCGGCACTGAAGCGTCTCGCCGCCGGTGTTCACATAGTAGAAGCCGCTGAGGGCCTTTTCAATGCGCCCCCGGCTCAAAAGCGTATCTCCTGGGCGGGGGAAACCACAGTGGTGTCGGTCTCCACGTTGGTGAAGTAGGCGCAGACGGAGGCGCCCGTGCCGGCCACACCGGAGAAGGTATAGCTGATCGTCCCCATGGTGGCGCTGAGATACTGGCTGTCCACCACGGCGCCGTCCTGCTCGAACTCCACCTTGACCATACCCTCCCAGCCGGTGGGCATGGTGAACTCCACCACTTTGGTGTGCATGGCCGTGGACTCATTTTCGCTGCCGCTGACGGTGAAGCTGATCCGCGTGCCTCCGTTGACCACCGTTTTCGGCTCGATGTCCTGGCCGACCACCGTGCCGGCAGGCTCAAAGTTATACGGATCGTAGGTGATCTCGCCGATGGTCAGGCCCAGGTCCTGGGCGTCGTGAATGGCGTTGGAGATGTTCATGCCCGTGAAGGTGGGGACGGTCACGGTCTCCGGGCCGGTGCTGATGTGGAGAATGACGGTCTGGCCCTTGGTCAGAGGCTGGTCCGCCGCCGGCTCAGTGGAAACCACCACGTCGGTGGGATATTTGTCGGATGTCTCATACACCGGCTGGAAGGCAAGCTCCAGCCCCATATCGCCCAGCAGCACCCGGGCCTGGCGGTACTCCATGCCCACCACGTTCTTCATATATTCCTTTTCCGGCGCTTCCGCCACATAGACCTGGATGACCAGATTGCTCTTGCGGGTCTTGCCGGCGGTGGGGTCCTGCTCCACGATCTGGCCCGGCTCGTATTGGTCTGTCACCCGGGTGCCCACCACCTCGATGTAGAAGATGTCCTTCACCTCACTCATGAGCTGGGCTTCCTCCACGGTCTTGCCACGCACGTCGGGGACGGGGTAGCTCTTGTTGCTGCCGGCAGGGCCGAAATCGCCCAGGATCAGCTTGAACAGCAGCAGCACCAGCACCAGCGCCGCCGCGAAGATGCCCACGATGATGGCCAGGGACTTCTTATCGCGCCGGGGCGGCTCGTCGTCCCGGTAGTCGTCCCGCCGCGTCTCGGCGGTGCGCTTTTTCACAGCGGAGGCTACCTGGGCCGTGGGCAGCGGCATGGTGGGCTCGCTCTCGGAGGAGGGCGTGTCCAGCTCACGGCGGATATAGTCCATATCCACCGACGGGTCTTTGCGGAACTTCTCCAGATCCGCCAGCATGGCGTCGGCGGTGGGATAGCGCTTGTTGGGGTCGCTGTTCATGGCCTTCATGCAGATCAGCTCCAGCGGCTCGGGGATGCTGGGGTCGATGTCACGGGGGGCGAGGGGCACGGAGCTGAGGTGCTGGATGGCCACGGAGACGGCGCTGTCACCCTCGAAGGGCAGGCGGCCCGTGAGCATCTCGTACAGCACCACGCCGGCGGAATAGATGTCGGACCGAGCGTCGATGCGGTCGCCCCGGGCCTGCTCCGGGGAGATATAGTGGACAGAGCCAAGGGCCTCCTGGGTCAGCGTCTGCCCGGCGTTGGCAAGGCAGGCGATGCCGAAATCGGCCACCTTCACGCTGCCGTCACGCAGGACCATGATGTTCTGAGGCTTGATGTCCCGGTGGATGATGCCGCGGCTGTGGGCGTGGCTCAAGCCGCGCATGATCTGGGTGATGAAGTGGAGCGACTCCCGCCAGTCCATGCGGCCGCGGCGCTCCATATACTGCTTGAGGGTGATGCCGTCGATGAGCTCCATGACGATATACTCCGTGTCCGAGTTGGTGGACACGTCGTACACCGAGACGATGTTGGCGTGGCTCAGCTGGGCCACGGCCTGGGACTCGTCGTGGAAGCGGCGGCGGAAGTCGGCGTTCTCCGCCAGGTCGCTCTTGAGTATTTTGATGGCAACCAGACGGTTCAGCCGGTGGCAGCGCGCCTTGTAGACGTTGGCCATACCGCCTGAACCGATCAGTTCCAGTATCTCATAGCGGTCGTCCAGCATTTTTCCGATATACTGATCCATGGTCGTCAACTCCTGTTACTATATATTTGCCCCTTGGTTTATGGCAGCCAGCCATAGGCATGGGAC
>CAVGVB010000039.1:0-17298 GCA_963632705.1 bacterium | reverse complement strand
TCGCCGCAAACAAAAAGTCGCCGATCACATAGAGCAAGCACCCGATCATGCCTGCAATTAGCGCCCGTCTTTCTTTACTTGGTTTCATTTTCAGCCTCCAAATCCGATTTTCACACTTTGTGCGCACAACATCATGGCCGGTACTTCCTGCGCTGTGCTTTTCTTGATCATGATGTATCTCATCGTTATTGATTCCGCCCACTTTGTGTCTCCGCAAGATACGCATAAAACTGCTCATGCAGTTGCCGCATTTCATCCGGCGCTTTCATGGCGTGGCGATACATGAACACATCGCCGAATCGGCTTTGGAAGGTGATTTTCAACGCCAGCCGCAATAGAAACGGCGGAAGGAAACGGAACATCCGCATTTTTGCTGGTGACAGATGAACGCCATGCCGAGCCAGCGCCCGGAAATTGTCCCGCAGTGCTCTGGCCGTATGCGCCATAACCGTCTGATCGGCTCCGGCATTCGCAGGATCGTCCGCTTCGTAATAGGCGTCTGCGATGGGAACGACCATTGCCAAGTGGCAAAGCTGCCATGCGTGCATATCCTTTACCTGCTGATAAGGTATTTTTGCCCGCTTGAACAATGCTTTCAGCCGCTTCGCATCCGGCTCCTGTTTGGAAGAAAGAATGCCGAAGGTCGTTGGCTGAATGAACCTCGGTGTCAGTGCCGCATGGAGCACGCCATTCTCAAATCCGCCGCCCGCACCGGGAAATGCCGGCAAAATTCGTCCATCACCACAAAGCTGTTCCCATATGTCATAGTCCTCAATGGAGTTGACCATAGTCACGACACAGGGACTCTGATTCTCCCGCAGCTGCGCCAGTGCTTCATGCAGCTGATTTTCCCGCACAGTCAGGAAGATGAAATCGTAGATGTCACCTGGGTGCAGCGTGTCCAGCACACAGACATTTGCTGTGTAAACCGCTCCATTCTTTTCATACCGCAGGCCACTCCGCCGCAGAGTTTCCAGCCGCGCTCCTCTAGCATAAACAGAGGTGTCCACACCCGCTTCCGAAAACAACGCTGCGTACAGCGAGCCGATCACGCCCGCTCCATAAATCAAAACTCTCATAATTTTTCTTTTTACCCCAATGCCACATCCAGCGCCATCATCACGCTGAAGCCAGCCGCAAAGAACACCGTTCCAAGATTCGAGTGATGCCCCTGCGACATTTCAGGGATCAGCTCTTCTACCACTACATAGAGCATCGCACCGGCGGCAAAACTCAAAAGATATGGCAATGCAGGAATGATGAGCTGTGCGGCGATAATCGTCAGCACTGCGCCGATAGGTTCCACCGCGCCGGAAAGCACACCGCCGAGAAATGCTTTGCTCTTGCTTTCGCCCTCCGCCCGGAGGGGCATGGAGATGATTGCGCCCTCGGGAAAATTCTGAATGGCGATACCGAGGGACAGTGCAAGCGCGCTTGCCGCCGTGATCTGCGCGTTTCCTGCGAGGAAGCCCGCGTACATCACGCCGACAGCCATTCCCTCCGGGATATTATGTAAGGTCACAGCCAGCACCATCATCGCGGTGCGGCTCAGGCTGCTGCGCGGTCCCTCCGCCTGTTCGCTTCCCACATGAAGGTGAGGAATCAGATGGTCAAGCAAAAGCAAAAACAACACGCCGACCCAAAAGCCGATAAAGGCAGGGAGAAAGGACAGCTTGCCCATATCCTCCGACTGCTCAATGGCGGGGATCAGCAGGCTCCAGATCGAAGCTGCAACCATCACTCCTGCGGCAAATCCGGCAAGGGAACGCTGTACCAAATCTCCCAGCGATTTTTTCATAAAGAATACGCAGGCTGCGCCCAGCGTTGTACCGAGAAAGGGAATCAGGATTCCCCAGAAAGCAGCCGTCATCGTCCCACGCCTTTCAGGAAACCGCTCTTTGCATTTTCTTCGGTGTCGTCCGACTCGTCGTAAGCATCATACGGCGCTGACGGGTCTTGAACT
This sequence comes from bacterium, assembly GCA_963632705.1. GTDB lineage: Bacteria > Bacillota > Clostridia > Oscillospirales > Oscillospiraceae > Vescimonas. Next base: position 15,335 of record CAVGVB010000039.1, on the reverse strand, counting down.
CTTTTCTTAAACGGTGAGCAGAGTTGACCCTTATGGGCAAAGGCAAACGCAAAGTTGTCCGTCCAGCCGGTATGACCGGTGATGAACAAGGGGTGCACACCCATCTTTTTCAGCTTTGCCTCAAGGACGGTGAGTGACTTTACGGCCAGCTTGTTGTTCTCTGCCAGTGAGGAAATAAAGCTGTAACCGCCATCCGCGCCGAACCAGATCGTGTCGCCGGTGAACAGATACTTGTCATCAATGAGGTAGACCATATGCCCCCATGTGTGGCCGGGGACGAGGAAACATTCGATCTTGATGCCGTCAATGTCGAACGCTTCGCCGTCATGCAACAGAACCTTTTCGTTGTTGATCGTGACCTGCGGCAGCTTGTACAGGCGATAGATCACCTTGCGGCGCACCTCGCCCGTGAGATACCGGTTCTCAACCTCGCCGATGTACAGCTTTGCATTTTTGAAAAGTCCGGGGCTGTCCGCCTCGACCGCACCGACATGGTCAGTGTCCTGATGGGTAATGAGGATGTGCCGGATGGACGCCGGGCCGATGCCCAGCCAGCCCATTTTTTCCGCAAGGCGGTCGTAGTTATAGCCCGCATCGATCATGATGGTCGTATCGCCCTTGCGGTAGAAGAAGATGTTCGCCACCCATTCGCGCACACAGGCCACGTTCTCGTCGATCCAGCCGGTGTTCAGGGGCTTGAATATCTCCTTGCCGCGGTACATTTTGCTCATTTCTTTTTTCTGAAATTCGGTTGCTTTCTTCGACATACCATCGTCTCCTATTTTGCTTTACGGCAGACAAACCATGCCATGCTTTTCAGATTTCCCATGTCCACATCCGCATACATTCCATCCAGCCGGGCTTTCAGGCTGGAGACTGTCTCATAGGGCTGCGTGAAAAAACCTGTCTTTTCATAAATGCGCCGGACGAACCAATCCGTCCGCTTGTGCTCGCCCATCACATAAAAGCAGCCGCAGAATGTCCCGCCGGGTTTCAAAACCCGGAAAACCTCCCGATAAGCTGCCTCCTTGTCCGGGAAAGCGTGAAAGCCGTTCAGTGACAAGACAATGTCAAAAGCGCCATCTGCATAGGGAAGCGCACCTACATCGCCCTGCCGGAAGGTTACGTTTTTCAGGTGCAGGCGGTCGGCCTTTTCCCGTGCCTGCCCCATCATATCCGCAGAGTAATCCAGACAGGTAATGTCCGCCTGCGGCAGTGTTTGGTAAACGGGCATTGTCAAAATACCCGTTCCCACCGGCACCTCAAGCAGCTTGCCCGAGAAATGCTCCGGTATGCCGGACAGCGCCTTTTCGAGATAATTGTCACATTCGGCCTTGTTCATATCCCACACCAGACGGCACACCGCTTTTCCGCTCAGCGTTGTGCAGGTGATCATGCCGTCATAAAAATCGTTTCCGCCCGTCATGCGGTATGCGCTGCGAATAGCTTCTTTCCGATCCATATTCATTCCTCCTGATTCAAAAACTCCTCCGCATGCCGACAGAATTCCTCTGGATGGATCATCACCAGCTCCGCGTGTGCCATATTAGGAAACTCACGGAGCTGTATCTGCGGAAAATAGCGCCGGATAAAGCGGATATTACTATGCCGTGCCTTCTTTTCTTCATCGCCGTACCAATAAGTGATGCGGCAGCCCGTTTCAGCCGGCTTCGGCGGCAGCACATAGTTGTTCGCCGACCAAAAGATATTGCGGACGGTATTTTTTGAATAGGTTTTCAGATATGCCGCCAACGCATCGTATTCCTTCACGGGGTCGCGCCCCGGCAGCGTCCAGCGCTCCGGCGGATAGGCCGCCTCAAGGACTTTGCGGTTTTTCGCAATGAGCCTGAAGCCAAGGTAGTCCCGCAGGCAGGCGAGGCGGCGCAAAATCAGCGGCATCTGGTATGGCGTTATGCCTGCGTCAATGACAGCGCGCCCGACCGGGACTTTTCCCAGTGCAAGAAAGCGCGTCAGGCACGCACCGCCCAGAGAACAGCCGTAAGCCGCATCAAGGCGGATGATACCGTGTACTTGCAGCCAATCCGTTATCTCATCCACCGTCGTTTCTACGGAGACAAAATCCTCTCCCGTTTCACCGTGACCGTCATAGACGATCTGCATCACATGGTAATTCTGTGAGAGCAGACCAACCGAGTCGGCGAACACCCACTCCGGCTCCGCCGTGCACGGCAGGAACAGCAGCGTCTTTTCGTGTTCCTTTCCATATTCCAAAACCCTCATATTACCGGCTCCGATCTCATTTCTTCAAAATATCTGTTATCTTTGCAAAGTCCTCACGCGCCTCTTTGAAGTACGGCAGCATGCAGTAGCAGTGCACCATTTTAGGTCGCGCAAAGGCGGTGTATGGAACTTTGGCGCGTTTGCAGGCTTCCTCAAAGTCCGGCAGCGCACCGTACAGCACCTCGTCGCTGCTGTAAAAGAAGTGGATATCGCTTACGCCGGAGAAATTGCCGCGAGAGCCGGAGATCATATAGTCCGGCACATTCTCACAGCCATGCCGCATGAATTTCTCCACCGTCACCATAAAGGCATAATCGATGGCGACGTCCCTTTCGTTCAGCGCCTGCATCCGCGCCTTTTCCGCATCGTTCCACGGCACCTCGCCGGGAGATACGGCGACGATATGCCTCGGCTGCGGAAGCGGCTCAGGCTGTGCGTTGTTGTGCGCTGCGATGCCCAGTGCCAGCGCGCCGCCGGAGGAAAAGCCGCAGGTGCTGACATTCCCTCCGCCGTACAGCTCGATCATTCTACGGTAGCACGCATAGACCATATCGTAGGTTTCAGTGATGCAATGCTCCATGCAGAGTGGATAGAACGGAAACCACACATCGCAGCCGGTATCCCGCATCAGCTTGCGCATCACAGGCAGGTCGCCTTTGTCCGGGCCGATCACCATGCCGCCGCCGAAGAAGTAGAGTACGGCGCGCTTGGATGGCTTTTCAGTCTCTCTGACGATTAGGCAGGGAAAGCCGTTCACCGTGATCGTCTCATAGTGCGCCTTGCGGTCGGTGGGCGTAAAAATGCCACGGCTGCGGTTCTGCTTTTCAATGACCTTTTTCAGTTCGTCCTCCGGCAGGCCGAATGCCTTTTTCGCGCCGGAGATTTTGTATGCCCCGCGCAGGATAGATGCAAAGATGCTCATTTTTTATTTCCTCATTTCCGTGCTGTGACGCAGATCCAGCTTTTCTTTTTGCGTATCTGCACCCCGTGAAAGCCCGTCTGCTCCAGATACGCTTTCAACTCGGTGTCCTTGTAGATGGTCATGCCGGCGATCTTCTCCGTCCAAATCTCATCTTCAACCCTACCCTCGCATCGGCAGAAGCGTCCAGAAACCGCATGCCCCAATCTGCCAAAGCCCGATGCCCGAGATTCATCACACCGACCATGATTTTTCCGCCAAGCCCCGTCGGCCTGCGGGTATTTTCAAAAAATGACATATTACACCTCCGGTTTCACACATTCCGCATAGGTCAGCGGAAAAGACACTTTCAGAACAGCGCTTTTCCGCACCGTCCAGCCATTTTGCCGCAGAAAGCTCAGATACTCTTCGCTCGTCCACTTGCTGTGGAGCGGGAAACCTGCCAGCTTCATAAAAAAAGCTTTAATCTTGCCGAAAAAAGAATTTCCCGCATGGGTGAAGGTGGGCGCGACCAATATGCCATCATCCGTCAGCACCCGCTTGATCTCAGCAAGGGCTTTCTCCGGCTGCGGCACGATGTGCAGCGCATTTGATACAATCACCACGTCAAAGGACTTGTCCGCATAGGGCAGGCGGAACATATCCTGCACGGAAAAATGCAACTTCACGGAGCAGTTATCCCGCTTCGCTTCTGCAATCATTTCTGCGGAGGCGTCCGTCGCCTCAATGTGCGCCGCCGAGTTTACGATATGCTTGGCAATCAGTCCTGTGCCGGTGGCAAGCTCCAGCACCGTTTTGTGCTGCACGACTGGCTGGATCATCTCATACATCATTTCGTATGCCGCCCCGTCTTTTCGCATAAAGCGGTCATATAGACCGGCATTCCTGTCCCCAAAATCCTTATATTCTCGCATAGTCAGCAATCCTTTTCCTGTTAGCTTTATCTAACCGATGTATGCAAATCACGCGGTTAGATATAGCTAACCATCCGTCTTTAGAAAAGCCGCATTTCTGCGGCCCTTCCGCTGATTTAAAAGAGCTCCTTGCAGACGCCACGCACCAGAATATCCAACACCTGCGGATACAGTTCTCCGATCTGCCCCTGATGCGACACCGTCAGGATCAGTCCGCGTATGGCAGCGGTAGCCAGTGCGATTCCACCTTTGGCCTGCAAGCCGCTGCTCTCCAAAAGCGCACGGATATGTGTCTCGTCATCATGATAGTGCGCTGCCTTGACCTCATCCGGAAGCCGGCGGAGCAGGAACTCCGCATCGTTTTCGATGAAGACCAGTGCCTGCGTTTCGGACAGCCAACCGCAAGCGGCGAGTATCGCTTCCGCCGCACGGTTCGCAGGCAGCAGCTCCGCAGTTTCCCGCAAGGACGCCTGTGCCGCAGCAAAGCACTCCGTATGAATGTCCTCCAACACTGCGAAGAACAGCAGCTCCTTGGACGGGAAAAATTTGTAGAACGAACCCTTAGAGATACCCACGGCATCTGTCAACTGCTCAACGGAGGTTTTCCGCATCCCGATGGCCACACCGCAGTGCCGCGCCTCACGAATCAAGTCCCTGCGGATCGTTTCATTTTGATTTTCCGTAAATGCCACTGCGTACGCCCCTCAAATTTATGACCAAATTTATCTTTCCGGTCATATAGTAACAAGAAACTGTTCTTTTGTCAAGATTGCGCCAATGGTTCTCCACTGCGGATTACAACGACCACGCTTTTCTTTTGACATTCTTCTCTGTCCTAAATCTCCGATAGAGTGAGTCCTTCTGGGAGGCCCATCATGAACCTCCCCTGGGTCCAGGAAATAGGCGCAGTCCTCCCTTGGCGGAGGACTGCGCTTTTCTGCGGCCTTATTGCACGGAATACAGATTGGATGTACTGCTGCCGTTATCACGATAGCGGCCAGCACGATGCCATTGAAATCTGCCAACACCTTGTAGCCATCTTCCAGACCATCAGCTTTCAAAAAGGGCGCCGTCTCCATCTGCCGCATATACTCCGCTGTGGTCCTGACGATCTCATACACCTTGTCCTTGGCATCGATCCGTTCCGGCTCGTCGATATCCTCATTGCGGTAGGTAATGCCGCCGTTCTCGGTCACCTCGCACAGCGGCGCACCGTCAAGTAGGACACGCAGCCTGCCAGCATTAGTCCTGTCTGTGTGAAATCCTTCTCGGGCAAGAACGATTGCTGTCTCTCTGAGGTAACAGTTCTTTTCTTCTACGCTGATACTCATATAACTCCTCCCGTGTGCAAAAAAATAAGGCTGGAGCGATCCTGCTCCGGCCTACAAATGCAGACGCTGACACCAGCGCCCTTTTGAAATGAAAAAGGGCACCGCTCCATTGGTCTGGCAAGACCAACAAAACGACGCCCAAATCTTTGTGATTCTTTTTTGAGAAAAATGCCGCTACCAGCCGGAAAAATCGCCGCTTAAAAAGGGCGCTGGCTGAATGCATCTACCTGAAAAGAGAAAACACCCGGTTCGAATCGGGGCAGACGCCCTGAAACGGCGATTTGCATCTATGGTTTGAAATAAGAAATCCGGGCTTGAAAAAGCCCGGAAACGGTTGATGCTCCTAGCTTTTCGCCAGACGCATCTATACCGTTTCGTCAATATGGCAAAGAACCGTAATTTTGATAGAAAACCTTAAAGGGGGTGCAACTTCGGTTCAGAGGGGGGTGCAGTTCTCAATTTAGGGGGGGTGCATTTATCGTGACGGAGCATGGAACACCTCTCTGCTATTCACTCTCCCACTATAATGCTTAGCGACTTTCAAAATAGCGATTGATGTCCGCTATAATCTCCCTCTCGCCCTCGCGCCCTTCTTTCAGGAACGTGAACACTGGATAAGCGTGCGGCATACCCTCTTTTATTTTGATCTCATAATCCTTCACCCCGCAGCGGATGAAGGATTTTTCATAATCCGGCGCGATTCCGGCAAAAACCTCATCTCCGCCAAAGTACATGATGATTTTAGGGAAGCCTGTGTAATCGTCCTCATCCGCCTTGCCGAGAATGTACTGCGGAAGATCTCCGTTCGGGTTATAATACTTTACCATCGTCTCAAACATATCCCAGTGGAGGATCGGATCGCGGGAATCAATCCCTCTCATCCGCGTTTTCGCATCCTCGCTCATCAATAGTCCTGACACAGAAACGGGTAGCATCAGTCCCGGCATGGGAAGCTCTGGATATTTTTTAACCATGTGCCGTCCTGCCTGCATCAGGACATCCGCGCCGCCGGAAATTCCAAGCCAGACGATGTTCTCCGCAGGAAACCTTTTCAGCATCTTCTCATGCAGTCGAATAGTAAACTCCGTTTCGTCCATAAGATCATAGTCCGGCAGCAGCGGATAAAGCGGTATCCAGAGCTCCGCTCCTGTTCCCTCAATATAATTCCTGATAGACCCCCTATACGGAAGCTGCCATCGCCTCGATCCACCGCCGGGGAAGTACACAACCGCGCGATCCGGCTTGGTTCCGGTCTTTTTCCCCACGATGACGTGAAATCCGTCCATCATTTCGTCCCGAAACTCAAATCCCTTGATTTTCGGAAGAGAAAACTTGAATTTTCGCTGGATGTCATAGGATGCCTGCTTAAACTCCTCATAGGACTCCTCTTTGTGAAGGGAACTGCCCTTCACCACCGTCTTTACGATTGGTTTTAATATGCTATATAGAAGGCTCATCCCATATCACCACATGCTTTCATTCATTCCGCGTTAGTCGTCTCTAACTACTATAACACTGTCCTTCAGAAAAAGCAAGACGTTCTCGCATGTTTTTGATGGGACTCGTTTCAATAAAAGCGGCTGCGAAGGTTTTGCTTATAAAATGAAAATGGAGGCAGTATCCCATCAAGGCATCGCTTGTGGACAAGTTGGCCACAAGTCCCGTGATAATATTTCCGATACAGACAGCGGCAGACAAGTGCAACGCTATATCCGCCTGACTTATCTTATTCCGGAATTTCTCGAAAAGATGGATAAAGGTGAAATTGCACTGTCCGTCGGTGTGGAACTTTCGTATCTCAATGAAATCCGCCAACAAGATGTATTAGAACAGTGCAAGATGAATGATTGCACCCCGTCCTATTCGCAGGCTTGGGTAATTCAGTCAGAGCAGCCGTTTCGCATTTACGGCGGAGAAGGTAGCAGTGTAATGACAAGCTCTGACGGCACGGAAGTCTGCAGTTACCGAGTAAATGTGCGGAGGCTGTGCATGGTGCTGTGTTTGTGCGCCAAGGGGTACTATAAAGAAAACAAGGATAAGTTCGATTTTTACAATTACGAGCTTATTGATTGGGATAAGGTCACAGCCTCTTTGCCTCCCATCGACATGGAAGAAATGTTCCGGAAACTTTCAGACCCAAGCCTCTCCGAAAAAGAGCATAGCGGCGAAAGTGCGGATGAATAAGCAAAAATGATGCCGGACTGACACCAAAAGCGTGGGCAGTCCGGCATCTTTTACTTAGCTATCGACCTCCTCGTTGTCTATAATGTCCTCTGCAATGGCGGCAGCAGCTTCACGCTCACGGCGGGCTGCCCAGCCGCCTTTCGATCTGGGCGCGTATGCCGATTCCAGTGCATACATGATGCCCTGTTCGTCAGCAAAGTAAATACCGGGGACATTCCAATTAGGCAACGCCGCCGCTCTCAGGTACCTCGCACAGCGGCAGGCCATCGAGCAGAACGCGCAGCCTGTCAGCGTGTGTTCTGTCCGTCAGGAAGCCCTCTCTGGTGAGAACGACCTCCGCTTCTCTGAGATAACGGGTCTTTTCTTCTGCACTGATATTCATTTGATTCCTCCTAAACGCAAAAAGAGCGCCAGTTCGATGGTTTTACGAAACCAACAAACCGACGCCCCAAACTTTGTGAAACTTTTTTATGAAAAAAGCCCCTTTTGCGAGGAAACTCCTCGTACAAAAAGGGGCTGCATCCGATTATTTCGCCAGAAAACAGAAAAAGAGGGGTTCAAATCACGTTGAACGCCTCTCAGACGGCTCTGACATCCATGCTCAAAAGCGGTAAAATTGGGGTGTTGAAAACCCCGGAAAGACTAGATGCCATGCGGTTTTCACCGCATGGCATCTAAACCTGTTTGTTAACTTGGTACGCCCGACTGGATTCGAACCAGCGGCCTACAGAGTCGGAGTCTGTCACTCTATCCAGCTGAGCTACGGGCGCATATATGAACTTGTCGGCTCATCAGCCTTTGGTATTATAGCAGTTCTTCCCCCAGATGTAAAGTCGTTTTCCAAAAAGATTTTTACAGAAAAGATTGTTAAAAAAGTTGACAACTCATGGAACTTGTTGTAGAATAGTCACAACATTTCGGTGCACCGCACTATATTCCAAGCCAAAGAAGGTTTCCTTATGAAAAAGCAAAAAATCTCCGACGCGGTGATACACCGCCTCCCCCGGTATTACCGCTATCTGGATGACCTGTATAACAAGGGCGTCGTGCGTATCAGCTCCAACTCCCTTGGCACAAAAATGGACATCACCGCCTCTCAGATCCGCCAGGACCTGAGCTGCTTCGGTGAGTTCGGCCAGCAGGGTTACGGCTACAATGTAGCCGAGCTGCGCTCTGAGATCGGCCACATCCTCGGCATCGACAAGGGACATCGCCTTATCGTTATCGGTGTGGGCCACTTGGGCCACGCGCTGCTGCAAAACTTTGATTTTGAGAAGGTCGGCTTCCGCATCGACTCCGCCTTCGACGTCTCCCCCGCCCTCATCGGCACGGAGATCCGCGGCGTAAAGGTCCATTCCATGGACGAGCTGGAGGAATATGTGGCCAATTACCAGCCCAACGTGGCGGTACTGACCGTGCCCCAGAGCGTGGCGCAGCCTCTGGCTGACCGGCTCATCAGCCTGGGTGTCCGCGGCTTTTGGAACTTCACCAATGTGGAGCTGTCCACCAAGGAGGAAGGCGTGTTCTTCGAGGACATCCACTTTGTGGACACGCTGCTGACCCTGAGCTACCGCATCTCCCGGCAGTAACACTTTCCCCGCCCCGGCATACTATGGGAATGAGACCGACATGGCGGTCAAATTTTCATAGGAGGTTATACGATATGTGTAATCAGAATTCCTGCTTTGGCGGCAGCAGCTGCTGCTGGATCATCATCGCCATCATCCTTCTGTTCCTGTTCTGCGGCAATGGCTGCGGGTGCGGCAACGGCTGCGGCAACAACAACGGCGGCTGTGGCTGCGGCTGCTGACTTCATCAGGGCTTGACCCGTTCCCCCGCCGAAAGGCGGGGGACTTTTTTACCAACGAAAGGGGTACTGACATGGACATTTCCCATCTGCGCGACTACTACACCGGCCACGAGCCTACCCTCATGGGCCAGCGGGGCGGCTCTGCCGTCCTTGTGCCGCTGGTGGAGCATCAGGGCGAGACCTGCCTTCTGTATGAGGTCCGCTCCGCCTCCATACGCCAGCCCGGCGAGATCTGTTTCCCGGGCGGCAAGCGGGAGCAGGGCGAGACGCCGCTCCAGTGCGCCCTGCGGGAAACGCGGGAGGAGCTGGGCATCCCGGAAAGTGCCGTCAGCGTCATCGGCCCGATGGACTTCGTCTACATCCGCGCCCACAACCTGCTGCGCCCCTTTTTGGCCGCCATTGACTCCGCGGCCCTGGCCGCCATGCACCCCGACCCGGCAGAGGTGGCGGACACGCTGCTGCTGCCGCTCCGCTGGCTGAAGGAGCATCCGCCGGAGATCTACACCTACCAGCATCCCGTAAGCATTCCCGACTTTCCCTATCAGGACGCCGGCGTCCGCCCGGACTATCCCTGGCGGCCCTGCTATCTGGAAGTCCCGGTATACCACGGCACGCCCAAGCCCCTGTGGGGCATCACCGCCCGCATCACCATGGACGTGGTGGCCAACCTGTGATAATAAAAAAGACGGCTCACGCCGTCTTTTTTATTATCACAATCACAGCACGCCGAAGTGCTCCAGCAGTATCTTCACGCCGATGAGGATCAGTATCGCACCGCCCACGAACTCAGCCTTGCTCTTGTACTTCGCGCCGAACACGTTACCCACATACACGCCGGCCAGGGAGATCACAAACGTGGTGCAGCCGATCAGCCCCACCGCTACCGCAATGGAAACCGCCAGCTCCAGCATGGAAAACGTAACGCCCACCGCCAGCGCATCGATGCTGGTGGCCACCGCCAGAACCAGCAGCTCCTTATGGCTGACCGCCCCCGTCTCTTCTTCCTCCTTCTCCTCCTTGGACAAGCTCTCCCGGATCATGTTTCCGCCGATCCAGGCCAGCAGGACAAACGCGATCCAGGGGGCGAGCCGCGTCACATACCGGGCAAACTGTGAACCCAGCAGCCAGCCCAGCGTGGGCATCACCGCCTGGAACACACCGAAATACAGCGCGATAAGCAGTGCGCCCTTCTTGTCCACCTTGTTGGGCATGGCCAGCCCCTTGCAGATGGCCACGGCGAAGGCGTCCATGCTCAGGCCGATCCCGATCAGGAATATCTCCAACAGTGTCATATCTTTCTCTCTCCTTATAATATGACCGGCACGGGCCGGTCGATCTCCAGTGTATCCGGCGCAACGCGGCAGGTATACGCCGCCACGTTTACGCCTGCCTCTGCCGCCTGCCGCAGCGCCGCGCCAAAGGCGGGGTGGGTATCGTCGTTGGGCGCGAAGTCCGTCATCCCCGCCATCTGCAGCACAAAGAACACCGTGGCCCGGTGTCCCTCCGTCACCGCCCGCATCAGCTCGTGCAGGTGCTTCACCCCTCGCTCCGTGGGTGCGTCAGGAAACCGTGCGTGGCCGTTCTCCTCCAGCGTCACGCCCTTCACCTCCACCAGATGCAGTCCCATCGGTGTGGTCAGGCAGAAATCCAGCCGGGATGCGCCATAGACAAACTCCGGCTTCACGTCCAGCACCGCAGGCTCGAACGACCGGGCAAACTCGCCGAATACCTTGTTCGGCGCTTGGGCATCCATATTGATGAGCAGGCCTTCCTTATCCACGGCAATGAGATCAAAGGCCGTCTTTCGCAGCGGGTTGCCGCTCCGCTCCAAATACACGGCCGCCCCGGGACGCAGCAGCTCCCGGCAGCGCCCCGTGTTCTTCACATGGCACACCGTCTCCACGCCGTCTATCTCCACCAGCGCGATGAACCGGTTCGGCCGCGCCAGAAAGCGGCCCTGCACCACTGATCCGTACTGCACAGCGCCGCCTCCCTCATTTTTGGATAGAAATTGAGTATACCATAGATACTATCTCCTGTGAAGCCCCTTTCTTTGCAGTTTTCCCCTTTGTGTATTCCGTCAATGAAGCTGAAAATTTTTTAGGCGTTCTTACAATTTTGTTGATTTTGCCATTTTTCGGATTGCATTACTACCAAATGTTTGGTACAATGCAGGTAATCTATATTTAGTATGGGAGGGATTTCAACCTATGGAGTACTCCAACCTGTTCGTTGTCCTGATGGGCCTTGGAACGGTGTTTGCGGGACTTTTGTGCATCATTTTGCTGGTCACGCTGATGAGCTGGGTCTGCAATCGCACCGCCGCACCTGCCGCGCCCAAGGCCGCGCCCGCCGCGATCCCCCAGGCGGCTGCCGCACCTTCCGCCGTAACGCCCCCCATGATGGCCGCCATCGCCGCCGCCATCGCCGAGGACATGGGCACAGACATTTCCGCTATCCGTATCGTATCCATCAAGAAAGTTTGAGGAGGAACGCAACATGAAAAAGTATAGAGTCAACGTCAACGGTACTGTCTACGAGGTCGAGCTGGAGGAGATGACCGGCGCGCCCGCTGCTCCTGCATCTGCCCCCGCTGCCGCTCCCTCCCCTGCCGCCGCGCCGGCCGCCGGCGGCGAGAAGGTGACCTCCCCCATGCCCGGCACGATCCTGTCCGTCAACGTGGCCGCCGGTGACGCGGTGAAGCGCGGCCAGGTGCTGATGATCCTGGAGGCCATGAAAATGGAGAACGAGATCATGTGTCCCTGCGACGGCACTGTCACCTCTGTGTCCGTGACCAAGGGCGCTGCGGTGGAGTCCGGCACGCTGCTGTGCACCATCGGCTGACGCCGGAGGGCCTTACATGGAAGCTATTGTCAATTTTCTGACCAGCACCGGCTTTTATCAGTTCTTCCAGGGCGATAACTGGAAGTGCGCCGTGATGATCGTCATCGCGTGTGTGCTGCTGTTTCTGGGCATCGTGAAAAAGTTCGAGCCGCTGCTGCTTGTCCCCATCGCCTTCGGTATGCTGGTGACCAACCTGCCCGGCGCGGGGATGTTCCACGAGATCCTGTTCGCCGGAGGGCACGTCCACTGGGATCTGTTCGGCGGCGAACCCATCACGGCCCAGTTCCTGTCCGAGATGCTGGCCAGCGGCGTATCCGCCGATGTTTTGCAGCCCTATGCGGACGCCCTGATGGTGTCTTTCCAGAACGTGTTCGGTGCGGATGCGCTCAATGAGCTGATGTCCCAGATCGCCGCCAGCGGCGCGGATGCCGTGGGCACGCTGTCCAATCAGATCACCGCTCTGGCCACCGCCGAGCAGTATGTCACCGCCTACGGCATCACCCTCAGTGATGTCACCGTCAGCGTCGGCCTCATCGACGTGCTGTACCTGGGTATCAAGCTGGGCATCTACCCCTGCCTCATCTTCATGGGCGTGGGCGCGATGACCGACTTCGGCCCGCTGATTGCCAACCCCAAGAGTCTGCTGCTGGGCGCTGCCGCCCAGCTGGGCATCTTCCTGACCTATGTGGGCTGCCGCCTGCTGGGCTTCACCGGCGCGGAGGCCAGCTCCGTGGGCATCATCGGCGGCGCAGACGGCCCGACGGCCATCTTCGTCACCGCCATGCTCGCCCCGGCCCTGCTCGGGCCTATCGCCGTGTCGGCATACTCCTATATGGCCCTCGTCCCCGTGATCCAGCCGCCTATCATGAAAGCCCTGACCACCGAGAAGGAGCGCCAGATCGTCATGAAGCCCCTGCGCGAGGTCAGCAAGCGGGAGAAGATCTTCTTCCCCATCGTGGTCACGGTGTTCGTGGCGCTGCTCGTTCCCTCCGCCGCGCCGCTGATTGCCTGCCTGATGCTGGGCAACCTGGCCAAGGAGTGCGGCGTTCTGGACCGTCTGAACAAGACCATGCAGAACGAACTGATGAACATCGTCACCATCTTCCTGGGCATCAGCGTGGGCGCCACCGCCACCGGCACGACCTTCCTCAGCCCCAAGACCCTGGCCATCATGGGCATGGGCGTGGTGGCCTTCGGCTTCGGTACTGCCGGCGGCGTTCTGCTGGCCAAGTTCATGAACCTGTTCCTCAAGGAGAAGATCAATCCTCTCATCGGCTCTGCCGGCGTGTCCGCCGTCCCCATGGCGGCCCGCGTCAGCCAGAAGGTGGGCCAGGAGGCCAACCCCAGCAACTTCCTCCTGATGCACGCCATGGGTCCCAACGTGGCTGGCGTCATCGGCTCGGCCATCGCCGCCGGTGTGCTGATCTCCCTGTTCGGTTAATAGGAGGTAACTATGGAATTTCTGTCTAACAAGCCCCTGCTCATCACCGATACCATCCTCCGCGACGCCCACCAGTCCCAGGCGGCCACCCGCATGACCATTGAGGATATGCTGCCCGCTCTGGAGCAGCTGGACTCCATCGGCTACTACTCTCTGGAGTGCTGGGGCGGCGCGACCTTCGACGCCTGTATGCGCTTTCTGAACGAAGACCCGTGGGAGCGCCTGCGCACCATCCGCAAGCACGTGAAGAACACCAAGCTGCAGATGCTGTTCCGCGGTCAGAATATCCTGGGCTACAAGCACTACGCCGACGACGTGGTGGACGCCTTCTGCGCCAAGTCCATTGAAAACGGCATCGACATCATCCGCATCTTCGATGCGCTGAACGACGTCCGCAACCTGGAGCAGGCCATCAAGTCCACCAAGAAGTACGGCGGCCAGGTGGAGGCCACCCTCAGCTATACCATGTCCCCCATCCACAACGAGGCCTACTTTGTCAAGCTGGCCAAGGAGCTGGAGGACATGGGTGCGGACGCCATCTGCATCAAGGACATGGCCAACCTGCTGCTGCCTATGGACGCCTACTCCCTGGTCAAGGCGCTGAAGGAGACCATCTCCGTCCCCATCCATCTGCACACCCACAACACCTCCGGCACGGGCGACATGACGCTGCTGATGGCGGCCTACGCCGGTGTGGACATCGTGGACACCGCTCTCTCCCCCATGGCCAACGGCACGTCCCAGCCCGCCACCGAGTCTCTGGTGGCCACGCTGCAGGGCACGGTCCGCGACACCGGCCTGAGCCTGGAGAAGATGTCCCCGGTGGCCGCCCATTTCCGCAAGGTGGCCCAGCGTCTTCAGGACGCCGGTATTCTCGACCCCAAGGTCCTGCGGGTGGACACCAACACCCTGCTGTATCAAGTCCCCGGCGGTATGCTGTCCAATCTGATCTCCCAGCTGAAGCAGGCCGGGAAGGAGGACAAGTACTACGACGTGCTGGCGGAGATCCCCCGCGTCCGCAAGGACTTCGGCTATCCCCCGCTGGTCACCCCCTCCTCTCAGATCGTGGGCACGCAGGCTGTCATGAACGTCATCATGGGCGAGCGCTACAAGACCTTCCCCAAGGAGTCCCGCGCCATGCTCAAGGGTGAATACGGCAAGCTGCCCGGCGAGGTCAACGAGGAGGTCCGGGCCAAGGCCGGCATTGCCCCCGAGGATGTCATCACCTGCCGCCCCGCCGATCTGCTCGAGCTGGAGCTGGATAAGTACCGTGAAGAATTCAAGGGGCTGGCTAAGTCCGATGAGGACGTGCTGAGCCTGGCTCTGTTTCCCCAGGTCGCGCCCAAGTTCATCGAAAAGCGCGACGCACCTGCCGCTCCGGCAGCCGCTCCCGCCGCCCCGGCTGCAAAGCCCTCTGACGACAATGGCGTCCGCGAGCTGTACGTGGAGTGGAAAAACTGATATTTCTTCTTTCCTTTCCCTTTTCGGAACGGGGACTGCCCTACCGGCAGTCCCCGCTCCCATTTTTTCTTGCAGAAACCGCAAAAAATACTTGCAAATCGGAAAAACATCGACTATAATAGCGTTGTTCAAAAGGATATGCACCTTTAGCTCAGTTGGTAGAGCACCTGACTCTTAATCAGGGTGTCCA
>CAVGVB010000038.1:0-17547 GCA_963632705.1 bacterium | reverse complement strand
TTTCAAGCAGACCTTTTGGTCACTTTTGGGGCTGCGGCCAAAAGTGACCCGCGCCCGCAGGCGCGGAACAACCTCTTTTCGCTGCTGAAAGAAAAGAGGCCGCGGTCGGCAAATAAAGAAAGAGCCCTCCGCGCCCGCAGGCGCGGAACACCCCCACAGATACTACATCAAAGGAGCATCCTATGCACATCGGAACTGTCCCCATCCCCGGAAAACTGTATCTCGCCCCCATGGCCGGCGTCACCGACCTGGCCTTCCGGCAGATCTGCCGCGAGCTGGGCGCGGACATGAGCTGCACCGAGCTGGTCAGCGCCAAGGCCCTGTGCTATCAGGATAAGAAGAGCCGGGGACTTTTGAAGCTGGCGGATAACGAGCGTCCCGCCGCCGCCCAGATCTTCGGCAGCGACATCACCTGCATGGCCGAAGCTGCCCAGATTGCGGCGGAGGTCTCCGGCGCGGCGGTCATCGACATCAACATGGGCTGTCCCGTGGGCAAGGTGGTGGCCAACGGCGACGGCTCTGCCCTCATGAAAGACCCGGAGAAGGCCGCCCGCATCGCCGAAGCGGTGGTAAAGGCCAGCCCCGTGCCGGTAACGGTGAAGATGCGCCGCGGCTGGGACAAGGGCAGCATCAACGCCGTGGAGCTGGCGAAAATGCTGGAGCAGGCCGGTGTCAGCGCCATCGCCGTCCATGGCCGCACCCGCACCCAGATGTACGCCGGTCAGGCGGACTGGACCACCATCCGCCAGGTGAAGCAGGCCGTGTCCGTTCCCGTCATCGCCAACGGCGACGTGTTCTCCCCCCAGGACGCGGTGCGTATCCTGGACTTCACCGGCGCGGACATGGCCATGATCGGTCGCGGCTGCTTCGGCAACCCCTGGCTGTTTCAGCAGGCCCGGGCCGCCCTGGCGGGCGAGCCCATCCCGCCTCTGCCGCCCCTTGCGGCGCGGTGGGACATCGCCGTCCGTCAGATCGAGCTGGCGGTGGCCGACAAGGGCGAGCATATCGCCCTGCTGGAGGCCCGCAAGCAGCTGTGTTGGTATCTCAAGGGCGTCAGCCACGCCAATTACTATAAGGAACAGATCGTGCGTCTGAACACGCTGGAGGAGCTGTACCGCGTGTCGGACGGCGTCAAGAGGGATTTGCAATGATGGATGAAAAGGATTTGATCCACCGCGCCGCCCGGGGCGACGCGGACGCCTTCCGCCAGCTGGTGGAGACGTATCAGACCCCGGCCTACCGATTGGCCGCCCGTATGTGCGGCCCGGATGGCGCGGACGACGTGACCCAGGAGGCATTCCTGGCCGCCTGGCGCGGCCTGCCGGAGTTCCGGGGCGACTGCCGCTTTTCCACCTGGCTCTACCGCCTGGTGAACAACGCCGCCATCGACTACCTCCGCCGGGAAAAGCGCCACCGCGACACCGGCGACGTGGACGACCTGGAGCTGCCGGACGGCGGCCCGTCGCCCCAGGAGCTGGCGGAGCAGAGCGACACCCGCGCCGCGGTGCGCCGCGCGCTGGACAGGCTGTCGCCGGAGCACCGTCAGGTGCTGCTGCTGCGCTATATGCAGGAGCTGGACTACGGCGAGATCGCCGCGGCGCTGGATGTCAGCGAGGGCACGGTGAAGTCCCGCATCAACCGCGCCAAATCAAAGCTGCGGGAATTGCTGGGCGGCGGGAACTTTTTCGGCCCTGACCCCGTCTTACCAACAGAAGAAAGCGAAAGGAGGGAGCAGCCGTGACGCAGCAGCCCTTTGACCCTATGGATAAACTGCTTCGGGAAGCGCTGGACAGCGACGTGCTGCCGCCCGCCGACCTTACCGACCGCATCATGGCCCGCGTGGCCGAAACGCCCCAGCAAAAGCCTGCCCCGGCGCGGAAGCACTATCTCAAATGGGTCGCCGCCGCGGCGGCCTGCCTGGTCATCGTGGGCGCGGCCCTGCCCCTGGTGCTCAATGGCGGCGCAAAAAAGGACGCCGCCAACGATACTGCCGCCAACGATACCGCCGCCCCTCCCGGCCCGGAGTATTATGCCTCCGTCGCCCCCGGGGATGACAATTCCGATGGGCTGGTCACCGCCGACACGGATAAGGCGGCGGAGTCCCGCAGGGAGCAGGGCCTTCTGGCCGACGGGACGGACGCCCTGTCCGCGGCTCTGTCCACCGCCGATGAGATGCTGTACGGCCAGGGCTATTCTCTGGATGTCATCGCCCGCACCGAAAGCGCCGTGCAGGCGGGATTGGTAGACGCCAACGGCGACCCTGTTGACAACGGTGGTATACTGGATAACGCCATGACCGCCGCCGGTTTTACCTACGCGGACGGCTGGTATATCTTATCCCCGGAGGAAACCGCCCCGTGAACCTGACCACGAAAAAACTCACCGCCGCCGCCCTCACCGGCGCGGCCTACGCCGTCCTCAGCTACTTCGGCTCTGTGTTCGGCATCACCTACGGCCCGATCCAGTGCCGTTTTTCCGAAGCCCTGTGCGTCCTGCCCTTTTTCCTGCCGGAGACGGCCTGGGGTCTGGGCGTGGGCTGCCTCATCACCAACCTGCTCAGCCCCTACGGTATCCTGGACATCGTGGTGGGCAGCGCCGCCACCCTGCTGGCCGCACTGCTGACGGCCAAGTGCAGAAACCGCTGGCTGGCTCCGCTGCCCCCGGTGCTGACCAACACGGTGCTGGTGGGACTGGTGCTGGCCTACGAGCAGGCCGGCACGTCCGCCGCCTTCTGGCCGGCCTACGGCTTCAATGCCCTCACGGTGGGCCTGGGCGAAGCGGTGGCCTGCTACGGTCTCGGCTCTCTGCTCATCCAGATACTCACGAAGAGCAAGCCCTTCCAGAATTACCTGAAAAGCCGCTGAGGTCGTCGCGCCCTGCGCATCGTACCCCAATAGACCGTTCACCCCGTACCATACCCCAACACCGCGAACAGCGGCGGACGCATCGCGTCCGCCGCTGTTCTTATGGGGAGAGAAAGGGGAAGCCTGTTACAGTATCGTGCACCACAGACACAGGGCCGCCACGATCCACACGGGCATCAGCAGGGCGAATACGGCCACCACGGGGTTGAGCACGCCGGTAAACAGGCACGTCATCACGGCGGCGATGATGAGCAGATCGACAATAGCGGCGATCCACATCTTCATGGAGGTCTTGTTGTTTGTGTTTGTCATGGGAAACAGCTCCTTTCGTCATCCATTGTTTTCATTCAGACCATCAGGTACAGCGCGCAGTTGAGACCCACCGCCGCCAGCACACAGACGATCAGGGGACACTTTTTCAGCGCCAGCACCGCCGCGGCGGCAGCACCGGCAATGCCGAACAGGGGATGCGCCGCGTCCACGGAGAACACGCCGGGGAAGATCAGCGCGGACAGCGCCGTGTAAGGCAGCAGCGACAAAAAGCGCTTCACCCGCCCGCTCAGCGCCAGCTTGTCCATCAGAAAGGCGGGCAGGGCGCGGGGGATATAGGTGACTGCCGCCATGCCGAGAATCAGGAGATATGCGTCAGTCCTGCTCATCGTCCCACACCTCCACGAAGAACGTTCCCACGGCGGCGCTGGCCACCATGGACAATATCACCGCCCAGCTGACGGGCAGGAACAGCTGCAATACCGTGTTCATCCCGGCGGCCAGCAGCACCAGCAGGGCAACGCCCCGGGACTTCTGTGCGCTGGGCAGCAGCAGGGCCAGGAACGAGGCGTAGAACGCCACGCCGAAGCTCTTGGCCACCACCTCCGGCAGAAACTGCCCGATGACCGCACCCAGCACCGACGCCAGTACCCATGTGCCGTACAGGGCCGTGTTCGCCCCCAACAGATAGAACGCGCTGCGGCTGCCGGACAGGGAGAACAGGGCAAAGGACTCGTCGCAGAGGGAGAAGGCGCTCAGCAGCTTTACGCCCAGCGGCGTGGGCTTCATGCGGCTCATGACGGCGCTGCTCATCACCAGATGCCGCAGGTTCACGAAGAACACCGCCGTGATCATGGCCAGCACCGTGGCCTTGCCGATCATGCCCACCACCATCAGCTGGGACGAACCCGCCATCACCAGCACCGACATGAGCACCGTCTCAAATTGCGTCAGTCCCGCCTGCAAGGCCAGCAGCCCATAGGAGATGCCGATGGGGATGAGCCCGAGGCAGATGGGCAGCGCGGCCTTCGCGCCGGTGGCAAGCTCCTTTTTCCACATCGTTACCATCCCCTTGACTTTTTGGTAGGCTCATTATATACTCACCTTATAAATAAGTAAAATTGATGTTTATTATGTAACTATGCAGAAAGGTTATTTGAACCATGCACCGATACAGGGCATTTTTGAAGGTAGTGGAGGTGGGCAGCTTCACCAAAGCGGCGGACCTGTTGGGGTACAGCCAGCCCGCCCTGAGCCAGATGATGACCTCCCTGGAGCGGGAGCTGTCCATGAAATTACTGTACCGCTCCCGCTACGGCATCCGCCTGACGCCGGAGGGGGAGCGGCTGTATCCGTCCGTGGAGAGCGCTGTGCTGCAATATGACGCCATGCGCCGCAGCGCCGATGAGATCAGCGGGCTGGAGACCGGCGTCGTCCGCATCGGCACGGTGTCCAGCGTGTCAGCCCACTGGCTGCCACAGGTGATCCGGGCATTCTGGGAGAAGCACCCCAACGTGCAGATCGTGCTGCATCAGGGGGACTATTCCAGTATTCAGGAGTGGGTGCGTACCGGCGCGGTGGACTTCGGCTTTGTGAATCCCCGGGCGGTAAAGGGGCTGGAAACGACGGTGGTCAAGTCCGGTGAGTTCCGTGCCGTCGTACCCTCCGGACACCCGCTGGCGACAAAAGCGGCGGTGACGCTGGCGGACCTGGCTCGTGAGCCGTTTCTGCTGGTGGAGAGCGGCGCATACGGCGAGGTAGAGGAAGCCTTTGCCGCGGCGGGCATCGTACCCGGCATCCGGCTGCGGATGCACGATGACTATTCCCTCCTGTCCATGGTGGAGCAGGGCATGGGCGTCTCCATTCTCACGGAGCTGGTGCTGCGCAAGACCGCCTATGACGTGGCGGCGCTGCCCATCGACCCGCCTGTTATCCGTACCCTGGCCATCGTCACTAAGGACCGCCGCACCCTGCCGCTGGCGGCCAAGGTGTTCATCGACGAGCTGCTGCAAATGCGCGCCCAGCTCCTTTGACCCGGAATACCGCAAAAATAAAAGTAAAATTAAGACCAAAAGGCAAAAAAATCTTGACTTTTTCCGCCGGTTCTATATAATAATATACGCTCGCGCATTGCGGGCATATCCTTGCTCTCATCGAGAATGAGGGCCATTTGTCCAAAAGGAGGTGCAAAAGTATGGCTAAAATTTCTGCCAACTACGAGGTCGTTTACATCATCGACCCTGCCCAGGGTGAGGAGGCTGTGGCCGCCACTGTGGCCAAGTTCCAGGCTCTGGCGGAGCAGAACGCGACCGACGTGGTGGTCGACGAGTGGGGCAAGCGCCGTCTTGCTTACGCCATCGACTACAAGACCGAGGGTTACTATGTGCTGATGAGCTTCACCAGCGCTCCCGAGTTCCCCAAGGAGCTGGATCGTATCCTTGGCATTACCGAGGGTATCATGCGTTCCATGATCGTCTGCAAGGGCGAGTAAGGATTGCAGTATGCTTAACAAAATTTTCATCATGGGTCGTCTGACCCGCGACCCCGAACTGCGTAGAACGCAGTCCGGAACGCCCGTCACCAGCTTCTCCCTGGCCGTGGACCGCGATTTCAAGTCCCAGTCCGGCGAGAAGGAGACGGATTTCATCGACGTGGTCGCCTGGCGCTCCACCGCTGAATTTGTTGCAAAATATTTCACCAAGGGCCGCATGGCCGTGGTGGAAGGACGGCTTCAGATCCGCGACTGGCAGGACCGGGACGGCAACAAGCGCCGCAGCGCTGAGGTCATCGCCGACAACGTGTATTTCGGCGACTCCCGCCGGGATAACGGCGGCGACAGCGGCAGCGGCAGCTACGGCGGCGGCTACAGCGCCCCCGCAGGCGGCTATGCCCCCGCAGTAGGCGGCGGTGCTTCCGGCTTTGCCGAGATCGATGAGGAGGACGGCGACCTGCCGTTCTGATGTGCGGAACGCACATGATACTTTATAAAGGAGGATACTTCCATGGCTATGGAACGCGAAAATAGACCCGCCCGCGGCGCCGGCAAGCGTCGTAAGAAGGTTTGCCAGTTCTGTGTTGACAAGTGCGAGTGCATCGATTATAAGGACGCCGCCAAGCTGCGCCGCTTCATCTCCGAGCGCTCCAAGATCCTGCCCCGCCGCACCACCGGCACCTGCGCCATGCATCAGCGTCAGCTGACCGAGGCCATCAAGCGCGCCCGTCAGATCGCTCTGCTGCCCTTCGTGACCGAGTAAGTGAACGACAAAAAACAAGACCTGCTCTCGCAGGTCTTGTTTTTTGCTCTGTAAACATGAGGTAGCGGGTGTTTTCTGCAAAAAAATGCCCCCTGACAACCTGAGGTTGCTGGACTTCGCCCCGCCATGCCTGCTATACTGGGAGCATAGATCGAAAAGGAGGTGCGCCATGGGACTGTACGATGCCGTGGACCGCGGCGGCGCGGGCCGCAAAAAGGAAAAGACGCTGCGAAGGCCGCTGCTCATCGCGGCGGCGATCCTGGCCGTCGTCATCGCGCTCATCGCCTGGAGCTGCCGCTATTTCTTCCAGTACCGCACATGGGTGTCCGACCTGACCGAGGCCACCCGCTACGCCCGCCGGACAGGGGCGTTCACCGTCACCGTGGCGGGCGCGGCGGCGGAGGCGGACGCCGATGACCTCAGCGACCTGCTGCGGCTCATCACCAAGACCGGCGCGGGCCGCTTAGGCAGCGCGCCGGATGAGACGCCGTATATCACCGTTGATTACGGCAATGGGATGGTGCTGGACATCTGGAAAGTGCCTCTGGAAAACCCGGCCAACAGCTGGACGGAAGGGCCGTTCTTCCGTTTCACGCGGCCTGACGGGAAAACGTATGGCTACGACACCGACCAGATCCCGTTCACCATGATCACCCGCCTGTTTTCATAGGCACGGCAGTGCGAATATACCGCTTTAATGAGAGCGCCCGCCTCGAAAAGAGGGCGGGCGCTGTAAATTTTTCGTGGGATTTGGCGCGGAATGGTGTATGATAGGGTAGAGAGACAACGGGAGAGGAGGGAGCGCGTGGACGACAAGCAGTTGATGGAACGTATCGCCGACGGCGACGAGGCAGCGCTGCAATCACTGCTGCGGCGGTTCGGGCCGCTGATCCGCTATATTCTGCGTCCCATTCTGCCGGACGAGCGGGATCGGGAGGAGTGCTTTGCGGACATCTCCCTGCGGATATGGCAGAACGCGGCGGGCTTCAACGGGGAAAAGGGCAGCCTGAACGGCTGGCTGACGGCCCTGAGCCGCAACGCCGCGCTGAACCGCGCCCGTGGGCAGCGCCAGACCGACACGCCGCTGGAGGACGGGGAGGCCCAGGGCCACAGCGCCGAGGAGGAGCTGCTGCGCCGGGAGCGGCGCTCCCGGCTGCGGGCTGTCATCGCCGCGTCGCCGGTGCAGGAGCGCGATCTTTTCTACCGGAAATACTACTACTGCCAGTCCACCGCCCAGATGGCCGCCGAGCTGGGCCTGACGGAGCGGGCGGTGGAGGGGCGGCTGTACCGCCTGCGGCAGGGGCTGCGCCAAAAGTTAGGGGGTGAGCTGGATGACTGACGACCTGCGCTTTGACGAGCTGCTCCGTGAGGACGCCGCCGCGCTGCCGCCGCCGGCACCCCAGGCGGTGAACCCGTGGCAGACGGCCATGAGCCAGGTGCTCTGGGGCATGGGCCTGACCACCATCACGCTGAACCTCCTGTATCTGGACTATATCCTGCCCGTGTTGGGAGCGGTGCTGATGGTGCTGGGCTTCCGCACCCTGCGGCGTGAGAACGCCCCTCTGGGCTGGTGCTACAGGCTGTCGCTGGCGGCGCTGGTCCTCCGCGGCGTGAGTTATGTGCTGCTGGCCCTGCCGGTAAGTCTGGACAACATCCTGGCATACTGCGTCGCACTGGTGACGCTGGCGCTGTATATCTGCCTGTGGCGGGGCATGGTGGGCGTGTCCCGCAGCGCCGGGGCGGAGAAGCCCGCCGCCCCCGCCGCCGGTGCGATGGCGGTGCTGTACGCCCTGATGCTGCCCCTGGCCTATATCGGGCTGGAGGGCTGGCTGCTGGTGCTGCCGCTGCTGGTCATCTATATCGTCCTCCTGCGGAACATGAGAAAGCTGTCCCGATCCCTGGCGGACACCGGCTACGTCATCACGGCAGCGCCGGTGCGCCTGCCGGGCTGGGCGGTGCTGTGGGGCAGCCTGGGCCTGCTGCTGGCGGCCGTTCTGCTGGCCGCGTTCCTGGGCCAGCGCTATCCTATGGACTGGCAGGCCCGGGAGGATGCACCCCAGGATACGGCTGTCCGGCAGGAGCTGCTGGAGCTGGGCTTCCCGGAGACCGTGCTCAACGACCTGACCACCGACGAGGTGGCGGCACTGGACGGCGCGGCGGAGGTCTATGTCCAGGAGGACACGAAGTGGGGCAAGAACACCTACCGGGAGCTGACCACCGACAAGTGGTACGACAATGCGCTTCCCGGCAACTGGAAGTATAACAGCGCGAAGAAGCAGAGCGACGGCTCGTACCTCTACACCTACCGCATCTACGACGTGCCGGTGTGTACCGTGACCCAAGTGGCGGTGGTGCTGGACGAAACGCCCCAGCGGGCGGTGTTTATCCAGTACGTCACCGTCAACGGCGACGCGATGACCGGCTTCACCCAGGGCATCGAGGCCTGGCCCGTGTGGTATTCCGCGCCCCAGGATTGGACGCGGGGCAGCTATTGCAGCGGCCGGGTGCTGTGCGACAGAAGCGGCCAGCCGCTGGCAGCGCCGTTCTGCCAACTGGAGCAGACCGCCACCACCACGCAGGGCTTTTTCGGCGCGTCCACCCGGGAGACCGTCACCGCCGTGTGGTCCTGGCCGCGCCGCGCCGCCAACGGGCGGGCCTACCTGCTGTTCGACGCCGTCGGCCTGGCGGACGAGTGGACGTATCTGGACGGCTGGTGCAACTACGCTCGCCAGCTGCAGCCCGTCTATCCCTATCAGGACGCGCTGTCGCTGTGGCATGGCTTCGACAGGGGCGGGAAGGTGGACACGTACCAGTCCTGTATGCAGGAATTCCGCTCCAAGGAGTCCGACCCTCCGGTGCAGGAGGAGACATAAGCATACGC
Source organism: bacterium (assembly GCA_963632705.1). Classification (GTDB taxonomy): domain Bacteria; phylum Bacillota; class Clostridia; order Oscillospirales; family Oscillospiraceae; genus Vescimonas. The sequence continues at coordinate 8,278 of CAVGVB010000038.1, read as the reverse complement.
AAAAACATATCCCCCGGCCGTCGGCCGGGGGTATGTTTTTGCGTATGACAGCCCGCGGGCCGGACAGTCTCACAGGGCGGGGACGTCGTCCTCCTGATGCACCCAGTCGTTCACGTCCACCACCTCGAACTCCGTCTCCGTGCGGCGGATGATGACCCGGGCGATGCCGGCGTTAATGACCTGGCGGCGGCACATGGCGCAGCTGGTGGCGTCGCCCAGCAGCGCGCCGGTCTGGCCGTCCCGGCCCACCAGGTACAGGGTGCTGCCCACCATATCCCGACGGCTGGCGGAGATGATGGCGTTGGCCTCGGCGTGGACGCTGCGGCACAGCTCATACCGCTGTCCCCGGGGGACCTGCATGGCTTCCCGGGTGCAGAAGCCCATGTCCACGCAGTTCTTCCGCCCGCGGGGCGCGCCGTTGTAGCCGGTGGAGATGATCTCATCGTTCTTGACGATGATCGCGCCGTACACCCGGCGCAGGCAGGTGGCCCGCTCCAGCACCGTTTCGGCGATGTCCAGATAGTAGTTTTCCTTGCTGATGCGTTCCATAAGGCCGCCTCCTTTACATTGCTGATTTTATTATAGTATACCGGCGCGGCGGTGGCAAGGAGAGTTTCTTTTGACGACACATGGCATTGTGACGAAATTTCAGGGCAAAAAGTGGACAAAAAGACGGACACTTCCGTGTCCGTCTTTTCCTTTGTGCGGGGCATTATGCGTTTTTGAACACCGTCTCCGGGGCGGTGATGACCACCCGAGTGTTGTCGGCCACCGAGCCGGTGAGGAAGGCGTTGCCGCCCACCACGGAGTGCTCGCCGATGACCGTCTCGCCGCCCAGGATGGACGCGCCGGAGTAGATGGTCACATAGTCGCACACGGTGGGGTGGCGCTTGCCCGGCAGGCTGGCGTGGCCGGCCCGGGGGGACAGCGCGCCCAGCGTCACGCCCTGATACAGCTTGACGTGGCTGCCGATCACGGTGGTCTCGCCGATGACGATGCCCGTGCCGTGGTCGATGAAGAACCACGGGCCGATCTGCGCGCCGGGGTTGATGTCGATGCCGGTGCGGCTGTGGGCGTATTCCGTCATCATCCGGGGGATCATGGGGATCTGCCGCAGGTACAGCTCGTGGGCGATGCGGTAGACGAAGATGGCAAACAGACCGGGGTAGGCGAAGATGATCTCCTCCTTGTCGGCGGCAGCGGGGTCGCCGTCGAAGGTGGCCTCGATGTCGGTCATCAGCGTCTGCTGGATGCGAGGCAGTTGCTCCAGTATCTCGTGGGTCAGCGCGGCAGCGGCGAAGGACTGGTCCTCCGGCAGCGCCAGGGCGATCTGGGCGCTGAGGGCCGTCTCGATGCGCTCCAGCAGCAGCGCGGCGTAGTTCTCCGCCGGCAGGGCCATCAGCTGCGGGTCACCGAAATAAGCGGGAAAGAGCAGCCGCCGCAGCTCCTTGATGATGCCGATGATAGCGCTGCGGTCCGGCAGGCGCAACCGCTTGCCGTACAGCGGCACGACAGAATGGGTCATGGTGTCCGCCATGGAGCGGGCGATGTCAGCGTTGGAAGTCATAATTATCTCCTCCGACAGAAATAGAAATACAAAAGGACGGCAGGAGGTGCGCCGCGCACCCTCCGCCGTCCTGCTCATGCGGGACGAGGCAGCCCTTCGGACTGCTCAGACAGAACATACATGACGCATCCGGGCGCAGCACACCAGGCCCGCACAACAGGCGGACGGACAACAACAGGTGCAGTTGGCGAAGCGGATGGTCATGTGAGTTGCTCCTTTACATCGTACCGTACTATTATATAGGGGTGCGCGCCGTTTGTCAACCAAAATCAGACCAAAAGAGTAGTGTTTTCCATCACGTGTTATTTTGACAGGAAGAAGGAACACAAATATGGGAAAATGTCATAAAGATTTCTTTATACGGGGGCGGAATTTGTGGAAATGCGACGGTTGACTTTCAGAAGTTAAAGTTCTACAATCACACCATCAAAAAACACAGCCGACCCGGTCGGCGGAAAGGAGACTCACATGGCACGTCACATGATGCAGCGCGATATGCTCCACAACGACATGGCGGAGAACCATGCCGCAGTCTCCTATTACGCCGGCAGCTCCAACTTTTGGGGCTTTTATTGGTATACCTATTTTACCAGACGATACCGTAAACCGGCTGATAAGCGTTGAACCCGTTGTACCCGTTCTAAAACGTGTGTAAAGCGGCTTCGCCTTTCAGGCGGAGCCGCTTTCCTTTATTTGTCCCTATCCACACCTAACGTAAACGTAAAAGACTGAGAGGAGAAAAAACATGACTGCAATCCTGTCTGCGGCTGTCATCTTCGTGGTGTTCGCCGTCGGAGATATGATCTCCGCCAAAACAAAAGCCATCGTATCCATGCTGCTGATCGCATCTGTCGTATTCCTGGCCGGGTTCTGGACCGGCATTTTCCCCGCGACCCTGTTTGCCGACTCCACGCTGCTGAGCATGGCCGGCCTGCTGGTGACCATGCTGCTGGTGCACTTGGGCACGACCATCCGTCTCCGTGACTTCGGCGCACAGTGGCGCACCGTGATCATTTCCGCCGTGGCCTGCATCGCCATCTCCGCCGCCGTGTTCTTCGTCGGCCAGCTGCTCATCGACCGCGGCTTCGCCCTGGTGGGCGCGCCCATCCTGTCCGGCGGCGTGGTCGCCACCCTGACCATGCAGGACATGGCCCAGAAGGCAAACCTCCCCGAGCTGGCGGTATTCGCCACGCTGGTCATGTGCGCTCAGGGCTTCGTGGGCTACCCCGTTGCCTCCCTGTGCCTCAAGAGCGAGGCCAAGCGCATCAAGAGCCGGATCGACGCCGGTGAGCTGAAGGTGGATGCCTCCGCCGGGGCTGCACAGGCCGCCGCCGCGGGCCGCAAGAAGCTGATCCCCGCCCTGCCCGACAAGTACAACACCCCCAACGCCATCCTGGCCAAGGTCATTCTGGTGGCCCTGCTGTCCGTGTGGGTGTCCAGCCTGTTCAACGATGCGGTGAACAAGCTGGTGTGGTGCCTGATCTTCGGCGTTCTGTGCAAGGAGATCGGCTTCCTGGATGAGGACGCCCTGGGCAAGGCCCACGCCACCGGTATCGTGATGCCCATCATCACCCTGTCCATCTTCACCAACCTGGCCTCCGCCACCCCCGAGATGGTCAGCGGCATGGTCAAGCCCCTGCTGGTCTGCGTCGTCATCGGCACGATCGCCTTCACTGTGGTGTCCATCCTGGTGGGCAAGATCTTCGGCTACAGCTGGCAGATGTCCGTGGCCATCGGCAGCTCCTGCCTGTTCGGCTTCCCCGGAACGGTCATCATCTCCAACGAGGTGTCCGAGTCCACCGGCACGACGGCTGAGGAGAAGGCCGCCATCAACGCCGAGATCATGCCCAAGATGCTGGTGGCCGGCATGGTCACCGTGTCCGTCACCTCCGTGCTGGTGGCCGGCGTTATGAGCAACTGGCTGTAAGGCTTGCGCTTTTTTGAAAGGAGTTCCTTCAAATGTCTGATATTCGTAGTTATGTCGATACCATTTTCGACGAGCTGGTGGCCATCCGCCGCGACATCCACGCACACCCGGAGATGGGTATGCAGGAGGTGCGCACCAGTGCGCTCATCCGCCGCGAGCTGGAAAAGATGGGCGTGGATGAGATCCAGCAGCCCCTGCCCACCGCTGTGGTGGGACTGATCCACGGCACGAAAGGCCCGGGCAAGTGTGTGGCGCTCCGCGCCGACATTGATGCCCTGCCGGTCCACGAGGAGACGGGCCTGCCCTTTGCCAGCGAGACCGAGGGCGTGATGCACGCCTGCGGCCACGACCTCCACACCACCATGCTGCTGGGCGCTGCCCGGACGCTGTGCCACCTGCGCGACACGTTCGCCGGCACGGTCAAGCTCATTTTCGAGCCCAGCGAGGACACCATGCCCGGCGGTGCCCGGGCGCTGGTGGCGGCCGGTGTGATGGAGAACCCCCACGTGGACGCCATCTTCGGCCAGCACGTCTGCCCCTCCGAGAACGACTCCGTGGGCCGGATGCAGCTGTATAAGGGCTACTTCACCAGCGCGGTGGACCTGTTCCACATCAGCGTCCACGGCAAGAGCGGCCACGGCTCTGCACCCCACACCGCCCGGGACGCCATCGCCTGCGCCGGGTATCTCATCACCGTGCTGCAGACCGTCGTCTCCCGCCGCATCGACCCCATGGACACCGCCGTGCTGACGGTGGGCACGATGTCCGGCGGCGACGCGGTGAACATCACCGCCGGTGAGGCGCAGATGGTGGCGGTCCTCCGCTCCTTCAGCGACAGCGGCCGCGAGACCGCCATTCAGGAGGTCCAGCGCATCTGCAAGGGCATCGGCATCGCCTTTGACTGCAATATCGAGGTCAGGCTGGAGGAGGGCTACGCCCTGCAATACAACGATCCGGCCATGATCGACCTGGTGAACAAGGCCGTTACCGCCGCCGGCGGCAAGGCGGAGTTTATCGACAGGCCCTTCTCCGGCAGCGAGGACTTCAGCTTCTTCGGCAAGCTCACCGGCACGCCCTCGGCGTTCATGATGATCGACGCGGGCCGGGGCGAGAACATGGTGTCCCTGCACAACGGCAAGATCGTGTTTGACGAGAACGTGATGAAGTCCGGTGTCACCGGCATGAGCGCCATCGCCCTGGAGTATCTCAAGGGCTGAGAAAACGTGTTTCCTCACAAATCTGATATATATGGAAAAATGCACCGCTCCGGCGGTGCATTTTTCTCGCTGTGAAACGAATGGAATTGACAAAGGCGGCGTGGAAAGACTATAATCTTGTCAATGCGATATGCCATACAGGGGGCTTATTATGGACATGGACAGAGCTTTACAGATCGCCGTGTGCGACGACCGTCCGGAGGACATGGTCCTGCTGCACACCGGCGTGGACGCATGGCTGGCGAACACGCCGGGCCTGCGCGGCCGGGTGCAGGAGTTCGCCTCGCCGGCGGCGCTGTGCGAACGGCTGCGCCACGGCGCAAGCTACGACATTTACATCCTGGATATTCTCATGCCGGAGATGGACGGCATTTCTCTGGGCCGCATGATCCGCAAAGGGGACAGCGAAGTGCCGGTGATCTATGTGACATCCTCCACGGAGTATGCCCTGGACGCCTTCGGCATCCACGCGGTGGGATATATCCCCAAGCCGGTGAACCGGCAGGAGCTGGCCGCCGCACTGCAGACGGCCTATACGCTGCACATCACCCGCAAGCGGGAGGTCATCTCCGTGCGGGACGGCATCCAGATCGCCCCGGTGGCGCTGGAGGAGCTGCTGTATGTGGAGAACAAGGAAGATGACCTACGTCCTCAGCGACGGGCGGCACGTCACCAACCGGCGGCGGGGCGGCTCGTTTGAGTCGGCGGTAGGCCCGGTGGCGGAGAGCAAGGAGTTCCTCCAGCCCCACAAGTCCTACTTTATCAACATGAACTACATCCGATCCCTTTACAGCGATCACATCGTCATGGACAACGGGAAGGACATTCCCATCGCCCGGGGCAAAGCCCCGGAGACGCGGCGGCGGTATCTGGCGTTCCTGGAGGAGAAGGGGGGCAGCTATGGGTGGTGAGATGATGTCGCGCTACCTGTTCGAGTTCCTGTCCAACCGCATCTCCTTCGCGTTCATCATGCTGTACCTGCTGCTGTTCCTGGAGCTGCGCTACAACCGGATCATGTCGGCGCTGACCATCGCGTTTGCCTATCTGTCCGAGTTCCTGCTGGGCTATATGTGCTACTTCACGGACTTCGGCAGGCACTATCCGATGTTTTTCACCGTCGTCAGCATACTGCTGATCCAGGGCGTGGCATTCCTGCTGGGCAGCTACCGGGATTTCCGCACGGTGTTCACCGCCGTGTCCGGCTCCAGCTTTATCGTGCTGGGAACGGCGCTGGGGACGGTGACGTTTCTCTATACCCGCGATGCCGTGATCGGGCTGGTGATGGTGGCGGTGGTGCAGAGCCTGATCATGACGGGGCTGGTGCTGACGGTGCGGAAGCCCTATCTGGAGACGATGAAGCAGCCGGGGCGGTACTGGAGCGTGCTGTGGATCATCCCCTCGGCCTTCTTCGCCATCAATTACACGGCCCAGACCTGGCCCAGCAACCTGATCGAAACGCCCAGCAACGCCGTTACCTGCATCGTGTCCTCCCTGACCATGATGATCTGCTACGCCATGCTGTTCCAGCTGTTCGCCATGTGGCGGAAGAAGGAACAGCTGGCCCAGGACAACCGCTTTCTGGATATATACGCCAAGGGACTGCGCCACGAGATGGAGTCGATCCGCGCGGCGGAGGAGCGCACTGCCTACTGGCGGCATGATATGCGCCATATGTTCCGGCTCATCGCGGCTTTCGCCCGGGAGGGTGAGAGCGAGAAGTGCCTGGAGCTGCTGCAGGAGATGGACGAGCGGATCGTGGAGACCCGGGCGGTGCATTACTGCGACAATGTGACGTTGAACGGCGTGCTGTCCGGCTGCGCGGCTATGGCCCAGCGGGAGAACGTGCGCTATGAGTGCCAGGCGGACGTGCCCAAGGAGCTGGAAAATACCAACGAGTTCATTCTGGCGGTGGTGCTGTCCAATCTGGTGGAGAACGCCATCAACGCGGCGTCCAAGGCGGAGGGCGAGCGCTGGGTCAGCGTTCAGATCCTGCCCGTAAAGGGCCAGCTCCGCCTGGAGGTACGCAACACCTATGCCGGCGAGATCGTGGTCTCGCCCCAGACCGGCCTGCCTCAGACCACCCAGGGAGAGGGCCACGGGTTCGGCCTGCAAAGCGTGCGGGCGCTCTGCGAACGGTATAAGGCGGTGTTCCACTACGCCACAGAGGAGGGCCATGTCTTCCGGGTGACGCTGCTGACGGACCAGTAAGGAGAGAGACGATGACGGAGAAATTATTTGATGTGACTGCCCTGGGTGAGATACTGATCGACTTCACCGAGTGGGGCTTTTCCGACGATGGGGCGCGGCTTTTTGCCCAAAATCCCGGCGGCGCGGTGGCCAATGTAGCCGCGGCGGTGGCCCGGCTGGGCGGCCGGGCGGCCTTCGTGGGCAAGGTGGGCGCGGATATGCACGGCGCGTTCCTGCGGGAAAAGCTGCGGCAGGCCGGCGTGGACGTGTCCGGCATGGCCACGGACGCGGAGCGTTTCACCACCCTGGCCTTCGTCAAGCTGGTGGAGAACGGCGAGCGGTCGTTTTCCTTTGCCCGCCACGACGCAGCGGACACGAGCCTGCGCTGGGAGGAGGTACCCCAGACGCTGCTGACGGATACGCGGGTGCTGTCCGTGGGCACGCTGGGCATGACGGACGAGCCTATGCGTACCACCCAGCTCCGGTGTATCGAGACGGCCAAGGCCGCCGGGGCGTATATCGCCGTCGATCCCAACTACCGGGCGACGCTGTGGCGCAGCGAGAAGGATTTCCTCCGCCAGACGGAGCGGCTGCTGGAGCAGGCGGACTATGTGAAGCTGTCCGACGAGGAAACGGCGCTGGTCACGGGCTGCGCCGACCCGGAGAAGGCGCTGGAAACGCTGGAGCGGCAGGGTGTCAGGACCGCCGTGGTGACGCTGGGCAAGGACGGCGCGATGGCCCTCAGCGGCGGACAGCTGGTCCGGGCGGCGGGTGTGCCCGCCGTGGCGGTGGACGCCACCGGCGCAGGCGACGCCTTCTGGGGCGGCTTCCTGTACCGCCTGCTGCACCAGGGCTATCCCATGGAGGTGCAGACGGCGGAGATGCTGGCGGACTGCCTTGCCTTCGGCAACCGGGTGGGCGCGTACTGCGTGGGACACCTGGGCGCCATCAGCGGAATGCCCACCATGGCGCAGCTGGAGACAATGGAATAAAAAGCAGCAGCGGCGGGCGCTATGCGTCCGCCGCTGTTTTCGTAAGGGGAGAGACGGGCGGGGTAGAACCCCGCCCCTACAAATCGTCAACCGATGACCCGACCGTAGGGGAGGGGCTCTGCCCCTCCCGCCGCGCCCGCAGGCGCGGCATTCTTGCCTCCCTCTGTGAGGGAGGTGTCAAAGCCGAAGGCTTTGACGGAGGGAGAGACAATGACACCCCGCCCGTCAAAAAAACAAGCACCCACCGAAGTGAGTGCTTGTTGAGAGAGTAAACTCAGCGCTTGGAGAACTGAGGTGCGCGGCGGGCGGCCTTCAGACCGTATTGCTTTCTGCCTTACGGGCGGAAACCATTGATTTTACTGGGTTTTCTGAACCTTTGGGCTTCAGT
>CAVGVB010000037.1:0-18219 GCA_963632705.1 bacterium | reverse complement strand
CCCAGGGCCAGCACCATCTGGCTCTTCCACAGGGGGATGGTGTTCACCAGGGAGGACTGGATCTTCTCGATCATCAGCGTGTCGTTGTTCTGCAAAAGCCGGGTCTGGGGGCCCATCTGAATGGACACCATGCGGGTCAGCTCCAGGTCGTGGAGCTTCTTCTCAAACCGGTCGCACAGGCTCACCAGGTCGTTGTACGCCTGGGCGTCCTCCGCCAGACCGCTGGCCTCCGCCTTCTTGCGCAGCTCCTCCACCTCGGTGGCCCGGACCTCCGCCAGCCGCTTCTTGCCGGCCAGGATATACATGGTCAGCTCCTTGTAATATTTCAGGTTCAGCTCATACATCTGGTCGAACATGGCCACGTCCTTCAGCAGGGCGATCTGGTGGTTCTCCAGGTTCTGAGCGATCTTGTCCACGTTGGCCTCTACCTTATTATATTGAGCCTTCATGGTCTCCAGCTTGTTGCCGGCCTTCTTGAACAGGCCCTTCAGGCCCTTGCGGTCCTCTTCCTCGCCGAAGCCCTTCAGCTCCACCACCAGCTGGCTCAGATCGTCGCCGATCTGTCCCATATCCTTGGTGCGGACGTTGTTCAGCGCGTTCTCGGAGAAGGCCGCCACGCTCTTCTGGGCCGCCGCGCCGTACTGCAGCACCTGGTTGGTGTCGCGGATGTCGATCTTGTGGGAGAAGTCCTCCACGGCCTTCTTCTCCTCCTCGGTGAGCAGGTTCTCGTCCATGTTCACCGGCTCGACCTTCTTCTCCTCTTCCTTGGGCACTTCCGGCGCTTCCGGCGTCAGGGTCAGGGTGGGCACTTCCGCCGCAGCGGCGGCGGTATCGTCAGGGCTCAGCGTCAGCTCGGGCATCTTGTTGTCAGTCATAGTCATCTATTCCTTTCTTGTATTTCTCTCGTTACAGCTCCAATGTGATGCCGCCCTCGTCGTCCTGGGGCGGTTCGGTCTGCGCCGGGGCGGGCTGCTCCTGGGCGGACTTATGCAGCGCGTCCTCCGTCAGGCCCTCCCGGGCCATCATGTTCTCCAGCACCGTGATGTCGGTGGAGATGTCCAGCGCCTGGTCGCCGAACAGGCTGTCCAGCTGCTTTTCAAAGGCCAGCACGATCGTGCCCAGCATCCCCTCCACCTTCTCCATCGTGCCGCTGATGTTCTCGCCGCGAACGCCCTGACGGCTCAGCTCGTCATAGCTGCGCAGCAGCTTGATGGTGGTGGGCAGGTAGTAGGACATGAACTTCCGTATCTGGGGCAGCTTCTCCGGGTGGTCCTTCACATAGGCGAAGATACGCCCGCTGACGTCCTCCAGCCGGTCGATCTGGCCGGACACGGTCTCGTCCTGAATGCTGTCGTTCAGGGCGCGCATGGTCCTGATCGCGCCGTCGCCGTCGGCGATCATCTTGTCCAGCTCCAGGTTGCCGGTGGTCACCGGCTCTTCCGGGATCTCCACTTCCTCCGTCACGTCCCGGCAGAACAGCCGCGCAATGACGGCCACGGCGGCGCTGGCCGCCGCCGCCAGCAGAAAATGCCCCACCTGATACAGTGGAAACAGCAGCCCGTACAGCAGCCACGTCACCGCCGCCGCATAGATGGGCGCAGCCGATTTGTGGACGATGGTTTTTGTTTTCAATCCTGTCGCCTCCCGTCCGAATTCGTTCGCACAGTGTGATAATACTGTATTATACTATACGCCATTTCCCCGGTCAAGTTCGTTTCATTCCCGGGAACAACGCAAAAAAGACCGCCTGAGCGGTCTTTTTTCGCTATTCTCGCCCCGGCACGCCCCGCGTGCCGTTGGTGGGGTCGACAAACAGGGGCAGGTCCGGCGGCGACGCGGTCCACACCGCGAACAGCGCCCCGATCCCCACCTGCACCGCCGCGCCCGCCGCCTGCCACACAGGAGCGGTCAGCGCGCCCCGCTTCTGCAGGCTGCGGCTCACCCAGTAGGCCAGCAGCACCGCCGCCTGGAACAGCAGCACGTTCACCACGTCCACGCTCCGGCCGATGATGCCCGTGTAGGTGTAAAACACCGCCGGGATCAGCGCCAGCCCCGCCAGCAGTCCCGCCGCCCGCGGCCCGGCGCACCGCAGCCCCCGCTGCACGATGCACGTCACCGCCGTCCACAGTATCCACGGCACGGCCAGCAGCTTCATGTGCTCCCAGGTGGACTCGTTCACCGCCGAGATGTACGATGCCCAGCCCGCCTGCCCCGTCCAGTCGTAAAGGAAATGCAGCCCGTTGCCCAGCAGCAGCGTGACCAGCATCCCCGCCGTCTCCCAGGTGCGCCAGCTCTGTTCCCGTTTCATGGTCGTTCCTCCCTCCATGCTTCGTCTCAGTATACGCACCCTGTCCCCCGGTTATACAAGCCCGCGCCAAAAAAACCATTCCCCACCGCCGGAAAATATGGTATACTCTACCCAAATAAGGAAAGGTGTGATATACATGACCATCCCTGACCGTATCGCCCTGCTGCGCCGCGAGCTGTCCCGCCGCGGCCTTGACGGCTGCCTGGTCGTCACCGACGACTTCCACGGCTCGGAGTATGTGGGCGGCCACTTCAAGACCCGGGAATATCTCTCCGGCTTCACCGGCTCTGCCGGCACGCTGGTGGTCCTGCCGGATCGGGCCGCCCTGTGGACGGACGGCCGCTACTTCCTTCAGGCGGAGCGGCAGCTGGCGGGCAGCGGCATCGACCTGATGCGCGCCGGCCAGCCCGGCGTTCCCAAGCTGTCCGATTTTCTGGCGGAGCAGCTGCCTGAAAACGGCGTACTGGCCTTCGACGGCCGCACCGTCAGCACCCGGCTGTACCGCACGCTGACCGACGCCCTCACCCCGAAGCACATCCGTCTGGACGGCAGCCGCGACCTGGCCGACGAAGTCTGGCCCGACCGTCCGCCCCTGTCCGCCCAGCCCCTCTGGCCGCTGGAGAGCGACGTGTCCCGCCGGGAAAAGCTGGCCCTGCTGCAGGCAAAGATGGCGGAAAAGGACGCCGCCCACCTGCTGCTCACCGACCTGACCGACATCGCCTGGACGCTGGGCCTGCGGGGCGGCGACGTGGAATGCACCCCGGTGTTCCTGTCCTTCCTGCTGCTGAACGGGACGGACGCGGTGCTGTTCGTCCAGTCCCAGGCCGTCTCCCCGGCCATCGGTGACGCGCTGGCCGCCGACGGCGTGACGCTGCGCCCCTATGGGGACATCTATGACCATCTCGCCTCCCTGCCGTCGGACGACCGCGTCCTGCTGGACAGCGCCACCGCCAACTCCCGCATCACCCAGTCCCTCGACCCCCGGCAGATCATCGACGCCCCCTCCCCCGCCACCGCGCTGAAGGCCGTCAAATCCCCCGGTGAGCAGGACGGCTTCCGCCGCGCCCACCTGCTGGACGGCGTGGCCCTGACCCGCTTCCTCTACCGGCTGAAGACCGCCCCTCAGGGATTGACGGAGCTGTCCGCCGCCGCCCTGCTCCACGACCTCCGGGCGGAGAGTGAGGAATTCCTGCAGGACAGCTTCGGCACGATCGTGGCCTACGGCCCCCACGGTGCGGTGGTCCACTACGAGCCCGAGCCGGACACCGACGTACCCCTGGAGGCCCGCGGCCTGCTGCTGTGCGACAGCGGCGGCCACTACCGGGGCGGCACGACGGACGTGACCCGCACCGTAGCCCTGGGCCCGGTGTCCGATGAGGAGCGCCGCCTGTCCACGCTGGTGCTGCAGGGCCACATCCGCCTGGCTATGGCCCGCTTCCCCCGGGGCGTGTCCGGCGAAAATCTGGACGTGCTGGCCCGCCAGCCCCTGTGGCAGCAGGGCCTGGACTACGACCACGGCACGGGCCACGGCGTGGGCTGCGTCCTCAGCGTCCACGAAGCGCCCCCCTCCTTCCGCTGGCGCATCGTGGAGGGCATCCCCCACCCCGCCTTAGAGCCGGGCATGGTCGTCTCCGACGAGCCGGGCTATTACGCCGCCGACCGGTTCGGCATCCGCCACGAGAGCCTGCTGCTGGTGCAGCCCGCCGACGATCCCTTCCTCCGCTTCGAGGTGCTGACCCTCGCCCCCTTCGACCGGGACGCGCTGGACGCTTCCCTGCTGTCCGACGAGGAGCGCGCCTGGCTCAACGCCTACCACCGCCGGGTCTGTGAAGCCCTGTCCCCTTACCTCCCCCCGGAGGAGCGTCAATGGCTCTGCGGCGTGACCCAGCCTCTGTAAAGCAAAAAAGTATAAAGAAAAACCGCGGCACAGCCGCGGTTTTCTTTATACTTCGTTCACACATTCTGCCCGGAATGTGTATATACTATGGTTGTTGATGGGGCGTCTCCGCCGCCAGCACGTCCTCCGCGTCCGCGCCGCACAGCCGGATCAGCTTTTCCGCCAGGATCTTGGAGAACCCGGCGATCAGCGCGCTCTCGATGACCAGCAGCTCCACGGCGTTGTCGCAGTTCTGCTCCGTGGCGGCACGGATGCCCTCCGCCCCGGACTGCACCTGCTGGTTGAAGAACAGCCCCACCCGCCGGAACTTCAGCGAATAGTCCTCATACACCGCCCGCACGTTGGTCTCGCTGCCGTCCTGGGGCAGGATCTTCTGCACGTCGCTGATGCTCAGGCTCTGCTTCATGGTCAGGATCATGATGAGATACGCGATGTGGATGCGGTGATACTTCCGCTTCACCGGCGCGGGCATGATCTTCAGCCGCACATAGTTGTTGATGGTGGACGAGGTGACGAACTTCTCCTTGCTGCCCGTGGGCGCGGGGATGAACGTCAGATACTGCTCCAGCAGCACGATGACCTGGTCCATATACAGCCCCAGATCCGGAATGGCCTCCCAGTCCGGCAGATGATAATCGGTGATAAACCTGTCCCACCGGGCCAGCTTGTGGGAGATAAGACTCTTGTCATATTGCATAGTGATGCCCCCGCATTATTTTCTGCGGCTGATTATATCAGAAAACATATAAAAGCGCAACAAAAGTTCTTTGGAAATATATTGACTCGCGTAATCTAATATGCTATATTAGGTCAAAAGCGACGAGGAGGCGTTTCCATGGAACGTGCGTATATTTACGGCGACTCACTGCTGAAAGCCACCGTACCCGATGACGAGATGCATTACCACTTCCACCTGCCGGAGGTGATGGCCCAGTACCCCACCGACCGGCTGGAGGTGGTGAACCGCGCCAAAATGGGCGCCACCGTGACCAAGGGATTGTCCCTGGTGGAGCACGACGCGGCCCGGGGCATAGATGCCCGCTGGGCGCTGGTGGCTTACGGCGGCAACGACAGCGACTTCGACTGGCCCGCCATCGCCGCCGCGCCGGAGGAGGAGCACCTGCCCCACACGGTTCTGCCGGAGTTTGTGGAAAAGCTCCGCTGCGCCGTCAAGACCCTGTGCGACGCCGGCGTCCAGCCGGTGCTGATGACGCTGCCGCCCATCGACAGCGTCCGCTATTTCAACTTCATCTCCCGCCGCAGCGACGGCCAGCGCATCATGGACTGGCTGGGCGACGTAGGCCGCATTTACCGCCATCAGGAGATGTATTCCGACGCCGTGGCGGCCCTGGCTATGGGCGAGGGCCTGCCGCTCATCGACGTCCGGCGGCAGTTCCTGCCGCTGCGCGACCTGCCCCGGCTCATCGCGGCCGACGGCATCCATCTGACCATGCCCGGCTACCGCCAGCTCTTTGACACGCTGGCCGCCTGGGTACGGGAACAACTGCCCTGACGGGCACAAAGGAGCGAAAAGCTATGGTTCGTATTATGACTGACAACGCGGCCAATCTGCCGCCGGAGCTGCGTGAGCAGTACAACATCCGTGAGATCTGTCTGACCTATACGGTGGACGGCAAGCTGGTGGACGGCAGCGCCCCCTTCGACGGCCACGACTTCTACGAGGCCATGCGCCGGGGCGCGGAGGTCAAGACCTCCATGATCAGCCCCGCCGCCGCCCGGGAGGCCATCGAGCCGGCCCTGGCCGCCGGTGACGATGTGCTGTTTCTGGGCATTTCCGGCGGCGTCAGCGGCACGTGCTGGGGCGTGGGCCTGGTGGCCCAGGAGCTGGCCGCCGAGTATCCGGACCGCCGCGTCCAGGTACTGGACACCCGGGGCGCGTCCCTGGGCGAGGGTCTGGTGGTGCTGGAGGCGGCCCAGCTGGCCCAGCAGGGCGCGGACATGGACGCCATCGTGGCCCGGGCCGAGACGCTGTGCGGCAAGATGCGCCAGCACTTCATGGTGGACGACCTGAAATTCCTGCGGAAGGGCGGACGGCTCTCCGGCGCGGCGGCCCTGGCCGGCACGCTGCTGCAGATCAAACCCATTCTCCAGGGCGACGAGACCGGCAAGATCGTGGTCCGTACCAAGGAGCGCGGCCGGAAAAAGGCCATGGACACCCTCATCGCCCTCTATAACGAGCTGGCGGAGGATAAGTCCGCCCCGGTGGGCATCTCCCATGCCGCCGCCCCGGCGGAGGCGCTGCACCTGACCACCCGCCTGCGGCAGAGCGGCTGCACCGGCCCGATCCTGTCGGTGTGCCACGAGCCCGTCACCGGCGCTCACGTCGGTCCGGGGATGCTGGCCATGTACTTCTACAGCGAGACCTGGCGCTGATCCCCGTCCCTGCCCTGTCATTGCGAGCCAGTGCGCACACTGGCGCGGCAATCCGTCCCCCCCTCGCCTCCCTCTGTGAGGGAGGTGGCAAAACCGCAGATTTTGCCGGAGGGAGAGACGGGCGGGGTAGAACCCCGCCCCTACGCACGCCTATCGTTGACCTACAGCACATCGTCCAAAAGAACCGTCCACCGGCGGTTCTTTTTTCTTCGCAACCTGAAGTAGCCCCCCCCACTTTCAAAAATTTCCCCGCCGCAACCTGAAGTTGATGGACAAATCCCCCTATCTGCCTGTATAATAGGGACAGAAAAAGAAAGGAGGTCCGCCCATGCCGAACATCCGCTGCAAGACCTGTGGCCGCACATATAGCTACGAAAAGCAGGGTATGTGTCCCAAGTGCGGCGCATACAACCGCCCTCCCCGCCGGGAGCGGGTCGATCCCGACGGCAGTGTTCACTATCTGGATGACCGCAGCGCCATCACCGGCGTCGTGCCGAACCACCCCCGGGATAAGGTGTGCTTTGAGAAAAAGGTCTGCTACGAGGAGCAGGCGAAAAAGCCCTCCTTCCGGGACGTGGAGAACATTATGGCCACATTCTTCCCCAAAGCGGCCAGCAAAAACCGCGGCAAAGAACTCGGCATTGTCATCGCGGTGCTGGTCGTCGCGCTCATTCTCATCAACACCATCGACTTCACCCCTCGCCAACCAGAGCCAGACTACCCCACCCCTGTGCCGGAATATCCCGCATACGAGGCCGAAGCCGACAGCGTCCTGACGTATGAATACAGCAGCAGCGACTGGCCGGACTACGACGGCAGCGGCTTCTGCTGGCCCGGCCAGCGGTTCGAGCTGATGGGTATGTGGCCCTATGTCAGCAGCCTGTCGGTGGAGGACGATGTTCTCATCGCCACCGTCCACTACTTCCCCGACAACGCCATCGCCCCCGACCTGGTGATCACGCTGGATGACAATTCGAGGATCACCATCCCCTGCTTTGACGCGGAGTCCCCCTTTACCTATGACCTGTCCCTGCTGTCGGAGGAGGAGCGCTATCACGCCGCGCTCTACACGCTGGACTTTCTTGACGCGGACTACACCGGCGGCATCAGCGTCCCCACCGGGGACGTGATCCAGGTGGATGTGACCGAGGTCCTTTACTGAGCACCGCCCGCGGAAAGGAGATATGCCCATGCACCTGGCCCATACCGCCCTGTTTGCCTCTGATCTGGAGCGTACGCGGGACTTTTTCACCGCCTATTTTGACTGCGCCGCCGGGCCGCTGTACCACAACAAAAGCACCGGCTTCCGCTCCTATTTTCTCACCTTTTCCGGCGGCGGCCAGCTGGAGCTGATGGATATGCCCGGCATCGCCCCGGCAGACGGCCTGCGCCGCCGTGGGCTGGACCACATCGCCATAGACGTGGGCGGCCGCCGGCAGGTGGACGCGCTGACCGCCCGGCTGGCCGATGACGGCTATGAGGTCCTCAGCCCGCCCCGCACCACCGGCGACGGCTACTATGAGAGCTGTATTGCCGGGCCGGACGGCCTGCGCGTTGAGATCACGGGATAGCAAAACGGAGACGGCTCAGCCGTCTCCGTTTCTTATTTTGCTGTCTGTTCAGCTGTACTGGCGGATGACCGCCGTGACCTTGCCCAGCAGCGTGGCCTCCCGGCCGTCGATGGGCTGGTAATTCTCGTTTTCCGGCAGCAGCCACACCTCGCCGTTGCGGCGGCTCAGCCGCTTTACCGTGGCCTCGTCCCCCAGCAGCGCCACCACGATCTCGCCGTTGTAGGCCGTGGGCTGCTGGTGCACCACCACAAAGTCGCCGGGCAGGATGCCCGCGTTGAGCATGGACTCACCCCGGACGCGCAGGGCAAAGTACTCGCCCTCCCGGCCGCCGGTGTCAAAGGTCAGGTAATCCTCGATACATTCCTGGGCCAGGATCGGGCTGCCCGCCGCCACATTTCCCACCACGGGAATGCGGTCCGCCGGCGGCTCGACCTGCTGCGGCACAACGGGTTCGGCGGTTTTGGCCGGCTGGGCCAGCGTCAGGGCGCGGCCCTTGCCCGCCCCCTTGGTCAGCACGCCCAGCTCCTCCATGTGCTTGAGATGGAAGTGGACGGTGGAGGGCGATTTCAGCCCCACCGCCTCACCGATCTCCCGGACGGAGGGCGGATAGCCCTGCTGCTGTATGGTCTCGGCGATGTAGTCGTAGATCCGCTGCTGCATCTTCGTCATCTGCGCCATAGTCATTCCACCTTTTGCCGTGTTTTTTCAAGAAAAGTATACCATACATATCAAGAAATTGCAACATTTGTTCTACATTTTTTCAAAAATAATTCCGGGAAAAAGTGCCGGATTTGCT
This sequence comes from bacterium, assembly GCA_963632705.1. Classification (GTDB taxonomy): domain Bacteria; phylum Bacillota; class Clostridia; order Oscillospirales; family Oscillospiraceae; genus Vescimonas. Next base: position 9,253 of record CAVGVB010000037.1, on the reverse strand, counting down.
CTTGCATTACGGGGATTTGTATGATAAAATAAGCGATACTGTGATATTGGTGTCCTCAGGGGCATGGAATTAGTGGGAGGAGTTCATTATGATCTTTGTTACGATTTTACAGCTGCTGGCCGGCCTGATCCTCATTTTGGTCGTGCTGTTCCAGTCCGGTAAGAGCCAGGGTCTGTCCGGCACCATCGGCGGCATCGCGGACAGCTATATGAGCAAGTCCAAGGCCAAGAGCCTGGACGCCAAGCTGGCCAAGGGCACGAAGTGGGTCGGCGCTGTGTTCATCGTTCTGACGCTGGTCATCAACTGTATGCTGGCCGCCGGCATGAATGCCTGAGTCTCCAGTTTCTGCCAAATCATCTTGAAATTATCTTGAATTTATCTTATAAATACCTGGAAATCATCCTGATTTTTCTTGCAAAAAACTGGAAAAACTTTATATGAACCTGAAAAGACTTCCGGACGTTGTCCGGAAGTCTTTTTTGCGGTTTTCAAGGGGCGCTGCGGTAGGTGACGCCGGGCTCAGGGGCGATGTTTTTTATGGCCAACAGCTCGGACACGGTGACGAACACGTACCCCTGCTGCTGAAGATGGTCGATGGCCTTAAGGGCGGCGTCCACGGTGTTGAGATAGCGGTCGTGAAGGAGGACGATGTCGCCGTCGCCGGTGCAGCGGTAGATGACATCGAGAATTTTATCGCAGTCCTTCGTGCGCCAGTCCTCCGTGTCCACCGACCAGTTGACCAGAGGAACGGTGAGCCTGGCGGCCTCGTCGTCCGTCAGCAGGCCGTAGGGCGGGCGCACCCAGTAGTCGCCGTCGCCCAGCAGCTCACGGAGCAGGGCGTCGTTTTTCTCCAGATCGGCCAGCGCCTGGGCGGGGGTGAGTTGGTCCAGGGCGGCGTGGTCGTAGGAGTGGTTGCCCACCTGGTGGCCTTCGTCGGCGATGCGGCGGACGATGTCCGGGTCTTTCACCGCCTGGCAGCCCACCACGAAGAAGGTGGCCTTTGCCCCCAGCTCCCGCAGGCCATCCAGCAGCTGGGGCGTGCAGCGGGGAGACGGGCCGTCGTCAAAGGTGAGGGCCACGTACTTGGCCGGGGATGGGTCAACGGGCGCGGCGGCAGGGGCGGCGGAGCGGGACGCGCAGGCGGGGAGCAGCAAAAGGAGCAGGAGCAGCACAGGCAGGCGTTTCATCATATCACCGATGGGAGTATATGCGGCGGGGCGGGGGATATTCCGCGCCTGCGGGCGCGGGGACGGATTCCCACGTCGCTTCGCTCCTCGGAATGACAGTGTAGGGGCGGGGTTCTACCCCGCCCGAAACATCGTGCAAAATCGGCGGGAGGGGTAGAACCCCTCCCCTACGGACGGTTTTACGAAGGCACAGATGAAAATCGTCTCTCCCTCCGTCAGCGCGGAGCGCTGACACCTCCCTCACAGAGGGAGGCAAGGGGGCGGGCCGCCTTGTAGAAGAAGGCGGGATGAGGACGTGGGGGAGGGATCAGGCGTCCAGGTGGATGCGCCAGGCGTCCAGGTGGCGGAACACATCCGTCTCGGTGGGAGCAAGGCCCTCCACTACGCCCTCTGCGGCCAGGACGGAGGTGGACTTGAAGCACACGGGCAGGAAGGGCGCGTTATCCAGCAGGTCACGCCACAGGGCCGTCAGCGCTTCACTGCGCTGGGCGGCGCCGCTGAGAGCGGCGGCCAGCAGTGCGTCGGTGGTCTCGCTGGAATAGCCGCCATAGTTCAGCGCGCCGTTGGTTTTGGCCAGGGCGGACACGTCCCAGTCGGCGGTCAGGCGGCACTCGCCATAATACAGGTCGAACGCGCCGTCTGCGAGCCGCTGGGTGAACTGCTCCCAGGGCAGCGCTTCCACGGTGACGGTAACATCCTCTGTGGAGAGGCTGTAGGCCACCTCCTGGGCGGCGGAGACCTTGAAGCTGTTCTCCTGGTTCACCAGCAGCGTCAGGGACAGGGGCGCGGGATCTTCGCCCAGGGCGGCGGAGAGAAGCTGACGGTAATTGGCGGCGGAGTAGGCCGTCTCCAGTGACGCATCGTAAAGGCTGGCGGCGGGAGAGGCGGGGAGCTGGGCGGCCAGACCGTGGCCCAGCAGGCAGGAGGAGACGACGCCCTCCCTGTCGATGCCGGCGCTGAGGGCGCGGCGGAGGGCCGGGTCGGCCAGCGCTTCCCGGCGGGTGTTGACGCCGACGAACTGCATCACCGCCGTGGGTGCGTCGGTATAATCGCCGCTGCCGGAGACACCTGTGCCGGAGGCGGCGGTCAGATCCAGCGCCAGCAGCTGGATCTCACGGGAGGAAAAGGCGTAGAGGGCGGAGTCACGGTCCTTGCAGTGGAGCAATTCGATGCGCTGCAGGGGCAGGGCCGCGCTCTGCCACCAGTGGGCATTGGCGGACAGATAGGCCACGCCGTTGTCCTTGCAGAACATATATGGGCCGGTGCCGGTGGGGACGGTGTAGGTCTCCGTGCCGGACTTGACGATGGGGATGTCCAGACGGCTGGGCAGGGTGGCCGCGTCCTCGGACAGGCTGATGACCACCGTGCCGTCCCAGGCGGCGACGGAGGTGACGCAGCGCAGGCGCTCCCCGTAGCGGGGGGAGGTGCGGGCGCGGTTCAGGGAGGCAGCCACGTCCTGGGCCGTGAGCATCGAGCCGTCGGAGAACATGACGCCGGAGCGCAGGGTGATGGTCCAGATGCGGGCGGATGCGTCGTAGGTGTAGGTGTCCGCCAGCACGGGCTCGGGCTGGAACTGCTCGTTCAGGGTGAAGAGGCCCTCGTACAGCAGCTGGCCCACCGTCTGCTGCACCAGGTCGGTGGTGGTCAGCGGGTCGAGGGTCTCGCCGGAGACGTAGGGCAGGGTGAAGGCGGTCAGCGGCTCGGGAGCGGGCTCTTCGTTCTCCTGGCGGTAGAACTGGGACAGCTCGTCCAGGGGGTCGACGCTGTCAATATTCTCGCAGCCGGTGAGGGCCAGCAGGAGCAGCGCCAGCAGCAGGGGCAGCAGTCTTTTTTTCAAGGTGTTCCCTCCCCTTTCAGGCAGATGACGGCGGCCTGCTCGCCCCGGGACAGGCCGGTGCGGCGGTGACTCCAGTACAGGTCGGACAGGCAGTAGGTGCAGTCCGGGCAGACGTCGATGGTCTGCACGCCGGCTCTTTGCAGCCACAGGGCGTTGACGGCCTTCAGGTCGATGTGATATTTGCGGCCGTTCCAGCGGATGAACGGCGCAACGTCCGCGCCCAGCGCGTCCCGGAGGGCGGCAGGCACGTCGCCGTCCGTCTCAAAGCAGCACTGGCCGATGGCCGGGCCGACGGCGGCGCGGATGTCCGCCGGATCACAGCCGTAGGCATCCTCCATGGCGCGGACGGTTTTGGCGGCGATGCCCAGGGCCGTGCCCCGCCACCCGGCGTGGGCCGCGCCGATAGCGCGGCGGACCGGGTCGTGGAGCAATATCACGTTGCAGTCGGCGGAGAACACCACCAAAGGGATGTTGGGCCGGTCGGTGGTGAGGGCGTCGGCGCTGTCGTAGTCCTGGGGCGTCCACAGGCCCTTGCCGCAGTCATCATCGGTGACGGTGCGGACATCGTCGCGGTGGACCTGACGGCTGAGGACGATGCGCCGGACATCCACATCCAGCGCCGCGCAGAGACGGCGGAAGTTCTCCTGCACGTTGGCAAGGTCGTCGCCCCGGCGGTCGTCCAGGTTCAGGCTGTCCCAGGGGGCGGGGGAAACGCCGCCCAGGCGGGTGGAGAAGCCGTGGGCGATGGCGGGGTGGGCCAGCGCATCGGAGGTGCGGAGGGGCACGCCGTTTTTCACTTCGGTGCGGAACATAGGGCCTCCTTTCGATGGGACGGAGAACGGGCGGCGGCTGATGCCGCCGCCCGTGGGTGTGTTATATCAGGAGTGATATTCTTTGCAGGTGCATTTTTTCCACTTTAAGCCGCTGCCGCAGGCACTTTGACGGCCCAAATCTTCGATTTGGCTGCCGTCATGCGACCGGAGGCAGCCCTGTGGAGATGCAAAAGGTATTGGTTAGGAATGGTACTCCTTACACGTGCATTTTTTCCACTTCAGGCCGCTGCCGCAGGGGCAGAGGTCGTTGCGGCCTACCTTGACCACCTTGGTGGGGCGCTTTTTCACCGTGCCGTCGCCGCCCACGTTCTCGGTCATGCCGCTGGCCACGCGCTCGCGCTTGACCTCCTCGTCCTTACGCAGGCGGACGGAGTACAGACGGCGCACCGTCTCCTCCTTCATGGCGTCGATCATCTCCTCGAACATCTCCAGGGACTCCTTCTTGTAGGCGTCCACCGGGTTGGTCTGGGCGTAGGCCCGGAGACGGATGCCCTGGCGCAGGTCCTGCATGGCGTCGATGTGCTCCATCCAGTACTCATCCACCACGCGGAGCAGCACCACGCGCTCCAGCTCGCGCATGACGGGCGGGGTGATCTCCTGCTCCTTCTTCTCGTAGAAGTCGGCGGCGGCCTGGGTGAACAGGTCGATGAAGTCCTCGGCGGTCATGGAGGGCAGCTGGGCTTCGTCGATCTTGACGGTGTATTTGGTGAAGTAGACGCCCTCCACGCTGCGGAGCAGCTCGCGGCAGGCGGCCATGTCCAGATGGTCCGTGCCGACGAAGGCGTTGTGGACCAGGTTGGCGATGGCGCCGTTCATCATACCCATGATGATGCCCTTGACATCCATGCCGTCCAGCACCTGCTTGCGCTGGCCGTAGATAATCTCGCGCTGCTTGTTCATGACATCGTCGTACTCCAGGACGGACTTACGGGCCTGGAAGTTACGGCTCTCCACGGTGGTCTGGGCCTGCTCGATGGCACGGGAGAGGACCTTGTTCTCGATGGGGGTGTCCTCGTCGATGTTCATGCGCTCCATGATGGAGGTGACGCGGTCGCCGCCGAAGAGGCGCATCAGGTCGTCCTCCAGGGAGATGTAGAAGCGGGTCTCGCCGGGGTCGCCCTGACGGCCGGCACGGCCGCGGAGCTGGTTGTCGATACGGCGGGAGTCGTGACGCTCCGTGCCGATGATGAACAGGCCGCCGGCGGCGCGGACCTTGTCGGCCTCGCCGGCGATCTCCGCCTTGTGCTGGGCCAGCTTATCGGCAAAGAGCTTGCGGGCGTCCAGGATCTCCTGGTTGTCCGTCTCGGCGTAGCCGGTGGCCTCGGCGATGAGCTCATCGGAGAGACCGGCCTTGCGGAGGTCGTTCTTGGCCATGTACTCGGCATTGCCGCCCAGCATGATATCCGTACCACGGCCGGCCATGTTGGTGGCCACGGTGACAGCGCCGAACTGGCCGGCCTGGGCCACGATCTCGGCTTCCTTCTCGTGGTTCTTGGCGTTCAGCAGGTTGTGCTTGATGCCCTCGCGGGCCAGCATCTTGCCCAGCAGTTCGTTCTTCTCGATGGAGACCGTGCCCACCAGGACGGGCTGGCCCTTGGCGTGGCATTCCTTCACCTGACGGATGACGGCGCGGTATTTGCCGTTCTCGGTCTTGTAGACGCTGTCCTCGTTGTCGATACGGGCGATGGGGCGGTTGGTGGGGATCTCGATGATGTCCAGGGCGTAGATGGTGGCGAATTCCTCCTCCTCCGTCAGGGCCGTACCGGTCATGCCGGAGAGCTTGCGGTAAAGGCGGAAGTAGTTCTGGAACGTGATGGTGGCCAGGGTCTTGCTCTCGCGCTGGACGGACAGGTGCTCCTTGGCTTCGATGGCCTGGTGCAGACCCTCGGAGTAGCGGCGGCCGAACATCAGACGGCCGGTGAACTCGTCCACGATGACCACTTCGCCGTCCTTGACCACATAGTCCACGTCGCGCTTCATGATGCCGTGGGCCTTGATGGCCTGGTTGATGTGGTGGGCGATGGTGCTGTTCTCCGGGTCGGAGAGGTTGTCCAGGTGGAAGAACTCCTCCGCCTTCTTGATGCCGCGGGCGGTGAGGGTGACAGATTTGCCCTTCTCATCCACCACGTAGTCGGCGTCGATGTCGGTGGCTTCCTCCTCCTTATCGTCGGTCTCCACCACCACGAATTTCTTCAGGCGGGCGGCGAACATCTCGGCCATGTCGTAGAGCTGGGTGGATTTTTCGCCCATGCCGGAGATGATGAGGGGAGTACGGGCCTCGTCGATGAGGATGGAGTCCACCTCGTCCACGATGGCGAAGGCGTGGCCGCGCTGGACCTGCTCGTTAGCGTAGAGGGCCATATTGTCCCGGAGGTAGTCGAAGCCCATCTCGTTGTTGGTGCCGTAGGTGATGTCGGACTGGTAGGCCTTCTGGCGCTCCTCCTTCTTCATATCGTGGATGATAAGGCCCACGGTGAGGCCCAGGAAGCGGTGGACCTTGCCCATCCACTCGCTGTCGCGCTTGGCCAGGTAGTCGTTGACGGTGACGATATGGACGCCCTCGCCGGTGAGGGCGTTCAGGTAGGCGGGCAGGGTGGCCACCAGGGTCTTGCCTTCACCGGTCTTCATCTCGGCGATGCGGCCTTGGTGCAGGACGATGCCGCCCACCAACTGGACGGGATAGGGGCGCATACCCAGCACGCGGTCGGCGGCCTCCCGGACGGTGGCAAAGGCTTCCGGCAGGATGTCGTCCAGCGTCTCGCCCTGAGCCAGGCGGGCCTTGAACTCCGGCGTTTTGGCCTGCAGCTCAGCGTCGGTGAGCTTTTTATAGTCCTCCTCCAGCGCCGTGATCTTGTCCACGATGGGGTAGATGGACTTCAGCTCACGCTGGCTGTATGTTCCGAAAACCTTGGTAAACAGTCCCATATATTCGTATCCTTTCTGTGTAAAAAGAATAAGTGCATAGAAATACGAATACAGTATAGCACATGGCGGTGTCTAATGCAAAAGAATTTCTGTGAACAAAAAAATATCCTGCCGCGGCGTGAGCCGGAGCAGGATATTTTTTTGAATTGAGTTACTTCACCAGTTCGATGACAGCGGTCTCGGCAGCATCGCCGCGGCGGACGCCGGTGCGGATGATGCGGGTGTAACCGCCGTTGCGCTCAGCATAGCTGGGAGCCAGCTCCTTGAACAGCTTGTTGGCCACATCCTCGCGGGTGATGAAGCTCAGCGCCTGACGGTAGGCAGCCAGGTCGCCCTTCTTGCCGAGGGTGATCATCTTCTCGGCGAGGGGCTTGATCTCCTTGGCGCGGGTGATGGTAGTCTCCATACGACCGTTGTCCAGGAAATCGGTGACCTGCTGACGGAGCATCGCCTTGCGCTGGTCGGTAGTCTTACCGAGCTTACGAGTTCCGGGCATTTCAGTTTCCTCCTTGTCAGGATCGGCGCGGTGCGCGCAGATCTGTTAGTTGTTGTCTTCGCTGGCCAGGGACAGGCCCATCATCGCCAGCTTGTTGATGACTTCCTCAAGGGACTTGCGACCCAGGTTGCGGACCTTCATCATCTCGTCCTCGGTCTTGGAGATCAAGTCCTCGACGGTGTTGATGTTGGCGCGCTTGAGGCAGTTGAAGCTGCGGACGCTGAGATCCAGCTCTTCGATGGTCAGCTCCAGCACCTTGTTCCGGTCATCGGCGGCCTTTTCGACCACGGTGGGCTTGTCGCCCAGGTTGTCGCTCAGGTCGGTGAACAGGGCAAAGTGGTCGCAGAGGATCTTGGCGCCCAGGGACACGGCATCACGCGCGGTGATGGTGGTGTCCGTCCAGACCTCCAGCGTCAGCTTATCGTAGTCGCTGGAAGTACCGACACGGGTGTTCTCCACGGTGTAGTTGACCTTGTAGACGGGGGTGTAGATGGAGTCAATGGGAATGACACCGATGACGCCGGGGCGCTGGGCCTTGTTCTGGTTGGCAGAAACGTAGCCGCGGCCGTGGCTCAGGGTGATTTCCATGCTCAGCGTGGCACCCACGTCCAGCGTGGCGATGTGCAGGTCCGGGTTGAGGACCTCCACCTCGCCGTCGCTCTTGATGTCGCCGGCGGTGACTTCGCACGGGCCGGCAGCTTCGATGAAGACGGTCTTGGTGGTCTCGCAGTGCAGCTTCGTCAGCAGATTTTTCACGTTCAGAACGATCTCCGTCACATCCTCCTTGACGCCGGGGATGGTGGAGAACTCATGCTGGACACCGGCGATCTTGATGCCGGTGGCAGCGGTGCCGGGCAGGCTGGACAGCAGGGTGCGGCGCAGCGCATTGCCCAACGTCGTTCCGTAACCGCGCTCCAGGGGTTCGATCACATATTTTCCATAGGAAGCGTCGCCGGGTGTTTCGATACACTCGATCTGGGGCTTCTCAATTTCGATCATGCAGTACCCTCCTTCATTCTATTGGCGGGCGCGGTGCCTTCCGCGCCCTGATTCATTCCAGTGCTTCGTGAGGGTCAGAACCCTATTACTTGGAGTACAACTCGACGATCAGATGCTCCTCGATGGGCATATCGATGTCCTCGCGGGCGGGCAGGGTGACGACGGTGCCCTTCAGGGCGGTCTTGTCACGCTCCAGCCACTTGGGGACGGTGACCATGGGGGCATCCTCGGCGGTCAGGCGCTTGAAGGCCACGGAGGAGCGGCTGCTCTCCTTGACCTCGATCACATCGCCCACACGCACCAGATAGGAGGGGATGTTGACCTTGTGGCCGTTTACGGTGAAATGGGCGTGGTTCACCAGCTGACGCGCCTCGCGGCGGGTCATGGCGAAGCCCAGGCGGTACACCACGTTGTCCAGGCGGCGCTCCACCAGGCTCAGCAGGTTCTCACCGGTCTTGCCGGGCATGGTGGAAGCCTTCTCATAGTAGGCATGGAACTGCTTCTCCAGAATGCCATAGACGAACTTGACCTTCTGCTTCTCATTGAGCTGGACGGCGTACTCGCTCTTCTTCTTTCTCATCTGGCCGCCGGGGTTGCGCTTGGTCTCCTTCTTGGAGTAACCCATGACGGTAGGAGAAATACCCAGCGCCTTGCAACGCTTGGCGACAGGCTGCATATTTTTAGCCATGATTTAATATCCTCCTTTTTCCGATTACACGCGACGACGCTTGGGGGGACGGCAGCCGTTGTGGGGGATGGGGGTGACGTCCTTGATCATCGTCACTTCCAGGCCCACGGCCTGCAGCGCGCGGATGGCCGCTTCACGTCCCTGACCAGGGCCCTTGACGAAGACCTCGACGGTCTTCAGGCCATGCTCCATAGCAGCCTTGGCAGCCGTCTCAGCGGCGCTCTGGGCGGCGAAGGGAGTGGACTTCTTGCTGCCGCGGAAACCGAGACCACCGGAGGAAGCCCAGGA
>CAVGVB010000036.1:0-18352 GCA_963632705.1 bacterium | reverse complement strand
TCGCGCATCATGCGCTCCACGGGATACTCACGGGTGTAACCGTAACCGCCGAACAGCTGCACGGCGCGGCGGGTCACATCGGAAGCAGCCTCGGCAGCGAACAGCTTGGCCATGGCAGCGTCCATGGAGTAAGGCTCATGGTTCTGCTTCTTCATAGCGGCGGAGTAGACCAGGAACTGAGCGGCCTGCATACGGGTGTGCATCTCAGCCAGCTGGAACTGGGTGTTCTGGAACTGGGAAATGCGCTTGCCGAACTGCACGCGCTCCTTGGTGTACTTGATGGCCTCTTCCACAGCGCCCTCGCCCAGGCCCAGGGCCTGAGAGGCGATGCCGATACGGCCGCCGTCCAGGGTCTTCATGGCGATCTTGAAGCCGTCGCCCTTCTTGCCCAGCAGACGATCCTTGGGGATCACGCAATCCTCGAAGATCAGGTCGCAGGTAGAGCTGCCGCGGATACCCATTTTCTTCTCGTGCTTGCCCTGGGAGAAGCCCTTGTCGTCCTTCTCCACGATGAAAGCGGAGATCTCCTTCATGGAGCGGCCGCGCTTGTCGGTGACCTTGCCGGTGACGGCGATGATCACGAAGGTGTCAGCCACGTTGCCGTTGGTGATGAAGCACTTGGAACCGTTGAGGATGTAGTTCTCGCCGGACTCATCCAGAACAGCGGTGGTCTGCTGGCCCTGAGCGTCCGTACCAGCACCGGGCTCGGTCAGGCCGAAAGCGCCGATCTTCTTGCCGGAGCACAGGTCAGGCAGATACTTCATCTTCTGCTCCTCGGTGCCGTTCTCAAAGATGGGGGCGGCGCACAGGGAGGTGTGGGCGGAAACGATAACAGCGGTGGTGCCGCAGACCTTAGCCAGCTCCTCCACGCACATGGCGTAGGACAGCACGTCAGCGCCCGCGCCGCCGTACTGCTTGGGGAAGTAAATGCCCATCATGCCCAGCTTAGCCATCTTCTCGACGGTCTCCATGGGGAAGCGCTCTTCCTCGTCGATCTCAGCGGCCAGGGGCTTGACCTCGTTCTCCGCAAACTCGCGGTACATCTTGCGAACGAGCAGCTGTTCCTTCGTCAGATGGAAATCCATACTCTTTTCTCCTTTTCCTGATGTTACTTGTTGTAGTTGAAGAAGCCTTCGCCGGACTTAATACCCAATTTGCCCGCGCGAACCATCTTCCGGATCAGCACGTTTGCGCGATACTTGCTATCGTGAGTCTCGTTGAACAGCACGTCCATAATGTTCAACACCACGTCCCAGCCGATCAGGTCGCCCAGGTGCAGGGGGCCCATGGGGTGGTTGCAGCCGAGCTGCATAGCAATATCGATATCTTCCGCAGAGGCAACGCCTTCCTGCAGAACGCAAACGCCTTCGTTGCAATAGGGGATCAGGATCTTGTTGACCACAAAGCCGGGGGCCTCGTTGACCACAACGGGGGTCTTGCCGATCTCAGTGGACAGGTTCTTGATGTAATCCACCAGCTCAGCGGGGGTGTTGCCGCCGGCGATGACTTCCACCAGCTTCATAGCGGGCACGGGATTGAAGAAGTGCATACCGATCAGGTGATGCTTCAGGCCCTGGCCCATCTCGGTGATAGACAGAGAGGAGGTGTTGGAGGCAAAGATGGTCTCGTCCTTGCACAGAGCGTCCAGACGGCCCAGCAGTTCCTTCTTGACGGCCATGTTCTCGGCGACGCACTCGATGACCAGATCGGCATCGGCGGCAGCCTCGAACTCCTCGACCAGAACGCGGCTCATGATGTCGTCCGCGGCTTCCTGGGTCATCTTGCCCTTGGCGACCTTCTTGTTCAGAGAGGCGGCCAGCTTATCCTTATGGCGCTGTGCGCTGGCGGTGCTGGAAGCATACATGAGGGCGGTGTGGCCCTTCGCTGCGAAAACCTGGGCAATGCCGCTGCCCATCGTACCTGCGCCGAATACTGCTACTTTCATTTTAGTTCCTCCTAATTAGTATTTAATGAGTTGGACACTTAATCATCAGGCTCGCGCCTGTTAATTAACTTACTTGTTCTGATAGGGCTCGTGCTTGCGCTTCTCCAGGAAGGCGGACATACCCTCGATCTGATCGGCGGTCTTGAAGCAGCTGCCGAACAGCTTCTCCTCGATGACCACGGCATCGTCCATCTTCTCCTCCAGGCCCTCGTTGATGGCCTTCTTGCAGGCGCGGACGGCGATGGGCGCGTTCTTGGCGATGGTCTCGGCCATCTTCTCCGCGGCGGGCATCAGCTCGTCCAGGGGATATACGGCGTTGACCAGTCCGATACGCAGAGCCTCGTCGGCCTTGATATTCTTAGCGGTGTAGATCAACTGCTTCGCCATGCCGGGGCCAACCAGACGCGCCAGACGCTGCGTGCCGCCGAAGCCGGGGGTGATGCCCAGGCCCGCCTCAGGCTGACCGAACACAGCGGTGTCGGCGCAGATGCGGATGTCGCAGCTCATGCTCAGCTCGCAGCCGCCGCCCAGGGCGAACCCGTTGATGGCGGCGATGGTGGGGATCGGCAGCGTCTCCAGCTTGCGGAACACATCGTTGCCGTGCTTGCCGAAGGCTTCGCCCTCCACCGGGGTCAGGGTGCTCATCTCACCGATGTCAGCGCCGGCCACGAAAGCCTTCTCGCCGCTGCCGGTGATGACCAGGGCGCGGATGTCCGCGTCGGCGGAGACGGTCTGCACCAGCTCGTCCAGGTCGGACAGGACTTCGGAGTTCAGTGCGTTCAGCGCCTTGGGCCGGTTGATGGTCGCCACGGCGTAGAGGCCCTTTTTCTCCAGCAGGATATTGGTCATATCTACTCCTCCTTACGTTTCCTTTCTGCCGGCGGAGACGGTCGCGCCCCCTCCGGGCCGCATAAGCGGCAGTACGCCAGCCTGTCCCAAAAGTACCGGCGGACATACTCCTCCTCATACATGTACATTATAGTTGCCCGTTAGAAAATTATCAAGCCCAACCGTCATTCTTTTTGCTTTTTTAGAGGTTCTCACAAAAGTTGACGCCTGATTTTGCACACTTTTTCGGGTGGCCCTCCCCACCGGAGGGGGTTTTTCCTCGCCGTCGGCAGAGAAACGCGAAAATGATGCTTGTCACCGGGGCTGAGATACGGTATGATGGAGCATATATATGTACTTGCGAGGTCAGAATGTATGCGGATGCGAAAGAAGAAAAACCTGACGCCGCGGATGGAAGCCTGCGGCGCTTACCTGATACGCGACCCCTTTGCCCTGCGGAGCAGGTGGCGCGAACTGATGCCCCAGGCGTCGGCCCTGCGGGTGGAGCTGGGCTGCGGCAAGGGCGGGTTCACCGCCAAGACCGCCGCCGCCGAGCCGGACGTGCTGCTCATCGCCGTGGAGAAAGTGCCGGACGCCATGGTGGTGGCCATGGAGCGGGCGAAGAACGACGGGCTGAAAAACGTCTGGTTCGTGGACGGCGACGCGGCCCTGCTTCCGGATATGTTCGCCCCCGGCGAGATCGACCGGCTGTATATCAACTTCTGCGACCCGTGGCCCAAGAGCAACCAGAAAAAGCGGCGGCTGACCCACGGGAATTTCCTGAAAAAGTACCGGCAGGTGCTGGCCCGGGGCGGACAGATCCACTTCAAGACGGACAACGACAAGCTGTTCGAGTGGTCGCTGGAGGAGATCCCCCAGTTCGGCTTTGAGCTGTCGGAGGTCACGCGGGATCTCCACGCCGACGGCCCGGTGGGCGTGATGACGGACTACGAGAAGAAGTTTTACGACGAGGGCAAGTCCATCAACCGCTGCGTGGCCACCATGGTGGACTGGGTGGACTGGACCGACCCGGAGGAGGACGATGTCCCCTCCCCTGCTGAAACGGAATAAGCGCAAAAAAGAAAGGGCGCGGACGCGCCCTTTCTTTTTTTGCGATACTTCGTTGCTTAGTGGTTCTTGCGCTTTCGGGAAGTGAACACCACGCCCGTGCCCATCACAGAGGCGATGGCCATGCCCGCGTACAGAGCGATGCCAGCGTCAGCGGTGGTAGGTGCTTTCGCGCCGTCCACAGGGTTGTTCACGGTGAACACGCCCTTGGCGATCCGGGTAGCGTTCTCCACGGTGACGGTGTGAGAACCGTTCTTCAGGGTCTTGAGGAACTCTGCGGTGAAGGTCACGTCAGATCCGCTCACGGTGTAGTACTTCGCGTCCACGACCTTGCCGTCCACGGTGACCTTGGTGATAGAGCCGGGGGTTAGGTCGGTAGTCACGGTGTGCGTGCCGGAGCTGGAAGAACCAGAGGCTACACCGCTGCCGGAGCTGGCCACGGGGATCAGGTCATACTGGGAGAAGTGATTTACGTCAAAGCTGGCAAAGCCATTCACCACGGGGAAGCGGCCCATATAGATGCTCCCGCTGTCTGCGGCGTACCACAGATCCAGCTGAGTTTCAGTGCCAGTATAGGGGATGGTGATGGTGATCGTGCCGTTGGTCTTCTCAGTGTCCTTCGGGAACACGTTCTGATCGGCCTCGTTCACGGCGTTCACTTCCACCACGATCTTATTGATCTCAGTCTTACTGGCGTTCTTCTCCTCGGTTAACTTGACACTCATTGTCATCTTGCCATCGGCCGCGACCTTGCCTTCCATGGCCTTCACAGCGGTCTTGTCCAGCTTCAGCGTGGCCTGGTCGGTCTCGATGATAACGTTCTTGACGGTGTCGTTCTTCAGCTCGGACAGGGAAGCCTTATCCACCGTCACACTGGCGGTATCCGTACCGGCGGCCTTGCCGTCAAGCGCCGTAGCGTCCAGCGTCACATCGGAAGCGGCGGCGGGAGCGTTCTTCACGGTCACATTGGTCTTTACGGTCGTACCATCCACCGTGGTCTTAGTTGTGGTATTGCCGTTTTCGTTGTTCTCAACGATCTTGCTCTCGGTGGTCTTGGTCGTGCCGTCCGCAGCCGTCTCCGTCACGGTCTCGGTCTTAGTCGTCACGTTGCCCTCGGTCTTGCTCTCGGTCACGGTTTTGGTCTCCGCGCCGGTCTTCGTATCGGTCACGGTCTTGGTGGTCGTGCCGGTGGTCTTGTCGGTGACAGTCGTGGTCACCTTGTCGCCATCGACCTCGACCTCGGTCTTGGTGTTCTCGTCATCTCTCGTCGCAGGCTGCACGGTGTAGGTAGCATCCTTCACGCCGGGAACAACGATCATGCCCTCCGCCAAATACTTGGCATCGGGAGCTACATTGAACGCACCAGCGGAGATAACAGCAGTGCCCAAATACTGGTCATTGTTTTTATAGCGGTCAACGATCAGCTTCTGGTTTTTAGCGCACACGTACGTGCCGCCCTCGATCTTCAACTCGCCGACAGCGCGGTTCGCCAAATACTTAGCGGTAAACAGCACCGCCTCGGCGCTTGTATTGGCTTCAAACATACCGTCAGAAATGGTCGCCTTGTTCCAGTTCATGATAACATACTGGGAGGTGTTTGAGAAATCGCCGCCCTTAATGGTCAGAACGCCGCACTCATCGTTCTTCACGGTATTGATACCGCCGCTGAACGTACCGCCGTTGATGATCATCGTGGAAACAGCATCAGTTTTCTCGTCACCGCCGTTGCGGATCATGCTGGAGAAATGTCCGACGTTGGAGGCCGTGACACCCTCGTTGATGGTCATGGTCGCGCCCTTGTCGTTCAGAATGGTGTAGTAGCTATTGCCGCCGCCACTGTCCTTGTTGTTCTCCGGGTTTTCCAGGCTGCGGGTGAAATTACCGCCGTTCAGAGTAGCAGTACCGTAGTTGACCAGCGCGGCCTTGCCGTTGGTCACGTTATCCACCGTGCCCGTGCCGGTGATGGTCAGCTTACCATTGTTGACAATGGTGTGATCCTTCACGTTGGTCAGCGTCTTGCCGTTCAGGTCGAGGGTGATGGTCTTGCCCGCAGGAATGACAATATCGCCCTTCGCATCCCCTGCCAGCGTGATGGTCGCGCCGTCAGCGGCGTACTTCACAGCATTCGCCAAATCGGTAAACGCACCGCCCTTGACGGTGATATTGGCAGGCTCAGCTGCAACGTTGAACGCGCCGTAGAACGTGCCACCCTCAATGGTCAGCTGCCGATGTTGGCCCTCGTCAATCGTACCGCTGACTTCCACCTTACCGTTGATAACACTGTTGCCGATGACCGTCACATCGACGGAGGGATAAGAGCTATACCGGCACACATCAAAGGCAAAGTCACCGTCTTTTGCGACAATAGTGGTATCCTTAATGGTCACATTACCGCAGTTGTTGGCCAGGACGTAATCGCCAGTTGAATAGGATTTGACGCCATAGCCAGTACCATCCAGCGTCATATTGTCCAAAGTGAGATTGCAGTAGTTCTGAACCAGCATCTTCACATCAGAGCCGGTGGAGGCCAACGTGCCGTTCTTCAGCGTAACACTGACGTTGCCATCGCCTTGCTCCAAATGGAAGCCCTGAGACTCATAACCTTCTGAACCAACCGCAGGTTCACTCACCGTGTAGGTATACCCCGCAAAATCAAGGGTAAAGCTCTTAGCTACGATTTTATCTCTTCCTAAATTATCTTTGCCGGCATCTGTATAAGTGCCAACACCGCCGCCAGTGGCATTCCCCAGCAGCGTTACCGTGCCGCCGGGCTCAACCGCCGCCACAGCATCGTACAGCACCTCATAATACATATTGCCGACCTGCGCCACGTGCTTTTCAGACTTCGTTTCCGACCATTTGGCCGTCTCCCCTTCTTCTGCCACGGCCATGGGCACCAGTGATAACAGCATCACCAACGCCATGATCGTGCTCAATAGCTTCTTCATGTTATCCTCCTACCTTCTTAAAAAATTTTTTTAAGCCACCCTTGGCTTGGGAACACGTTGTAACACACTGCGCCGGACAGGTGCTTCTGCTCTTTGCTGTGCAAAGAGCGCAGCGGCACGCCGCTGCGGCCCTGTCCACCAGCGCACATTGATTATATCATCAAATACGCAAAAAAGCAATAGTCCGTCGATAATTTTCCGGTTTTTGTGAACTTGACCAAATTCCGCATAGGCGTGCAGGGGCGGATGGTTCATCCGCCCCTGCACGCCGCAAACTTACTTCGCAGGCTTCACGATCAGGTTCACCAGCTTGTTCTTGACCAGAATGGTCTTGACCACGTTCATGCCCTCCGTCGCCTTCTTCACCTTGTCCACGTCCATGGCAGCCGCCACCACGGTGGCCTCGTCGCTGTCCATCGCCACCGTCACCGTGCCCTTCAGCTTGCCGTTGACCTGCACCGCCATCTCCACATGGCTGTCCACGGTCTTGGCCTCGTCGTGGGCGGGCCAATCCATCTGCATGGCCATCTTGCCATACTTGGCGGCAAAGCCCATGTTCTCCCACATTTCCTCCACCATATGGGGTGCGAAGGGGCTGAGCAGCAGGCACAGCATCTCCACGTCGCCCTTGGAGCAGCCGTTGGCGTAGAACTCGTTCACCATGGTCATCATGGCGGCGATGGCCGTGTTCATCTTCAGCTCGTCGATGTCCTGGCTGACCTTCTTGATGGTCTTGTGGACAATGGCCTCGTTCTTGGCGGAGATGCCCTCCTCGTCGGTGGCGATGTCCTGCAGGTTGAAGCAGCGGTCCAGGAAGCGCTTGCTGCCCTTGACGGCCTCGTTGCTCCAGCTCACGGCCTTCTCGAAGTCGCCGATGAACATAATGTGCAGGCGCATGGTGTCTGCGCCGTACTGGGCCACGATGTCGTTGGGGTTCACCACGTTGCCCCGGGACTTGGACATCTTCTCGCCGCCCTCGCCCAGGATCATGCCGTGGCTGGTGCGCTTGGCATAGGGCTCTTTCGTGGGCACGACGCCGATGTCATACAGGAACTTGTGCCAGAACCGGGAGTACAGCAGGTGCAGCGTGGTGTGCTCCATGCCGCCGTTGTACCAGTCCACGGGAGACCAGTAGTCCAGCGCCTCCTTGCTGGCCAGCGCCTTGTCGTTGTGGGGATCCATATACCGCAGGAAATACCAGCTCGAACCTGCCCACTGGGGCATGGTGTCCGTCTCTCTCTTGGCCGGGCCGCCGCAGCAGGGGCAGGTGGTGTTGACCCAGTCGGTCATCTTGCTCAGGGGGCTCTCGCCGTCGTCGGTGGGCTCATAGCTCTCCACCTGGGGCAGCACCAGCGGCAGCTGCTCCTCCGGCAGCGCCACCCAGCCGCACTTCTCGCAGTTCACCAGGGGGATAGGCTCGCCCCAATAGCGCTGGCGGGAGAACACCCAGTCGCGCAGCTTGTAGTTGACCTTCTCCTTGCCGAAGCCCTGCTCCACCACGTACTTCTTCATGGCGGGGATGGCCTCCTTCACGGTCATGCCGTTCAGAAAACCGGAGTTGACCATGATGGCGCTGTCGTCCTTGGCCACAAAGGCCTCCTTGGTCACGTCGCCGCCCTTGACCACCTCCACGATGGGCAGGCCGAACTTCTTGGCGAACTCCCAGTCGCGCTGGTCGTGGCCGGGCACGCCCATGACGATGCCCGTGCCGTAGCCCATCAGCACGTAGTCGGACACGAACATGGGCAGCGCCTTGTGTGTCACGGGGTTCATGACCTCGATGCCCTCCAGCCGCACGCCGGTCTTGTCCTTGTTCAGCTCGCCGCGCTCGAAATCGGACTTGTGGGCCGCCTCATCCTGATAGGCCGCCACCTCGTCCCAGTTCTTGATCTTGGGCTGCCACTCCTTCAGCAGCGGATGCTCCGGAGAGATGACCATGTAGGTCGTGCCGAACAGCGTGTCGGCGCGGGTGGTGTATACCGTCACATCGTCGCCCACGTTGGTCTTGAACGTGACCTCCGCGCCGGTGGACCGGCCGATCCAGTTGCGCTGCTGGATCTTCACCCGCTCGATATAGTTCACATCGTCCAGATCGTCGATGAGCCGCTGGGCGTAGGCGGTGATCTTCAGCATCCACTGGCTCTTCTCCTTGCGGATGACCTCGCTGCCGCAGCGCTCGCACACGCCGTTGACCACTTCCTCGTTGGCCAGCACGCACTTGCAGCTGGTGCACCAGTTCACCGGCATGGTGGTCTTATACGCCAGCCCGTGCTTGAACATCTGCAGGAAGATCCACTGAGTCCACTTGTAGTAGTTGGGGTCGGTGGTGTCCACGCAGCGGTCCCAGTCGAAGCCGTAGCCCAGCATCTTCAGCTGATTGGTGAAGTTCTGGATGTTGTTCTTGGTGACCACGGCGGGATGGATGTGGTTCTTGATGGCGTAGTTCTCCGTGGGCAGGCCGAAGGCGTCGAACCCGATGGGGAACAGAACGTTATAGCCCTCCATCCGCTTTTTGCGGGTCACGATGTCCATGGCCGTAAAGGGCCGGGGATGGCCCACGTGCAGACCCTGACCGGAGGGATAGGGGAACTCGATAAGGCCGTAGAACTTGGGCCGCTTGTCGCCGGTAATGGCCGCGTAGGGCTTCGTCTTTTCCCAGTTGGCCTGCCATTTTTTCTCAATGGCCGCAAAATCGTAATTCATGCATGCTTCTCCTTGTATGTGAATTTTGTTTTCCGCAAATAAAAAGCCCTGACCGTTGTATACAACGGTCAGGGACGTTTGAACGTGCTACCACCCTGCTTCCGCCGCCGGTCACCCGGCGGCGCTCAGCGCCTTTCCTCCGAAAGGCCGCGCCGTAACGTGACGCCGCCGTCCCGCCCTGTTCAGGCGGAAAGCTCCGAGGCCAGTATAACGAAGCGCCCCCACCGGCTCACACCAGCCGCCGGCTCTCTTTCGGCGGGCCTGCCTCGTCTTTTCCCTTTCATCGCTTTTTGACGATATCGCATTCTATTGTATCGCTTTTTCCCCGCTTGTCAACCCCTGTTTTTTCCGTGCGGGCCGACAGGCATCCGCAGGGGCGGACGGCTCTGTCCGCCCCCGGCGCGCTCATTCGTGGTCGTCCACAACGCCGGTCAGGTCCACCGGCTTGCCGTCCTGCCACAGCCGCTCCAGGCCGTAAAACGCCCGGGCCTCCTGATTGAACACATGGATGGCGATGCAGCCGTAGTCCAGCAGCACCCATGTGCCGCCGCGGTAGCCCTCCCGGTGCAGCGGCTCTTCCCCGGCCTCCTCCGTCAGCACCTTCTCCACGTTGTCCACCAGCGCGTTGATCTGGGTGTTGGACGAGCCGGTGGCCAGCACGAAATAGTCCGCCAGCGTGGTCAGCTCCGCGATCTCCAGCACGCGGATCTCCTTGCCCTTCTTGTCAGACAGCGCCTTGGCCGCCAGCAGCGCCAGTTCCTTCGGTGTTTTCATCATATCCCTCTTTTCAATAGATAATCCCGTGCGTCACGGGTCAGATGGTGGACGGGATTGCCCATCTCCTCCATCTCCTGTATGGTCATGGTCAGGCCCATCAAAAGGCCCTTGTCCAGGTCCTCGTAGACCGTCTTCCGCAGCTCGTCCACCCCGGAAAAATCCCGTGTCGGCTCGATGTAGTCCGCCAGATAGATGATCTTCTCCAGCCGCGTCATGTCCGGCTTCCCCGTGGTGTGGTAGAGGATGGCGTCATGCACCGCGTCCTCCACGCCGAACACATCCCGGGCGATGGCCGCACCGGTCTTGCTGTGCAGCAGCTTCAGCGCCTTCTGCTCCAGCTCGTCCAGCACGATGCCGTACTTTTCACACAGCGCCAGCTGCTGCGCCATGTCCAGTTTCTTCGTACAGTCGTGGAGCAGCGCCGCGATCCGTGCCTGTGTCTCGTCGCCGCCGTAGCGCCGCACCAGCCGCACCGCCTCCTGCTCCGTCCCCAGCACATGGGGCATCCGCTTGGGCTTGAGATAGCTCAGCGCGATGGGCCGCAGCTCGTCCGGCGTCAGCCCCTTCAGCACCTTGTGCGTACCGTACAGATGCTCCCGCAGCACGTAGCCGTACACCGCCGGCGGCAGCAGATCGCTCCCCTGCCCCGCCGCCAGCGCGGAGCGCACCTCCGTGGAGGAAAGCTCCCGCACCTCCGGGTTCTGCACGATCCGGATCTGCGCGCCGTACGCCCGCTCCAGCCGCGATTGCTGAGCGGCAAAGGCCGCGCTCTCGTCCGCCGCCTCCCGGCTGAAGGGTGCGATGCGGGCCAGCTTCATGATCCGCTCCGGTTCGCGCCAGGTGTGCAGGCTCAGGAACATATCCGACCCCATCAGCAGCCACAGCGTGTCCTCCGGGTATTCCTCCCGCAGCTCCGCCAGCGTATCGGCGGTATAGCTCGGCCCACTCCGGCGCAGCTCCCGGTCGCTGACCTCCGCCCGCTTACCCAGCTCCGCCGTGGCCAGCGCGGCCATCTCCAGCCGCTGCTCCGGCGACGCGCCGCCCTCCGGCAGCGCCTTGTGGGGCGGCACACGGTCCGGTATCAGCACCAGTTTGTCCAGGCCCAGCTGCTCCATAGCCGCCCTGGCCGCCGTGATGTGGCCCCAGTGGGGCGGGTCGAACGTCCCGCCGTATATGCCTATGTTCATACGCTCTTCCTGGCCTTGACCAGTTCGATCTTCCGCTTGCTCTTGTCGTGCTGCATCCGGTACAGCACGAACTTGCTGCCGATGACCTGCACCACCTCGCACCGGGCGGCCACCGCCAGTTCCTCCGCCGCTTCCCGGGCGGTGAGCATGGAATTCTCCAGCACCCGGCCCTTGATCAGCTCCCGGGCCTCCAGCGCGTCGCTCACCTGCTTGACCAGATTGTCGCCGATGCCGTCCTTGCCCACCTGCACGATGGTGTCCAGGTCATTGGCCAGCCCCCGGAGCTGTGCTCTCTGCTTACTTGTCAGTTCCATATTCGTTCTTCTCCAAATACTCTTTCAGATTGGCGGCAAAGGCCCGCAGGGCGTTGCCGCGGTGGGAAACGGCGTTCTTCTCCTCCGCCGTCAGCTGGGCGAAGGTCTTACGCAGGGACGGCACGAAGAACACGGGATCGTAGCCGAACCCGCCCTCGCCCATAGGCGCAAAGGCGATCGTTCCCTGGCAGTCGCCGTCCGCCGTCAGCTCGTCCCCGTTGGGGAACGCACACACGATGGACGTGTGGAAATACGCGCTGCGGTCCGTGGCGCCCCGCAGGTTCTGCAGCAGCAGCCGATACCGGGCCGCGTCGTCGTCCAGCCCGCCGTACCGGGCGGAATACACCCCCGGCGCGCCGTTGAGCCAGTTGACGCACAGTCCGGAGTCGTCGGCGATGGCCGGCAATCCGCTGGCGTCCCGGATAGCCCGGGCCTTCAGCGCCGCGTTCTCCGCAAACGTCGTGCCCGTCTCCTCCACGTCCACGGTGATGCCCAGCTCGCCCGGCGTCACCACCTCCACGCCCAGCTCGCCCAGCACCTCCTGCATCTCCCTGATCTTTCCCTTGTTGTGGGAGGCCAGTACAAACTTCATCACAATTCACCTATGATCTCTTTCTGCTTCGCCTGCAATTCCCGGTTTCCCTTGGCGCACAGCGCCACCAGTGATTGCTGCTCCGCCACGGTGAAGGCTCTTCCCTCCCCCGTGCCCTGTATCTCAATGATCTCGCCCCGCTCGTTCATCATGCAGTTCAGATCCACCTGCGCCCGGCTGTCCTCCTGATAGGGCAGGTCCAGCACCGCCGTGTCCTCCACGATCCCGGCGGACACGCCGGACACATAATGTATCACCGGCGTCTTTTCCAGCACGCCCTGCTCCACCAGCTTCCGGCAGGCCAGCGCCAGCGCCACGAACCCGCCGGTAACGGACGCCGTCCTCGTACCACCGTCGCCCTGCAATACATCGCAGTCCACGGTGATGGTCCGCGGTCCCAGCCGCTCCATATCCACCGCCGCCCGCAGGCTGCGGCCGATGAGCCGCTGGATCTCCGCGCTGCGGCCCGACAGCTTCAGCTTGTCCACATCCCGGCGGCTGCGCTCCCGGTTGGCCCGGGGCAGCATGGAATACTCCGCCGTGACCCAGCCGTGGCCTTCCGGCACATGGGGCGGCGCTTTGTCCTCCACCGAGGCGTTGCACAGCACCACCGTGTCGCCGCAGCGGATCAGCACGCTGCCCTCCGCGAATTTCGTAAAGCCCGGCGTGATCTCCACAGGCCGCAGCTCGTCAAACGCCCGGCCATCCGCTCTTGTCATACCGCCGCCTCCTTATATCATGTCCTGCACGAACTCTTTGGCGTCAAAGGGCTTCAGGTCGTCGATGCCCTCGCCCACGCCCACGAACTTCACCGGCACTTTCAGCTCCTGTGCGATGGCCACCACGATACCGCCCTTGGCCGTACCGTCCAGCTTCGTCAGGATAATGCCCGTCAGGCCCGCCGTCTCCTTGAACGTCCGCGCCTGGATCAGCCCGTTCTGCCCCGTGGTGGCGTCCAGCACCAGCAGCGTCTCACAGCTGGAGTCGGGGCACTCCCGGTCGATGATCTTCCGCAGCTTGGCCAGCTCGTTCATCAGGTTCTGCTTGTTGTGCAGCCGCCCCGCCGTGTCGCACAGCACCACGTCCGCGCCCCGTGCCTTGGCCGCCTGCAAGGCGTCGAACAGCACCGCGCCGGGGTCAGCGCCCTCGTGCTGCCGCACGATGTCCACGCCGGCCCGCCCGGCCCATATCTCCAGCTGGTCCGCCGCCGCCGCCCGGAACGTGTCCCCGGCGCACAGCAGCACCTTCTTGCCCTCGGCCTTCAGCCGGGCTGCCAGCTTGCCGATGGACGTGGTCTTGCCCACGCCGTTGACGCCAATGACCAGCACCACGGCGGGCTTTCCCTCCAGCACCAGCGCGCTGTCGCCCACCTCCAGCTTGGAGCGCAGGATGTCCCGCAGCGCGTCCTTGACCTCCTCCGCCCGGGTCAGCAGCCGTTCGCTGACACGCTTGCGGAGCTGGGCCACGGTGTCCACCGCCGCCTCCGCGCCGATATCCGCCAGGATCAGGGCCTCCTCCAGCCCGTCGTAGAACTCGTCGTCCAGCTTGTCAAAGCTGACGGAGACGCGGAACGCCTCCCGCAGCATAGCAAATACGCCCATATATGATACCTCCTTACTTGATGTGCAGTTCCTTGGCCATGTCGTT
This sequence comes from bacterium, assembly GCA_963632705.1. Taxonomy (GTDB): domain Bacteria; phylum Bacillota; class Clostridia; order Oscillospirales; family Oscillospiraceae; genus Vescimonas. The sequence continues at coordinate 4,343 of CAVGVB010000036.1, read as the reverse complement.
GAGGTTGATGGTCAGAATACGGCTCACGCCCTTTTCCTGCATGGTCACGCCGTACAGCACGTCGGCCTCCTCCATCGTGCCCCGCCGGTGGGTGATGACGATGAATTGTGTCTTGCCCGCGATGCGCCGCATATACCGGGCGTACCGCACCACGTTGGCCTCGTCCAGCGCCGCCTCGATCTCGTCCATGACGCAGAACGGCGTGGGGTGTACCTTCAGAATGGAGAAGTACAGCGCGATGGCCACAAAGGCCTTCTCGCCGCCGGACAGCAGCGTGATGGTCTTCAGCTGCTTGCCCGGGGGCTGCACCTTGATCTCGATGCCGCAGTTGAGGATGTCGCTCTCGTCCTCCAGCTCCAGCCGGGCCTTGCCGCCGCCGAACAGCTCCAGGAACGTCTCCTGGAAGCTCTCATTCAGCAGCTTGAACTGCTCGGCGAAGATGGTGGTCATCTGCCCGGTGATCTGATCGATGATGCCGGTCAGCTCCTCCTTGGCCTGCTCCACGTCGCTGCGCTGGTCGGACAGATATGTATACCGGGTGTTCACCCGCTCGAATTCGTCGATCGCGCCGATGTTGGGCGTGCCCAGTTCCTTGATCTCCCGGTTCAGCTCCGCGATGCGCCGGGTGGCCTTGGCCACGCTCTCCAGCTCCACCCGCTGCTCCTGGGCGTCGCTGTGGCTCAGCTCGTACCGCTCCCACAGCTTGTCCAGGATCTGGCTCTCCTCCATGGCGCTGCTCTCCAGCTTCTGCTGCAGCTTGCTGTGGGCCTGCATGGCGTTCAGCAGCACGTCGTTGCACTGGCGGCTGTCCCGGCTGTGCTGCTCCCGCTGCTGCTCCAGCTGCAGTTTGGCCTGCGCCAGCTCCTCCAGCTTCTGCCGCAGCGATGCCGCCTGACTGTTGAAGCCGTCCAGCTTCTCCTGATGGCCGGCCATATCGCGCTCCGCCCGCTGCCGCGTCTGCCGGTACTGCTGGACCAGCTGGTCTCTCTGCTCCCGGTCGGACACCATGTCCGCCTGCACCCGGCGCAGCTCCTCGGCGCTGCGCAGCGCACCGTCCTTCTCGGCGCTCAGCGCCGCCTGTGCGGCCCGCTTTCCGCTGATGGTCTCCGCCAGCCGGTCGGTGGCGTCGTTCAGATCCGTCTGCCCGGACAGCTTCTCCTGGGCCTGCTGCCGCAGCGCGGCGGCCCGGCCCTCCGCCTTGTCGATGGCCTCCTGTACTCCGGCCGCTTTTTTGTTATTCTCAAGCGTTTGCCGCTCCAATGCGGCCAGCTCCTGCTCCATAGCCTCGCAGCCCAGACGCAGGTTCTCCGTCAGCACATCGTAGTGGTCCTGCCGGCCCTGCAGGGTCAGCACATCGTCCTCCGCCTTGCGCTGCTGCTCCTGGGCTACCTGCAATTCGTACTCAGCCTTCTGCATCTCCCGCTGCAATTCACCGGCCCGCTCCGTGACCGCCCGCAGCTTCTCGTGCAGCGCGCCCTGCTGGCCGGACAGCCGTTCCAGCTCATTGGCCCGAGACAATACGCCCGCCGACCGATTTACCGAGCCGCCGGTCATAGAGCCGCCCCGGTTGATGACCTGCCCGTCCAGCGTCACGATGCGGAATCCGTTGCGGAACTTCCGTGCCAGCGCGATGGCGCTGTCCATGTCCTCCATGACCACCGTGCGGCCCAGCAGGTTCTTGAAAATATTGTCGTACTGCTTCTCGTAGCGCACCAGCTCGCTGGCCACGCCCACGAAGCCGTACTCTCCGGCCACGTTCTCCCGCAGCACGTCGCCGCGGATGGCGGTCAGCGGCAGGAACGTAGCCCGTCCGCCGTCTCTCTGCTGCAAAAAGCGGATGGCCGTCTTGGCATCCTCCTCCCGGTCCACCACGATGTTCTGCAAGGACGCGCCCAGCGCGATCTCCAGCGCCACGGCGTATTCCTTCTTCGTGGTCATCAGTCCGGCCACCGGTCCGTGAACGCCCCGCAGCGTATTCTTCTCCGCCGCCTGCATCACGGTCTTCACCGCCTTGGAGAAGCCCTCGTACTCCTTCTCCATCTCCGTCAGCATACGGATGCGGTCGTCCAGCTTGCCCACATCCATGGTCAGCTGCAGCTTCTCCGCCGCCGCGTCCTCGGCCTTCTTCCGCCGCGCATCCATACGCAGGGCGTGGCCCTGTATCACATTCTGTACCGCCTGGGCCTCTTCCTTTGCCTCATGCAGCGCCCGGCGGTTTTCCTTGGACTCCTTCTCGCCGCTCTCCAGCTTTTCCCGGGCGGCGGACAATTCCTGCTCCACCGTCTCGCGGCGCTGGGCCGCCGCGTCCAGACTCGCCTTCAGCGCAGACAGTTCGGCCCTGCTGTCGGCGGCCTCCGCCGTGGCCATGACCTCCTGCGCCCGCAGGGCGTCCGCGTCCTCCGCCGCGCCCCGGGCGTTCTCTGCCAGCGCCTGCACCTGATCCAGCAGCGCCTGCAGCTCCTGCTCCAGCGCCGCCGCCTGGCCGTCGATCTCCGCAACCCGGGCCATCTGCCCGTCGATCTGGCTCTGCAAGCTGTTTCTTCTCGCTTCAGCATCGGAGAGCTCCTGCTCCAATCGGGTCAAAGAGTCATCGTTATGTCGGATGGTGGTCTGCAAAACGGCGATGGCGGCGCTCTCCTCGCCGGCGGCGCTCTCCGCCGCGGTCAGCCTGCCCCGCAGGGCCTCGGCCTCCATGTCGTTCTGCTGGGCCTGCTCCGAGAATTTCTCGTTGAGGGCGTACACGTCGTCCAGCGCCTTCTGCGCCCGGTCGCATTCCTCCTTGGCCAGCGCCGCGTCGGACTCCAGCTTCAGCTTGGCGGTACGGATGTTTTGTAATTGTTCCAGCCATACCGAAATTTCGAGAACGCGCAGCTCGTCACGGAGGACGAGGTACTTCTTCGCCGTCTCCGCCTGCTGGCGCAGAGGCTCGACCTGCAGCTCCAATTCGGCGATCTTATCGTTGATACGCACCAGGTTTTCCTCGGTGCGCTCCAGCTTTCGTTCCGTCTCCTCCTTGCGGTGACGGTATTTGCTGATGCCGGCGGCCTCCTCGAAGATCTCGCGGCGCTCGCCGCTCTTGACGGACAGAATTTCGTCAATTTTGCCCTGGCCGATGATGGAGTAGCCCTCCCGGCCCATGCCGGTGTCCATGAACAGCTCGTTCACATCCTTGAGCCGGACGGACTGCTTGTTGATGTAATACTCCGACTCGCCGCTGCGGTAATAGCGCCGGGTGACGGCCACCTCCGCCTCCTCCCGGGTGGGGAAGATGTGCTCCGTGTTGTCGATGACCAGCGTCACCTGGGCAAAGCCCATCTGATTGCGCTTTTCCGTGCCGCCGAAGATGACATCCTCCATCTTCGCGCCCCGGAGCTGGCGGCTGTTCTGCTCGCCCATGACCCAGCGGATGGCGTCGGAAATATTGGACTTTCCCGAGCCGTTCGGGCCGACGATGGCGGTGATGTCCTCACCGAAATTCAGCACCGTTTTATCGGGAAAAGACTTGAAACCCTGAATTTCCAAGGCTTTAAGGTACAATTTCTTCACCTCATTCATGATGGCATACTTTAACTGAATAAGTATACTATGAAACAGCGGCATTTTCAAGAAAAACGTATAGACAGGGGCAAAAATGCAGGGTCTAATATGTAAATGGACAGGCTGGATCAACTGATCCGTGCCTGTCTATTACTTTACAAAGCCCTATATGGGCGGAAAGAGAGGCTCTATATGAGCGAGAAGGAAAGCAAGCAGTACACATTCAAAGAGCGCGAGTGGGTCGTAACCGGCTGGGCCGAGGGTCAGATGGAGACTGAGCGTAAGGATGACAAAGGCCATAAGGTAACTGTCATGCAGCCGTACTATCAGCTGTTCGTCCTGTCCCCGGTCAGCTCCTACAAGTCGGACAATTACAGCGCCAGAGGCATGAAGGCCGAGAAGCTGCGCTGTGTGTCCAACGCCGTATGGAAGGACATCAAGCCCATGGAGGTCGTCAATCTGTACTTCGACGAGAAAAAGCGAGTGTCGCTGGCTGCGTCTACCGGCGTCTCGGTCGAGCTGAACGAAGTCTCTTTCTAAGGCTTTTCCATACTTCCCTCATCTCCGCAACGCGCCGGGAGGTCGCTCCTCCCGGCGTGACCCCCCCGCTAACAGGGGGTCACTACCTACAAGATAGCCGGTTAGGGGGTCAGTTATGGAAGAGAAGACCTGCTAAGAAAAGTCAAGTAGAAATTTCAAGGTAATGCGGTGCGCAAAAAGGCCGCACCAAACCAAGCCGCTTAGCATCTCTAAAATGAAACGGCGGCCAGCCAACGTTATGTGGCAAGGTCAGACGGTATGTTCCA
>CAVGVB010000035.1:0-18395 GCA_963632705.1 bacterium | reverse complement strand
TTTCTCTCCCCCAGTCGGCTTCGCCGACAGCCCCCTCCCAGAGGGGGCCAAGAAAACGGTGTCCGCCTGTAAGAAATACGATGTGAAAAGAGCCGCCTAAGGGCGGCTCTTTTGCTGTATTTTACTTATCGCTCGTGCACGTGCAGCTCCAGCACGTCGGGCCGGGCGTAGTGGCCCACGCAGTCCAGCTCCATGCGGCTGGCGGGGACTTTCTGCATATCCAGGTCGGCGTAAATGATGGCCTCCTCGTCCCACACGGTGTCGGAGGCGTCGTGGCCGAAGGGGTCGATGACGCAGCTGCCGCCCCGGCAGGCGATGTCCGGCAGCGCGGCGATCTCCGCCGCAGCGCTGGCCGTCTCGGGATAATCCTCCCGGCGGAAGACCAGGTCGGCGTTGACGAAGTAGCAGTGCCCCTCGATGGCGATGTGGCGGATGGTGTTCTGCCACTCCGGATTGTCGTTGGTGTTGGGGGAGATATACAGGCTGATGCCCTTCTGATACAGTGCCACCCGGGCCAGGGGCATATAGCTCTCCCAGCAGATCAGGTTGGCCATCGGCCCCCAGGGCGTATCCATCACGGGGAAGTAATCCCGCTCCGCGTCGCCCCACACCACCCGCTCGCTGCCGGTGGGCTTCAGCTTCCGGTGGTTCATGGCCCTGCCGTCCGGCGCGATCATCATATTGGCGTTATACAGCGTGCCGGTGACGGCGTCCCGCTCCGAATAGCCCATGCTCAGATAGACGTTCCGCTCCGCGGCCTTGGCGATGAGCTGATGCATCTCCGGCCCGTCGGCCAGCAGAGAGTTGTCGTAGTAGTGCTTCCAGTCCTCCCGGCCCGGGGCTTTGCGGCTGCCCACCGTGAAGCCGAAGGTCATGCCATAGGGATAGCCGGGGATGAACAGCTCCGGGAATACCACCAGCTCCGCGCCGTGGTCGGCGCTCGCGTCGATCAGGCGCAGCGCCTTTTCCAGGCAGCCGTCCTTGTCGAACATGACGGGGGTGGCCTGCACCACGGCGATGCGGCAGGTGTCTTTCACGTCTCTCATGGGTAGATCCTCCGTTTTATTTTAGTGTGGGGACAGAAACGGCTCAATAGCCGAAGATCATGGAGCGCTTGATGTCGCTGAGCTTGTGGGCGCCGCACATGGCCATGGTGTCCGCCAGCTCGGAGCGCAGCTTGTCCACGTAGACCTGCACGCCCTCCGCGCCGCCGCCGTAGACCATGTTCACGAAGGGCCGCCCGATGAGCACCGCGTCCGCACCCAGGGCCAGCGCCTTGAACACGTCCATGCCGGTGCGGATGCCGCCATCCACCAGAATGGTCATCTTATCGCCCACCGCGTCCGCGATGGCGGGCAGCACCTCCGCCGTGGCGGGACACTGATCCAGCACCCGTCCGCCGTGGTTGCTGACCACGATGCCGCTTGCCCCGGCCTCCAGCGCCTTCTTCGCGCCGCCCACGGTCATGATGCCCTTGAGGATGAAGGGCTTGCCCGCCGCCTGGGCCACCTCACGCAGCTCCGCCACCGTCTTGCTGCCGGCGGGGGGCGTCAGGTTCTTCAGGAAGGGCAGGCCCGCCGCGTCGATGTCCATGGCGATGGCGATGGGATCGGCAGCCTTCACCAGTGCCAGCTTCTCCCGGATCAGATCCATGTTCCAGGGCTTCACCGTAGGCACTCCGCAGCCGTGGTTCTTCTTCAATGCCTCGGACGCCGCCTTGATAACGGCGGGGTCGACACCGTCGCCGGTAAAGGCGGCGATACCGGCCTGGGCGCAGGCCGTCACCAGAATGTCGTTGTAGGTCAGATCGTCGTATTTATCGCCGTAGTGGAGCTGCATCGCCCCTACCGGCGCGGCGAATACAGGCAGCGTCACCTGCTTGCCGAAAAAGTTGTAGCTGGTGTCCACGGGCACGTTCTCGCAGATCGTGTCCATATTGACGCACAGCTCCTGCCATTTCTGATAGTTGCGGATAAAGCCTGTGCCCAGTCCCTTCGCGCCCGGGCCGGGTACGGTGTTCTTGCAGGCCATGCCGTTGCACACGGGACAGGACTTACAGTAGGGGCCCATGCAGGTGCGGGCGTTGGCCAGGATCTCCTGATACGTCATAATACGTTCCTCCGTTTCTGTGGTGCTTGCCGAAAAGGACTTCGGTACGCATATTGTATCGCGTTGCGGCAAAAAAGCAAGCGGAAAAGCGGTATTTGTGGGAAACAGAGCAGAAAAAGCGCGGCGCTGACAGCGGGAAAGACGGGCGGGGTAGAACCCCGCCCCTACGCAGCGTCTGCCGAACGTATACCCTTGCCTCCCTCTGTGAGGGAGGTGGCGCGAAGCGCCGGAGGGAGAGACGTAATATGCACTTTCTCTCCCCCAGTCGGCTTCGCCGACAGCCCCCTCCCAGAGGGGGCCAAGAAAGGGAGCAGCATCTCCTATAGTCACAGTACAAAAGCGCGGCGCACAGCGCCGCGCTTTCGCACGTTATACGGGAGTTTCCTCCGCTTTCGTCTCCTCCGGCACATCGGCGGGCTGCGCCGCCGTCTCCGCGGCGTCCTGCACCGGCGTGATCTCCGCCGCAGCGGATGTCTCCGCGGCAGCGGCCTCCGCCGCGGCCCTGGCGGCCTCCTCCTTCTCCTGGGCGATGCGCTGGTTCTCCGCCCGGGCGGCGGCCTTCTGCTCCCGCCGCGCGTCGGCGGCGGCGAAGAACGCCCGCACCGCCGTCAGCACCACGATGACCGCCGCAACGACCAGACCCACCCAGCCGGCGGGCCGGATCTGGAAGAAGTCCCGGATGGTGAAGTATTCCTTATAGATCCCCAGGAAGTACAGTGCCACGCCGCCGGCGGCGCACAGGATGCACCCCAGCAGCCGGAAGAAGGCCCGCACCTTGTGCTTGCGGCTGCCTAAGAATTCCACCAACAGCAGCAGCGCCAGCACGAACAGCCCCGGGGACTGGCAGCAGAGGATATAGCCCAATGTCTTGTCCAGCATGGTCCGCGTCCTCCCGCCTTACAGCTGGCACTTGCCGCGCACCAGATACTTGCCCTCCGGCCCGGCCAGCACCTCGCCGAAGGAGACGGCGGGCTTGCCCCGCAGCCATACCTGACGGATCGAGCCCTTGGTCACCACGCCCTCATAGGGGTTGTAGTCCGCCGCGCCCACCATGTCCTCCGCCCGGATGACGTGGTCGGCGTTGGGGTCGTACACCACGATGTCCGCGTCAGAGCCGGGGGCAAGCACACCCTTGCGGGGATAGAGACCGTACAGCTTGGCGGGGTTCTCCGCCAGCACCCGGCACATATCCCCCAGGCTGATCCTGCGCTGGGCCACGCCGAAGGTGTAGACCAGCTCGCCCCGGGTCTCCACGCCGGGGATGCCGCCGGGGATGGCGGTGAAATTGTCACGCCCCGCCAGCTTCTGCGCCGTGGTAAAGCTGCAGTGGTCGGTGGACACGGTCTGCACCTCGCCCCGACGGATGGCCCGCCACAGTGCGTCCCTGTCCTCCGCCGTGCGGATGGGGGGGGAGCAGACGTACTTGGCCGCCTGCAGCCAGTCCTCGTTGTAATACACGCTGTCGTCCAGCACCAGATACTGGGGGCACGTCTCCACGAACACCTTCTGCCCCCGCCACCGGGCGTTGGCCACCTCGTCCAGCGCCTGGATGTTGGTGGTGTGTACGATGACCACCGGGATGTCCACCGCCTCGGCGATGCGCAGCAGGCGGCTGACGGCCTCGGCCTCCAGAAAGTCGGGCCGTGTCTCCGGGTGGCAGTATACGCCGTTCTCGCCCTTCTCCTTCTTCTCGGCGATGAGGGCGTCGATGACCCCGGCGTTCTCGCAGTGTACGCCGCAGATGCCGCCCTTTTCCTTCAGCTTCTTCAGCGCCTTATACATCAGCTCGTCGCCGATCATCATGGCCGGGTACGTCATATACATCTTGAAGGACGAGATGCCCTCGGCGTACATATCGTCGATCTCGCTCTCGATGGTGTCGTTCCAGTCGTCGATGGTCATGTGGAAGCCGTAATCGCAGGCGCACTTGCCGTCCGCCTTCTCGTGCCACAGCCGCAGCCCGTCGTGAAGCGTCTCGCCCTTGTTGGGGCAGGCGAAGTCGATGATGGTGGTGGTGCCGCCCCGCAGCGCCGCCCGCGAACCGCTGGCGAAATCATCCGCCGTGGTGGTATTGCACACGTCCAGGTCGAAGTGGGTGTGGGCGTCGATGAACCCCGGGAACAGCAGCATCCCGGACACGTCTATCATCTTCGCCCCGATGGGGGAGAGATCCCGGCCCACCGCTATGATCTTCTCGCCCTCCACCAGTATGTCGGCGCGGCGCGCGCCCTGGCCCGTTACCACCGAGCCGCCCTTGAACAATGATCTCATCACATGACCTCCTGTCGTTTGTGTATTTTCTGTCTCACAGGTGCTTTTCCGGCTGGGCCATATCCCGGGCCAGCTGTTTGGCGTAGCGCTCCTCCTCGCTGAACACGCACCCGCAGTATTTCTGCATATACAGGCCCAGCTCCCGGGCCTCCTGCTGCCCCTGGCGGAAGCCGGGACGGAAATCCCGGTACAGGAAGGCAACGCCGTACCGCGACGCCATCTCCTCCGCCACCTGCCGCAGCAGCTCGTGGTTCTGATAGGGGCTGACAAACAGCGTGCTGGAAAAGCTGTCGAAGCCGTGCTCCGCCGCGTAGCGGGCCGTCTGCTCCAGCCGCATCCCGTAGCACTTGCCGCAGCGGTGGTCTATATCCTCCGCCACGGTGCGGCAGAACTGCCGCAGGCCGTAATCCTCCTGCACGATCAGCTCCACGCCCACCGACGGCGCATAAGCCATCAGCGTGTCGCGCCGGGCCTTGTACTCCTGATAGGGGTGGATGTTGGGGTTGTACCAGTAGGACACCGGCTCGATGCCCTCCCCCCGCAGCAGCTGGATGCAGGCCACGGAGCAGGGCGCACAGCAGGTGTGCAGCAGCGTTTTCGTCATTTCTTCTCCTTTTTGCTCCAGGGCAGACGCAGCAGCTCCTTCAGCGGCTTGACCGCGGGCTTCTCCCGGGGCTGCAGCATGGACAAGAACCGCCCGCATACCTGCCGGAACGGCTCCCGCTCCAGCGCCTCGAAGAACCGCGCCCGGTCCGGCGACATGGCCGTGGGCGTCCGCAGCGCACCGTCGGCGGCCACGGCCTCGTTCAGATCACACCGCCTCCGCTGGAGCGGCAGCGTGTCGAACACCTGCGCGCCCTTGACGGTGTTGATCAGCAGCAGCGACACGCCCAGCCGCCGCTCCTCCTGTGAAAGGCTTTCACTTTTCAGCACGCCCAGCGTCAGGTCTCCGGGCCGGTCGGTGGAGGTGTAGGGACAGACGTGGCAGGCGGGCCGCAGGAACAGCCCTCTTGCGATGCCGCGGCCCATCTCCGACTTGGTCAGCGGCGCGTCATAGCGGCCGCCGCCCTCGAATTCCACCCGGAAGCGCCGCTGGCTGTCGCCGGCCAGTTTGCCGCTGAACGTGACGCGCAGCGGCCTGGACTGCTTCACATAGGCCATGGACCGCACCAGCTTTTCCCACACGCCCGGGCTGCATACGCCGCTGCACACCACGTCGCAGGTCAGCAGCCGCTCCGGATGCTCCCCCAAATAGCGGTAAAGCCCATCCACTTGACAGGGCGTGCCGGAGAACAGCACGTGCCGCCCCTGGTCCAGATACAGCCGCACCTGCTGGTACGACTCGCCGATGTCGCTCTGCACCGGCTTCGCCCCCAGCAGGCGGGGCAGGTCGTGGAGGTTCTTCACGGCGATGTGCGTCACCCGCAGCGACTCGTCCAGCGCCGCGCCGAACACCACGCCGCCGCCCTCCAGCACATACCTGGCCATCTCGCCGAACGCGCCGCCGCCGGTGGACTGGCAGCGCAGCTGACTGTCGCCGCTCCACACGGCAAAGCACGCCGGCTCGGTCCGCGGCTCGCGCTGCTTCAGAACGGGACAGATGTGTGTACAGTGTCCGCACTGTACACAGCCGTCCGTTACCTGGGGGTACAGGAAACCCTCCCGGTCGGCCTCCATGCGGATCGCTCCCTTGGGGCAGCCGTTGCAGCACGCGGCGCAGCCGGTACAGCGCTCCCGGGGCGCTAATTGGGGCGTGGTCTGCTCTGTCATACGCCCACCTCCTGTGTCGATCTTATTTCTGCGGCTATTGTATCACAAACCTGTAAAAAGCACAACCCCGACGGAGAATTGTCCGTTTTTCCGGACACAACTCTTGGTACACTATGTACAGTGAACGACAGAAACACACATTATTGAATATAGGAGGCCATACTATGTATAAATTCTTCGATTATCTCGCTCCCGACCTGCCCACCCGCACCATCCGCGACCTGCTGGGCTACATCCGCCGCTTCGCGGCGCTGTTCAGCGCCGGCGTGCCGGTGGAGGGCCAGATGGCCGGCGTATCGTTCTGCGCCACCCAGCAGCCCGGCGGCAGCGTCCGTGTCCACTGGGTGCAGGTGGACCGCCAGCGCATCCCCGTGGACGCGGTGGTGTGAGCAAAAAGGGAGGCGGATGCATCGCATCCGCCTCCCTTTTTGATTACAGACAGCAATTTTCTTGTTGAATTATACGGAACGTTGTCGCTTTTTGCCGTCAAACACCCAGCAGCTTGTGCCAGGTGTCCCGCCCCACGATGCCGTCCGCCGCGATGCCGTTGGCCGCCTGAAAGCGCTTCACCGCCCCGGCGGTGTTGTCGCCGAACAGGCCGTCCGCCGTCCCGGCGCTGTAGCCCAGTCCGTTGAGCAGCGCCTGCACCGCCCGCACCGTATTGCCGCCGCTGTTTTTGGCCAGCAGCGGCAGCGCCGCCGTGGTGTCGTTGGCCGTCCCCACCGGCTGCGCGGGCGCGGCCGCCGCGCTGCCGCCGTAGGCGATGGCCTCGAAGGGGAAGCTCCCGCCGGGGCAGCCGGTGGCGTTCACATCCTTATGCCGCTGCACGGTGGTGATCCCGTACTTCTGCTTCAGATAGGCCACCAGTGCCGCGCCCGCCTTCTGCTGCACCTCGTTCATCTGCTCCTTGTCGAAGCTGCCCTCAAAGCAGATGCCGATGCTGTCGTAGTTGTTGTTCCCCGCGTGGGCGCCCACGGTGTCCTCCGGCCTGCCCCGGTAGATGCGCCCGTCCTTCCGGACGAAAAAGTGGTATCCGATGCCCGCCCAGCCGTTGGCCAGATGCCACTGGTGTATCTGCTGAGCCGTACACGTCACCGCCGCCGCATGGTGCAGGATGATGCGCCGCGTGGCGCTGCGCCGCGCCAGCGCCATAGCCCAGGTATACGTCTGCTCAAGAATCTCCATGCTGCTCACCCTCCGCTTTCTTCTCCGCCACGTTTTTCAGCCGCGCCAGCAGCTTGGACAGAAACGCCGGCACAGGCCCGCCCATGGCCGCCACGTTCTCCAGAATGGAGATCAGCTCGTTGACGATGAGCCAGATGATGACCATGGCGGCGATGAGAAAGCTGAACTGCACCTCGATCCCCGCCTGGGCCAGACCGTAGCGGATGAGCCAGTCCGCCGCGCCCGCCGCGCCTACCACCATCAGATAGCCCACCTTTTTCACGATGCCCTTTACGCCGGTGCGGGAGCAAAGCGCCCCCGCGCTCCACGCCTTGGCCATGCCGGTGATATAATCCGCCAGCATCACCGCCACCAGCACCGCCAGCGGCACGACCAGCTGCGCGCAGTAGCTGCACAGCGCCCCTACCGCCGCCGCCAGCACCATTGCCATCGTATTTTCTGTTTTCATCTCCCGTACTCCTCTCCGTGCCAGGTCCGGCACTCCATTTTATGTGGTGCTCCACACTTCCGTGTTCCCACGGGCCGCCTGTTGCACACAAACGTGCAATCCTCCCCAAAAAAGTGGAAGCTGTTTCAAAAAACCTTAAATGCGCGTTCACAGTCCGTTCATATTCTTCCGCCACAATACACATACATTATGTAAACGGAGAAAGAGAGATGGACACACAATATTATACTTATGACCTGTCCGCCCCGCCAAGCCGGGAGCACCCCGCCCCTCCGCCCCGCCGGAGCGCTCGCTCCCGCCGCCGTAGGGCCAGAGCGGCGCGGCGCAGGTGGCTGCTGGCGCTGCTGCTGGCGGCCGTCGCCGCCGGACTGCTGTGGTGGCGCTTCGGCCCGCGCCCCTACTACACCGCCCAGCAGCTGGGCATCCCCGTTGTCACCAGCCCCCACGACGCCGACGGCGACGGGGTGGAGGACTACGCCGACATGGTGGCCGGCATCCGCGCCTATTTTGACACCAAGCCCCACTACGCCAGCAAATACTACGCCGGCGGCTATCCCGACGACGGCCTGGGCGTCTGCACCGACGTGGTCTGGCAGGGCTTCCGCGCCGCCGGCTACCAGCTGAAGGACCTGGTGGACGCGGACATCGCCGCCTTCCCCGAAGCGTACCCCTACGCCGACCCCGACCCCAACATCGACTTCCGCCGCGTGGTGAACCTGGACGCCTTCTTCCGCCGCCACGCCCAGGTGCTGACCAACAGCTTTGACGACCCGTCCCAGTGGCAGGCCGGGGACATCGTGGTGTTCGGCGACTGTGAGCATATCGCCGTCTGCTCCGACAAGCGGGACAGAAAGGGCATCCCCTTTATCCTCCACCACGGCAACCCGGTGGACGAGGCGGTGGAGCGGCCCGACATCTATAAGCGGCCCGTCACCGGTCATTACCGCTGGCTGGGCTGAAACAAACGGAATAAGACGACAGGATGCGGCGCTTTTGCACTGCATCCTGTATTTTTTCAGACAAATCGCCCATGCTATAAAAACTTTACGGCAATTTCTTGCTTTTAACAAAAATTATGGTATACTGGTACTGCTCGGATTGCGCCGTATGAACCGCAGCCCTATCGGGCAAGCTATAAGCAGAGCGCACCAGCACCGATGACTTGAAAAGAGGGAACTGCCTTGAACAAATACATGATCCGCGGCGGACGCCGCCTTTTCGGCGAGGTGACCGTCAGCGGCGCGAAGAACGCCGCCGTAGCCATCATCCCCGCCGCACTGCTGGTAGACGGTGTCTGCCGCATCGAAAACATCCCCCAGATCAGCGACGTTACGCTGTTCTTCTCCATTCTGGAGGAGCTGGGGGCCAAGGTGCGCGTGCTGAACCGCCACGCCATCGAGATCGACTGCCACGCCATCCACAGCACCCGCCCGTCCTACGATCTGGCCCGCCGCATCCGCGCCAGCTATTACCTGCTGGGCGCGCTGCTGGGCCGCTTCGGCCAGGCCACTGTGGCCATGCCCGGCGGCTGCAACTTCGGCGTCCGCCCCATCGACCAGCATATCAAGGGCTTCACCACCATGGGCGCTGAGGTGTCCGTGGAGGGCGGCTTTATCCACACCGCCGCCAAAACCGGTCGTCTCACCGGCGCGCCGGTCTACCTGGACGTAGTCTCCGTGGGTGCGACCATGAACATCATGATGGCCGCCGCCCTGGCCGACGGCGTCACCACCATCGAAAACGCCGCCAAGGAGCCTCATATCGTGGACCTGGCCAACTTCCTCAACTCCATGGGTGCGGACATCAAGGGCGCGGGCACAGACTCCATCAAGATCCGGGGCGTGGAGCGTCTCACCGGCGGCAGCTACTGCATCATCCCCGACCAGATCGAGGCCGGCACGTATATGGCCGCTGTGGCGGCCACCGGCGGCGAGCTGCTTTTGAAAAACGTCATCCCCAAGCACATGGACTGCATCAGCGCCAAGCTGATGGAGATGGGCGTCACGGTGGAGGAGGAGGACGACACCCTCCTGGTCCGCCGCACCGGCCCGCTGCTGAAGGCCAACGTCAAGACGCTGCCCTATCCCGGCTTCCCCACGGATATGCAGCCCCAGATCACCGCCGTCCTGGCCCTGGCCGAGGGCACGAGCCTGGTGACGGAGGGCGTCTACGGCGCGAACCGCTTCAAGTACGTGGACGAGCTGAAGCGTCTGGGCGCTCACATCCAGGTGGACGGCAAGGTGGCCGTGGTAGAGGGCGTGCACCAGCTGGTGGGCGCGCCCATCCAGGCCTGCGACCTCCGGGCCGGCGCGGCGCTGGTCATCGCCGGACTGGCCGCCCAGGGCACGACGGAGCTGAGCCACATCCAGTATATCGAGCGGGGCTATGAGGACCTGGTGGGCAAGCTCCGGGCCGTAGGCGCGGACATCTCCCTGGTGGAAACGCCCGACGAGAGCGACGTGGAGACCCACGCCGTCTGACACATATCGCCATCCAGCGTCCGCTGCGAGAGGCCGCAGCCTCTTGCAGCGGATGTTTTGCGTAAAGTGAGGACATATACCGTTGTTGACCGTACATACACTTGCCAGCGGCTCTGAGGGCAACTGCCTGCTGCTGTCCGGCGGCGGCGTCCACCTGCTGGTGGATGCCGGCATCTCCGCCCGCCGCATCACCGCGTCTCTGCGGGCACTGGACCTGTCGCCCTGCGACGTCACCGCCGTGCTGCTCACCCACGAGCACACCGACCACACCGCCGGGCTGGCCACCCTGACCAAGCAGTACCGCCTGCCCCTCTACGCCAGCGACGGCACCGCCGCCGCGCTGGCCCTCCGCTGTCCCGCCCTGCGGGACGTGCTGCGCCCCATTCCCCGCCAGTACGCCTTCTCTCTGGGGGATGTGGACATCACCGTGTTTCCCACCAGCCACGACGCCGCCGGCAGCGTGGACTACCGCTTCGACCGTCTCGGCGCGTCTGTGGGCGTCCTCACCGACACCGGCTGCGTCACCGCCGAAGCGGAGGCCGCCCTCCGGGGCGTGGGGCTACTGGTGCTGGAGAGCAACCACGACGCGGACTGGCTCATGTCCGGCCCGTATCCCTACTACCTCAAGCAGCGCATCGCCGGCCGCCAGGGCCATCTGTCCAACGACGATGCCGCCGCCTTTGCCCGCCGTCTGGCGGAGCAGGGTACGCGCCGCTTCGTGCTGGCCCACCTGAGCCGGGAAAACAACACCCCGGCCCGGGCGCTTCAGGTCATGGAAACGGCCCTCGCCGGGCTGGACGCGCTGGTGGATGTCGCCCCCCGCGGCGAACTGAGCGCCTGCTACGAAGCGGAGGTGACGCTATGCAGCGTGTGACCGTCCTCTGCGTGGGCAAGCTGAAGGAGAAATTCTACATCGACGCCGCCGCTGAATACGTCAAGCGCCTGCAGCGCCACTGCAAGCTGGAGCTCATCGAGCTGCCGGAGCAGCGGCTGCCCGACGATCCCTCTCCGGCGGAGATACAGAAGGCCCTCCGGGCCGAGGGCGACGCCATCCGTGAGCGGCTGCCCAAGGGCGGCGCGGTCATCGCCCTGTGCATCGAGGGCAAGCCCTGCTCCAGCGAGGAGCTGAGCCGCCGCATGGCCGAGTTCGGCGTTCAGGGCAAGACCCAGCTCACGTTCCTCATCGGCGGCAGCGTGGGTCTGGACGAGGACCTGAAGCGCCAGGCCGACTGGCGGCTCAGTATGTCCCCCATGACCTTCCCCCACCACATGGCCCGCATCATGCTGCTGGAACAGATCTACCGCGCCTATCAGATCGCCGGCGGCACAAAATACCACAAATAGGAGGTACATCCATGTCAAACTGGAGCTTTACCGGCCGGTCGGACGTTCCCGCCTGGCCCAAGGACGAAACGGGCAGGGAGGAACAGGCCGTCCTGCTGACCCAGACCTTCGACGCCCCGGCGGATGCCGACACCGTCATCTCCCTGCTGTCGGCCTACGGCATTCCCTGCTTTAAGTATTATGATAAGGAGGGCGGCGCGGGCAAGGTCATCAACGGCTTTTCCGGCTACGGCGTCAGCCTGTACGTCCCCGCCTCCCAGCTGGACGAGGCCAAAGATCTGCTGGCCTCCCAACCTGTGGAAGAAGAAACGGAAGAACACGCCTGAAAGGAGTTTATGACTATGTTGTATTACAAGAAGGAATACCAGCGCTGGCTGACCAGCGACGCTCTGTCCGCCGAGGAAAAGGCGGAGCTGCAGGCCATCTCCGGCGACGAGAAGGAGATCGAATCCCGGTTCTACGGCCCGCTGGAGTTCGGCACGGCGGGCCTGCGGGGCACGATGAAGGTGGGCCTGCACCAGATGAACATCCACGTCATCCGCTGGGCCACCCAGGGCTTTGCCGATGTCATCGCCGCCGAGGGCGAGGACGCCAAAAAGAAGGGCGTGGCCATCTGCATGGACTGCCGCGTCAACAGCATGGCCTTTGCCCGCGCCGCGGCGGAGGTCTGCGCCGCCAACGGCATCCACGTCCGCATCTTCGAGTCCCTGCGCCCCACCCCGGAGCTGAGCTTCGCCGTCCGCTATTACGGCTGCCAGGCGGGCATCAACGTCACCGCCAGCCACAACCCCAAGGAGTACAACGGCTACAAGGTCTACTGGGCCGACGGCGCCCAGCTGCCGCCCCAGCACGCCGCCGCCATCGCCGACCGTCTGGAGCAGATCGACATCTTCTCCGGCGTGAAGCGCGTGGACTTTGATACCGCGCTGGCCGACGGCCGCATCGAGCTGCTGGGCGCGGAGACGGATAAGATGTTCATGGCCAACGTCATGGCCATGATCAACGACCGCACCTCCATCGCCCAGGTGGCCGACCGCTTCAAGATGGTCTACACCCCGTTCCACGGCTGCGGCTGGAAATTAGTCCCTGAGGCCCTCCGCGGCCTGGGCGTCAAGAACCTGTACTGCGTGGAGCAGCAGATGGTGCTGGACGGCACGTTCCCCACCGTGGTCTCCCCCAATCCGGAGAACCCGGAGGGCTTCTATCTGGCCATCGACCTGGCCGACCAGGTGGGCGCCGACTTCATCCTGGGCACTGACCCGGACAGCGACCGGGTGGGCATCATGGTCCGGGGCGCGGACGGCAAGTTCATCCCCGTCACCGGCAACCAGACCGGCGTGCTGCTGCTGGATTACCTCATCGGCGCTATGCGCCGCGCCGGCAAGATGCCCCAGAACCCCGTGTTCCTCAAGACCATCGTCACCACCGAGATGGCCCGCAAGGTGGCGGAGTCCAACGGCGTCACCTGCTACGACACCTTCACCGGCTTCAAGTTCATGGCGGAGAAAAAGAACGCCCTGGAGGCCGCCGGCGAGGGCCACGTCATCATGTCCTATGAGGAGAGCTATGGCTATATGCTGGGCGACTATGTCCGCGACAAGGACGCCGTCACCGCCTCGCTGCTCATCACCGAGATGGCTGCATGGTACGCCGCCAAGGGCATGACGCTTTACGACGCCCTGCAGGCCCTGTATAAGAAGTACGGCTGGTACGGCGAAAAGACCCACAACCTGGTCATGCCCGGCCTGGACGGTCTGGAGAAGATGGCTGCCCTCATGAAGTCCCTCCGCACCGCGCCTCCCGCCGCCATCGCCGGCGTGGACGTGGCGGTCCGCAAGGACTATCAGGACGGCACGGCCACCGACTGCGCCACCGGCGCTGTCACCGCCATGGAGCTCAAGGGCAGCAACGTCCTCCGCTTCGAGCTGGCCGACGGCACGACCATCCTGGTCCGTCCCTCCGGCACTGAGCCCAAGATCAAGGTCTATATCCTCACCCAGGGCACGGACGCCGCCCAGCGCGACGAGAACATCGCCAAATACTCCGCCTGGGTCGCCACCCTGACCAAATAAAGCGATACGCAAAAAAACAGACCGCGGAGCGGTCTGTTTTTTTGCGTTACTCGGCGGCGTAGCAGAGACATTGGTCCGCGTGCAGGTCGAAGGCCACGGCCGCGCCCTCCGCAGGGACATCGTCCGCCGGCAGCGTGACCCGCAGCAGCGGCGCGCCGGCGGTCTGCTCCGGCTGGAGCAGCACCACCGCGTCGTGAAGGTCGCGGATGATACGGTGGACACGGGCGATATGCGGTCCGCCGGGCAGGGACACCGCATGGTCGGGGACGGCCACCATGACACGGTCCGCCGCCGCTTCCAGCGGCAGGGTGATGTTCCAGCCGTCGATGCACACGCCGCCTTCGCAGCGGCGGCCCGGCAGGAAGTTGCGGCAGCCCACCAGACGGGCCGCGCCCTGGGTGGCGGGATGGCGGATCAGGGTGGACATATCCGTCACCGGGCCGGAGATGCCGTTCTCCATGACGCAGACGGTCTGACAGTTGCGGCAGCATTCGCCCAGGTCGTGGCTGACCCAGAGGATCGGGCCGGGGAAATCCGCCAGCAGGTCGGACAGCTCCAGCTCCAAGTTCCACTTGAGGAAGCTGTCCAGGGCGGAAAAGGGTTCGTCCAGCAATATGGCACGGGGCTCGGAGGCCAGGATACGGGCCAGGGCGGCACGCTGCTGCTGGCCGCCGGAGAGCTGGGCGGGGTATTTCTTCTCCAGTCCCTCCAGACGGAAGCGGCGCAGGTGCTCCTCCACCCGCAGGCGGCGCTCCTCCTTTGTGCCGGTACGCACGCCGCAGAGGATGTTCTGGGCCACGGTCATGTTGGGGAACAGGGCGTACTGCTGGAAGAGGTAGCCCACCCGGCGCTGCTGGGGCGTCAGGTCGATGCGCTTTTCGCTGTCGAACAGCGTTTCGCCGTCCAGCACGATGCGGCCCTTGTCGGGGGTCATGATGCCGGCGATGCACTTGAGGGTCACGCTCTTGCCGCAGCCGGAGGCGCCCAGCAGGGCCATGGTACCGCCGGCGGTCTCGAACCGGGAGTGCAGGGTGAAGCTGCCCAGCTTCTTTTCAATATCCACCACAAGGCTCATGCGCCGCGCCTCCTTCCCCGGCCTGCCGCCGTCAGCAGGTTTTTCTTTTCCAGCATATTCACCACCAGCAGGATCACGGCGGAGATGGCCACGTTCACCAGCACCCATTTCAGCGCCAGGGCGTCGTTGTTGATCTGCCAGAGCTGGTAGACGGTGGTGGACACGGTGGCGGTCTTGCCGGGGGTATAGCCGGCGATCATGGAGGTAGCGCCGTACTCGCCCAGGGCACGGGCAAAGGCCAGCACCGCGCCGGCCAGCACACCCTGACGGCAGTAGGGCATACGGATGTGCCAGAATATGTAGGTGTTGGACAGGCCCAATGTCTGCCCGGCATAGGCCAGCGTCTCGTCAAAAGCCTCGAACGCGCCGCGGACGGTGCGGTACATCAGGGGAAAGACCACCACCACGGTGGCGAAGATGGCCGACCACCAGGTCATGACCAGGCGGATGCCGAAAGTCTCCAGCACCCACGCGCCGATGAGCCGCTTCGGCCCGAGGACGCGCAGCAGCAGGTAGCCCACCACCGTGGGCGGCAGGACCAGGGGCAGCGTCAGGATCACGTCCAGGACGCCTTTGACCAGACGCGGGAGCTTGGCGATGTAATACGCCGCGGCGATGCCCGCGAAGAACACCACCACCGCCGAGATGGCGGCGATGCGTAATGAGTTTAAGAGGGGATACCAATCCATGTGCGACCTCCGAAAAACGAGCCGGCGGGCAGAGCGCGTCAGCGCCCTGCCCGTGGCCCTATGAATGAAAAAGTTACTTGCTCAGCGGGGTGAAGAGAACGGCCTCGAACTCAGCGGAAGCCTCAGCGCCCTGCAGGTAGGTCAGGAACGCGGCAGCGGCCTCCTGGTTGGCGGAGGTGTTCAGCACGGCGGCGGGATAGATGACCTGGCCGCACATCTCGGCGGTGGCGGTGGCCGCCACGGTCAGGCCGGCGGAGTAGGCATCGGAGGCGTAGATAATGCCGCAGTCCACAGTGCCCTCGGACACGGCGGTGGTGACTTCCTTGACGTTGGAGCCGTAGCTCAGCTTGTCAGCGATGGCAGTCTCGTCGATGCCATAGTAGGCGAAGATCTTCTGGGTGTACTGGCCCACGGGCACGTCGCTGTTGCCGATGGCCAGCATCACGTCGCCGTTCTTCAGCAGGTCGGCCAGCTTGTCGAAGCTGTCGATGCCCTTGTCATTGCCCTCGGCCACGGCCAGAGCCACCTTGTTCTCCAGCAGGTCGATGCGGCTGCCCTCGGCCAGCATATCCAGGCCGTCGGGGTTCTTGTCGGCATCGTCCTTCAGCGTGCCGTCCAGCGCGTTCATCTGCTTGGGAGCGGCGGAAATGAACAGGTCGCAGACAGCGCCTTCCTTGATCTGGGTCAGCAGCTTGCCGGAGGAGTCAAAGTTGAAGCTGATCTTCACGTTCTCGTTGGCGGCCATGTACTTTTCGCCGATGGCGGTGAGGGACTCGGTGAGGGAGGCGGCGGCGAACACCGTCAGCTCCACGGTCTCGGCGGGGGTGTCGGCGTTGTCGTCGGTCTTCTGGGTGTCGCCAGCATTCTTGTTGCCGCAGGCCACCAGGCTCAGGGCCATGACCAGCGCCAGCAGCAGGGAAATAAACTTCTTCATTTCGGTTGATCCTTTCTTTATGGCAATTCTTTTATATCGACGCAATACTTTTGCGAGGATAACGGTTCTCCGCTGTATGCGCCCCGGAGGGCGCATACGGTTTATTTTCCGAAGGGGCAGATGGGGTAATGGCACTCCTTGCAGCCCAGGCACAGGCCGCCCTCGCCCAGCGCGGCGATGTCGGCGCGGGTGACGGGGACATCCGCCGCCACCTTGGGCAGCACCAGGTCAAAAATGGTCGCACCGGCGTACATGACGCAGCCGGGCAGGCCCATGACGGGCATACCGTCCTCAAAATAGCCCAGCAGGAACATAGCGCCGGGCAGCACCGGTGCGCCGTAGCACACGATGTCCGCGCCGGCAGCCTTGATGCCGCCGGGGGTGTTGTCGTCGGGATCGACGCTCATGCCGCCGGTGCAGAGGATCATGTCCGGCTTTTTGGCACGCATGGCCAGCACCGCGTCGCGGACGTTTTCCACGCCGTCGCCGGAGTAGACCGTCTCCAGCGTCTCGATGCCCAGCGCTTTCAGCTTGTCGATGACCACGGGGGTAAAGGTGTCCTTGATAAGGCCCTTTTTCACCTCGCCGCCGGTGGAAACGATGCAGGCGGTTTTGCGGACGAAGGGCTTCAGCGCCAGCAGCGGCTGGCTGCCGGCGGCCTGCTCCGCCTTCTGCAGCTTCTCCTCGGCGATGACGAGGGGGATGACCCGCATACCCGCCAGCTTGTCGCCGGTACGGACGGCTGTGCCGCCCTTGCGGGTGGCGATCATGACCTCGTCCTGGCTGTTCACCGCCACCAGGCGGGCACTGTCCACCAGGAACAGACCGTCACAGGCGGCTTTCAGCTCGATCTTACCCTCTTTCACCTGGCTGCGGGTCATGTTCTCCTGGCCGCACAGCGCCAGCAAACGCTCCGCCGCGTCGTTCTCATGGACCATGCCGGGGGTCATCTCCCAGACGTAGAGATGCTCCTTGCCCATGGAGAGCAGCACGGGGATGTCCTCCGCCGTGACCACATGGCCCTTGCGGAAGCGGGCGTCCTTGTACTCGTCCTTGATGATCTGCGTCATATCGTGGCAGAGGACGTGACCCACGGCCTCTTCTGTTTTGATGAGTTTCATAACGCACCTCACTGTACGGCCGCAGCCTGCGGTCAATCGACTATATTCTACCGTTTTTTATGCCGGTATGCAAGCCGCGCGTTCGGTAATACCGAAATATTGGGCGATTATACAGAATTCATTGACAGTAAGAGACGTTTGCGGTAGTGTGTAGGAAATAAAGGAGGTGCGTTCCATGGCATATACAGCGGCGGTCATCACCGTCAGCGATCTCGGCAGCCGGGGGCTGCGGCAGGACACCAGCGGGCCGGCGGTGCGGGCCATGCTGGAGCAGGCCGGGTTTGAGGTGGTCCACACCGCCATCGTCCCGGATGAGCAGGCGCAGATCAGCGACGCGCTGCGGCTGTGCGCCGACGAGAAGCGGATCGGGCTGATCGTGACCACCGGCGGCACAGGGCTTTCGCCCCGGGATGTGACGCCGGAGGCCACCCGGGCGGTGCTGGAGCGGGAGATCCCCGCCATCCCGGTGGCCATGTGGGTGGAGGGGCTGAAGATCACGCCCCGGGCCATGCTGTCGCGGGCGGTGGCCGGGACGCGGGGCAGCAGCCTGATCCTCAATCTGCCGGGGTCGGAGAAGGCGGCGCGGGAGAACCTGTCCGCCGTCATCGGCGCGCTGGAACACGCCATGCACATGATCGCCGCCGAGGGGCACGGATGAATGTGCCGCGGGGCGCAGCAGTATAACACTATAGTAGAGAAGCAGCGGGAGTGAGCTCCCGCTGCTTCTTTACTTCGGTCAAAACGCGCCGGGGCGGCGCTGGATCTGCTCGTCGGCGGCGGCCTGCCGCAGCTGGGTCAGGGAGCGGATGTCGCCGCGCTGCCACAGGGACGTCTGCATCTCCGGGGACAGGGAGTAGAAGTAATTGTACGCGCCGGCCTCGTTGTTCAGAAGGTCGG
>CAVGVB010000034.1:0-21157 GCA_963632705.1 bacterium | reverse complement strand
GATCGACGACTACGCCGAAACCCATTTGATCGACCTGCGTTTCTACAAGGACTCTATAACGGACTACATCGAGGAAAACGGCATTACACAGGTGCTTGTGCTTTACAACATTCCCAATTTTGCGCAGGATACCGCAATCGCTAAGACTGTGAGGTGAGTAAATGCACTTCAAAAAAACATTTCTCGGCTTTTCGCCGCCTGCGGTTATCGAGTACATCTCGTTGCTTGAAAAACAGCTATACGAAAGAAAAGAAGCTGTCCAAGAGCTGGAACATACCGTCCGTATATTGGAATTTGAAAAGGAAGATTTAGAGCAAAAGCTCCGCATTGCGAATGAAATCTCTCAATATAGAGCACAGGGACAGGTTTCCGATTAAGAAACCTGTCCCTGTGCTTTTGCAATTATGCGTAGATAATCTCGGCGTTTACAACTTCCATAGCCCTGTTGCGGATGTTGTTCATCCTGCCGACCCACTCCATTTGGTTGTCTGCCTTGAGTTGCTCCGTGACACCTTCCGCCTCGGCTATCTGTTTTACCAGCCGAGAGAATAGTTCCTCCGCCTGACGGTCGATGTCAGCAAGGTAGCTGTTTAGCTTGCCGCTGGTGAGCAGGGTCGCATAGGTTGCCCGCCGATGATCCTTCAGATAGCGCCGGTGGCGCTGACCCCATACGCCGATGGGCTGCTGCTCTTCTTCGGGCAGTTCCAAATTGGGGAGAAGGTAATCCCCAACCTGTGTGTAAGTACCGCCCATTTCCTCAAAAATTGTTTTTGCCATTGCTTGTTCCTACCTTTCAAAGTTTATATTTTTGCGCCTTGTGCGCTGGGTTTGCTTTCGCTGCTGCTCCATATCTTTTGCCTGTGCAATCAGATTGTCGATCTGCCGGCTGCCAAAGACCTTCCGCAGGAAGCGGAAATCCTTCAATTCGGAGCGCAGGGTTTCATTTTCTCCTTTGAGCCGGTCGTTGGTTGCGGTCAGATGTTCATTCTCCCGGTAGAGCCGCCCATTGGTGGTGTTCAGCCGGTGGTAGCTGTCCAGCGCCTGATAATAGTGATAGAACACCTCTCGGATGACTTCTTTCAGCTTTTTGATTAACGGGTCAACAAACCGCTGCTTATAAGTTTTAGCTGCCATCAGCGTAGGCGGATCGGGAAGCTGAAACTCTGCGTCTGTTTCGATCCGCTGCTCTAACCGCTCAATGGAATGTGCCCCTTGATCGAAGTTGTCAATTCGACTTTGCACCGTTTCCAGCTCGTCCTGCTTTTCGGCCAGTGTGCTGTCCAGCGCAGCGATTTCTTTTTCTCGTTCCTGCTTTTTGTAGTCCAGCACAGAGAGGTGCTTTTCGTGGGTGCCTTTCTGCTCCCACTGAATATCGTACCGTTCCATCACGGCGGCAAGCTGTTCCTTTTCGGACTGTACCCACTGCGCCCATTCGGTAGCACCACGGGTGCCGCCCTTGAAGCCCTGCGCCGCCAGCGCCTGCTTCAACGACACACGTGTGTCAAGCCCACGCTTGCTCCCTGTGGTAAACGGCACAAAGTCAATGTGGATATGGGGCGTTGCCTCATCCATATGGAGATGTGCCGAGAACACACGGAGGTTGGGATTGCGCTCCTGAAAACCCTGATAATATTCGTCCAACACGGTTCGTGCCAGCTCTGCATACTCGCCGGTGGCGCTCATATCTTCTTTATTTCCGATTTGTAGTACGATCTCGTGGAATGGCTTCTCCTGATTGCCGGAGCGAATTTTCTCATAGTAGTTCGGAATACGCCTGTCTGCACGGGTTTGCTTTTCGTTGTAGCGCTTCAGGGCTTCATCGAAAAGCTGGTGGTATACGGTCTGGATGCGCTCATTGCAATAGTCGATATTCAAGTGTGTGCGGCTTCCGTCTACATTTTCGGCTTTGAATTTGCGGCTGTTGTGATTGACGGAGCCTTTGCCGACCTCGGCGCTGATCGTTCTCTTCATAAAATCTCACTTCCTTTCTTCTTCCGGCCGCAGCCGGGGTTCTGTTACTCTTGTCAAGAGTAACGCAAAAGCACTTTTGACAGCCTGCGGCCATCAAAAGATGCTGTTTGCGCTCTCCGAGGGGGCTATGGGGCTTTGCCCCGGCAACTGCGGTTGCCTCCCCAGCAGGGCTGCCCTTTGAAAAGGTCACCCTGCACCCCGCCGAAACTTCTGTGACGGTGTGTGACGATAGTGACGGTATTTTTGATACCGCCCCCGCTCATAGGAATATCGTCACACCGTCACATATCGTCACGACCGCTCCGCCACTGCAAGCTTTACGGTGCGTTCGTTCCGGCTGCGGCTGCTTTCATATCGGATGCCGTACTCATTCAGCAACCGTCCGGCATTGACATTCAGCCGCCTTGTCAGGGCATTTGGCTTCATATCTACACCGAGAAGCGCCGCAAGCTCTGTGGGCGTTCCCGCCCACTCTTTTCCACCCGAAGAAAGAAAAGCCGAAACCTGTTCCAGCAGCGGCTCCGGAGGCGCTTTCCAAAGCTCCGTTTCCACACGCTCCAGCTCCCACGCAAGGGTTTCCTCGTTGCGGAAAAGGTGCAGCCGTTGATCTGGCTGGTCTCTGCCAGACACATCAAGGCAAGCGGCGTTGCCGGTGCGCTTTTCCTTGGTGAGCAAAAACGCTCCATCCGCCGCACCCAGCAGTCCGTTGGTGCCGGAGATCATATCAAACTTATCGTCCGCCTGCTGCTTTCGGGTGTGATGGACAAGAAGCAGACAGATGCCATAGCTATCCGCCAGTGCCTTCAACCGAGTGATGATCTGATAATCGTTGGCGTAGCTGTAGTTATCCCCTCCGACTTCCCGCACCTTCTGAAGCGTGTCGATAATGATAAGGGAAGTATCCGGATGCTCCCGCAGAAAATTAGTAAGCTGCTCGTCCAGACCACTGCCGAGCTGACCGGCTGAAACAGAGAAGAACAGGCTCTCGTTTTCTGCCGTGCCGAACATCCGATAGGAACGCTCCTGCAAGCGGCGGTAATCATCCTCAAGGGCAAGGTACAGCACCGTGCCTTTGTGGACAGGATAGTTCCATAGCGGTGTGCCGGTGCTGATATGATAGGCAAGCTGAGTCATTAGAAAGCTCTTGCCCAGCTTTGGAGCGCCGACAAAAAGGTAAGTACCCCGATAGAGCAGGCCGTCCACAAGGGGCGGCTTGCTCTGGTACACATTGTCCAGCAACTCAGACATTGACACGGTTTTCAGGTAGGATGGATCCATCATTCGCAAAATTTCCCTCTGCATTTCATCAAACCCCTTGAAATCCTGGTCAAAATCGGTTAAACTATTATCCGTAAGGTTTTGGGATGACTGCTCCGTATCTGCGCCAACAGATACAACGGGAGCGGTCATTTCTTTTTCGTTGGTCATTCAGATTCCTCCTTCATTCCGCCGAGAATATCGGCGATCATTTCAATTAGATCAAGCAGCTCATCATTGACTGCACTGCCGCTCTCAATTCTCTGCAATTCCAAAAGAACTTCGGCAAGCTGATTCCGCAGCGCCTTAAACACTCTGGGATTGCCTTGCACCACTACATCTTTGTGGGTGAGCCGCCGGATGATATAGTCTTGCTTGGTCAGCCCGGAGAGCTGCACATAGCGTACGATTTGAGCATCTTCCTCCGGCGATACCCGGAAAGCAACCGTTTTGCTGCGCCAGCGATTATGCTCGTCTCTGTTCTTCAATGACATTATCCGTACCATCCTTTCTGAACTGATTGAGCTTGTCGGCCATATCGCTTTGTGTGGATGGGAACAGGTGAGCGTAGTTATAAGTGATATTGATGCTTTCGTGTCCTACCCGATCGGCGATGGCTACCGCTGAGTATCCCATCTCAATCAGAAGCGAAATATGGCTGTGTCTCAAATCGTGGATTCTGATTCTTTTGACCCCTGCGGCCTTGGCACCTCTGTCCATTTCGTGATGAAGATAGCTTTTCGTAACTTCAAACAGCCGGTCATTTTTGCCGATTCGGTAGAGCTGTTTCATATAGTCCTGCATTTCTTCACAGAGGAATTCCGGCATCTTGATGGTGCGGTTGCTTTTCGGCGTTTTCGGGTCAGTGATAATGTCCCGGCCACCGATGCGCTGATAGGATTTGTTGATTGTGACCGTCTGCCGGTCAAAATTGAAATCTGCCGGGGTCAGCGCCAGCAGCTCACCCTCACGGATGCCGCACCAATACAGCATTTCAAAGGCATAGAAAGAAACGGGCTTGTCCATCATTTCTTCGGAGAATTTCTTGTATTCTTCCTGCGTCCAGAAAAGCATCTCTCTTGCCTTGGCTTTTCCCATATTGCCGACCTTAGCGGCGGGATTATCTTTCAGCCCGTAGAATCTCACGGCGTGATTGAAAATGGCACTGAGTTGATTGTGCAGGGTTTTGAGATATACCGGCGAATACGCCTCACCGCTTTTATCCCGACATTTGATCATCTCATTTTGCCAAGCGATAATGTCTTTGGGCTGGATCGAGTTCATTTTCCGCTTGGCGAAGTAGGGAAGCAGTTTGGTGCGGATGATATGCTCCTTGGTGTGCCAAGTGTTCTCTTTCAGCCGGTTCTTCATATCGGCTGTGTAGGTGTCGATAAAGCTTTCAAAGGTCATATCCAGATCGGCTTCCACTTTGTGGAGCTGTCCCCGCTCCCAAGCAAGCGCCTCACGCCTTGTAGGAAAGCCACGCTTTGTAGATTGGTGTACCTTGCCATTTTATGGAACGCACCTGTTACGGTGCCGTTCAGAAAGAGAGGTAAAAATGTCAGTTTACAAAGATACCAAGAACAACACTTGGAAGGTCTACTACCGTTTCACGGATTGAAATATTGCTTGTTGACTCGTCCCGAAATCGTGAGAAAGCCTTTGCTTTTCAGTTCCTCATTCAGCTTCTGGACGATCTTGTAGGCGTAGGATTTGGAAATGCCCAATTCCTGTGCTACTTCCTCCACTCTCATAAAGCTTGTGTTTTCCATTTCATCACCCCTTTCGTTTGGTTATAGTTCTCTTGTGTATTGTCGGAGAACTTTCTGGCCGCATTCCGATTTGCCCGAGCGGTTGCGCCATTACCGTGACGCACGACGGATATTCTGCTGTTCGCAAACAGCTTAACGCTATTTGCTATAGTCATTATACTAAACGAATTTGCTATTGTCAAGAGGTTTGCAGGAAAATATTTAGCTTTTTTGCTTTTGCTGTATTGACATAACCTAAATTTATATGCTATACTAATTGCACAGAATAAAAACGAGGAGCGTAATCGCTATGGCAATCGGTGAGAGAATTCGGTTCTTCCGCAATCTGCGGGGAATGACGCAAAAATACTTGGGGCAGGCGGTCGGCTTCCCGGAAAAGACTGCCGACATCCGTATGGCGCAGTATGAATCCGGCAGCAGAACGCCCAAGGCCGAGCTGACGGAGAGTCTTGCCGGTGCGCTGGGCGTGTCGCCACTGGCGCTGTCCGTGCCGGACATTGACAGCTATCTCGGCCTGATGCACACGCTGTTCACCTTGGAGGACCGCTACGGTCTGACGGTGGAAACCGGCGAAAACGGCGTTTATATGCATATCGACCCCCGCAAAGGGAAAGACGCCGCCGAGGTTTCTGAAATGCTTTCTGCGTGGGCTGAACAGGCGGAAAAGTACCATAACGGCGACATCAGCCGTGAGGACTATGACAAGTGGCGTTATAACTACCCGAAATATGATGAAACTTCCGGCTATGCGAAAGTGCCGTCCCAGCAGCTCAGCGATGCAATGGTGGAGGCGTTCAAAGACCGGCTGAAGAACGATTAAACTTAGGCAAAACAAAAAGAGCTATCTGACTTCTCTAACAGAAATCAGATAGCTCTTTATTCTTGGATAATCTTAAAATGTTGTCATTTTGTTGTCACGGGGCAATTCCCGGGCGCAAAAGTCCAGCATTTTCAAGGCTTTTCAGCCTTTCTGGGATTACTCCCACTCCACGGTGGCGGGGGGTTTGGAGGTGATGTCGTAGCAGATGCGGTTGATGTGCTTGACCTCGCTTACGATGCGGCCGGACACCTTGTCCAGCAGCTCATAGGGCAGCCGCGACCAGGTGGCGGTCATGAAGTCCTGGCTCTGCACGGCGCGGAGGGCCAGCGTGTAATCGTAGGTGCGATCGTCGCCCATGACGCCCACGCTCCGCAGGTCGGTGAGCACGGCGAAGAACTGGCTGGTGGTGCGGTCCAGGCCGGCCAGTTTCATCTCCTCGCGGAAGATGGCGTCGGCGTCACGCAGGATGGCCAGCTTGTCCTCCGTCACCTCACCGATGACGCGGATGGCCAGTCCCGGGCCGGGGAAGGGCTGACGCCACACCAGTTCGTCCGGCAGGCCCAGCTCTGTACCCAGCTTACGGACCTCATCCTTGAACAGGCGGCGCAGCGGCTCGACGATGTCCTTGAAATCCACGCAGTCGGGCAGACCACCCACGTTGTGATGGCTCTTGATGACCACGCTCTCGCCGCCCAGACCAGACTCCACCACGTCGGGGTAGATCGTACCCTGGGCCAGGAAGTCCACTGCGCCGATCTTCTTGGCCTCTTCCTCGAACACACGGATGAACTCCTCACCGATGATCTTGCGCTTATGCTCCGGCTCGGTGACGCCGGCCAGCTTGCTGAGGAAACGCGGACCGGCGTTGACGCGGCGCACGTCCACATGGAACTGGTGCTTCATGACCTGCTCCACCTGGTCGCCCTCGTCCTTACGCAGCAGACCGTGGTCCACAAAGATGCAGGTCAGCTGATCGCCTACGGCGCGCTGGAGCAGGGCGGCGGCTACGGAGCTGTCCACGCCGCCGGACAGTGCCAGCAGGACGCGGCCATCGCCGATCTTGCGGCGGCACTCGGCCACGGACTCCTCCAGATAGGAGGCCATAGTCCACTCAGGGCCGAAGCCGCAGATGCGATACAGGAAGTTCTGCAGCACCTGCGTGCCGTACTCCGTATGCAGCACCTCCGGATGGAACTGGACGCCGTAGAGCTTGCGGGCGTCATCCGCCACGGCGGCGAAGCCGCAGCCGGCGGTGGTGGCGACGACAGAGAAGCCGGGGGCGATGCGCTCTACCTCTACGCCATGGCTCATCCAGCAGATGGATGTCTCAGGGATGCTATCGAACAGGGGAGAGGGGGTGTGGGTCAGCTGGATCTTGCCGTATTCGCGGGTCTCCGCTTTGCGGCACTGGCCGCCCAGCAGCTGCATCATCAGCTGCTGCCCGTAGCAGATGCCCAGCACGGGGATGCCCAGCTCAAACAGAGCCTTGTCCACCATGGGGGCGTTGGGCTCGAACACCGTGGCCGGGCCGCCGGTGAGGATCAGGGCGTCCGGCCCGAAGGCGCGGATCTCATCCATGGACAGGCGGAAGGATTTGATCTCGCAGTACACGCCGCATTCACGGACGCGGCGGGCGACCAGCAGATTATACTGGCCGCCGAAGTCCAGTACCAGAACTTTCTTCATGTCAGTCATCCTCCCGGAAACGGATCACGCCGTCCTCGGCGCTGTCGATGATGGCCAGAGACTTGATGGGGTAGCCCTCCCGGCGCAGGCTGTCGCCGCCGTCCTGGAAGCCCTTCTCCACGGCCACGCCGATGCCGGCCAGCGTCGCGCCGGCCTTGTTGACGATGTCGATAAGGCCGCGCATGGCGTAGCCCTTGGCCATGAAGTCGTCGATGATCAGCACGCGGTCGTCCTTGGTGATCCAGTCCTGGCTCACCAGCAGGGTGACTTTCTTTTTGTATGTGTAAGAAAAAATATCGCTCTGGTACAGACCGCCCTCGATATTGTCGCTCTTGGCCTTTTTTGCAAAGACCATGGGAACGCCATATCTCTGAGCGCAGATCGTCGCCAAAGCGATACCGCTGGCCTCGGCGGTCAGCACCATCGTGATATTCTTTACATCGAAATACTTTGCAAATTCATCCGCAATATCACTCATCAGAGCTGTGTCCACCCGGTGGTTCAAAAAGCCGTCCACCTTGATGATATTGCCGGGCAGAACGCGGCCCTCCTTGATGATGCGGTCCTTCAGCTGCTGCATTGTCACCACTTCCTCTCAAAAATATATTGAACTTATCTTACCTGATTTTATGCGGAAAAGCGACATGGAAAATGGGAGAACTATTTGGGGGAACATACCGGTTTTTTGTGGGTTTTACCGGGGAAAACGTTCCCGGATGACGAGGGCATACGCCGCGCTCATCCCTTCGATAAGCTGTCCTTCACAAAGGAGGTAAAACGCTCCGCGGCGGCGGACTGAGGCACGTCATTCAGCAGGCACATATCCACGCTGCGGGCCGGGATCTCGAAGCTGGTCTTGAGCTTTTTCAGCCGCCCGCTCTCCAGATCGCGGTGCACGAATTCCTCCGTTACGCCGGCCACGCCGAAGCCGATGGCCGCCAGATCCACCAGAAGGCTGCGGGCGCCCAGCTCGATCTCCGGGTTCAGGCGCAGGCCGTTCTGCAGGAAATACCGCTCCAGGTACAGGCGGCTGGACGCCTTGCGCTCCAGCAGGATCAGGGGGAACGCGGCGATCTCCTCCAGGGAGTAGACGTGGTCAAAGTCGCAGGGATATTCCGCGCCGGCCACGAAGATGGAGTGGGTATCAAAGCAGGGGTGGATGTCCAGCGACGAAGTATCCGACGGCGTACTGGCAAAGGCGATGTCCACCTTGCCGGAGCGCAGCAGGCCCAGGACCTTGTGGCTGCGGCCGGACACGATCTGGATGTGGATGGCGGGGTGCTGCTTGTGGAAGCTGTCCAGGTAGGGCAGCAGGAACTGACTGGTGACGGTGTCGCTGGCGCCGATAATGAGCTTGCCCATTTGCAGCTCACGGGTCTGGGACAGCTTTTCCTCGCCGGTCTCCAGCAGGCCCATCGCGCTGCGGACGTACTCATACAGCATCTGGCCCTCCGCCGTCAGGGTAACGCCCCGGGAATTGCGGGCAAACAGACGGGTCTGCAGGTCGTGCTCCAGCTGCTTGATGGACTGGCTCACGGCGGACTGGGAGATATACAGTGCCTGGGCTGCGGCGGTGATATTGCCCACCTCGGCCACCTCTTTGAATACGCGGTACAGCTCCAGCTTGACAGACATGAAAAACGCCTCCTATTAGGTAAATGAATAGAGCGCGCTGCGCTATCTGACATGATTATATCAAATATTCCGCCGAATACAAGGGGAAATTGCATCAGAAGGGCGGTTTTCCCTTGCATATATCCACGGTGTGTGGTAAGATATGTGCCGTTGAACGATATATAAGGAGTGCGCCCATGGATAGATTGAAGGATCTGTGGTCCGGGCAGG
Source organism: bacterium (assembly GCA_963632705.1). Taxonomy (GTDB): domain Bacteria; phylum Bacillota; class Clostridia; order Oscillospirales; family Oscillospiraceae; genus Vescimonas. The sequence continues at coordinate 11,806 of CAVGVB010000034.1, read as the reverse complement.
ACCTCATCAACCGCATCGTCCTCATTTCGGGGCTGGCGGTGTTCGTCTGGTGTCTGATCAAGGGTCAGGGCCTGTATGGCCTGGTGATCCTGGTCGTCATGGCTTTTCTGATGATCAGCCGCTTCAACAGCCTGACCAAGCGCCGCGGCCGCCTGTACGGCACGATGTATTTTCATATGCCCGATGGGGAGTTGGTGCCGCGCACCTTTGAACAGGTCAAGACCGAGTATGTCAAGGGCGGCCAGGGCCGCTATGCCGACCGCAAGGTGTCTGTGTGCTTCCCCTGGTGGCGCATTACCAGCGACGGACAGGGCGACACAGGCTTCGGGCTGTCCATCCGGCTCAAGAGCAATGCGGAGCTGGCGGCGGAGGCCGCCGGGCTGAAGCGTGGCGAGTTCGTCCGCGTCACCGGCAGCATCGAGGCGGTGAACAAGGGCTATTTTGTCATCGGCAGGCTGGAAGAATTGACCCGTATCACCGAGGACGAGATGTTCCCGCTGCGGGATAAATTTCAGAAGTGACCAAAATTCTTTGGAACAAAGGAGATAATAACTATGAGCTTTATGATCGAGACGTCTGCGCGTCATATCCACCTGACCCAGGAGACGGTGGAGAAGCTGTTCGGCGAGGGCTATCAGCTGACCATCCGCAAGCCGCTGTCCTATCCCGGCCAGTACGCCAGCAATGAGCGGCTGACCATCGTTGGCCCGAAGAAGGAAATGGCCAACGTGTCCATCCTCGGCCCGGTCCGCAAGGCCGACCAGGTGGAGGTCTCCGCTACCGACGCCCGCACGTTGGGCATCGACGCGCCCGTCCGCGAGAGCGGTGACGTGAAGGGCAGCGGCGCGTGCAAGCTCATCGGGCCGAAGGGCGAGGTGGAGCTGACCGAGGGCGTTATCGTGGCAAAGCGCCATCTGCACATCCTGGAGAACGAGGCAAATGAGCTGGGCGTCAAGAACGGCGACATCATCAAGGTGGCCTGCGGCGGCGAAGGCCGTAAGCTGATCTTCGACGATGTGGTGGTCCGCGTCAACAAGGACGGCGCTACCACCATGCACATCGACACCGATGAGTCTCAGGCTGCCGGCAATCCCACCGTGGGCGAGATCTACCGCTGAAAACCTCATAAAAAAACTGACCGCCCGGTGGGCGGTCAGTTTTTTTCGTTCTGATGCCGTTATTGTACCGTGGTGATGGCCACATCGCCGCTGACGGTCTGGAACTCCCAGGGGGCGTCCTTCGTATGTGTTACGGGAATGTCACTGCTGAACTGGCCGCTGGTGGTGCGGAGCTCCACCGGCAGGGACGATACAGCCGTTCCGGAAGGGATGGCCAGTGTGACCGGGCCGCTGGAGGTCTCGATGTCCAGCTCCGTGGGCAGGATGTCCAGCGTCAGATCCACGCCGCCGCTGACGCTGTCCGCCTCCAGCTCCTGGGTGCGGACGCTGCCAGAGATCGCCCCGCTGGTGGTGGAGAGGGAGATACCGGCGGCGTTGGCGGCGTTGACGCTGACGGCGCCGCTGACAGAGGTCACGTCCAGCTCGTCCAGCGTCAGGGTGTCCTCGTCTGTCAGATCGACGGACACGGCGGCACTGACCGTATCGATATCCAGTTCGTGCAGGACCATGCTCCGGGGCAGCTTTATCGTCAGGTGCTTTTCCTCCGATACGCTCAGCAACTGGGGCTGGGAACGGATGTCCAGCGTGCTGTCGTCCTCGTTTACGCGCCACTCCATAGGCACGCTGACGGCACTGCCGTCGGCCAGGGCTTCCTTTATTTCGATACCTTCGCCGTCGTACAGCTCTACACTGACGCTGCCGGAGATCCATTCGACGTCGATGGAGCGGAAGCCGTTCAGCTGCACCACATCCGCGCCGCCAAGCGTATAGCCGCTGTCGGGCTGGACAACAGGGGTCTCGTCCTTGTCACTGTTGTCAGCTTTTACGGGGTAGCCGCAGGCCACCAGAGCCAGCAGCGCGCCCAGCAACAAAAGCAGAGCGGTCAGTTTTTTCATAAGGTCATACCTCACTTTCGCAGTTTCTCCCAAATGGCGATCTGACCTGTTTCGCGGGTGCGGGCCATATCGATGACCCGCTGGTTTCGGCTGCCCCGGAACTGGAGGGATATGTCCTTCAGCGCCTTCTCAAAGCGGCCATCCACCAGAATATCGATGCAGGCCAGCAGGTCGTCCGTCACTTCACAGCGGGGATAGCTGCCGTCTTGCAGCAGTTCGTCCTCCAGCCTGAAGCCGGTGAAGCACCAAATGTCCTTGTTGGGATATTTATCCCGTACCTCGCGCAGGAGGGGCAGGAGGTCGCGCTGGTTCTTCGGCTCAAAGGGCTCGCCGCCCAGCACCGTCAGACCGCGGACGAAGGGCTTGTCCAGCTCGGCGAAGATCTCGGCCTTCGTCTCGTCGGTGAACTCTTGGCCATAGCAGAAATCCCAGGTCTGGGGCTGGAAGCAGTCGGGGCAGTGGTTGGTGCAGCCGGATACGAACAGCGTGACGCGGACGCCTGCTCCGTTGGCAATATCGTATTTTTTCAGCTCTCCGTAGTACATGGAAAGACCTCCTGATGGTGGGTAGTATAAGGGGAAATGCTTAAATCAACATTAAAAATGCAGCGGAGCTGGAAAAAACGGGGCGGGCCGCGGCCCGCCCCGTTGTATGCTGCGATGGTGACTTACAGGTGCAGCACCCGGTCCTTGATCTCCTGGGTACGGCCCTGATTCCAGAACTGTGTGCCGATATAGCCGCAGGTGCGCCGCGCCACGTTCATCTTATCCTGGTCGGTGTTGCCGCACTGAGGGCACTTCCAGATCAGCTTGCCGTCCTCCTCGACGATCTCGATCTCTCCGTCCCAGCCGCAGACCTGGCAGTAGTCGCTCTTGGTGTTCAGCTCGGCGTAGATGATGTGGTCGTAGATGAATTTCATGACCTCCAGCACCGCGTCCAGATTGTTCTGCATATCCGGCACTTCCACATAGCTGATGGCGCCGCCGGGGGAGAGGTGCTGGAACTGGGCCTCGAACTCCAGCTTCTTGAAAGCGTCGATAGGCTCGGTGACGTGGACGTGATAGCTGTTGGTGATGTAGCCCTTGTCGGTGATGCCCTCGATGACGCCGAAGCGCTTCTGCAGGCACTTGGCAAATTTATACGTGGTGGACTCCAGCGGCGTGCCGTACAGGGAGAAGTCGATGTTGTGCTGGGCCTTCCACTTCTTGCAGGCGGCGTTCAGCGCGTTCATGATCTCCAGCGCGAAGGGCGTGGCAGCCGGGTCGGTGTGGGATTTGCCGGTCATGTACTTCACGCACTCGTACAAACCCGCGTAGCCCAGGGAGATGGTGGAGTAGCCGCCGTACAGCAGCTTGTCGATGGGCTCGCCCTTCTTCAGGCGGGCGCACGCGCCGTACTGCCACAGAATGGGGGCGGCGTCGGACAGTGTGCCCTTCAGCCGTTCGTGGCGGCACAGAAGTGCCCGGTGGCACAGCTCCATGCGGTCTTCGAAGATGCGCCAGAACTTCTCGATGTTGCCGCCGGAGCTGAGGGCGATGTCTGGCAGGTTCACGGTGACAACGCCCTGGTTGAACCGGCCGTAATACTTGGGCTGGCCGTTTTCGTCCACATAGGGGGTCAGGAAGCTGCGGCAGCCCATGCAGGGATAGCAGTGACCTTCGCCGTTCTTGTCCACCTTCAGCTCCAGCATCTTCTTCTCGCTGATGTAGTCGGGGACCATGCGCTTGGCGGTGCACTTGGCGGCCAGCTTCGTCAGATACCAGTATTTGCTGTCCTCGCTGATGTTATCCTCCTCCAGCACGTAGATCAGCTTGGGGAAGGCGGGTGTGACCCACACGCCCTTTTCGTTCTTGACGCCCTGGTAGCGCTGGAGCAGCGTTTCCTCGATGATGAGGGCCAGGTCGTCCTTTTCCTGCTGGTTCTTGGCCTCGCCCAGGTACATGAACACCGTGACGAAGGGAGCCTGTCCGTTGGTGGTCAGCAGCGTCACCACCTGATACTGGATGGTCTGCACGCCGCGGCGGATCTCCTCCCGTAGGCGCTTTTCAGCGATGGCATTGATGTTGTCCTCGGTAACGGACACGCCCACGGCGTCGAACTCGCTGCGGACGCTGGCCCGGATCTTCTCGCGGCTCACTTGCACGAAGGGGGCGAGGTGGGTCAGGGAGATGGACTGGCCGCCGTACTGGTTGCTGGCCACCTGGGCCACGATCTGGGTGGCGATGTTGCAGGCGGTGGCAAAGCTGTGGGGCTTTTCGATGAGCGTGCCGGTGATGACCGTGCCGTTCTGGAGCATATCCTCCAGGTTCACCAGGTCGCAGTTGTGCATGTGCTGGGCGTAATAATCGCTGTCGTGGAAGTGGATGATGCCCTCGCGGTGGGCCTCCACAATATCCTGGGGCAGCAGAATGCGCTCGCTCAGGTCGCGGCTGACCTCGCCGGCCATATAGTCCCGCTGGGTGGAGTTCACCACCGGGTTCTTGTTGGAGTTCTCCTGCTTGGCCTCCTCGTTGTTGCATTCGATGAGGGAGAGGATCTTGTCGTCGGTGGTGTTGGACTTACGCACCAGAGAACGGGTGTAGCGGTAGGTGATATAGTGCTTGGCCACCTCAAACGCGCCGTGGGCCATGATGTAGTGCTCCACCATGTCCTGAATCTCCTCCACAGTGGGGGCGCGGTTCATTTTCTGACACTGCAGCTCTACGGACTCGGCGATGCGCTGGATCTGCACCGGCGTCATGCGGTCCACTTCATCCACGGCCTCGTTGGCCTTGGTGATGGCAATAATGATCTTCGTGATGTCGAAACCGACCTCTGCGCCGTTTCGCTTGATGATCTTCATAGGGGCGTCCTCCTTGTTTCTCTATCTCTCCCGGCCCGTATGCGGGTCGATGTAGTGTGTACTGCTATAATCATATACTATATCTTGTGCCGATGCAAGAGGGGGAGATCAAAATATAGAGAGATAGGATGACAAAATGTCGTGGCGATTTTTGTGCAAAATAGAGAAAATATACTATATATGGTGGGCCGCTGCGGCAAAACCGCCACTATATATGGTGCGCTGTTTGGAAGAAAAAGAAAAAGTAGAAGGTAAAAGCCGGGAAAAAGAGCAGAAAATGACAGGAATGGTCAAATATACCGTTGCGTTTATGGCTTTATTGTGCTAAAATTATTCAGATTTAGAAAAAACGCCCTGCGGCAGAAGGGAGGCAGTCATGCAGGAGGATACACGGTCGCTGGTCCACGGTATTATCAATCTGATCGTGCCGTTCTTTCAATATGACCTGGCGGTGCTGCTGGTGGGCGCTATTTCCGCGGCCAACTACAAGCCCTGGCTGGCTTTCTGGCCGATGACGATCCTGCTGTGGCTGCCGTTCGTCTCGGACGCGGTGTGCGTTATCATAGCGGCGGTGCGGTTCAAGCGCCGGGGCAGGACACGGGCGCTGCTGGGATTGATCTTCTCACTGGGAGCGGCGGCACTGTACTATATGCTGCGCTTTCAGGCGGCGTTTACATTGGCGGAGTTTATCCGCGGACTTTAAGACGGAAGCAAAGGAGGGCGCGCTATGCGGCCTGAATTTATTGTGGTTGGTACGGCTGTCAACGCCCACGGTATCCGCGGCGAGGTGAAGGTGAACCCCCACGGGTTCGATCCGGAGTTCATCGCGTCATTCAAGACGCTGTATATCGGCGGCAAGCCGGTAGCGGTCAAGGCGGCCCGCGTCCACAAATCCACCGTGCTGCTGACGCTGCCCGGCGTGGAGACCATGGACGATGCGCTGGCGCTGAAGGGGAAGGATATAGCCATCCGCCGCGCAGACGCCAGACTGCCGGAGGGGGAGTATTTCGACGAGGAGCTGGTGGGCTGCACCGTGGTGGACGACGCCACCGGTGAGACGGTGGGCAAGGTGAGCCGTGTGCTGCACTATCCGGCCCATAAGGTCTACGAGGTCAGAGGCGGCGGCCGCGAGTATCTGATCCCCGCTGTCAGGGATGTGTTTATCGCCGCCGTGGACGCCGATGGTGAGATCATCCGTGTCCGCATGATGAAAGGACTGGCCACCGATGAGGATTGACATTATGACCCTGTTCCCCGACGCGGTGGATGCCATGATGAAGGCATCCATCATCGGACGGGCACAGGAGCGGGGCTTCGTGACCATCCGTACCCACCAGATACGGGAGTATACCACCAACAAGCAGATGCAGGTGGACGATTACCCCTACGGCGGCGGGCGCGGCGCGGTGATGCAGGCCGACCCGCTGTACCGCTGCTGGCAGCACATCTGCGACGAGGCAGGGGAGCGGGTGCATACCATCTATATGTCACCCTGCGGCAGGACGCTGACCCAGCAGGTGGCCCGGGAGCTGAAGGAGCAGTATGACCATCTGATTCTGGTCTGCGGCCATTATGAGGGCGTGGACCAGCGATTTTTGGATGAATGTGTGGACGAGGAGATCTCCATGGGCGATTTCGTCGTCACCGGCGGCGAGATCCCGGCCATGGCACTGGCGGACTGCCTGTGCCGCATGGTGGACGGCGTGCTGCCGGAGGAGAGTTGCTATACCGACGAGAGCCACTGGAACGGGCTTTTGGAGTATCCCCAGTATTCCCGTCCGGAGGAATGGCACGGACGCAAAGTGCCGGAGGTGCTGCTCAGCGGCCACCACGGCAATGTGGCGGACTGGCGTACCAAGGAGAGCTATAAGCGTACCATGGCCCGGCGGCCGGACTTGTGGGAGAAATTCGATCTGACCCAGGTACACAGCCGTCACGACAAGAAGGTGCTGGCCCAGGCTCTGGCGGAGTTTGAGGCGGAGCGGCAGGAGGCCGCATCTCTGGAAGCGGACGAATGATAAAAAAAGAACGACGGGCATTGCCCGTCGTTCTTTTTTTATCGGATGTTACAGGATCATGATGCCGGCCTTTTCGCAGGCGTCCATGGTGTCCTTATCCCACAGGCTGGCCTGCACTTCGCCGATGTGGCACGTACCGATCATCAGCATACACAGACGGCTCTGGCCGATACCGCCGCCGATGGTCAGGGGCAACTGGCCGCTGAGCAGCATCTTGTGGAAGGGCAGCTCACGGCGGTCATTGCAGCCGCGCTTGTTCAGCTGGTAGTCCATAGCGGCCTCATCCACGCGGATGCCCATGGAGGAGATCTCAAAGGAGCGATCCAGCACCGCGTTATACATGAGGATGTCGCCGTTCAGAGACCAGTCGTCGTAGTCGGGGGCGCGGCCGTCGTGGGGCTTGCCGCTGCGCTTCAGATCATCGCCGATCTGCATCAGGAATACGGTGTGGTGTTCACGGCAGATGGCGTCCTCGCGCTGCTTGGGGGTGTAGTCAGGCCAGCGGTCCTCCAGCTCCTGGGTGGTGACGAAATAGACCTCGCGGTCCAGGGTGGTATGCAGGCTGGGGAACGCGATCTGCAGCGCGTCGTTGGTCTCCACCACAGCGCCGACGATGGCGCGGACGGTCTGCGCCAGATAGGACACGTTGCGGTCACGGCGCTCAATGACCTTCTCCCAGTCCCACTGGTCCACGTAGACGGAGTGGAGGTTGTCCACTTCTTCGTCGCGGCGGATCGCGTTCATGTCGGTGAACAGGCCCTTGCCGGGCTTGAAGTCGTAGCGCTTCAGCGCCAGACGCTTCCACTTGGCCAGAGAATGTACGACCTGAGCGTTCGCCCCTACGTCGGGAATATCAAAAGAGACCGGGCGCTCGACACCGTTCAAGTTGTCGTTCAGACCGGAATTCTCTTCCACAAACAGGGGAGCGGAAACACGGCGCAGATTCAGCGCCTGCCCCAAATTCACCTGAAAATTGCTCTTAATGAACTCGATCGCGCGCTGCATCTCATACGTGGACAGCGGCGTCTTGTACCCGGCGGGGATCGTCAACTTGCTCATGCGTGAAACACCTCTCTTATAAAAAATATGCTGACATTATAGGAGATTATGGCGGGAAATGCAAGTGCCATTCTAATAAATATGCAAAAATCATACAGAGCATCTTTGTATAAAACAGCGGAAAGCGCCCACGGCTTTGCCGTGGGCGCTGATGGTATGGAGGTCGGGCGCTTACTTATAGCTCTCCATCATGGCCTTGAAGGCGGGCAGGCTGCGCTTGATCATGTCGTTGGCCACGCAGTAGCTCAGACGGAAGTAGCCGGGGCAGCCGAAGCCGTCGGCGGGAACGACCAGCAGGTTGTGCTCCAGCTTGGCCTTCTCGGAGAACGCGTTGGCGTCGCCGTTGGGAGCCTTCACGAACAGGTAGAACGCACCGTCGGGCTTGGCGCACTCGTAGCCCATCTCACGCAGGCTGTTATACAGCAGGTTGCGGTTCTCGTCATACGCCACCAGGTCAGGACGCTCCTCAGCGCAGTACTCGATGACCTTCTGCATCAGGGTCGGGGGGCAGACGTGGCCCATGATACGGGCAGCGCCGGCGATGGCGGCGTACACAGCGTGGGCGTCATCCGCGAAACCGGGGACGTAGACGTAGCCGATACGCTCACCGGGCAGGGACAGGGACTTGGAGTAGGAATAGCACACGATGGTGTTCTTATACAGGCAGGGGATGAAGGGGACCTTCACGCCGCCGTACACCAGCTCACGATAGGGTTCGTCGGCAATGATGTAAATGGGATGGCCGTACTCGGCGCTCTTGCGCTCCAGCAGAGCGGCCAGGCCCTTCAGAGTCTCCTCGGTATACACAACGCCGGAGGGGTTGTTGGGGGAGTTGATGATGATGCCCTGGGTGTTCTTGGTGATGCGCTTCTCCACCTCGTCCAGATGGATCTGGAAAGCCTTGGTATCAGCGGGAACGACCACCAGCTTGCCGCCGTTGGCGTTGACAAAGGGACGATACTCGGGGAAGAAGGGGGCAACGGCCATGATCTCGCTGTCAGCGTCCACGATGAGCGCCTTGATGATGGAGATCAGTGCAGGAGCGGCGCCGCAGGTGAAGAACAGCTCGTCAGCCTTGACGTCCAGGCCGAAGCGGGCAGCCAGATCCTTGGCCACGGCGGCACGGGCGGTGTCGAAGCCGGCGGCCATGGAGTAGCCGTGCAGCTTGATGGAGTCCATCTCGTCCACGATCTTCTTGATGGACTCGTTGACCTTCTTGGGGGCGGGGATGCTGGGATTGCCCAGGGAATAGTCATAGACCTTGTCTGCACCGACCTTGGCGGCCTGCTCCAGACCGTAGGCGAACAGCTGGCGGATGACGGAGGGCGCAGTGCCGAGGTTGTAGTATTCCTGATTTACCATAACATAATCTCCTCTTTTACGTTACTGTACTATGTTCATACCGACGGGCGGTATAAGAACCTCTTCTATCATAGATGCGGAAGATGATATTGTCAAGCAATTATCAATCTCGCCTCGAAAATTTGTAAAAAATGTAGTGTGGCGAAACAAATTCTTGTGCAATACGCCTTTACGCCAGCTTCATACGGCTGGACAAAACGCTGCCCAGGGCGATGGAGGCCAGCTTGGAATAGGCGCTGTCGGCGCGGCTGACCAGCACGATGGGGACTTTCGCGCCCAGGATGATGCCGGCGTTCTTGGCGTTGCCGAACAGATTGGCGGCCTTGCCGATGCCGTTGCCCACCTCATAGTTGGGGACGAGGAGGATGTCGGCCTTGCCTGCGCCGGGGGCGGTGTAGTGCTTGTGATGGCAGGCCTCTTCGCTGACGGCCAGATCCAGAGCCACCGGGCCGCAGACGTCCATGTTGTACTTGGCCCAGCGGTCGGTCATCTTGCTCAGCGCGTCGGCGTCCACGGTGGACTGCACCTTGGGATTGACCTGCTCCGCGCCGCAGACGCAGGAGGCGTTGATGTGGTCATAGCCCAGTGCCTGCAGCACCATGGCGGCGTTTTCCAGGATCTCAGCCTTCTTGTCCAGATCGGGGAAGGTGTTCACGCCGCCGTCGGTCAGCACCAGCATACGGCCCAGGGCAGGGATCTCGTACAGCATGCAGTGGGTGGTAAGATGCTCGGTACGCAGGCCATGCTCCTTATTGAATACGGCGCGCATCAGGTCGGCCGTACCCAGAATTCCCTTCATGAGGAAGTTGGCCTTGCCCTCGGCGCACAGGGCCACCGCTTTGGCGGCGCAGTCCTGGTCGGTGTCGCCGGCGATGATCTGATAGTCGGCAGGGTTTTCGTTCAGGCCGGAGAGCATGGACTCGATCTCAGACACATGGCCCACCAGAATGGGCGTGGCAATGCCCTCGCGGCGGGCTTCCACAACGGCTTCGATAACGGGCTGGTCATGAGCTGCGGCCACAGCAATAACGCCGGTCGTACCGCCCTTGGCAGCGGCGATAATGCCGTCAATGGTGTTGATCATGGCAAAATTCCTCCTAAAGATGTAATTCTTTTGCTATTTAAAGCAACAAATGCGCAAAAACAGCAACTATTTATGGCAATATTATACAACGATTTGACAACAGCGTCAACGATAAACCGAAGCGTTCAATGAAACTTTTTCGCATGGACACATGAGGGAGCGTCATGTGTGCCGCGGGGTTGACGCGGCAGCAGAAATAGGGTACACTGGTCGCTGTGAGATTTCGACAAGAGGTGTGGTATGAAGCAGATCAAGACAATGACGCTGGCGTTTACCTATGTCGGCTGTTTTTTGGGCGCGGGCTTTATCTCCGGGCAGGAGCTGTGGCAGTTTTTCGGCAGCTTCGGAAACTGGGGCTATGTGGGCTTTGCCCTGGCGGCGGTGCTGTTCACTGTCATCGGCATCCTGTTTATCCGTTTGACGCAGATGACGCAGTGCTCCGATATGGGGAAGCTGCTTGTGCCCTGGGATGTGAAGTGGCTGCGCGGGGCTTCCGGCGCGGTGGGCGCGCTGTTCCTGTTCTTCGTGGTGGTGTCCATGTCCGCCGGTGTGGGCGCCATGCTGACGCAGCTCTTCGGCGTTCCGACCTGGCTGGGCAGCGCGATGCTGATGCTGGCGGTGTTTCTGGTGGCGCTGCTGGGCGTCAGCGGTATGGTGGACGCCTTTTCCGCCATGATCCCCATTCTTGTTCTGGCGACACTGGGATTTGCCGTGGGCGCATGGTGTACTTTCGGCACAGAGGGCATCCTGCAGCTGCATCACACGAACGTGAACCCGCTGATGCCCAACTGGTTCATCGCAACGCTGACATTTGTGGCCTACAACATCCTGGGCGGCATCGGGATCATGTCGCCGGTGGGACAGTACGTGCGGGAGAAGAAGCACATCTATTGGGGCATCGTGCTGGCAGGTGTAATGCTGCTGGTGGTGGCCGGCAGCATTCTGACCAGTCTGGCCGCCTATCCCGCCGCTGTGGAGGCGGAGCTGCCCATGGTGGCGCTGGCCTCTGAGCTGAACGGTACGCTGGCGACGATCTACGGGATCATGCTGCTGGTGGCGATGTTCTGCAACGCGCTGGCCAGCCTGGTGGGCCTGAGCGCATATCTGGAGCTGCGTTCCGCCTTTGTGCGCCGCCGGCGCAAGGCGGTGCTGGCGGTCCTGTGCGTACTGGCGTGGGCCGGAAGCCTGCTGGGCTTTGCGGAGATCATCGGCGTGGTGTACCCCATTTTCGGATATATCAGCATCGTATTCCTGGTGTTCATGGTCATCCACTTTGTAAAAGCAAAGAAGCAGGAACAGCAGGTATAAAAACAACCATAAAGGGAAATCGCTTTACAGATAAAACAGGGTCGCTCCCCATGGAGCGACCCTGTTTTTGTATATCGAAAACCACTCGCTGGGCGAGTGGTTCAAAAAAGGCTACTGCC
>CAVGVB010000033.1:0-22171 GCA_963632705.1 bacterium | reverse complement strand
AACCATGACCATACCAGCCCTCTCAGTCACCTGCGGTGACAGCTCTCCCAAAGGGAGAGCCAAGGGCCTGCACCCCGTTATATAGGCGCATACCAACGGCGGCCACCGGCCGCCACCTACCTTTGCCGCTTCGCGGCAAAGGCGCGATTTGATAATCGCCAAAACCCCGGTAGGTGTTTCCAAAGAGGGAGGGCCGCAGCCCTCCCTCTTTGGTCGTTCAAGGTTGGGGGATTTTCAAGGGGGAAGGAAGATCGAAACTTCCTTCCCCCTTGAATGGCGCTTTTGGTTACTTTTGCCGCTATTGGCAAAAGTAACCCGTCGGAGACAAAAAAGAAAGCCTCCCGGAGACCTAACAGTAAGCATGAAAAAAGAACCGCCCTCCGGCGGTTCTTTTTTCATCTCTCGCTCTTCAGTTCAGCGCCCCGATGACCTCCGAGTATTTGTCGATGTCCGACCCGCCGTTCCACGTCATAAAGCCGCCGGTGTTGCCGGTGTCCCGCAGCGCCCGCACCTCGTCGGCCAGCTCCGACGCACCGTAGTGGTTGTACGGCTCGCGGATGGCGTTGTAGCACTGTATCCACGTCCGCACTGCCGCCGGAGACGCTGTCTCGCTCTGCCGCGCCGCGGCGCTCTCGCCGAACATATGCACCGTGTCATAGGGATGCTCCCAGGGCTTGTACTCCCCCCGTGCGCTGTAATGGTCCGGGTAGGGCATCCCGGAGATGGCGTCCACCACGGCGCTGATGGCGGGCCAGTACTGGCCGCAGGCCGTCACATAGGCGTTGGCGCACTCGCCGAACACATCGCCGGACACATAGTACCCCGCCTCGTGCAGCCGCTCCGTGGCGTACATCAGAAACCGCTGCACCGCCTGTGCCTTGCTCTCGCCATAGGTGTTCTTATAGTCGATCGTCCCCGCCTGCTCATACTTGTACGCGCCGTCGGGGAAGCGGATGTAGTCGAACTGGATCTCGTTGAACCCCAGCGCCGCGGCCTCCAGCGCCAGCTCCGTCTTGTACTGCCACACCGTGCGGTTGTAGGCGCTGGGCCAGTACATACTGCTGATCTTCAGCGGCGTGCCGCTGAGATCGGAGATCACGTACTCCGGATGGTCGGCGGCCAGATGGGCGTCGTTGAACACCGTGATGCGCCCGATGGTATAGAACCCGGCGTCCCGCAGCTTCTGCACGTTGGCCCGGAAATTCTCCATGGTGTCCTGGGCCGCCGCGTAGGCCGACGGGCTGTACTGCTGCATCACCGGCGAGGCGTAGGACACCGCCGTCCCGTCCACGATGTCCACCACGAAGGCGTTGATACCCGTGCCCTGGGCCAGCCGGATATAGCTGTCCACATACTGGATGGCGCTGCCGTTGAGATACAGCGCCCGCACCTCGTCGGGCATCACATTGTCCGTGAACGACGGCTTCTCCGTGGGATAGTAGTCCAGCCCCGCCGCGTCGCCGCCGCCCCAGGCGTCGCCCCGGGCGGCATGGATCTGATACAGCGCCTCGTCATACTGCGCCAGCGCTTCCTCCTCCGTCATGCGGACATTTTCGCCGTCGATGAAGCCCTCGCCCCGGTCGCAGGACACCTGCCACCGCAGCACCTTGCCGCCGCTGAGTCCGTCAAACCCGGTAACGGTCAGCGCCATGCCCTTTTCCACGGCGCAGCCGGGCACAGTCCCCGTCTCGTCCGTCAGGCTCATGCCCCGCAGGGCGTACACCGTCTCCGTCAGCACCGACTCCTCCGGCGTCGCCGCCAGGTTGGCCCGGTCCATATACAGATAGCTGACCTTTCCGTCCACCAGGCCGTTCTCCACGCGCACCAGCGCCGCGCCGCTGTCCACGTCCTCCTTCACGCACTGCACCGCCGCGCCCCGTAGTACGCTGCCCAGCGCCGTCCGCTCCGCGTCCTGATAGGACGGCGCGTTCTCCGTCTCCGATGCCGCGTACATCTCCACCGTCTCCGGCACAGTGGGGCACAGCTGCCGGTATACCACCCAGGCCAGGGCCGCCAGCGCCGCTACACACAGAATAATGACCACCGCGGCCGCACCCGTGCCTCTCTTCTGCTTTTCTTTTGTTGACATAAATACATCGCTCCTTGGGGTTTTTTGCAGGTAGTGTATCAGGTAGTGTTCTATTATACGACAGAACCTCCCGGATTTCCACCCAAATATTGTGGCAGCGGTGACAGGATTTTCGTATTTTTTGTGTTTTTCCCGTTTTTTGGGTAGACAAGCCGGAACGCGGATGGTATACTACCGGTGAATATTGTTATGTAAATCGGTGGAGTGGCCCTTCGGCCATCCTGACATACGAAAAACACAGAATAAGGCAGGGTGTGGACATATGAAACGGATCAAACGTGGAACGGCGCTGGTGCTGGCGGGTCTGCTGATGGCAAGCCTTCTGACCACGGCGCTGATCGCCGCCAACAAAAACTGGATCACCACGGAGCTGGGCGCGCTGAGCCAGTACTACGAGACGGGCAACAGCGCCGATCCCGGCTATATCTCCACCGTCTCCGGCGACAGCGGCGGCACGTCCTACGGCATCTATATGTTCGTGGAAAAGACCGTGGCCAACTTCATGGACTGGCTGCGCGCCCAGCCCGACGGCACGACCTACCACGCCATGGGCGACATCCTGTATAACGCCTACGCCTACAACACCAAGGGCGAGTATTACCCCGGCTTCGGCAGCAACTTCCGCAGCAAGTGGCAGGAGGTGGCCCAGAACAACCGCACCGAGTTCGCCCAGGCCCAGACCGCCTTCTGGCAGGATAACTGCTACACCGTTCTGGTGAACAACATCGAGACCCTGTTCCCCGGCTTCCGCATCGACGACTACTCCATCGCCCTGAAAAACGTGTTCTGGAGCCGGAGCGTCCACCACGGCGTGGGCGTCATCTCCGGCGCCAACAGCAGCGACGGCATGAGCGGCGCCACCGGCGTCATCTACCGCGCCTTCACCAACCGCCTGGGCGGCTTCAAGCTGCAGAGCGAGGCCGAGCTGATCCAGGCCATCTACGCCGAGTGCAGCAAGCTGGAGACCAAGTACAAGGATATGCAGAACCTGACGGCCTCCAAGTACGGCATCAAGGACCGCTCCATGGCCTACTTCAACGCCAACTCCGGCGGCGTCCAGACCGCTGTCTACAGCCGCCTCCACGTCAACGAGCCCTCCGACGCGCTGGTCATGCGCTACAGCAACACCGACTCCCCCGTGGCCGAGGGCAAGTACCGTCTGGTGAACAGCGCTGACCAGACCAAGGCCGTCTTTGTGGACGGCAAGGGCGCGCAGGCCGTGGAGAGCGCCAAGGGCACGGTCCTGTCCCTGACGTACTATCAGTCCGGCAAATACACCCTCACCGCCTCCGACGGCACACGCCTGACCGACACCAAGGGCACGGTGACGCTGGCCGCTCCCGCCGCCAGTCAGAGCCAGTTCTGGACGGTGGAGCAGGGTATGCTGAAAAACTGCGGCAGCGGCCAGTACCTGTTTGTCGATCCCGCCACCAGCGGCGCCTACACCGTGGCCCAGGACACCGCCGTCATGACGAAATGGCAGCTGTCCTATGTCTCCGGTGCTGACGGCTGGACCACCGTGGGCCTGTTCTATCCCGGCTGCGCCGACAGCGACGGCCTGGGCACCCCCATCTACCACAACCTGACGGAGGGCAACGCCTCCTTCCCCCTGCGGGGCATCGTCTCCCATCCCAGCGGTGTCACCAGCGTAGTGGTCACCGTGAGCGGCGGCAGCGGCTTCACCGCCTCCGCCAGCCAGAGCGGCAGCACCTGGTTCGACCTGTGGCAGCTGGACGAGGCCGCCAAATTCAGCAAGCTGACCCAGGGCCAGTACACCCTGACCATCAAGGCCACCAACGGCAAGGGCGAAACGGTGACGCTGGTCTCCTCTCCCCTGACCGTGGGCGCGCCGGATACCAGTGAGCCCAACGGCGGCGGCAACGATACCTACACCGTCACCTTCGTCAACGGCACCGACGTGACCAAGCGCACCTACAAGCTGGGCGAGACCTACGGCGCTCTGCCCACCGTCAGCGCCGAGGGCTTCAAGGGCTGGTTCCTGTCCGACGGCACGGAGATCACCGCCAACTCCATCGTGGCGGCGGAGAACCACACCGTCGTCGCCCAGTACGGCGAGCTGCACACCGTCTCCTTCGTATCCGAAGGCGTGACCCTCAGCTCCGGCAAGCTGGCCGAGGGCAGCCTCATCACCGCCCCCTCCACCCCGGTGAAGGCCGCGGACAGCAATTATATCTACAGCTTCGCCGGCTGGATCGACGGCAATAACGCCTACTTCGTCCCCGGCGCGACCTTCATGGGCAAGACCGACATCGTCTACGCCGCCGTGTTCACCAAGACCGCCAACAATAACGGCGGCGGAGGCGGCGGCGGCAGCTCCGGCGGCGGTGGCGGCGGCGGTACTGCGCCCACGCCCTCCGGCAGCTACCTCACCGGTATCGCGCCCCGCACCTCCGTGGAGACCCTGATCTCCGGCGGCTACACCGTCTACAGCGGCGGCAGCCAGATCACCAGCGGCATCGTGGGCACGGGCATGACCGCCAGCAACGGCGCGGCCACCGTGACCATCGTGGTCACCGGCGATGTCAACGGCGACGGTAAGATCACCATCACCGACGTGGTCAAGCTGCAATCCAACGTGGCCGGCGCCAGCAGCCTGTCCGGCGCTTACGCCGCGGCCGCCGACATCAACGGCGACGGCAGAATAACCATCACCGACGTGGTGCAGGCGGCTCAGATCACCGTGGGTCAGCGCACCATCAACTGACGGGAGGTCAAGCATGATCAAGAAATTCCTGCGCAGAGCATCCTCCGCCATGCTGGCATTGCTGCTGGCGCTGCTGCTCGTTCCGCAGACGGCCCAGGCGGCAGGGGCATCCCTGTCCGGCAGCGACAGTGTCCAGGCGGGCAACACCGTCTCGCTGACGCTGTCCGTTCCCAACAGCGTCTACGGTCTCACCGCCGACCTGAGCTACAGCAGCAACCTGTCCTTTACCAACTACAACTGCTCCGTCAGCGGCTGGAGCATCCTGGTGAACAACAATAAGTTCAGTGTCTACGGCACGTCCAGCTCCAGCGGCGGCATCATCGTGGTCAAGCTGAAGGTCTCCGGCAGCGCCAAGGCGGGCGACGCCCTCAGCGCCTCCTTCAGCAACATCGTGGTGTCCGACGGCAATTCCGACACCGATCTGGGCACGGCGTCCTGGAGCGGCAAGGTGGGCGCTGCGCCCAGCGGCGACTGCGCCCTCAGCTCCCTCAGCTGCGGCAACGCCACCCTGTCCCCCTCCTTCTCCTCCAAGACCACCTTCTACACCTGCACCGTCCCCTTTGCGGTGAGCAAGCTGGACCTGAACTACAAGAAATCCGACAGCAATGCCAGCGTCTCCGTCAGCGGCAATGACGAGCTGGCGGTGGGCGTCAACACCGTGACCATCAAGGTCACAGCGGCCAACGGCGAGACCCGGACCTACACCATCGAGGTCACCCGGGAGCAGGACCCCAACTACAAGCCCTCCACCAACGGCAAGCTGTCCTCCCTGACCATCGAGGGCGCGTCCCTGTCCCCCAAATTCTCCTCCACCGTGACGGATTACATCGCCTACGTCCCCTATGAGACCACCTCCATCACCCTGACCGCCGAAACAGCGGACGAAAAGGCCAAGGGCGTCAACGGTGTCGGCGCGGTGAAGCTGTCCGCCGCCGAGGCGGAGACCGTCGTCACCGTCTCCGGCGTGGCCGAGGACGGCAAGTCCACGGAGACCTACACCATCCACGTCCTGCGTATGCCCGCCTATACCGGCATCGTCCCCACCGTGGAGGTCATCGACCCCGCCACCATCCCCTCCGTGCCGCCGCTGGAGATCCCCGGCGTGCTGGAGCTGCCCCTGCTGGGCGAAGTCAAGACCCTGTATGTGGCCATCGCCGCGGCGGCGCTGCTGGTCATCATCCTGTTCCTGCTGGGCTTCCTCATCGGACGGGGCGGCAGAAGCGGCCGCGACGACTATGACGATGATGACGCCAATACCCCGCCGGAGGACGTGCAGCCCATTCTGCCCGCCTCCACCGGCAGCATCCCCCGGTTAGTCCCCCGGGAAGAGCCCAAGCCCGCGGAAGAACCTGTGACCGTGGCCGCTCCCGCGCCTGCCCCCCAGCCGGAGACCCCCCAGCCTCCCGTGCAGGAGACGAAGAAGCCGGCAGCGGATGAGCCTACCCAGGAAGACGAGGATAAGATCCGCACCATGTCCCTGGAGGACCTGCTGGACGACATCCACAATATGTAAAAAAGAATGTGAGCGGCGGTGCGATGCACCGCCGCTCACATTCTGTCTGTTTTCACTTTTATACAAAATTATTCCAAGAAAAAATATAAACACATAAAAGATTTTTACAAATTTTTTCAAGTTTTTTCCATCGCAAAGCAAGCGGAATATCGTCAAAATCAATAATCTACCTTCATCAGGCACAAACCTTCCGGGGGCGCGGTAGGCCCTGCCTGCTTGCGGTCCTTGGCCTCCAGAATGGCCTGCACCTGCTCCGGCGGCCAGTAGCCCCGGCCTACCTCCAGCAGCGTGCCCACGATGATCCGCACCATGTTCTGCAAGAACCCCGTGCCGTGCAGCGTGAAAATGACCCGGTCCTTCCGCCGCTCCACCGTGATGCTGTCCACCAGCCGCACGGTGGATTTTTTCATCCGCGGGTTGCCGCAGAAGCTGGCGAAATCATGCTCTCCCACCAGATATGCCGCCGCCTGCCGCATCCGCTCCACGTCGGGAGAATAGTCTAAAATAGTTACGTATTTCCGGTCAAACACCGGTTTTACCGCACCATCGAAGCAGGTATAGCGGTATGTTTTCCCCAGTGCGTTGTAGCGGGCGTGGAAGCGCGGCCCGGCCTCCTTCACCTCCCGGACGGCGATGGCGTCCGGCAGATAGCGGTTCAGATAGTCCCGGATGGCCTCCGGCGTCTCCGCCGTGTCCAGCACCACATTGGCGGTCATGGCCCGGGCGTGTACGCCGGCGTCGGTGCGGCCCGCGCCGATAACGTTCACCGGCTTCCCCTGCAGCTGCCCCAGCACCGCTTCCAGCTTCCCCTGGATGGTGTCCTTCCCCGGCTGGCGCTCCCAGCCGAAAAACCGCGTGCCGTCATAGGCGATGGTGAGCTTGTAGTTCTGTTCCAAAAGAAATCACGCCCTTTCCGCCATATTATAGCAGAAAAAGCGTGATTTGTGAAGCATTTCCTATGCATTTGCATAGGAAAAATACAAAATGTGCCATTTTCTCGCCCCTGCGGGGCAGCCGAAAATGATGCACAAAACTTCGCGCACCAGTATTTGTGCATTTCCGTGGTACGCTGCTTGTACCCGAAGTTTTAGAGCCAATTCATCATTTGGATAAAGCTGTAAAGCAGCTTGCAGCCGTAGAAAATGATGACCGCGCCGCAGACCTTATTGATGATATTCAGGATCTTCTCGTTGAATTTGCTCCCCAAAATCGAAACAACTGTAGACACGGTAAGGAACCAAAGTATGGACGCCGAGCCGAAACCGCAGATGAACGGCACGTCGCCGCCGGCGGGCAGCGTGGCCCGGAACGCGCCCAGCATCATCGTGCCGTCGATGATGGCCTGGGGGTTCAGCCACGTGACCACAAAAGCGCTTGTGATAAGTTTCCACACCGGCACATTCACGTCCCGCCCGCCTTCCAGGCTGGCCTTGGACCGCAGCAGGCCGATGCCGATCCAGATAACGATCAGGCTGCCCACGCAGAGGATGACCTTCTGCAGCCAGGGCAGCGCCTGCATCAGCGCCCCCGCCCCCAAAAAGCAGGACACGCCCAGGGATATATCCCAGAAAATGACGATCAGCGCCGTCAGGTAGACGCGGCTGCGCTTCTGCGTCAGGGCGCTGTTGATGACGAACAGATTTTGAAGGCCGATGGGGGCAACGTAGGCCAATCCCATGGTAAGGCCCTGAAGGTACACATTCATATTGACTATTTACTCCTTTTTTCTTACCTGCTATACTGAGTATACCACATCAGAACGAAAGCGCAAGAGCGCAGATTTTTATGGGCAAGTAAGGAGGAACTTACCATGTCACAGAGCCACTATGACTGTCCCTGCATGGAAAAATGTCCGCTGCACCACGCCATGTCCCTCATCGGCGGCAAGTGGAAGGTGCAGATCCTATGCGCGGTACACAACGCCGGGAGCATCCGTTACAACGCCCTGCGGGGCAAGCTGGACGGCATCTCCAACACGGTGCTGGCCTCGGCGCTGCGGGAGCTGGAGCGGGACGGACTGGTGGCGCGGCAGGAGTATCTGGAAGTGCCGGTCCGGGTGGAGTACAGTCCCACGGAGGACTGCCGGGAGCTGCTGCCCATTCTGGAGCAGCTCAGCGACTGGGCGGAGAAGCGTATGTGAGAAAAGCAGCCCCGCACCGTGTGCGGGGCTGCCAGCCTTATTCGTCTATGTCCACGGTGATGTTGTCCGTGCCGTGCTGCTCGAACTCGCCTAAGTAGACCTCCATGCGCTCCATGATCTCGTCGTAGTTCTCCGGCGTGATGGGGGGATCATCCAGATCGCGGAGGGCCAGCTCCTGGGCCAGGATCTCGAAGAAGGTGGCGTCCTCATAGGCCATGATGGCCTCGTGGATGCCGCCGTCGGCAAAGGCCCGGGAGGGGATCAGCTCCCCCTGGTACAGCTCTGTCAGCGGGGCCATGCCGTGGTCGAGACAGTGGGAGAACACCAGGCTCTCCACCTGGTCGTACTCCTTGATGCGGTCGTCGCCCCGGGTGGAGTTCAGCACCCAGTTGCCGATATAGACCAGATCCAGCAGACGCCGGAACTGTTTTTCCGTCATGTGAAGTTCCATAAGACCACCTCCATGTGGGTCAATTGCTGTTTAGGGCCATTATAGCACCCCTGTTTCGGAATTGCCACAGAAAAAAGTGGGAAGCCGCGCCAAATTTTTGCTTGTGTCGGCGGTGAGTTCATAGTAGAATATATGAGTTAAGAACAAATACTGAGCCGAGAGGTGCATCGCATGGATCAGCGACCCATCGGGGTGTTCGACTCCGGGCAGGGCGGATTGACCGCCGTGCGGGAGATACAGAGCATCCTCCCCTCTGAAAACATTATATACTTCGGAGACACGTCCCGTGTCCCCTACGGCGGCCGGTCGCCGGAAATTTTGCTGCGCTACGCCCGGCAGGACGTGCGGTTTCTGCAGAGCTTCGGCATCAAGGCGCTGCTGATTGCCTGCGGCACGGTGTCCACCACGGCGCTGCCCACGCTGGCGGCGGAGAACGACCTGCCCATCCGGGGCGTGGTGACGCCCACCTGCGCGGCGGCGGCCAGGGCCACCCGGAACAAGAAAGTGGGCCTCATCGCCACGGCGGCGTCGGTGCGGTCCGGGGCGTATGAGCGGACGCTGCACGCGCTGGACGGGGACATCCGGGTATACGCCAAGGCGTGCCCGCTGTTCGTGCCGCTGGTGGAGAACGGCCGCTTTCATCCCGGCGACACGGTGATCGAGACGGTGGCGCGGGAATACCTGACGCCGCTGAAGGAGACGGGCATCGACACGCTGATGCTGGGCTGCACCCACTATCCCCTGCTGATAGAGATCATCGGGGAGATCATGGGCCCGGGCGTGACGCTGATCAACGCCGGGGCGGAGGCCGCCCGGGCGTTACGCAGCGAGCTGACGGCCAAGGACCTGCTGGCCCAGCGGGCCCAGGGCGTGACGACGCTGTACGCCAGCGACAGCCCGGGAGACTTTGCCGCGCTGGCGGGGCAATTTCTGGACCGGCCCATCGAAAAGGATGCGGTGGGTCTGGTGGACATTGAGAGGTACTGAGCCGTGGAGGGAAAGGTGCGCGTCCTGGCACGGAGCGAGAGTTTGTTCGCCGGTGGGCGGGATGAGCTGACGTTCCGGGGCGTGGGACAGATGGAGAAAACCGAATACGGCCACCGGCTGCGGTATACAGCCCAGAACGAGGCCGACGGCAGCGGCGTGGCGTCGGAGATCCGGCTGGAGACATCGCTGCACCGGGCGGTGGTCATCACCGAAAGTCAGGACGGCGGCTACGGGCTGCTGTTAGACCCCCGGGCGGAGACGGTGACGCAGATCGCCGGCGGCGACGGCGGCGCGCTGACGCTGCGGGTGCAGACCCAGGAGGTAGGCTGGCATCTGCCGCGGAAAGGGCCGGGGACGGTCACACTACGGTATATATTGCTTTTGGGGACGCAGCAGATGTCCGCGCTGCGCCTGGAGCTGACTTTGACGAAAGAGGAGAACGACTGATATGAACATGATCGAGAGCGCCAAGGAACAGGTACGGCAGCTGACGCAGAACGCATACCGCGCCTGCGCGGAGGCGGGGACGCTGCCCGGCGGCATTGAGACCGTCCCGGCGGTGGAGATCCCCAAGGACACGGCCAACGGCGACTACACCACCACGTTCTGCCTGGCGGCGGCCAAGGCCATGAAGATGAACCCCCGGCAGGTAGCCCAGACGCTGATAGACGCCATGACGCTGGAGGGCAGCTATTTCACCGCCGTGGAGCTGGCCGGCCCGGGCTTTCTGAACTTCCGTCTGGGCGGCAAATGGTACGCCGACACGGTGTCCGTCATCGAGACCGAGGGCGAGAAATACGGCGAGAACGCCACGCTGGCGGGAAAGAAATATATGGTGGAGTTCGTGTCCGCCAATCCCACCGGGCCGATGCATATGGGCAACGCCCGAGGCGGCGTGCTGGGCGATACGCTGGCCAGCGTACTGCAGAAGTCCGGCGCGGACGTGTGGCGGGAGTTCTACGTCAACGACGCGGGCAACCAGATCGAGAAGTTCGCCAAGAGTCTGGAGGCCCGGTACTTCCAGATCATCAAGGGCGAGGACGCGGTGGAGTTCCCGGAGGACGGCTACCACGGCGACGACATCCGGGAGCTGGCCCAGGCGTTCTATGAAAAAGAGGGCGACAAGTACCTGGACTGCGACGAAAAGACCCGTCACGACGCCTTGGCCCAGTTCGGTCTCAGCGTGAACATCCCCAAGATGAAGACCGACCTGGCCCGCTACGGCATCCAGTACGACCAGTGGTTCTTCGAGTCCAGTCTCCACGAGAGCGGCTATGTGGCCGACACCGTGGCGGCGCTGACGGAGAAGGGCTATACCTATGAGAAGGACGGCGCGCTGTGGCTCAAGACCTCCGAGATCCTGGCCGCCAGGCTGCGCGCGGAGGGTAAGAACGAAGAGACCATCGAGAAGCTGGGGCTGAAGGACGACGTGCTGCGCCGGGCCAACGGGTTCTACACCTACTTCGCGGCGGACATCGCCTACCACCGGAACAAATTCGCCGTTCGCGGCTTTGACAAGGTCATCAACATCTGGGGCGCGGACCACCACGGCCACGTGGCCCGGCTGAAGGGCGCCATGGACGCGCTGGGTCTGGACGGCGAGCACCGGCTGGACATCGTGCTGATGCAGCTGGTGAAGCTGGTGCGGGACGGTGAGGTGGTGCGTATGTCCAAGCGCACCGGCAAGGCCATCAGCCTGACCGACCTGCTGGATGAGATCCCGGTAGACGCCTGCCGGTACTTCTTCAACGCCAAGCCGGAGACGCAGATGGAGTTCGACCTGGGCCTGGCCGTCCGGGAGGACAGCGAGAACCCGGTGTACTACGTCCAGTACGCCCACGCCCGCATCTGCACGCTGCTGAAGAACCTGGCGGCGGAGGGCTACGCCGTGCCCAAGGCAGCGGAGGCCGATCTGTCGGTGCTGACCGGCGAGGAGGAGAAGGCCCTGATCAAGCAGCTGGCCCAGTACCCGGCGGTGGTGCTGCTGGCGGCCCGGGACTACGACCCCAGCTTTATCAACCGCTATCTCAGCGAGCTGGCCGCCGCGTTCCACAAGTTCTACAACGCCTGCCGCATCAAGGGCGAGGCGGAGAACGTGCTGCTGGCCCGGCTGAAGCTGGCGGACACCGCCCGGGCGGTGCTGAAAAACGGCATGACGCTTATCGGCTGCTCCGCACCGGAGAAGATGTAAGTATAAAGCGCCCTCCCGAACATTCGGGAGGGCGCTCTAATCCGCTTGACAAACGGCACGAGGCGGGTATAATAGTAAATAAGGGGACGCTGCGACAAGCGGTCGACCCACAAAGTGCTTTAGGTATCTAAATTAAGAAACCGTCACTTGGCAGAGTGGCGGTTTCTGCTTTTCAGCTTCATGATCCGTACCGAGACGGAATACCGTCCGATGTGGAATGTAAGCGTCCAGAACACGGCCTCACCCCCTTTCGGGTGGTGTGGCCGACCGCCTGCCGTCTTACGCAGCGTCCTTACGACGCAGTATACACGGCGAGTCGATTTTTGTCAACCGACGAGCATCCGTCTGCTTTACACGGCGGTGCTTTTAGGGTATACTACCTACAGCATCTTAACGCAGAGAAAGGAGCGTTGTATGAATACCAACTGGAACGACCCCAATTTTCAGGGCTTTGGCCATCACCGCGAGCCGCGGCAGCCCCGGGAACGGAAGGCCGTGGGCACGCCCCTGGGCCGGACGCTGCTGAACATCGCGGTGACGCTGGTGTTCGCGGCGGTGTACTACTATGTGGTGCTGCCGCCCATCAATCTCAAGAGCGAGGAGTTCTATATCTTCGTGCTGCTGACCTGTGCCGTATACGGCGGCTGCGCCGTGCTGACCTCCGGGTTTCAGGGCACGGGGGCGAAGGGCTATTTCGGCTTTCTGAAGAAGCAGTGCGCCGTGCCGCTGTTCGTGGCCCTGGCGCTGGTGGCCACGGCGCTGGTGGGCAGCGTGGTGGGCTGGCAGCTGTTCCGGGCCGGCGCGTACCGCGACCTGCTGACGGTGGAGGACGGCGACTTCGCCGCCGAGGTGGAGGAGATCAGCTACGACCAGATCCCCATGCTGGACGCGGAGTCGGCCATGAAGCTGGGCAACCGCAAGCTGGGTGAGCTGGCGGACATGGTGTCCCAGTTCGAGGTGGCGGACGACTACACCCAGATCAACTACCAGGGCCGCCCCGTCCGGGTGACGCCCCTGCGGTACGGTGACATCATCAAGTGGCTGAACAACCGCAGCGAGGGATTGCCCGCCTACCTGCTCATCGACATGGTGACGCAGAACGTGGAGATGGTGCGGCTGGACGAGGGCATCCGCTACACCACGGCGGAGCATTTCAGCCGCAATCTGAACCGGCATCTGCGCTTCCGCTACCCCACCTATATGTTCGATGATCCGGCCTTTGAGATCGACGAGAACGGCGATCCCTGGTGGGTCTGCCCCCGGGTGAGCCACACCATCGGCCTGTTCGGCGGCCGGGACATCATCGGCGCGGTGCTGGTGAACGCCGTCACCGGCGAGACGGCCTACTACAAGACCGGGGACGTACCCAGCTGGGTGGACCACGTGTTCACGGCGGAGCTGATCATGGACCAGTACGACTACCACGGTGCGTATATCAACGGCTTTATCAACTCCCTGTTCGGCCAGCGGGGCGTGACCATCACCACCGAGGGCTACAACTATATCGCCATTGACGACGACGTGTATATGTATACCGGCGTCACGTCGGTGGTGTCTGACGAGTCCAACATCGGCTTCATCCTGTCCAACCAGCGGACGAAGGAGACCCGGTTCTACCAGATCGCCGGCGCGAAGGAGTACTCCGCCATGGACAGCGCCGAGGGTCAGGTGCAGCAGATGAAGTACAAGGCCACGTTCCCCCTGCTGCTGAACATCGCCCAGCAGCCCACCTACTTCATGGCGCTGAAGGACGATGCGGCGCTGGTGAAGATGTACGCCATGGTCAACGTGGGCCAGTACCAGATCGTGGCCACCGGCGCGACGGTGGCGGAGTGCGAGAGCAACTACCGGCAGATGCTGCTGCACAACGACCTGATCGACAGCGGGGACAGCTCCCTGCCGGAGACGGCCAGCGGCGAGATCACCGGTGTCATCGACGACCTGCGGTCGGCAGTGGTGAACGGCAACACGGTGTTCTACCTACGGCTGCGGGGCGGCGACGTGTACTACACCATCTCGGCGTCGGTACAGCCGGAGGCCGTGATCCTGAACACCGGCGACACGGTGACGGTGCGGTTCAGCGAGGGCCAGGGCAGCATCCTCACCGCCAGCAGCGTGGAAAAGGCCGCCGGTGCACCGGCGGAGGTCACCGAGTAAAACGCATAAAAAGAAACCGCCTTACGGCGGTTTCTTTTTTGTACTTTTATCTTCCGGTTCTTCCGGGCATCTGCCAGCCATGGTGGTCGGTGTGGAGCAGATGGTGGGACTTCTCACCCAAGGGCGCTTTCAGATACTCACGATAGAGAGTCTTCACGTCCTCGTTCTCGTGGGAGAAGCGGACGGCCATATTCTTGTCGATGCTCCACAGCACGTCGCCGCGGTAAGCGGCAGGCTCAGCCTCGTCGTGGATGGGCTGTCCGCCGCCGCCGGCGCAGCCGCCGGGACAGGCCATGACCTCCACGAAGTCGTAGGTCACCTGGCCCTCGTCGATGGCGGTCATCAGCTTGCGGGTGTTGCCCAGCCCGCTGACCACGGCCACGCGGACATCGCCCGCGCCGGGGATGGTGAAGGTAGCCTCCTTCCAGCCCTCCATGCCGCGGACGGCCTTGAAGGCGTCCGGATCGGGGTTCTTCCCCGTGACCAGGTAATAGGCGCTGCGGAGGGCGGCATCCATCACGCCGCCGGTAGCGCCGAACACCACGGCCGCGCCCGTGCCGCTGCCCAGAGGGCTGTCGAACTCCGTCTCCGGCAGCACGGCGGGGTTGATCTGCTCGCCCCGGAACATACGGACGATCTCCCGGGTGGTCAGCACCACGTCCACATCCGGGTCGCCCTGGTCATCCTTCATGGTGGGCAGCGCACACTCGGCCTTCTTGGCGGTACAGGGCATGATGGACACCACGAACAGCTTCTTGGGATCGACGTTCAGCTTCTCGGCGAAGTAGCTCTTCACCACCGCGCCGAACATCTGCTGGGGGCTCTTGGCGGTGGACAGGTTGTCGGTATAGGCGGGGAACTGGCCCTTGAGGAAGCGCACCCAGCCGGGACAGCAGCTGGTGAACATGGGCCAGCGGTAGCGGTTGCGGTGGGTGAAGCGCTCCACGAACTCGCTGCCCTCCTCCATGATGGTCAGGTCGGCGGCGAAATCGGTATCGAACACATAGTCAAAGCCCATGATCTTCAGGGCCGTCACCATGCGCTTGGCGGTGGCGAACTTGGGGTCAAGGTGGAAATACTCCGCCCAGGCGGCGCGGACGGCGGGCGCCATCTGCACCACCACGATGCGGTCCGGGTCGGCCAGGGCGTCGAACACCTTGCCGGTGTCGTCCCGCTCCTGCAGGCCGCCCACGGGACAGTGGGTGATGCACTGGCCGCAGAACGTGCAGTCGCTCTCGCCCAGGGTGCGGGTGTGGGACACGCCTACGGTGGTGTGTGAGCCTGTGCCCATCAGATCCCAGATGCCCATGGTCTGGACCTTCTCGCAGAACTGGATGCAGCGCATACACTTGACGCAGCGGTTCTCCACCCGGACCACGGGGTTGGAAAAGTCGTCGGGGATGTTCCGCAGGTCGTCGATATAGTGGTCGCCCAGCAGGTTGTAGTCGTTGGTCAGCTGCTGGAGCTTGCAGTTGCCGCTGCGGGTACACTTGGTACACTTGGTGTCGTGCTGGCTCAGCAGCAGCCGCAGGTTGACGCGGCGCGCCTCGCGGACACGGGGGGAGTTGGTGTAGACCACCATGCCCTCGGCCACGGCGCTGTCACAGGCGGGGACGAGACGGGCGTGGCCCTCCACCTCCACCATGCACAGCCGACAGGCGCCGATCTCGTTGATGTTCTTTAAGTAGCAAAGGGTGGGTATGTCGATCTTGACGGAGCGGGCCGCCTCCAGAATGGTCGTACCGTCGGGCACGGTGACGGGCCTTTTGTCGATAGTCAGCGTTACCATTTGACGTTCCTCCCTCCTCTGAAGATACCGTAGCCGTAATGGTCGCAGCGCAGGCAGCGGGACGCCTCGGTGCGTGCGCCCTCCTCGGTGAGGCCGCACTCGATGTCCTCGAAGTCGCAGCGGCGCTCACAGGCCTCCCGCTCCGTGGTGTTGATGCGTCCGTGGGGCGCGCGGTTGTTCAGCCGCGGGCCGGGGATGTCCACATCCACGGTGATCTCATGCCGGAAGCCCAGGTGCACGTCGATGTTGGCCGCCGCCACCTTGCCGGCGGCGATGGCGCGGATGGCGGTAGCAGGGCCGGTGACGCAGTCGCCGCCAGCGAACAGGTTGTCCTGATCGCCCACCTGGCCGGACAGTCCCGCCACGACCGTGCCGCGCTTGATGGGCACGCCGGCCTGCTCAAAGCCCTGGATCTCGATGCCCTGGCCGATGGCCACCACGATGATGTCGGCGGGGATGCGCTGCTCCGGCAGATCCGCCTTGTTGGGCCGGGGACGGCCGGACTTGTCGGCCTCGCCGATGATCTGGGGCTGCACCCACAGCGCGGCGGCGTTGCCCTCCTCGTCGGCCTCGATGCGTACCGGCGCCATCAGCGTCAGCAGCTCCGCACCCTCGGCCATCGCGCCGGTGATCTCGTCGGGCAGGGCGGTCATGTCCTCCACCCGGCGGCGGTAGACGCAGGTCACCTTTTCCGCACCCAGGCGGATGGAACTGCGGGTCACGTCCATGGCCACGTTGCCGCCGCCGATGACCACCACCCGCTTGCCGGTGAAGTCGGGCATCACGTCGTCACCGATGGAGCGCAGCATCTCCACGGCGGACATGACGTGTCTGCTGTCCTCGCCGGGGATGCCTACCTTCTTGTCCTGGTGGGCGCCGATGGCGATATAGAGACAGTCGTATTCCTTCTGCAGGTCCTCCACCCAGACATCCTTGCCCACGGTGACGTTGGTGTGGGCCTCGATGCCCAGGGAGAGGATGGACTCGATCTCCTCGTCCAGCAGGTGGCGGGGGAAACGGTAGCTGGGGATGC
Organism: bacterium; assembly: GCA_963632705.1. Lineage (GTDB taxonomy): Bacteria > Bacillota > Clostridia > Oscillospirales > Oscillospiraceae > Vescimonas. The sequence goes on along the minus strand of CAVGVB010000033.1, from coordinate 5,096 downwards.
CGTAGCGCAGCATACCGCCCAGCTTCTCCCGCTCCTCGAACACCGTGACCTTGTGGCCCATGAGGGCCAGGTAATAGGCGCAGCTCAGGCCGCTGGGGCCGCCGCCGATAATGGCCACCTTTTTGCCGGTGGACGGCGCGCACTCCGGCTGGGGCACGACGCCCGCGTGGTCCACAGCGTAGCGCTTCAGCCCGCGGATGTTGATGGCGTCGTCGATCATGTTCCGGCGGCAGCGGGCCTCGCAGGGATGCTCGCAGATGTAGGCGCAGGCCGTGGGGAACGGATTGTCCTTGCGGATAAGGCGCACGGCGTCGGCGCAGCGGCCCTCGCCCACCAGCGCCATGTAGCCAGGCACGTCCACCCCGGCGGGACAGAGGGCCACGCAGGGGACGGGCAGCTGCAGACCGGCAAGACATCGGTGGTGGTTCACGTGCTCCTCATAGTCGTCGCGGAAGCCCTCCAGGCCATCCAGTACCAGCCGGGCCGCGTCGCGGCCGATGGCACAGTCGGCGGTGTTCAGGATGCTGCGGGCCGTCTTTTCGATGATGGCGATGGTGTCCATCGTCCCCGTGCCGTCCAGGACGGTGGCAATGAGCTTGCTGAGCTGACCCAGGCCGATGCGGCAGGGCACGCACTTGCCGCAGGACTGGGCGTGGCACAGCTGCAAAAACGACAGGGACATATCCACCGGACACAGGCCCGGAGGACTGGCGGCGATACGGCGCTCCACATCGCGGTAGAGATTATCCACCACCGTCTGAGCGCGGCTGGGGCTTTTGATGTCAAGTCTGCTCAAGGACAGGGCCTCCTTTCGTCTGCACACACAAAGGTTTCTGGTGCGGGCAGATCGGTATTGGATATAAAAATCATGGCACAAAAAAACGAAATTGTCAACGGAAATAGAGGATTTTATTCCAATAAAGGAATTTTTTCACGTCAAACTGTCGCGTTTTTAACATTTTCCCTGTTTCAGGCCCCATAATTTTCCTATAAAGAAAAACCGCCCCACCGCAGCGCGGCAGAGCGGTCCTGATCAGGCGCGGGTGTTGGTGAGATAATCGTACTTCCCCCGCAGGATATGGCGGACAAAGGGGACGGCCAGCACCGCGTCGGCGGCGATCCAGGCCATGGGATCGGCGGCGCACAGGGCGTAAAACGCCAGGGCCGGCGCGTCGGCGCTGACTGTGCCGCCGGCCACGGCGGCAGGCAGCAGCAGGCACACGGTGATGCGGGCCACCAGCTCCGCCGCGCCCGCGCCCAGCACGAAGGCGCTGCGGCCGATGCCCTGCACGCAGTTGCGGATGACGAAGATAAACGCCAGGAACAGGTACATGGCGAAGTCCACATACAGCAGGGTGTTGCCGTAGCGGATGGTGTCGGCCGTCACCTTGTCGGCACTGAGGAACACGTAGTAGAACAGGCCGCCGCGGCTGAGGAGCAGACCTATGCCCGCGGCCAGCGCCGCCAGCAGGAAGCCCATGACCAGCGCCTGCAGACTGCCCTTCTTGATGCGGTCGTAGTGGCCCGCACCCAAATTCTGGGCGGTGAAGCTGGTCATGGACGTGCCCAGGGCGTTCATGGGCGTGGCCACCAGGTTGCACAGCTTGTTGGCCGCGCCAAAGCCGTTCTGGGCGGCGTTGGACACCATGACGCCGTCACGCATATCGAACTGCACCACGCCGCCCTGCATGACGATGATGCCGATAGCCAGCACGGAGAACTGCAGGCCCAGCGGCACGCCCCGGGCCAGGTGGCGGCGAATGTCGTACCAGGTGACGCGCCAGTCCGCCTTGTGGAGGCGGAGCTGGGGATAGCGGGTAAAGGCGTAGATAAAGCAGCCCACGGTGCTGATGAGCTGGGCGGAGACGGTGGCGATGGCCGCGCCGGCCACGCCCCAGCGGAACGACAGGATGAACAGCAGGTCCAGCCCCACGTTCAGCACGGTGGAGAACAGCAGGAACAGCAGCGGCGTGATGCTGTCGCCCATGCTGCGAAGGAAGGAGCAGATGAAGTTATAGAACTGCTGCGCGCCGATGCCGGCGAAGATGATGAAGCAGTAGGTGTAGGCGGCGTGGTAGACCTCCGCGTTGTCCGGCGTCACGTTGATCCACGCCAGCATGGGGTTCAGCAGCGCCAGTGCCAGCGCCGTCAGCACCACCGTCAGTGCGGCGGACAGCAGGATCTGGGTGGCCAGGGAGCGGCGCACGCCCCGGTCGTCCCGCATCCCCACATAATAGGAGGTGATGACGCAGAACCCGGCGCTGACGCCGAAGGCGAACTGCAGGAAGATGAACACCAGGGCGTTGGTGTCGTTGACGCCGGCCACCTCCTGGGCCGTCAGCGTCTGGCCCACGATGGCCGCGTCGCTGATGGAGTAGACCTGCTGGAGCAGGTAGGACAGGATCACCGGCAGGGAGAAGGACAGTATGGTGCGCCAGCAGACCCCCTGGGTCAGGTCCATCGGCCCGAACAGCCTGCTCTTTTTTGTATGTGTATTTTCCACAGAAATCACCCGTTTCTTTTGTGCAGTTTTACGTTCAGAGACGCATCATACTCCCGGCGGCAGAAAAAGTCAAGAGCCCCGGGGAGAAAAAATGTGGAAACAATGCGTAAAAGAGGAAGCACCCTGCGGGTGCTTCCTCTTTTCACTGTTTCCGGGCGGTGATGTACTCGTCGCCGGGCCGCCAGTAGGGGCAGCTCCGGGTATCGGAGGCCAGAAAGCGGGCCAGCTCGTCCTCGTCCAGGTCCATATCGCAGAGGTAGTCGTCATACTCCTCGTCATAGACATACCACACGCAGGTCTCGCACTTGTCCATCCTCAGTCCTCCACCAGCCGATGGCTGTCAAACTTGCAGTGGTGGTAGTACAGCAGCGTGGCCACGCTGCACACGAACCATCCGGCGGGGTAGCCAAGGGCGATGGGGATGATCTCGTTGGAGATGAAGTTGGCCATAATATAGAGGTATATCTGCCGGAACACCACGAACGAGCCCAGCATGATCCACATGGGCACCTGGCTGTTGCCCGCGCCGCGGAGCGCACCGGCGTAGATCTGGTTGATGCAGAAGAAGAAATAGAACGGGGACAGCAGCCGCAGCAGCAGCGCGCCGTAGGACACCACCTCCGCCTTGCTGTTGAAGAAGGCGGTCAGGTCCGGGGCGAACAGCAGCACGGGTACCAGCAGCACCGCCGTGACGGCCACAGACAGCCACAGGGATATGCGGACACCCCTCTTGGCCCGGGGCGTGTCGCCCACGCCCAGGTTCTGCCCCACGAAGGTGGTGTTGGCCATGGAGATGGACTGGACCGGCAGGATCACCAGCTGGTCCACCTTGGTATACGCCGTCCAGCCGGACATACAGTCCGCGCCGAAGTAGTTGATATAGCTCTGCACGAACACGTTGGAAAAGGCGGTGATGGCCATCTGCAGCGCGGCGGGAATGCCCACCGCCACGATCTGCCGCAGCACGCTCCAGGTAAAGCGCAGGGCGCGCAGCTCCAGCCGGATGCCGCCCTCGGCCCGCATCAGCACCCACAGCGTCAGCACGGCGGACACGGCCTGGGCGATGATGGTGGCGTAGGCCACGCCCTCCACGCCCATGTGGAACTTGATGACGAACAGCAGGTCCAGCACCGTGTTCAGCACGGCGGACACCACCAGGAAGTAGAAGGGCCGCCGGGAGTCGCCCACGGCCCGCAGGATGCCCGAGCCCATGTTGTAGAGCAGCAGTCCTATGACGCCGGCAAAATAGATCCTCAGATACGCCGCCTGCTCCGGGGCGACCTCCGCCGGTGTTTTCATCAGCTGGAGCATCAGGGGCGTCATGGCGATGCCGGCGGCGGTGAACACCACGCCCAGCGCCAGCGTCAGCATCAGGGCGGTGTGGACGGCCTGCCGGACCTTGTCCTCCCGGCCCGCGCCGTAATACTGGCTGATGACCACGCCCGCGCCGCTGGAAAGGCCCAGGAAAAAGCCGATCAGCGTGTTGATCACCGGCCCGACCGTGCCTACGGCGGAAAAGGCCTCGTTGCTGACATAGTTGCCCACCACCCATGTGTCCACCATGTTGTAGAGCTGCTGGAACAGGTTGCCCAGCAGCAGCGGCAGGGCGAAATTCACCAGATGCCTGGTGATATTGCCCTTGGTCATGTCCACATCATACCGCGCCGGGCGGTGGTGGGTGTGGAACGGCAGGTGGATGTGGACGGAATGGCGCATGGTATATTCTCCTTTTTCGACTGCATTTCCCTAATGATACCATAAGGAACGCCGTCAATGCAACAGGGAGAATATGCTGTGACTTATGTATTTGCCGTATTTACTGTGGGCAGCGTGAGAAATTCCTCCACCTCCGCGGGGCGCATGATGGACACCTCATAGGCGGTGCGGTCCGTCAGCACGCCGTTTTCATTCTTGGTGTAGATCCGGCTCTGCACCCGGCCCTCGGCGGTAAAGCGCTGGCCGGTGCGGAGGCAGGCGGCCTGCTGGGCCACCGCGCCCCAGGCGATGCAGGGCAGATAGTCCGCCCGGCCGTAGCGGCGGTTCACCGCCAGGATCATGTCGCAGATCTCCCGGCCCAGAGGCGTGCGCCGCAGCACCGGCTGCTTGCACAGGATACCGGAGAGCTGGATGCGGTTCAGGGGCGCTGTGCCGCCGGGCGTCATGGACTGAGCAAACACCGAGATGACCAGGCGGCTGCCCTGCCCGCTCTTATTGTTGAAGGAACGCAGCTGGCCCGTCACTGTCACCGTGTCGCCGGGGGGCACCGGCAGCGATGCCAGCAGGGACTGGGGCGCGATGATCTGCAGCTTGTCCGGCTGGCCGGACAGGCGGAGGACGGACAGGGGAAAGCGGTAGAAGGCGCAGCCGTGGTTCACGTGGGACAGCACCGGCGCTTCCAGCACCGTGCCGCACAGCTCCACCCGGTTATAGTTCAGCTCCATACGCACACACCTCGTTTGTTGATTTGCCACAGCCTATGCGGCGGCATCGCGGAATATGCTCTTTTCAAACCGACGCGGATATGGCATAATGGGTCAAAAGCCTGCAAATAAAAAGTCAAGCCCCAAGCAGGACTTGACCTAAGAAAAATTTG
>CAVGVB010000032.1:0-22259 GCA_963632705.1 bacterium | reverse complement strand
GGTCCACCCGTTCCCATCCCGAACACGGAAGTTAAGCTCGCTTCTGCTGACAATACTTGGCTGGAGACGGCCCGGGAAGATAGGTAGCGCCAACACTCCTCCTTAGCTCAATGGTAGAGCATTCGGCTGTTAACCGAAGGGTTGTTGGTTCGAGCCCAACAGGGGGAGCCAAAAGGGTGAGCCGCCATCCGTAAGGTGGCGGCTCATTTCTTTTACTTATCGCATTTCTCATGTAAGCCGCGTAGACTTGGGCCTTTAGCTCAGTTGGTTAGAGCAGACGGCTCATAACCGTCCGGTCCCGGGTTCGAGTCCCCGAAGGCCCACCACATAGGGGTATAGCTCAGTTGGTAGAGCAGCGGTCTCCAAAACCGCGTGTCGAGAGTTCGAGCCTTTCTGCCCCTGCCAAAACAGACCACCCATCGGGTGGTCTGTTTTCTTACATGAATGTTTTACACGAAGATAGTCAGAATTATGCCGCCGTCCTGCATAGGACGGCGGCATTTCATATAGGTAGGTCAGTTCTCCGCAGGCGGGTTCAGGGTGGTCTGCACCGCGCCGATCAGCGCGTCCAGTGCCTCTGCGTCCTCATTCATGGGCAGACGGCAGGTCAGATCGTCCAGGTCAACATTCAGCTGCGCGAGATCCTCCGACAGGCTGACGCCCTCCACTGTGGGCCATACATACCAGCCATTCTCCGCGGCCAGCGATTGACAGGTGGGGGACAGCACGAACTCCATCCACAGCTGCGCCGCGGCGCTGTGTGCCGTGCTTCGCAGAATGGCTGCACCGCTGAGCAGGTAAGGCGTGCCGCTGCGGGGCGTTATCAGCCGGATGTCATCATAGCCGTTCTCCAGCCGCTGGGCCGCGCCGCTGTCCAGCAGACCCACCGCCACCACGCACTCGCCTGTGCCCACATATTTGGCCGCCGGGTCGTCGCTTTCGCAGTACCGCACCACGTTTTCATCCAGCTCCAGCAGATATTTCTCCGCTTTGTCTCCGAAGGTGTCCAGCGCGGCCTGGGCCAGCAGACGACCCTCGGTGGTGTCGTATCCCGGCAGCCACACCAGTTCCCAGTACTCCAGATCCGTCAGATCCGACCAATCCTCGGGCGCGCCGATCTCCATCGCCTTCAGGGACGCCGTGTTGACCATCAGCCCCAGAGGATCGACGGCGATGCCGTACCATTGTCCGTCCGCTCCGGCGAAATCGCTGTCGGACAGTTCCGCCGCCGCTGCGGGGACATAGGCTGTCAGCCCGCCCATAGACGCGGCTTCCTCCAGCGCGCCGCTGTCCGCGCCGAACCACACATCCGCCCCGGGCCGTCCGGACTTGCTCAGCTTGTCCAGCACCGCCTGGTTGCTGACCTGCTGATAGCTGACCCGGACGTTGAACAGCGTCTCAAAGGTCTCGCAGGCGGCGGTGAGATAGGCCGCGGGGCAGCTGCCGTATACCGTCAGGCTGCCCTCCGCCTGGGCCTGCTCTACCAGTGTCTCCAGCCCGGCAAAGGCGGCGGGATATTCCCATTCCGCGTCGCCGGTGTCCTCCGTCTGCCCGCAGGCCGTCAGGGACAGGGCCAGCAGCAATGCCAGCAGCAGGGCGGTGTATTTTTTCATAGGGGCGTCCTCCTTACGAAAACAGGCCCAGCCACAGGGCCGGGCCTGCACTATTCAGGTGGTATTATACCGGCATTTTTCGCCGCTGTCAATCTTACCGCAGGCAGGCGGTGAACACCACCCGGCCCTCCGATGCTTCGGCCTTGATCCAGCCCCGATGTCCCTCGGCGATGCTCCGGGCCACCGAAAGGCCGATGCCGAAGCCGGTGGCCTCGCCGCTGCGAGAGGCGTCTGCCCGGTAGAAGCGGTCGAACAGCTTGTCCGTCTCCAGCGTCTCCCAGTTCTCGCAGGGGTTCTCGCAGCGGATCATCACGCCCCGCTTGGCCTTTCCCAGGGAGAACCGGATCTCCCCGCCGGGGGCGGCGTATTTCACCGCGTTGTCCAGCAGCAGGGAGGTGAGCTGCCGCACGGCGTATTCGTCGCCCCGGTACGTCAGCCCCGGCTGGATGTTCAGCACCAGACTGTGGCCCTGGGAGTCGGCGTAGTCCGCAAACGAGGACGCCGTCTCCTCCACCGCCTCGCTGACGGGGAAGTCCGCCATGTGCAGCGGCGACGTCTCCTCGTCCATACGGCTCAGCGTCACCAGCGAGTTCACCAGCTCCTTCAGCCGCTCCGTCTGTCCCCGGGCCTTGTCGATCCACTTCTGCTTGCCCACCTCCATCTCCAGCACCGACAGGCAGGTGGCGATGACGGTGATGGGGGTTTTCAGCTCGTGGCTGGCGTCGGTGACGAACTGTTTCTGCCGCTCCGCGCCCCGTACCACCGGGTCGATGGCCCGTCGGGACAGCAGTACCACCAGCAGGTACACCAGCACAAGGCAGAATGCGTCCGCCGTCAGCGACCACAGCGCCACCTGCTTTACGGAGCGCAGCTGCTGGAAGGCGTCCACAAAGATGATGGAGTATCCACTCTCCGTGGCGGTGACGCGGAACTTGTACCCGCTGTAGTAGCCGTCGCCCACGCCGTGGCGCAGCGCCGCGGCGGCAAAGTCGCCGGTGTCGCTGTCGGTAACGGCGGCGATGTGGCTCAGCTCGCTGGCCGTCACCGCGCCGTCCGCGTCAGTTTGCAGCACAAAGTACCGGGTGGAGAAGGGCGTCTCCTTATTGAACGGCCCGTCCTTCTGCTGCCCGTCGTCGCCCTCCGGCTTCTCCGGCGGCGTTTCGCCGTCCTCCGCGGACGGCATGGCCGGCGGCGTGACCGGCATAATATCGGGGATCGTCCCCCGGTTGTCGGCGATCAGGGCCAGCGTCCGGGTCAGGTCGTGGTCGTTGGCGACATAGTTGGCCGTGTTGAGGATGGCTGTCAGCAGCAGCAGTACCACCGCCACCGACGCCATGGCGATGCGGATGAACCGCGTCCGCAGCTTCTTGATCATGTCTCCTCCTCCAGCACATAGCCCAGTCCCCGGTTGGCCCGTATGGTCACGTGAGAACCGATGGCCTTCAGCTTCTTCCGCAGGTTGGAGATGTGTACCCACACCACGTTGATCTCCGCGTCGCTGTCCCAGCCCCATACCCGTTCCATGATCCGATCGGCGCTGAGTACCATCCTCGGGCTACGCATAAACAGCTCCATCACCTGGAACTCCCGTCCGCTGAGCCGCACGCTCTCACTGCCGCACCGCAGCGTGCCCGACCCGGTGTCCAGCTCCGTGTCGCCGCACCGCAGCACCGGCGGCGTATAGGCGCTGCCACGCCGCAGCATGGCCCGCACCCGGGCGATGAGCTCGTCCGGCTCAAAGGGCTTGGGCAGATAGTCGTCCGCCCCGGCGTTGAACCCGGTGATGCGGTCGTCCTTCTGGGCCTTGGCCGTCAGCATCATCACCGGCGTGGAGATATTCTCCTCCCGCAGCCGCCGCAGCACCTCGATGCCCGTCAGGCCCGGCATCATCACGTCCAGAATGATGGCGTCGTAGTTCCCCGCCACGGCGTAGTCATAGGCGCTCCGCCCGTCGTACACCGCATCCACGGTGAACTGGTTCTTTTCAAACAGGAAGGTCAGCGCCTCCGTCAGATCCCGCTGATCCTCCGCGATCAACAATCGCATGGTATCACCCGCCCGTTATCGTGTTTTCTTGATTGTATCATATACGCCCTGCCTAAAGAAACCCTAAAGACGTGGATTTTTACGTATTTCACAAATTTTGATGCCGTATTGCAGCGACCTGCACAAAACAGAGACGCCTTCACGGAAAAAATATTCCGCCGCAGGGGGGTTGCTTTGTGAAATTTGCCGTGTTATACTGTGCCTTACGCGCGGAGATTTTCCGCGTTTTCCTGCGCCAATACGGCAAAAAACGGGAAAAATCATAACAACAGGAGGGTATGGCCATGTCTGCTGCCACTCGCCGCCGGACGCTCACCGTAGAGATGACCTCCGGCTCTCTTTGGAAAAACATACTGCTGTTCAGCCTGCCGCTGATGATGACCCAGGTGTTGGAGGTGCTGTTCAACCTCAGCGATGTGGCCATCGCCGGCAAATACGCCTACAACACCTATATCGCCCTGGGCTCGGTGGGCTCTACCACCACACTGGTCTCCCTGTTCACCGGACTGCTCATCGGCCTGGGCGGCGGCGTCAACGTGGCCGTGGCCCGCGGTCTGGGCATGGGCAATGACGAGGACGTGGAGCATACCGGCCATTCCTCGCTGCTCATCTGCCTGTCCGCCGGTATTCTGACCTGTTTGGTCTGCGTGTTCTTCGCCGAGCCCATGCTCCGCCTGCTGAACACCAAGGAGGAGTTTCTCCCCGGCGCGGTGCTGTACCTGAAGCTCTACGCCCTGGGCCTGCCCGCCATGGGCATCTACAACTGCGGCAACGGTATCCTCAGCGCCACCGGCGACACCAAGCGTCCCCTGATCTACCTGTCCGTGGCCGGCGTGCTGAACGTGCTACTGAACCTGTTCTTCGTCATCGGGTGCAATAAGTCCGCCGAGGGCGTGGCCATCGCCAGTGCCATCGCCCAGTGGGTCTCCGCCATCCTCATCATGCTCCACCTGATGCACCGCAAGGACTGCTGCCGCATCTCCCTGGCCAAGCTCCGCTTCCACCGCATGGCATCCAAGCGGGTGCTGCTCATCGGCGTCCCCTCCGGCCTGCAGAACGCCATCTTCGCCGTGGCCAACCTGTTTGTCCAGGCCGGCCTGAACTCCTTTGACGAGATCACCGTCTCCGGCGCGGCGGCCGCCGCCAACGCCGATACGCTGGTGTTCAACATGATGGCCGCGTTCTACACCGCCTGCGCCAGCTTCGTCAGTCGCAACTGGGGCGCGGGCAGGAACGACCGCATCCGCAAGAGCTATCATATCAGTATGCTCTACGCCTCCATCGTGGGCGCACTGGCCGGTGTGCTGCTGATCTTCTTCGGCCGCCAGTTCCTGAGCCTCTTTGCCGATAAGCCGGAGGTCATCGACGCCGGTGTGGACCGTCTGCGCATCATGGCTTTCTCCTACTTCATCGCGCCCCTGATGGACTGCAGCATCGCCGCCTCCCGCGGCTTGGGCCGCAGCGTCGCCCCCACCGTCATGGTCATCATGGGCTCGTGCGTGTTCCGCGTGGTGTGGATCTACACCGTGTTTGCCTTCTTCCACACCATCACGTCCCTGTATCTGCTGTATATGGTCTCCTGGATCATCACCGGCATAGCCGAGGCCATCTACTTCCGCATGAGCTACAAGAAGTACGTCCTGCAAAGGACCATGACATGGTGATCTGCTGACTTGCCCCAAAGCCTCCCTTGTGTAAAGGCGGCCCAGTGCTCACACTGGGTTGTGCGGCGAAGCGTAGCTGAGGTGGCGCGAAGCGCCGGAGGGAGAGACAATTTTCGCAGGCACTTCCGCAAAACCCTCCGTAGGGGAGGGGCTCTGCCCCTCCCGTCGATTTTGCATTATGTTTCGGGCGGGGTAGAACCCCGCCCCTACGCACGTCTACCGAGCGTGTGCCACACCGCGCAGCGGTGTCATTGCGAGACCAGTCCGCAGACTGGTCGTGGGAATCCGTTTCTCTTTTTCATGTCTCCGACGGCCTCTTTTCTTTCAGCAGAGAAGGCGGAGGTGTTCCGCGCCCCGGCGCGGGTCACTTTTGGCCGCAGCCCCAAAAGTGACCAAAAGGTCTGCTTGAAACCAAAGGTTTCAAGACTTCCTGCGCGCTATGCCTCGTGGCTATCAGTGGCTTTTACCACACGGTCGCGGAGATTATATTTTGTCGTGCGGTCAAAAGGATCGTCTCTGCGCCTGCGCCGCTGCCGCTGATGTCAGCCACGGTAGAACCGATTGCTCCTACATTTCAGAGCAAAAGCGACAGCGCTCCAAGAAGCAGAGACAGAAAAGAGGCCGCCGGAGGCAAAAAGAAGAAGGGTGACCCGCGCCGGGGCGCGGAATGTCCCTTTGCCGCAGGTACAAAAGAGAATACAAAGCAATGAAAAAACCGCCCGACGGGCGGTTTTTTCATATGCTGAAACGCGCCGTTGTGGAATTGCACAGGAAATCCCACCCAGGCTGTGCTTGAGTATGAATATTCACTAAATATGCAATTACACGGATAAATATTCACAAAACCCCTTGACTTTGCGGATAAACGGTGGTAAAGTATGCATCGTCAACAAGAGCTGTACGGCGGAACGATTTCCGCTCCGCCGCAAAAGGAGGCCTGCCACATGAAAACACCGAGTCCCGGGAAGCCGTGTCTCGCTGTATTGCTGCGACGACGACATTCCCACCACCGCTGCGGTGCATAACGACAACGATATACACAAACATACACGATATATGAAAGGATATACGATCATGAAAAAGTTTATTTCTCTGCTGCTGGCGCTGGTCATGGCCCTGTCTCTGGTGGCCTGCGGCGCAAAGAACGATACCAAGACCGACGATACCACCCCCACCGATGCCGACGCCACCCCCACCAACGCTCTGGAGCAGATCAAGGCCGACGGCGTGCTGACCGTGGCCCTCAGCCCCGACTTCTCCCCCATGGAGTTCGTGGACTCCTCCAAGACCGGCCAGGACCAGTACGTAGGCTTTGACATCACCCTGGCCAAGTACATCGCCGAGAACCTGGGCGTGGAGCTGGTCATTGAGCCCATGGGCTTCGACGCCAGCCAGACCGCTGTCTACACCGGCGCTGTGCCCATGTCCATCTCCGGCTACTCCTGGACCGAGGACAGAGCCCAGAACTATGAGCTGAGCGACTACTACTATGCCGGCGAGAACGAGACGAGACAGGCCCTGCTCATCAAGAAGGAGAACGCCGATAAGTATACCTCCCCCGAGGATCTGGCCGGCAAGGACGTGGGCGCACAGAACGCCTCCCTCCAGATGCAGCTGGTCACCGAGCAGCTGACCGACGCCAACCCCATCTCCATCGGTGACATCACCGTGGGCGTCATGGAACTGAAGAGCGGCAACATCGAGGCCCTGGCCGTGGCCTACGGCAACGCGGAGATGATCATCGACGCCAACCCCGACCTGGCCATCTGCACCTGGGAGTTCGATGTGAAGGCTGAGTATTCCGCCAACGTCATCATGATGCAGAAGGGCGAGACCGAGCTGGCGGAGGCCGTCAACGCCATCCTGGCCCAGGCCAAGGAGGCCAACCTCTACGACGGTTGGTACAAGGACGCCGTGGAGCTGGGCAAGAGCGAGAACGCGCAGGAGCTGACCCTGGGCTGATACCGATACACGATCCGGCGGCGGGTACAGACTCTGTATCCGCCGCCGTACAGGACTAAGACGAGGAAACCACCATGAAATTCATCGACTTTGAAAAGCTGGCCGCGCTGTTCCTGAAATACTGGGACAAGTTTCTCATCGACGGCGTGGAGTACACCCTGGCCCTGGCGGCCATCACCGTGGCCTTCGGCACGGTGTTCGCCTCCGTGCTGGCCCTGATGAAGATATCCAAGATCCCGCCCCTGCGCTGGCTCTCCACCATCTACATCGAGATCATCCGCGGCACGCCCATGCTGCTGCAGCTCTACTTCTTCTACTTCGGCCTGCCTATGCTGATCCCGGCCCTGACGAAGCAGAAATTCCTCTGCATCGCCATCGCCCTTATCTGCAACAGCGCGGCCTACGTGTCCGAGGTCATCCGTTCCGGCATCCAGGCCGTCGACCCCGGCCAGAAGGAGGCAGCCCTGAGCCTGGGCTTCAGCGACAGCAAGGCCATGTGGTTCGTGGTCGTTCCCCAGGCGGTGAAGAACATCCTGCCCGCCCTGGGCAACGAGTTCATCATGATCATCAAGGACACGTCCCTGGGCTCTACGTTCTTCATCGGCGACCTGATGACCCAGTATCTGGTGGTCAAGGGCGCGACATACCTGCCCATCGAGCCGCTGGTCATCGTGGGCGTCATCTACTTCATCATGACCTTCGTCCTCAGCAAGGTGTTCGGCCACTTTGAAAAGAAGCTGCAGCGGGCTGACCGGCACACGGACTACGGCCATAAGCGGAAGCAGCAGCGGGAGGCGGTGATCTGATGTCACAGAAGCTTATCCAGGTCAAGGACCTGAAGAAATACTACAACGGCGGCGACGTCAAGGCCCTGGACGGCGTCACGGTGGACATCTGCAAGGGCGACGTCATGGCGGTCATCGGCCCGTCCGGCGGCGGCAAGAGCACGTTCCTCCGCAGCCTGAACCTGCTGGAAACGCCCACCTCCGGCTCGATCATCTTCGACGGCGTGGACATCACCGGCAAGAAGGTGGACCTGCCCCTCCACCGTCAGAAGATGGGCATGGTCTTCCAGCATTTCAACCTGTTCCCCAACAAGACGGTGCTGGACAACCTGACCATGGCCCCCATCAAGATCAAAAAGACGCCCAAGGTCGAGGCGGAGGCCAAGGCCATGTCCCTGCTGCAAAGAGTGGGTCTGGCCGACCGTGCCGACGACTACCCCGCCCAGCTCTCCGGCGGCCAGAAGCAGCGTGTGGCCATTGTCCGCGCCCTGGCCATGGAGCCCGAGGTCATGCTCTTCGACGAGCCCACCTCCGCCCTCGACCCCGAGATGGTGGGCGAGGTGCTGGAGGTCATGAAGGAGCTGGCCCAGTCCGGCATGACCATGGTGGTGGTCACCCATGAGATGAATTTCGCCAAGGAGGTAGGCAGCCGCGTGCTGTTCATGGACGCCGGCAAGATCGGCGAGCAGGGCACGCCGGAGGAGATATTCTCCCACCCCCAGAGCGCACGGCTGCAGGATTTTCTGAAAAAGGTACTGTGAGGTATTTCCTATGAACGAAGCAAAAAAGGCGGCACTGGCCGCCATCGATGAAAAGAAGGACCTGATCGCCCATGTGGCGGACGAAGTGTGGGACTACGCGGAGCTGTCCATGCAGGAGGTCAAGTCCGCCGCCCTCTTCGTGAAGGTGCTGAAGGAGGAGGGCTTCCAGGTGGAGGAGGGCATCTGCAATATCCCCACCGCCTTTTCCGCCTCCTACGGCAGCGGCAAGCCGGTCATCGGCTTCCTGGCGGAGTATGACGCCCTGTCCGGCCTGTCCCAGGCCGCAGGCAGCACGGAGTACCACGAGCTGGTCAAGGGCGGCAGCGGCCACGGCTGCGGCCATAACCTGCTGGGCGCCGGCGCGATGGCCGCCGCCATCGGCATGAAGCACTACCTGGAGCAGACCGGCTGCCCCGGCACGGTGATCCTCTACGGCTGCCCCGGCGAGGAGGGCGTGGCCTCCAAGGCGTACATGGCCCGCGAGGGTCTGTGGTACGGCCTGGACGCGGCCCTGACGTGGCACGCCGGCGACTGCAACGAGGTGGCCACCGGCTCTACCAACTCCTGCATCCAGATGCTCTACACCTTCCACGGCCTGGCCTCCCAGGCGTCCACCGCACCGGAGCGGGGGCGCAGCGCCCTGGACGCCGTGGAGCTGATGAACGTGGGCGTCCAGTTCCTGCGGGAGCATATGCCCCACGACGCCCGCGTCCACTACTCCATCCTGGACGCCGGCGGTGCCAGCCCCAACGTGGTCCAGCACCAGGCCAGCGTCCTCTACATGATCCGCTCCAACTTTGTCAAGGACTGCATGGCCCTCCACCAGCGGGTGGATAAGATCGCTCAGGGCGCGGCCCTGATGACCGACACCACCATCGAGCGCCGCTTTGTGGACGGCCTGTCCGACACCGTCTGCAACCACGCGCTGGAGAAGCTGCTCTACGACAACTTCGCCCAGCTGGGCGTGCCGGAGTGTACCCCCCAGGAGCACGAGTTCATGGAGAAGCTGTCCGCCACCTACGACGGCAGCGATGTGCCCAGCGGTGTGGGCGCCCACAGTGACCCCGCCTTTGCCGAGCAGGTCAAGGCCCTGCAGACCAGCCATTTCAACGACTTCCTCATGCCCCTGTATCAGGGCCCGGCTTTCAACGCCGGCTCTACCGACGTGGGCAACGTGAGCTACCAGTGCCCCACCGCCCAGATCCACATGGCGGTCTGGCCCAACAACGTCCCCTGCCACAGCTGGCAGGTGGTCTCCTGCAACAAGACGCCCCTGGCCCACAAGGCCACCGTCCACGCGGGCAAGGTGCTGTGCGCCGCCGCCATCGACCTGCTGACCCAGCCGGAGCTGCTGGCCCAGGCCAAGGCGGAGTTCCAAAAGCGCACCGCCGGCGGCTATACCTGCCCCATCCCGCCGGACGCCGTGGCCGCCGTTCTGTAAGATCGCGCATACACAAAAAAAGAGGACCGCACCGCGGCCCTCTTTTTTTGCTTGTCTTTACAGCGCATAGAATAGCTCCGCCATCTCCGCCGTCACGTCCGCCTTGAAGCTGCACAGCGTCACGCAGTAGATGTAGTTTCCTGTTTTCAGGTATATCATCTGCTCGTACAGCGCCGTGCCGTCCCGCTCCGCCGTCACCGCCACCGCCGGGCAGCTCTCCGTCCCGGCAAAGTCGGCGGCGGTGGTCTGGGCCTTCACGTTTTCATAGCCGTAGGCGGTCAGCGTGTCCGCCACCTCCGCCGACGCGATCTCCGCGTACTCCTGCGGGCTGACCGCCGTCCCATTCACCAGTCCCAGGTTCTGGATCACCACGTTCATTACCATCAGCCCGTCGGTGGACACGGCGTACATATCGAAAATGCTGGGATCGTCCGCCAGCATGGCCTTCACGTCCGCGTTATCCGTGCCGTCGGCCAGTGCGCCGTTCAGCTCCGCCATCTGCTCCGCGGTGTAGAACACCCAGCCCTCGTCCAGCTTGCAGCCGATACCGGCGAACTCGTTGGTGTAAACGCCGCCGTTAACGATGCCCTGTGCGTCCTGTGCGTCATCCGTCCCCGTCTGCACCTGTCCGGCGGTGTCGCTCTCTGTGACGCCGGGCTGCACTGTGCCCGCCGTGTCCGGCTGGTCATCCTGTGCCGCCTTGCCGCCGCAGCCCGCCATGGTCCATACCATCACCGCCGCCAGCAGCAGGGAAATATACCGTTTCATCCGCCGCACCTCCCTGTGGTAGCTTCGTTTATCCGACACTATTCTACCATCTCCCCCCTCCAAATGACAAGTGGCAGCTGTTACGCTTCCTTTTTAGTCACTTTGTACGTTACGGGGTCGAGATGGTAGTTTTGAAGAAGATCGTCATAGGTCAGAATGGCGATTTCACCGATATTGGTGTCCGAATCGTAATGATAAACGCGGTAGATCAACGCGGAATCGCGGTAAATGTCCATGAAGGCCCGTTCGTTTTCAGATAGATAAAATGGCGTATCCATGCCGCCAGCAGTCGTTTTTACTTCAATGTATCTGAGCGCATAGTCAGGCCCGTTGCGGGATAGAATGTCGTAACCCGCGCCATCTCCGTATTTACGGGAGGTGTGTATCACCTCATCGAGTACATTAAACGGGACATGGAGGTCGTATAAGCGGCGGTGCTCCCACTCCAGCACGAAATTCTCACCGGCATCGCCTAAAGCGGTGTGCTGGATATGTAAGGACTGGAAATCTATTTTTCTTGCGGTGAACCTACGCCGCTTTTCCTTCCGCGCCTCGATGGCCTGCACACTTAATTTCGAGGAGGCATCATCAGCGGCAACAGCTTTGGCACAGAACACTGCGGGATGTTGTGTTTTGTCAATAATGTACCCATTTCGGCAAGAGATACCCGCCGGTGCATGGGCTACAACGTTTCTGACGATCTGCGAAAATTTGTCGTCTGTTCTCCCGGCGAGAATAGTTCGGTCGTCAGCGTCAAGTTCCAGCACCTGACGCAGTAGGTGATTCAATTCGGTGACGGTCAGTTCACCATTCTCTTCAACTAGACTTTTGATATAAGGGTGCAAGCTGTTTTCGGATATTGGCATAATGACACCTCCGTCAATAGTTGGTGATAAGCAGGTGCGAAGCATCCTTATCATTTCGGTTTTGGAAGCTGACAAAGTATTTTTTGCTGAATTCCGATACACACAATTTGCGCCCGCCGTGGACAGCTATGCCATTGGGATATAGCTCCTCAACAAACGGCGTCTTTTTGATGATCAACATAAAGAAGCACGGGCATTCATTCTTCAGATAGGTAGCCAAGCGCTGCTGGTCAGCTTGTCCGAAAGTATTTTTGGCGTATGTGCTAAATTCTGTGTCATAGGGCGGGTCGAGGAACATAAAATCATCGGCCCGCGGGGGAAGCTGGCGAAGAAAATCCTCAAAATCAAGACAGGAAAGTTGTGTATGCTCCAACTGCGTTAACAATTCCGAACTGGAAAAATAGTCGATTTTCCGAGTCAGCGTCTTCCTGTTGTAGGAAATGCCGCCGTAAGGTACGTTGAATTGCCCCTTCGCGTTGTACCGAAACATAGAAGAATAGCAAAACTCGCGCAAGAAAAAATAGATAGCCGTATAGAAAGAAGGCCCTATCCCCAGCTTTTCTGCGTGATTGTAGAGATAGCGGAAATGCATATAAAACGCGGACTTGAAGGCACATTCAATGTTTTGCAAGAAATCAGCGGGCGACAGTTCACCATGTACCGCCTCCAGCTGCTTCATGCGGATGACCTTACCGCTGAAGTTTCTGATAAGCTCACTCACAAAGTTTTGGATGCCCACGTTAAAATCTGTGGAAAGGAGTCCGTTGAACTCATCTGCGTTGCGTAAGACAAAAGCTGATACCGAATCCCGAAGTAACTGTATGTTTGATGTGCCACAGCAATATGTGTCATATATGGTGCGAATCTCTCCTGCGTGGTCGGTCACCACATTCGACACAAGCTGCCAGTTGTGATCGATTTGCGTCAGGTAGTGAAGGAAATCGGAATTTCTTTCCTTGACGAGCTGATATAATTGCATCAGTTCACAAGAGCGGTCATTCAGGTAATAGTTGTCGGCGGACAAGGCAAAAAACACCGCACCGCCCCCTACAAAAGGCTCATAGTAATTCTGCGCCTGTGTCGGTATATTGGGGAGAATATGAATCAGTTCCTTGTCCTTTCCTCCTGGATATTTCAGAAGCGGAGACAACTTTTGCGCTTTTGGAGTAATAAACATGACAGCATCCTCATTTCACGGGGAATTAATTTTAAGTATAGCAGAGAATAGGGAAAAAGCAAGAGTGAGAGACGATCCCCCCATTTCCCGACACGTCTCGCCCTGCCGCTGCGCTACAATGGGGACATTGACCAAAAGGGGAGGGACAAGCCTTGAAACAACTGCTTCACGGGATACGCCGCGCCGCCCTGCCGCTGCCGCTGACGGCGCTGGCCGCGCCCTGCGCCGCTTTCCTGCTGTCCGCCGCCGCTTTGGGCGGCCAGTTCAGCCCTTGGGCGCTGGCGGCGGTGGCCGCGGCCGGTACGGGCTGGAACGGCGCGGCCGCCGGGCTGGGCGCACTTTTGGGTGCGCTGGCCTTTCTGGATTTTCAGCCCGGCCTGCGCCACGGCGCGGCGGCGCTGCTCATCTTCTGCGCCAACACGGCCTTCTGCACCACCCGCCTGTACCGCCGCGACTGGTTTCGCCCTGCCGCCGCCGTGCTGGCGTCCGCCCTGGTGCAGACGGCCTACCTGTGGCAGCGGGGCGGCCGCCGTTGGGCGCTGTGCGCCGCGGCCCTGACCCTGCTGTATGGCTGCACCCGGCTGTGGCCGCAGAAGCTGGGCGGCCCGGCGGATACCGGCCGCACCGGCTGGTTTTTGCTGCTGCTGGGCGTCTGCGCCTGTCTCAGCCGCCTGTCGCTGTATGGCTTCGCCCCAGCCATGACCGCCGCCGCTGTGCTGCTGCTGGCGCTGGGCCGCGCCGCCCGCCCCACCGACCTGATCTGTGCCGGCGCGCTGGCGGGCCTTACGCTGGACCTCTGCGCCGTGGACACGTTCTACGCCTCCGTGGTGCTGGCGCTGGCCGCCGCAGCCTGTGCCGCCGCCCGCACCCTGCCGCCCATCCTGTCCGCCGCCGCGTTCTGCGTCGGCGGCGTGTGCGGCGCGTGGCTGCTGGGGGATGTCCAGCCCCTGGCCCTGCTGTGCGAGCTGATCGTGGCCTGCGGCGTGTACCTGCTGCTGCCCGCCGCGCCGACGGCCCGCCTGCCCGCCCCGGATATGGCCGCCGCCCCGGCGGCCGCCTTTCAGGCGGTGTACGACAGTCTGCCCGCCGAAGCCCCGGCCCTCCGGCCCGAGAACCCCGCCGTGCTGTTCGACCGCGCGGCGGAGCAGGTCTGCCGCGACTGCCCCCTTCGGGCCGACTGCTGGCAGACCCATTACACCGACACCTACAACGCCTTCAACGACGCCTGCCCTCGGCTGCTCCGCCGGGGCAAGCCCCTGGTCGAGGACTTTCCCGCCTACTTCGCCGCCCGCTGCGTCCGCTTTCCCCGGCTGCTGTCGGCACTGGAGGAGCAGCTCCGGGGCTTTCTCCAGCGCCGTGCCAGCCACGCCCGGCTGGACGCGGCCTACCGCCTGGCCCGCGAGCAATACGCCCAGGTGTCCCAGGTGCTGTCCGCCTGCGAACCGGACGATGCCCAGTCCCGTCCCCGCTATGCCTGCCGCACCGCCCTGGCCGCCCGGCCCAAGAAGGGGGAGACTCTCTGCGGCGACGAGGCAGCCTGCTTCGCCGTGGGGGACAAGACCTACCTGCTGCTGTCCGACGGCATGGGCAGCGGTGACGACGCCCACCACGAGGCCGCCATGACCGTCCGCCTGCTCCGCCAGTTCCTCTCCGCCGGCGTCGATCCCGCCCCGGCGCTGAAGACCCTGAACACCGCCCTCATGCTCCGCTGTCAGGGCGGCGCGGGCTTCACCACCATCGACCTGGCCTGCATGGACGGTGTCTCCGGTGTGGTCGCGCTGTATAAGTACGGCGCCGCGCCATCCTACCTGAAAAAGAACGGCGCGGTGACGCGCCTGGAGGGCGATGCCCTGCCCGCCGGACTGGAGAGCGCCCGCCGCGACCCCCAGCCCCAGCGCCTGACGCTGTCCCACGGCCACTGGCTGGTGCTGGCGTCCGACGGCGTCACCGGCGAGGGTGACGAATGGCTGCAGGACCTGCTGGCGGGCTGGGACGGCACGTCCCCCCGTGAGCTGGCCGCCCTTATCCTCCGGGAGGCGGAGACCCGCCGCCGGGGCGATGACGACTGCGCCGTGCTGGTCCTCCGGGCCGAGCGCCTGAACGACGCCAAAAAGCGCGTGTGACTTTCACGATTTTTCCGCTTTGCGCCGTATAACTTCCCTCCGCCCCGGCGATACTATGGCTGTAACAAATGCAGCAAGGAGGGCATCCACTTGGTTAAAGGCGTTTCCCGCCGCGTGATCGTCGTAGACTCACCCGACCCGCGGATCTTTGAACAGGCGATCTTCATTCTCCCCACCGACGGCGGCGGCGTCAGCTCCCGCCAGCTGGTGGACCAGGCGGTGCGCATCGCCCGCAATTATGCCCGCAGCCAGGGCGGCGCACGCCGCCGCCGTTGGCCCGCATGGCTGTGGGCCGTGTGCGGCGCGGCGGCCTGCGGCCTTGCGTGGCTGCTCATCACCCTGCTTTGAACATGGTTTCATGCGGGAAAACGGCCCGCTTGAAATAGATGGCTTTCCATCGTTTTCCTACCGTTTTTTCTCCTCACTTGGAGCGGACGCGAATGCGTCCGCTCTCTTTTTGCTGTTTATGATGGCAGGTATCACAAAATAATTTAGCATACCTGACAAAAAGTCTTGTTTTTCCCGCTAAAAAGCGTTAAGATACTGGTGCGCCCGCTTTGGGCGCACCACATTTGCAAAGGAGAAAATCACATGGAGCGTATCTTCCACCTGAAGGAGAACGGCACCACGGTCAAAACGGAGATCCTGGCCGGCCTGACCACCTTCATGACCATGGCGTACATCATCGCCCTGAACCCCAACCTGCTGACCAACTTCGCCGTCGGCACGCCCCTCTGGAACGGCGTGTTCCTGGCCACCTGCATCGCCAGCGCCATCGGCACGGCTGTCATGGCCTTCCTGGCCAACAAGCCCTTCGTCATGGCTCCCGGCATGGGCCTGAACAGCTTCTTTGCCGTCATCGCCGGCAACGTGGCCGCCATGCTGAACACGGACTACACCAGCGCCTTCCAGGCGGTGCTGTGCATCATCCTGGTGGAGGGCATCGTCTTTCTGCTGCTGAGCATTTTCAACATCCGCGATAAGATCGTCACCGCCATCCCCCTGGGCGTCCGCCTGGGCATCGGCCCTGCCATCGGCCTGATGCTGATGAACATCGGCCTGGGCTCCAACGTGGGCATCTACGCCGAGGGCAACGGCTACTCCAGCCCCTTCTACGTTCTGCGTGACTTCTTCGGCGCGATGACCCCCAGCGTCATCAAGGGCCACATGGGCGCGGAGTACAGCACCATGGTCCTCACCGTCGTCACCATGTTCATCGGTCTGTTCGTCATCATCCTGCTGGCCAAGAAGGGCGTCAAGGCCGCCGTGCTGGTGGGTATGCTGGTGGCCTCCGTCATCTACTGGGCGGGCAGCTTCCTCTTCCTGCACGTCAACCCCTTCGCCTCTCTTGAGGGCGCGTCCTTCCTGCCTCCCTTCCATGACATGGCCACGACCACCCTCTTCAAGTTCGACTTTGCCGACTTCTTCAACATCGGCTGGTTCACCGCCGTCAGCCTGATCATCACCTTCTGCATGATCGATATGTTCGACACCATCGGCACGCTGGTGGGTACGGCCTCCCGCGCCGGTATGACCGACAAGGACGGCAATATGCCCAACATGAAGGAAGCCCTCCTGTCCGACGCCGTGGGCACGGTGGCCGGCGCCTGCTGCGGCACGTCCACCGTCACCACCTTCGTGGAGTCCGCCTCCGGCGTGGAGGCCGGCGGCCGCACCGGCCTGACCTCCCTCACCGCCGCGTTCATGTTCCTGGCCTGTATGTTCATCGCCCCGGTGGCCGCCATCATCCCCGCCGCCGCCACCTCCTCCGCCCTGATCTATGTGGGCATCCTTATGCTCCAGGGCCTGAAGAACGTGGACTTCGACGATATGGACCAGGTCGTCCCCGTGTTCCTCATGCTGCTGGCCATGCCCATCTCCGGCTCTATCGGCCACGGCATCGGCCTGGCCATGATCGCCTACACCGTCATCAAGGTGTTCTCCGGCCGCGCCAAGGAGGTCTCCGTCCTGACCTATGTCATCGCGGCGCTGTTCCTGGTGAAGTTCTTCGCCGTCGTCTGATCCCTGCATGATAAAAGCATCCCCCGGCCGTCCGGCCGGGGGATGCTTTTTTACTGTTCGGTCCTCTTGATGGGCCGGATGTACTTGAAGTACTGTCCCGGGTCGAAGTAGAAATACATCACCCGCCCCGGCGTCATGTCCAGCTCGCAGCCCTCCGCCTGATAGTCAAAGGACGCCATGGCCGCCTCGATCTTGTCCTCCACCGTCCGGCACTCCTGCTCGTAGTCGAACGGCCCGTGCTCGAACACCACGTACTCGCCCTCCGGCACGTCCATCAGCTCCAGCGGCGCAGGCACAGGCCCGCTGTAATCCGCCGGCAGCCGCACGCCGTAGCTCTCCACCCGGGGGAAGTTCCACGCACACAGCCGCCCCTTCGGGTCGTTGATGTAGGCCATGATCTGCCCCGCCGTGCCGTCGGCCTCGCTGCCGCCCCGGTCGTCCAGCTTGCCCTTGATGCTGTCCAGCAGCCCGCACACCGTCTCGCAGTCGCCGCCGGGCACGGTGCTCTGCTTCTGCCAGAAGTCCCAGTACCCGTTGCTCTCATAGTTCCGCACGTGCAGATACTTGTGTGCCGGAATGGTCACAAAATACGTTTTTACGCCTTCGTTGCTCTTTACCATACCAATTTCTCCTAATCCCAAGATATAGCGGTCAAAGGGATGGATCTTGGTCCGCAGCACCACCGGCCCGGGATCGGCCCGGTATGTGCCCGGCGTCACGCCGTACAGCGACTTGAACGCCCGGGTGAAGGACTCCTGGCTGGAAAACCCGTTGTCCAGCGCTATGTCCAGCAGGGGACGGTCGCTGTCCCGCACCTCCTTCAGCGCAAAGGCCAGCCGCCGCTGCCGCAGATACTCCCGCAGGGGCATCCCGGCGATCTCCGTGAACTTCCGGGTGGTGTGGTACTCCGAGTACCCCAGCCGCCGCGACAGCGCCTGCAGCGTCAGCGCCTCGTCGTCGTGACGCCGTATGCTCTCGTCCATGTCGTTCACCATCGTCTGTATCAGCCTTCGCCATTCGTACATGACCGTTCCTCCTTTTTGACCGCTGCCGTAAGCATACGCCTTTTTTCACCCGTTCGCTTGATTTGACTTGCGTAGTTTCATCATACAGCAAAAAGGGAAGCCTGTACAGGCTTCCCTTTATATCTTGCCGTTATTCCGCTGCCGCGGCCTCCGCCTCCGGCAGCTTCTCCGGCCACTGGGGCCACGTCTGCCGGATAAACGGCACGATCTCCTCCCGGGCCATGTCCAGCGCCGCGGCCATCTCGCCGTACAGCTGCTCCTCCGCCCGCTTCAGATACCGCTCGTCCATCTGGCTCACCTTTTTCCCGTGGCGCACCGCCCAGGCCCGCCGCCGGCAGATGGTGTGGATCAGCGCGGCCATCTCACTGCACTCGCACCGCTGCACCAGATGGTGATAGTGATCCTTGGCCGCCCGCAGTCCCGGCGTCTCCGGCTTGCACAGCGGCAGGGAGGGGAGGGACTGGATCAGCGCCAGCGCCGCGTCCCGGGTCATCACCGGCCGCATCAGCACCGCTGTGTCCACCGGGGTCAGCACCGTGCCGCTGCGGTACAGCGGCGTCAGATGATAGTACATCCTGTTCCCGCTGTCATAGCTCATGCCAGACGGCCCGATGGACTCCACTCGGCACACGCCCTCGCCGCCGTATACGACCAGATCACCTGCTGCAAACATTCCACACACTCCTGTTCTCGCACAAACACAATACACAAATCTACAGTAGAATTATAGCACAAAATGTCAAAAAATGTAAGCACAAAATTTTGCCTGTATGTCGATTTTTCTGCTCACCTGTGCTACAATACAGAAAAAATCTGCGAGGTGTATCCCCATGAAAACTCCCGTCATCCATCCCGACGCCTACATCGCGCCCAACGCCACCGTGGTGGGCGACGTGCATATCGGCGCGGGCAGCAGCGTGTTCTTCGGCTCGGTCCTCCGCGGCGACCGCGAGCCCATCACCATCGGCGAGGACACCAATATTCAGGACAACTGCGTTCTCCACCAGGAGTACGGCTGCCCCACCACCGTGGGCAGCCGCGTCACCGTGGGCCACGGCGCCATCCTCCACGGCTGCACCATAGGCGACGAGACCCTCATCGGCATGGGCGCGATCCTGCTCAACGGCGCGGTCGTCGGCCGCCACTGCATCGTCGGCGCAGGCGCGCTGGTCACCCAGAACACCGTCATCCCCGACGGCTCTCTGGTCTACGGCTCTCCCGCCAAGGTCAAGGGCCAGCTGGATGCGGCCGCCATCGCCGACATCCTCCGGAACGCCGTGGACTACCGCCGGGAAGCCGCCGACTGGTTTCCCCGCCATGGCGACGAATAAAAATGAAAAATGAAAAAAGCGCCCTCCCATCGGGAGGGCGCTTCTCATATCAGTATTCCTTTGTCTCCAGCTCCCGGCGTATGACCGCGAAGGCCGTCTCCTCGCCCTGCTCCTTCAGCAGCAGCAGCCACCGGTCCAGCAGCGCCGCCGTCTCCGGGTGCATGAACCGGCTGGCGTCCGTCCGCCGCAGGTCCTTGCTCCGCTGGTAGTAATCATACGGCGACGCGTCGGTGTACGCGTCCCCCTGATACACCCGGCAGGCGGCGATCCGGTCGCAGAACATCTCCGCCACATACCTCTTGGGCATCTTGCACCCGCCTATGTAGATCGTTCCGTCCTCCCGGCGGCAGTAGTCGATCCAGTACTCGAAGTGATGCCGGTTGCGCCCCTTGTGGTGCAGCCACGCCAGACTCACCCCGTTTTCCAGCCGCTCCTGGTCGTTGGGACTGCGCCAGCCCTGGTAATACTTCACGCCCCGCCAGAACTCCGTGGGACTGTACTTGCTCAGGTCGTGGGTCAGTCCCTGCCACACCAGCCCCAGCTTCAGGCAGTAGTGCCGCACCATCCGGCGGTGTCGGTTGACTGTGTGTAAATGGGCGCGAAAAGGCATAGCGCGTCCTCCTTTCCCGGGTATGCCCACAGTATAGCACAGTTTTTCGCCCTTGCCCAGCGGAAATTGCACGCAGGCATAACTTTCCGCTCCCCGCGGCAAACTACGCGCGAGGTGAGTAACTATGGACCACGCCGGCTTCTTCCGCCCCTGCGGCGCAGCCTGGGAGCGCCGCCTGCCGGAACTTCTGACCCCGCTGGATGAAAAGACGATCTTCTCCCGGGCCTGGACGCTGCTGGTGTGCAGCCGCCGGGGCGCGGAGACGCTGTCCCGGCTGCCCCGCGCCCCGCTGTGCCGCACGGTGCTGCTCCCCGCCGGCAGCGGCTGCGCCTTTCCCTCCGCCCGCCAGACGGTGGACTGCGGCCTGCACACCCGCAGCAGCCTCACCCTCTCCAGCCTGACGCCCCAGCCGGTGCTGTGCATCCAGCGATGCCTGACGGATATCCGCGGCGCGGCCATCGAGCCCCAGGAGCTGCCCCTTCCGCCGGACTGGACGCGGTTCGAGACCGAGCCCCTGCTCCTGCTGGCCGGCGCACGCCTGCTGCTGGGCCTGCCCCTCCTATAGACGCAAAAAGAGAGACCTCCCGCAGGAGGTCTCTCTTTTTGTCATAGTTATTCGATGACCGGCAGGCTCTCCACCACCTGTGCACACCGGGGGCACAGATCGGGGTGCTTGCTGTCGCCGCCCACGGTGGGCAGCACCTTCCAGCAGCGTCCGCACTTGCAGCCATTGGCGGGCCGCACAGCCACCGCCTGCTCCGCGCCCACGTCCACGCGGACCTGGGACACGATGAACAGATCGGCCAGCGCGGCGGCGTCCATCTCCGCCAGGAACGCATCCTCGGCGGTGACGGTCAGATCCACCTCGGCCTCCAGGCTCTTGCCGATGGTCTTGTCGGCACGGGCCTGCTCCAGCGCGCCGTTGACCACGCCCCGCAGCGCGGCGATCCGCGCCCACTGGGCCATCTCGCCCTCGCTGAGAGCATACGCGCCGTAGGGCTTCACCATCTCGTTGAACAGCACGTTCCGCCCGTCGTCCTCGCTGCGGTGGGGCATAGCCAGCCAGATCTCGTCGCAGGTGAACGCCAGGATCGGCGCGAACATCCGGGTCATGGCGTCCAGGATCATCCACATGGCGCTCTGGGCGCTGCGGCGGGACAGGCTGTCCTCGCCGTCGCAGTACAGGCGGTCCTTGATGATGTCAAAGTAGAAGGAGCTGAGATCCACCACGCAGAAGTCGTTGATCATGTGGGACACCACATGGAACTCATACTCGTCATACGCCGCAAAGGCCTTTTCGATCAGGCTGTTCAGCCGGGTCACGGCCCACTTGTCCAGCGCCAGCATCTCGCCGGGCTGTACCAGCTGATCCGGGTCGAAGCCTACCAGGTTGTCCAGGCAGAACTTGCAGGTGTTGCGGAACTTCAGATAGTTCTGGCTCAGCTGCTTGAAGATCTCGTCGGAGCAGCGCACGTCCACGTGATAGTCGGAGCTGCCCGCCCACAGACGCAGCAGGTCCGCGCCGTACTTGTTGAAGATCTCCGCCGGGTCCATGCCGTTGCCCAGGGACTTGTGCATGGCCTTGCCCTCACCGTCCACGGTCCAGCCGTGGGTGACGCACTCCTTGAACGGAGCGCCCCGGCCCAGCGCGCCCACGGCCACCAGCAGGGAGGACTGGAACCAGCCGCGGTACTGGTCAAGACCCTCGATATACATGGTGGCGGGCCAGAAGCCCTGATCCCGCTCCATGGCGGCAAAGTGGGTCGAACCGGAGTCGAACCAGCCGTCCAGCGTGTCCGTCTCCTTCTCGAAGCCGCCGCTCTTGCCGCAGTGGGGGCACACGAAGCCCTTGGGCAGGATGTCCATGGCGTCCTTCTCGAACCAGGCGTTAGAACCCTCTTTTTCAAACAGACCGGCCACGGCCTCGATGCTCTCGTCGTTGCACACCGGCTTGCCGCAGTCCTTGCAGTAGAACACGGGGATGGGCAGACCCCAGCGGCGCTGGCGGCTGATGCACCAGTCGGTGCGCTCCAGGATCATGGAGCGCATACGGTCCTTGCCCCAG
>CAVGVB010000031.1:0-22644 GCA_963632705.1 bacterium | reverse complement strand
GTCAGACCGTACCAACGCCGCATGAGGCGTGGCTGGTAACATAGGGCTTCGCCCGTATAATAAATACCCCCGGCTTCGCCGGGGGATATTTATTCGTATGTGCAAGGCGGAAAGCGACCGGTTTCTTCTGATGTGGGACGTATAATGGAGACAAGCGAGGTGAAACGGATGACGGTGGTGTATCTGGACCGCGTGTGGGTGCTGAACACAGCGGTGGACTATTTGCTGCTGCTGGGAACGGCGCGACTGTCCGGATTGCCGCTGCGGCGGGGCTGGTTGCTGTTATGGGCCGCGCTGGGCGGCGTGTACGCCGTGGCGGTGTTCCTGCCGGGGCTGACGCTGCTGAGGCATCCACTGTGCCGGTTGGTATCGGGGCTGGTGCTGGCGCTGGCTGCCTTTCGCGGACGGTGGCGGCAGGCGGCGCTGTTCTTCCTGCTGGCCGGTGGGTTGGCGGGTGCTGTACTGGCACTGGGGCTGGCTGCAGGTTCACCGCTGGGCCTGGCGCAGAGAGTTTACTACGCCGATGTGAGCTGGCCTGTCCTGTTGGGGACGTCCGGCGCAGGGTATGTATTGCTGCATCTGCTGTTCGGGCAGGGGGCGCGGCACGGAGGGGGAGAGCTGTTGCAGATCACGATCGTCATAGACGGGAGAAAGCAGACCGTTACGGCGCTGCACGACACCGGAAACACGCTGCGCGATCCGGTGAGCGGGCGGGCGGCGCTGGTGCTGGAGCAGGGAGCGGCGGAGGCGCTATGGCCCGGCGAGATGGCGGCGGTGCTGGCGCTGCCGCTGACGCCGGAGGAGAAGATGGCCCGGCTGTACCGGCAGGGCTGCCCGGTGCGGCTGACGCTGCTGCCGTTCCGGGCTGTGGGAACGTCGGGCGGACTGTTGCTGGCGGCACGAAGTGACTACATAGAGGTGGAGGGAAAACGGTTTTGGCGGACGCCGGTGGCGCTATCGGAACAGCCGGTCAGCGACGGCGGCGGGTATCATGCCCTGTGGGGCGGAGAGGGAGGACAGGCGCATCATGCTGAGGGAGAAGCTCATAGGTCTGCTGGCGTGGCTTCGCAGGAGGTACAGGCCGGATAAGATCATGTATATCGGCGGCAGCGACACACTGCCGCCGCCGCTGCCGCGGGACGAGGAGGCAGAGATGCTGCGCCGTCTGGACGAGGGGGAGTTTGCCGTGCGGCAGGTGCTGATCGAGCGCAATCTGCGGCTGGTGGTCTACATTGCGCGGCGGTTTGAAAACACAGGTATCAACATCGAGGATCTGATCTCCATCGGTACGATCGGGCTTATCAAGGCCATCAATACGTTCCGGACGGACAAGAATATCAAGCTGGCCACCTATGCCTCCCGGTGCATCGAGAACGAGATATTGATGTATCTGCGGAAAAACAGCGCCCAGCGGACGGAGGTGAGCTTCGACGAGCCGCTGAATACGGACTGGGACGGAAAGGAGCTGCTGCTCAGCGATGTGCTGGGAACGGACGGTGATGTGGTGATGCGGCCCATCGAAGCGGATGTGGATCGCCAACTGCTGCAGACGGCGGTGTCACGGCTCAGCCCACGGGAACGGGACATCATCACCATGCGGTTCGGGCTGGGTGGCAAGAAGGAGCTGACCCAAAAGGAGGTGGCGGACCGGCTGGGCATTTCCCAGTCCTACATATCCCGACTGGAGAAGCGGATCATCGCGCGGCTGAAGCGCGAACTGCAAAAAATGGCGTAATAAAACAACTGTGAAGGCACAAACCTTCACAGTTGTTTTGCTTGCAGACGTTATTGGAGGGAAAGGGAAGCGGGGCGGTTGACCACCATCATGTTGTAGTAGCGCAGCAGGTGATAGTCGTCCTTGTCCAGCTTTACGGTATTCAGCAGACGGTCGCCCTCCTCCAGCGGCTCTTTGGAGATCAGCGCCTTCAGCGCGATGGGGGCGAAAAACGGGGACGAGCCGATACCGGAGACCAGGCCCACGGCGGGCGTGCGGTTCTGCATGGGGTTCAGCATACAAATATAGAGCTTTTCCGCCTCGTTGATCTGATTTGTCAGCACCATGTGGGTGATGGTGTCGTAGGCTTTCATCTCACCGGTGAACAGGTGCTGGCAGCGGTCCGGATCGGAGAAGGAAAGAACGCCCATATACAGCGTGACCTCGATCCCCTCGTGGTCAGAAGCGTGGGAAAAGCGGAGGAGGGAGCGGGTCATCTGGCGAATTCGGCCATCGTAATAGTACATATAGGCCAGCGACTGGTTGAAGTAGTTGTTCTTTGGCAGGGCGGGCTCAGAGCGGAACATAGGCGGCTGGTAGTCGATGAAGCATTTCAGGTCTATGTCCAGTGCCTGTGCGATCTCGTAGAGCGTCTCAATGTCGATGGTGATCGCGCCGTTTTCATACTTGGACAGCGTCGCCTTGCTCTTATTGATCATAGCGGAAAACTGCTCAATGGTATAACCGCGGCTCTTTCGGTATTTTTTGATGCGCTGGCCCACGAAGTATGAAAAAGAACTCATGTGCGACACCTCCTTGTACGTCATTGTCAACCTAATTTTTTCATGTCAAGATGATACCAAACGTTTGGTAGGAAGTCAATATTAAATTTCAATGCAGGAAACATTTTACCGGTTCGACGTACTTTTAATAAACCATTCGGTGAAATTCGACAGGGGGCAGCGAAGACCGCGCAAAAAGTGAAGCTAAAAAAATCATACCATACGGTTATCTTTCCATACGATTATCTTTGGATACGCTGAAAGCCCCGGTATCCGAAGATACCGGGGCTTTGGTGTGACATAAGGCAGAAAACCTTACTTGGCGGCCTCCATGCCGGCCAGCAGAGCCTTCTTGTTGCCCTCCAGGAAGCGGGCTTTCTTCTCGCCCAGCTCAATGCGGATGGCTTCCATCATGCTCTCCACGGAGGTAACGGGAGCCTTGGCCAGGGTCGCGCCCAGGATGGCCACGTTAGCACCCTTGGGGTTGCCGATGGACTCAGCAATACCGTTGGCGTCGCAGTACACCACAGTGATGTCATCACGGACGGCCTTGCGGTCGATGATAGAGCTGTTGATGACCAGCACACCGCCGGGCTTCACGTGCTCCTCGAACTTGTCCAGAGAGGGACGGTTCATGGCGACGATGACGTCGGCCTTCTCTACCAGGGGGGATGCAACGGGCTCGTCGGACACGATGACGGAGCAGTTGGCCGTACCGCCGCGCATCTCAGGGCCATAAGAGGGCAGCCAGGAGACGTGCTTGCCGTCCAGCATGCAGGCCATGGCGACGAACTTACCGATCAGCAGCATACCCTGGCCGCCGAAACCGGCGAAAATAAAGGTTTTTTCCATATTACTCCGCCTCCTTGTCTTTGTATACGCCCAGAGGATAGTAGGGGATCATGTTCTTCTCCAGCCAATCCATGGCCTCCACAGGGGACAGACCCCAGTTGGTGGGGCAGGTGGACAGGACTTCGATCATGGTGAAGCCCTTGCCTTCCATCTGCAGGCGGAACGCCTTGGCGATGGCCTTCTTGGCCTTGGCGATGTTGGCGGTGTTGTTCACAGCCACACGCTCGATGTAGTAGGAGCTGGGGACAGCAGACAGCATCTCGCACATCTTGATGGGCAGACCGCTCCACTCCTCGCTGCGGCCAGCGGGGCAGGTGGTGGCCTTCTGGCCGATCAGGGTAGTGGGGGCCATCTGGCCGCCGGTCATGCCGTAAATGGCGTTGTTGACGAAGATAGTGGTGATCTTCTCGCCGCGGTGAGCAGCGTGAACGATCTCAGCCGTACCGATGGAGGCCAGGTCGCCGTCGCCCTGATAGGTGAACACCAGGGTGTCCTTGCCGACGGAACGCTTGATGCCGGTGGCAACAGCGGGAGCACGGCCGTGGGCAGCCTCGTACATATCGCAGTTGAAGTAATCGTAGGCAAACACGGAGCAGCCGACGGGGGCTACGCCGATGACCTTGCCGTCCAGGTTCATCTCGTCGATGACCTCGGCCACCAGGCGGTGAATGATACCGTGGTTGCAGCCGGGGCAATAGTGGAACTGCTTGTCAGTGAGCAGCTTAGTCTTTTCGAACAGTACAGCCATCTTATTTACCCTCCTTCATGCTCAGGATCTTGGTGACGATCTCGTCGGTGGAAGGCATCTGGCTGCCGCAGTGGCCGAAGAAGTCCACGGGCTTGTCGCCGTTGATGGCGAGTTTGATGTCCTCCAGCATCTGGCCTTCGTTCAGCTCCACGTCCAGAACTGCCTTGACGTTGGGCCGGCAGCAGGCTTCGCGGACAGCGTCATAGGGGAAGGGCCACACGGTGATAGGACGCACCAGACCAACATTGATGCCCTTTTCCTTCAGCTCGGCAATAGCGCTCTTGGCGATACGGGCCACAGTACCGAAGGCGGTGATGATGTAGTCGGCGTTCTCGCAGTTGTAGCTCTCCCACATCTGCTCGTTGGCGACGACTTCCTTATACATAGCCTGCAGCTCATCGTTGTGGATGGCCAGGCTCTCGGTGTCGATGTAGATGGAGTTGATGATGCCGCGCTTGGCGGGATCGTCGCCGGGCTTCCAGCCGGTGCAGGCCCAGGGCTTCTTCTCGGGGTCGACCTTGTAGTCCACCATCTCGGGAAGCTCCACGGGCTCCATCATCTGGGCGATGATGCCGTCGGCCAGGAACAGAACGGGGATACGATACTTCTCAGCCTTGTCATAGGCGATCATCATCAGGTCGATGGCCTCCTGCACGGAAGCGGGAGCGAAGGTCAGCAGGTGATAGTCACCGTTGCCGCCGCCCTTGACGCCCTGGAAATAGTCGCCCTGGGAAGCCTGGATGTTGCCCAGACCGGGGCCGCCGCGCATCACGTTGATGATAACAGCGGGGACCATAGCGCCGGCGCAGTAGGAGATACCTTCCTGCTTCAGGGACACGCCGGGGCTGGAGGAAGAGGTGATAACGCGAGCGCCGGTACCGGCAGCGCCGTACACCATGTTGATAGCCGCCACTTCGCTCTCGGCCTGCAGGAAGCAGCCGCCGATCTCAGGCATACGGGCGGACATATATTCGGGGATCTCCGTCTGCGGAGTAATGGGGTAACCGAAGAAGAACCGGGCGCCGGCACGAATAGCGGCTTCCGCGATCGCTTCGCTGCCCTTCATAAGAGTCAAAGCCATATTCTTTCAGCCTCCTTAGTCTTTTTCAATACGGATGACCACGTCGGGACAGGTACGGGCGCAGGACGTGCAGCCGATACACGCCTCCATGTTCGTAACTTCCGCGGGATGGTAGCCCTTTGCGTTGATGTGGGTCTTGGACAGCTCGATGATGTGCTTGGGACAAGCTCTCACACACAGGCCGCAGCCCTTGCAAAGATTCTCGTCGATGGTAACTCTTACCACTCTCTTTACACCTCTTTTCTAATTTCCTTTTCCGTGCTGTGTTTGTGCCTATTTCTACCCCCGGGAGAGGGAGGTATACGGGATCAATACATATCCTTGTGAGGATTTTTGGTGTTCAGCCCGTGGGCGATGTAGGAGTCCCAGTCGCGGTGCATATACACGTCGATGGCGATGGGCGTGCCCACATACTTCATATCGGGCTTGCGGGACAGGAAGTCATCCAGGAATTCTTTCTTGCCGGTGGTGTAGGCTACCGGGATGCCGGTCAGGTCGGAGACCTCACGCAGCATCTCGTAGCCGTCCCACAGGTCGTCAGGCCCGGTCATAGTGGCCAGGTTCGTGTTATTGATCATGCCGGTGATCTGAAGGCGGGCGTGGGTCTGCATCCCCGCCTGAAGGCGGAGGATCTTCTCCACCGAACCAGCCAGGGGGCGGCGGATGTTGACCACGTTCAGCACCTCCAGAGAACCGGGCTCGAGATCTACAAAGTCCTGATGATAGCGGCCCAGGGCAGTTGCGCCCACATCGTCGCCGCCCACATCAAAGATGACGGTGTCCCAATCCAGAACGAAAGCAGACGACACCTCGGCGGGCAGGGAAAGGGTCTCGATGCCGGAGCAGGCAAAGTTGGGAGAAACGAGACGTATCTCCTTCTGCTCCACCAGCTTGCCCCGCTCCGTCAGGCGGAAGTAGGTGTTGACCATATCCAGGTCCAACAGCTCCGTCCGCTCGCCCCGGGCGGCGGCCTGCATGGCGAAGTTCAGCGCCAGCTCGCTCTTACCGCTGCCGTAGTTGCCGATCAGCACTTTAACGTCCTTCATAGGTAGATAAGCTCCTTAAAATATTGCGATTACTTCAGGTTTTCGCGGATGGTGTCGCACAGGGCCTTGATACCCTGAACGATCTTCTCCTCGGGCATGCAGGAATAGTTCAGGCGCAGGGTGTTCTCGTGACCGCCGTTGGGGAAGAAAGAACCGCCGGGAACGAACGCGACCTTCTTGGCCAGGCACTTCATCTGCAGCTCCTTGGCGTCCATGTACTCAGGCAGGACCACCCAAGCGAACAGGCCGCCCTCGGGACGGGTGAAGGTGCAGGGCTCAGGCAGCTCGGTGGCCAGCGTCTCCAGCATCACGGCGCGGCGCTTGCGATAGCACTCGCGGATGGTGTTGACGTGGGCATCCAGGTCGAACATATCGATCCACTTGGAGGTCTCCATCTGGCCGATGGTGGAAGCCTGCAGGGAAGCGGCCTGCTCCATGAAGTTGAACTTGGACAGGATCTCGTCCTCGGCGCAGACCCAGCCCAGACGATAGCCGGGAGCCAGGATCTTGGAGAACGTGCCCAGATAGACCACCAGGCCCTTGGTGTCCAGGCTCTTCAGCGCGGGCATATACTCGCCCTCGAAGCGCAGCTCGCCGTAGGGGTTATCCTCGATGACGGGGATCTCGTACTTGTTGACGATGTCCATGAACTTATGGCGGCGATCCAGATCCCAGGTACGGCCCGTGGGGTTCTGGAAATCGGGGATGACGTAGATCATCTTCACGCGCTCGGTGGTGGCCAGGATCTTCTCCAGCTCTTCCATGATCATGCCGCCGTCGTCGGTGGGGACTTCAATGAACGTGGGTTCGCAGGCCTTGAAGGCGTTAACAGCGCCCAGATAAGAGGGGCTTTCCAGCAGCACCACGTCGCCGGGGTTCAGGAAAACGCGGGCGGCGAAGTCCAGACCCTGCTGAGAGCCGGAGGTGATCAGGATGTGATCCTTGTCGGTCTTGATATTGTTCTTGGCCAGCATACGCTCGGCGATCTGCTCACGCAGGCGGGGCAGACCCTCGGTGGTGGAATACTGGAGGGCGGCACGGCCGTTTTCCTTCAGAACGGCCATGGAGGCCTCCATCATCTGCTCCACGGGGAACAGCTCCGGGGCGGGCATACCGCCGGCGAAGGAGATGATGTCGGGCTGCGCGGTCAGCTTCAGCAGCTCACGGATCTCAGAACCCTTCAGAAGGTCCATTCTCTTTGCAAACTGTACCATAAATCGTTTTCCTCCTCATTGTTCTATGGCATCTGTTCGTGATGCCTGCAAACGTACACACTGTATTAAAGCACAATTCTGAAACAAAGTAAATAAAGGTGTGCCGGTTCGGGGGACTAGTTTTTCATTTTTGGTAAACCAGACAAAAAAAGCGGCGTACACACCGTCATTTCCACAACAACAATGCCCCAAGAACTGGTAAAGAATGTGAAATAAACCACAATTTATAGGGTAAAAAGGCGTGAACAGTAGAATTGCTTTACAGATCGTCTAAAACGTGGTAGACTGCGTATACAGCCGCGGCGCGGCCGGATATGGAAAGGAGCACCGAAATGAAGAAAAAAGAATTGGCGGCAGGCCTGGCGCTGCTGAGTATCAGCTCGGCGCTGTGCCTGAAGATCATGAAGAAAGTCGGCGAGAAGCTGAAAAAAGAGAAGAGACAGAAATAACGCTGAAAAAAGCGGCCCTCCCGGATCGTCCGGGAGGGCCTTTTGCTATACTGCGGTCAAACGCTGAACAGAATGTCGGCATAGGTGGGGAAGGGCCACACGTCGGCGGGCATCAGCGCTTCCAGCTGGTTGATCAGTTCACCGGCCTGCTGCGTCCGGGTGGAGATCTCCGCACGATACCAGCGGGCGGCATCAATGCCGCTGTCAGCGGCAGGGGCTTTGTTCAGCGCCGCCGTCAGGGCCTGGCAGGCGTCCAGCAGATCGCCGTTCAGGTCGCTCAGCTGACGGATGAGACATTCCTCCACCCGGCAGGCGGAGGACAGACCGGCCTCCTGCTTGTGGGCCATCCCCTTGGCCAGGTCGCCGGTATAGCGGCTGACGGCGGGGAGAATACCGCGCTGGGCCATGTCCAGCAGTGTCTTGGCCTCGATGGTCGTCACCTTGCAGTAATTCTCCAGGTGGATCTCGTACCGGGCGCGCATCTCCGTTTCCGTGAGAACGGCGTGCTTGGTGAAGAGATCGATGTTCTTGCGGTCTATGTAGGCGGGCATACAGTCCACCGTGTCCCGCAGGTTGGCCAGGCCGCGGCGGGCCGCCTCCTGTACCCAGGCGTCATCGTAGCCGTTGCCGTTGAAGATGATGCGCTGATGGGCGGCAAAGGTGTCGCGGATCAGCGTCTGCAGGGCGGACTGGAAATCGTCGGCCTTCTCCAGCATATCGGCAAACTGGCCCAGCTCCTCGGCCATGATGGTGTTCAGCACCACGTTGGGGCTGGCGATAGACTGGGATGAGCCCAGCATACGGAACTCGAACTTGTTGCCGGTGAAGGCCAGGGGAGAGGTACGGTTGCGGTCCGTGGTATCCTGAGGAATCTCCGGCAGGGTGTCCACGCCGATGGTCAGTTTCCTCTTGGTGATGTCCACATACTCCGTGCCGTTGATGATGGCGTCCAGAATGGCGGTCAGCTCGTCGCCCAGGAAAATGGAGATGATGGCCGGAGGGGCTTCGTTGCCGCCCAGGCGGTGGTCGTTTCCGGGATAGGATACGCAGCAGCGCAGCATCTCCTGGTACTCGTCCACACCCTTGACGAATGCGGCCAGAAACAGCAGGAACTGGGCGTTCTGACTGGGGGTGCTGCCGGGCTTCAGCAGGTTCTCACCGGTGTCGGTGGCCAAGGACCAGTTGTCGTGCTTACCGCTGCCGTTGATGCCGGCAAAGGGTTTTTCGTGGAGCAGACAGACCAGCCCATGGCGGGCGGCCACTTTTTTCAGCATCTCCATGGTCAGCTGGTTCTTGTCGCAGGCGGTGTTGGCGTCGGAGTAGATAGGCGCGATCTCGTGCTGGGCCGGGGCGACCTCGTTGTGCTCCGTCTTTGCCAGCACGCCCAGCTTCCAGAGCTCCTCGTCCAGCTCGCGCATGAATGCGGCCACACGGGGCTTGATCGCACCGTAGTAATGGTCGTCCAGCTCCTGGCCCTTGGGAGGCTTCGCGCCGAACAGCGTCCGGCCGCACAGCTTCAGATCGGCGCGGCGGTCGTACATGGAGGCGTCGATGAGGAAATATTCCTGCTCCGGGCCGACCTGCGGGACAACGTGCTGCGCCTCGGTGTTGCCGAACAGCCGCAGGATGCGGATACACGCCTTGTCCAGCTCCCGCATGGAGCGCAGCAGCGGTGTTTTCTTATCCAACGTCTGACCGCTGTAGGAGCAGAATATGGTGGGGATATACAGCGTTTCGTCCTTGACAAAGGCGTAGGACGTGGGGTCCCAGGCGGTGTAGCCACGGGCCTCAAAGGTGGCACGGAGACCGCCGGAGGGGAAGGAGGAGGCGTCCGCCTCACCCTTGCTCAGCTCCTTGGCGCTCAGCTCCATGACCACACCGTCCTTGCCGTCCCGGGTGATGAAGCTGTCGTGCTTTTCGGCGGTAAAGCCGGTCATGGGCTGAAACCAGTGGGTGAAGTGGGTAGCGCCCTTTTCGATGGCCCAGTCCTTCATGGCGCCGGCGATCTCACCGGCTACGGAACGATCCAGTGCCGTTCCCTGCGCCAGAGCCTGCTGCCATGCCTGATACGTCTCGGCAGACAGACGCTGCTGCATCTGCTGTTCGCCAAACACCATTTTGCCGAACAGGACGGGAACATCGGTTTTCTTCTCACACACAAAGATCATTCCTTTCAAAATAAGCTGCACGGCTCGCGCCGTTATAAACAGGATGGTCACAGGAACAGGCTCATGACAAGGGGCGTGACGTAGGTCTCCATCACGGCGGCGACCGCCAGCAGCGGCAGCACCAGTATGCACACAGTGCGCAGGATATTCAGCATAAGGGGCTTCATAACGCCTTTTTCATTCTTCCGGATATAGGCGTTGATGTTCTTGCACAGGCACAGCCCTGCGCCCAGGCTGAGGAACAGCGCCGGAAGCTCAAAAATGCCGTGGGGCAGGATGCCGGCCAGCAGCACCAGCAGCGAGAAGCTGTTGTTGGAGTAATACGCCGCCAATACGCCTAAAATAACAGAGTTGACACCCAGAGAAAGGGCGGGCAGAAAGAGAAATGGGATAAAACCGTACAGAACGGACAGAGCCATGGCCTGCAGGTTGTTGAAAAAGAGCGCCACAACGCTGAAGCTGCCGTCCTCCCGCACGATACCGGAGTTTTCAACGGACTCGTTGAACCAATCCAGGATGTACGTGGGGATGTCCGGAAAGATCCGTCCGGCAATGTAGGCCATCACGGCAATGGCCAGAAAGGCGACGGTCGTGATAAAGACGTAGTGGCCATACTGCTCACGCCAAAAGGAGGCGATGGAGCGGAATTGTTTTTTCATTACAGACTCTCCAGCATGGCGAGACCGGCGCGGAGACGTCTCAGCGTCTCGTCGCGGCCCAGAATGCGGCAGATCTCCACCGCGCCGCCGGGGGTCACCAGCTTGCCGGCGGCGGCGATGCGTACCGGCCACATCAGCGTGGCGTTCTTTACGCCCAGCTGCTCGGCCAGGGACACCAGCCCGTCGTGGATGGCCTCGTCCGTCCACTGGGGCAGGGCCTCCAGCATGGGAATAGCGGCTTCCAGCATCGCCTTGCAGACCTCGGGGTTGGTCTTGGATTTCTTATTGGTGAAAAACTCTACATCATAGGCGGGGCAGGCGTCGAAAAAGTCCACCTTTTCAGGGATGTCCGTCAGCTTTTCGCAGCGGGCCTGCAGCAGAGCGGCAATGGCGGCCACATCAAAGTCACCCTTGACCGTCTGGCGGATATACGGCGCAGCCACCTCAGCGAAGTCCTCCGGAGACATAGCGCGGAGATATACGGCATTGAAATGGTCCAGCTTGGCCTTATCGAAAATGGCCGGAGACTTGGAAATACCTGTCAGGTCAAATGCCTTTACAAGCTCGTCGAGGGAGAATATCTCCTGCTCCGCCAGCTCACCCTTGGGCGACCAGCCCAGCAGCGCCACATAGTTCAGGATGGCGTCGGTGAGATAGCCCTCGGCCTTCAGATCCTCATAGGACGGGTCTCCGTGACGTTTGGACATCTTATTCTGGGCATCCCGCATCACGGGGGAGCAGTGGACGTAAGTGGGCACTTCCCAGCCGAAGGCGTGGTACAGCAGGTCGTACTTCGGCGCGGAGGACAGGTATTCGCTGCCCCGGACCACATGGGTGATGCCCATCAGGTGGTCGTCAATGACGTTGGCAAAGTTATACGTGGGCAGACCGTCCCGCTTCAGCAGCACCTGATCGTCCAGCGTGCTGTTCTCCACGGTGATGTCGCCGAACACCGCGTCGTGGAACGTGGTCGTCCCTTCCTTGGGGATGCGCTGGCGGATGACGTACGGCTCGCCGGCGGCCACGCGGCGGAGGGCTTCCTCCAGCGGCAGATCGCGGCAGGGATCGTCGGCGCGGTCGAATTCGCCGCTGTCCTCCTCGGAGGCGCACTTTTCACAGAAGCAGTAGTACGCGCCGCCCTTTTCCACCAGCAGCTCCGCATACTTCCCATAGGTGTCGCGGCGCTGGGACTGGATATACGGCGCTACCGGCCCGCCCACATCCGGGCCCTCGTCGTGGGTCAGGTGACACTCCGCCATGGTGCGGTAGATCACGTCTGTCGCACCCTCCACCAGACGGCCCTGGTCGGTATCCTCGATGCGGAGGATGAACGTGCCGCCGTGGCTGCGGGCGATGAGCCAGGTATACAGCGCGGTGCGAAGATTGCCGATGTGCATATACCCGGTGGGAGAGGGGGCGAACCGGGTGCGGACCTGTCCCTTGGGGATGCGCGCCTCCATGGCGTCGAAGTATGCTTTGTCAGTCATAAGGACGACCTCCGTATATGATCTCAAAAAAATACTTATTTATTATAATTATTTCCGGGGAAAAGTCAATGCATTTCACGGAATGAGCGGTATTGGCATGGATTTTCTACGAATGGAGCAGTCGCCGGGCGGATCGTGTCCAAATGTTTGGAATGTTTCTTGCATTTTGCGGGAACATTTGCTATAATGCTGTTGGTTTGACCGCCGCAAGGCACTACTATAACGCAGAAAGGAAGATCGTCACTATGATCTATACGACTGAGGTTCAGCATATGTGTCCTGTCGCCAAGGGCGCTTATCACGGCCCCGCTCCCATTCCCGAGGAGGGCAAATGGGTGCAGGCCAAGGAGATCTCCGACATCTCCGGCTTTACCCACGGTATTGGCTGGTGTGCACCCCAGCAGGGTGCGTGCAAGCTGACGCTGAACGTGAAGAACGGCGTCATCGAGGAGGCGCTGGTGGAGACCATCGGCTGCTCCGGCATGACCCATTCCGCCGCCATGGCCTCCGAGATCCTGATCGGCAAGACCATTCTGGAGGCGCTGAACACCGACTTGGTGTGCGACGCCATCAACACCGCCATGCGCGAGCTGTTCCTGCAGATCGTCTATGGCCGTACCCAGTCCGCCTTCTCCGAGGACGGTCTGGCCGTGGGCGCGTCTCTGGAGGATCTGGGCAAGGGCCTGCGCTCCCAGGTGGGTACTATGTTCGGCACTCGCGAGAAGGGCCCCCGTTACCTGGAAATGGCCGAGGGCTACTGCAGCCGTCTGGCGCTGAACAAGGATGATGAGATCATCGGCTACGAGTTCATCAGCCTGGGCAAGATGATGGACGCCGTGAAGAAGGGCGTGGACGCCAACGAGGCGCTGAAGAACGCCACCGGCCATTACGGCCAGTGGGACAACGCGGCGAAGTATATCGACCCGCGCCACGAATAAGAGAGGGAGGACGACAAAATGGCTCTGTTTGAAAGTTACGAGAGAAGAATCGACAAGATCAACGGCGTCCTCGCTCAATACGGCATCAAGTCCGTGGAGGAGTGCCGCGAGATCTGCCAGGCAAAGGGCTTCGATCCCTACGAGATCGTGAAGAGCATCCAGCCTATCTGCTTTGAGAACGCCTGCTGGGCGTACACCGTGGGCGCAGCCATCGCCATCAAGTCCGGCGTTAAGACCGCCGCCGAGGCCGCCAAGATGATCGGCGTGGGCCTGCAGTCCTTCTGCATCGACGGCTCTGTGGCCGAGGACCGTAAGGTGGGCCTGGGCCACGGCAATCTGGGCGCGATGCTGCTGAGCGATGAGTCCAAGTGCTTCGCCTTCCTGGCCGGCCACGAGTCCTTCGCCGCCGCCGAGGGCGCTATCGGCATCGTGAAGAACGCCAACAAGGCCCGCAAAGAGCCCCTGCGCGTGATCCTGAACGGCCTGGGCAAGGACGCGGCCCAGATCATCAGCCGCATCAACGGCTTCACCTATGTGCAGACCCAGTTCGACTACTACACCGGCAAGCTGAATATCGTCCGCGAGATCCGTTATTCCGAGACGGAGCGGGCCGATGTCCGCTGCTACGGCGCTGATGACGTCCGCGAGGGCGTGGCTATCATGCACCACGAGGGCGTGGATGTGTCCATCACCGGCAACTCCACCAACCCCACCCGCTTCCAGCATCCCGTGGCTGGCACGTACAAGAAGGAGTGCATCGAGCAGGGCAAGAAGTACTTCTCCGTGGCCTCCGGCGGCGGCACGGGCCGCACGCTGCACCCCGACAACATGGCCGCCGGTCCTGCCAGCTACGGCATGACCGACACCATGGGCCGTATGCACAGCGACGCTCAGTTCGCAGGTTCTTCCTCCGTCCCCGCCCACGTGGAGATGATGGGCTTCCTGGGTATGGGCAACAACCCCATGGTCGGCGCCACCGTCGCCGTGGCCGTAGCCGTGGCCGAGTCTATAAAGTAAATCCACTTCACAGCATAAAGCATCCCCCGACATCTGTCGGGGGATGCTTTTCTATGTGTGCAGAGACGTCAGCACTTGCCGAAGAAACCGCACAGCAGCTTCAGCAGGGAAGCGCAGTCGAAATTGCAGAACATACTGTGACCTCCTATGTGTAGTGTCCCTTGCAAGGATGGGTACATTGTAACCGTTTTGTAACCTTTTTGCAAATGTAATGATTTCCAGCTACAAGATCAGCAGCAGCCCGATAGCGATGAGCAGCTCCTCGTCCGCCTTTTGCTTGGAGAGATAAAACAGGAGAAAGAGGAGCAGAAGGTCTCCTGCGTCCAGATCGCTTAGATGCAGCTTGCCCAGCAGGTCGTTGAAGAACCCGCGCTCCGGCGCGCCCTGGGGCGGCGGCGGTGGCGGTGGCCCGCCGCTTTGACGCGGAGGGGGCGGTGTATCGTCAAACGGTACGCGGGCATAATTGCCGTCGTCGCCCCGGACATAGCGGTTATACAAGAAGCCCACCGCCTTCCGTGAGGAAACGCTTGCCGATGCAGATCAGCCGGGCCAGCTTGGCGGCCCGCTCCACCTTCTCCTGCTTGCCGTCCTTCAAAAACGGGCGGAGGGCGTAGAGAAGCTGGGTAGTCTGGCTGTTGTCCCGGGAAAACTCCTGTATGATGGGCAGAAACTTTGCGATGAGCTGCGGGTCGATGCTGGGCATCGGCGCAGGCGGGGCAGGTGCAGCCGGCGGCGGTGGTGCGGCGGCCTGCTGTCCGCCGCTGCCGCCGGAGAGCTGCTGGGCCAGCTGCATGATGCGGGCCATGCTGTCGGGATCGGACAGCAGCGTATTCAGTTTTTCATTGATGTCGTCCACGCCGCCGCCTCCCTTGTGGTCGTATTATTGCTGAAGCCTGTTTTCCAGCCGCTGCACCAGCTCCGCGCCCTGGGGGCTGGACAGCACCTGAGAGAGCATGGCGGACAGGGCCGACATATCCCCCATAGCGGCCTGCTGCGCCGCCTTTCCCAAGGCGGCACTGTCACCGCCGGACAGCATCCGCAGCAGCGCCTGACCGTCCTGTGACTGCATGACGGAGCGCAGCGCGCGGGGATCGCCTTTCAGTTTATTCATAATGTCCTGTTCGTTCATAGGGAGACCTCCTTGTGGGGTTCGTTACAGCCATATTCTATGACGCGGGCGCAGAAAAAGTGCCTGTCCGCATTGGCGGGCAGGCACTTTGCAGCGAATATAGATTTTATCCCTCCAAGAGACTGAGGTGGTCAAACAGCATCGTCAGACTGGCTATGTCCTTCTGGCCCACCCGGTAGCGCATATTTCCCACCACGGCGTAGCCGTCACCGGAAAGGAGGATGGTCTCGGTGTCGCAGCCGTCAGCAAATACGAACAGCGTATAGGACGCGGCTGTGCTGCCGCTGTTCAGACTACCGTCGGACGGCAGCGGGCAGCGGAGACGGGCGGAATAGAGCCAGTAAAGCGCTTCCTCCATCAGGGCCGGAT
This sequence comes from bacterium, assembly GCA_963632705.1. Taxonomy (GTDB): domain Bacteria; phylum Bacillota; class Clostridia; order Oscillospirales; family Oscillospiraceae; genus Vescimonas. The sequence continues at coordinate 6,991 of CAVGVB010000031.1, read as the reverse complement.
CGGTCTGCCTGTCCAGCGTGTATTGCCAGCTGCGGAGGTTGGGCTGCGGGTCAAAAACGCTGATATACTTGACAAGGTTGACGGACTGCACATCATCCGATGCGGCAGGGAGATGCATCGCCCTGTCTACCCGGCGGGGCATCAGGTACAGCAGCAGCGCCGCGGCTATAACGGCAGCAATGGCACAGATAATAATGAGCCGTTTCTTTCCCGGTCTGGTCACAATACCACGATCCTTTCCAAAGTATTTGACACAATAATAGCAGAATGTGCTGTAAAAATCGTTACAAAACGGAAACAACATACCGCGGCCAGCGTGAATATACCGAATATTCTGCATAACTATTCTGTATAAAAACTTGTAAATAGTTGTAAACGGATGTGGAATGTGCTATAATCGCAAATTGAATAAACTTGAAACGGCGGATGCTTTTGTGATGCCGACAGAGTGAAGGACGGTAGAAAGAATTGATCTTGGAGACCATACAGAGTCCGGCGGATGTGAAGCGGCTGTCGGAGACGGACACAGAACGTCTTTGCGGCGAGCTGCGCCGGTTTTTGGTGGAGCAGGTGTCCCGCACCGGCGGGCATCTGGCGTCAAATTTAGGTGCGGTGGAGTTGACCGTGGCCATCCACCGGGTGTTCGACACCGCTAGTGACCGGCTGGTGTTCGACGTGGGACACCAGTGCTATGTCCACAAGGCGCTGACCGGGCGGCGGGAGCTGTTCGGCACGCTGCGGCAGTTCGGCGGACTGTCGGGCTTTCCCAAGCCCTACGAGAGCCAACACGACGCCTTTATGGCGGGCCACGCGTCGGACTCCGTGTCCGTGGCGCTGGGCATGGCCCGGGCGCGGACGCTGCTGGGACAGGACTACCACGTGCTGGCGGTGATCGGCGACGGCGCGCTGGGCGGTGGCCTCAGCTTTGAGGGATTGAACGACGCCGGCGGCAGCGGCGAGCGGCTCATCGTGGTGCTGAATGACAATGGCATGTCTATCGACGCCAACGTGGGCGGGCTATCGCGGCACTTGTCCAAGGTGCGTACCACGGCGGAGTATTATGAGTTCAAAAAAAAGTACCGGGAGACGCTGTCGCGGCTGCCGGGCGGCAGCGCGCTGTACGGACTGAGCCACGAGGTAAAGACGGCGCTGAAAAAGTCGCTGCTGCCGCCGGTGAGCACCATGTTCGAGGACATGGGGTTTGCCTATATGGGTCCGGTGGACGGCCACGATGTGGGGCGGCTCACCGCTGTATTGCAGGCGGCGCGGGAAGAAAAACGGCCCGTGCTGGTACACGTTCACACGGTGAAGGGCAGCGGCTACGAGCCGGCGCAGCGCGAGCCGGAGCGGTTTCACGGCGTAGGGCCGTTTGACCCAGTGACCGGGCGGGAGAAAAAAGCGGCGGGGGAGACGTTTTCCTCTGTGTTCGGCCAGACGCTGACGTCGCTGGCCCGGGAGGATGAGCGTGTGTGCGCCATCACTGCCGCCATGGGCGAGGGAACGGGACTGACCGGTTTCGCCTGTATGTTCCCCCGGCGGTTTTTCGACGTGGGGATCGCCGAGGGCCACGCGGTGGCCATGGCCGGCGGCATGGCCAAGCAGGGCCTGACTCCGGTGTTCGCCGTGTATGACAGCTTCCTGCAGCGGGGCTACGATATGCTGGTGCAGGACGTGGCGCTGGAGAAGCTGCACGTGGTGCTGGGCGTGGATCGCTGCGGCCTGGTGGGCGCGGACGGTGAGACGCACCACGGCTGCATCGATTATCTGCCGCAGATACCGGGGATGACGGTATATGCCCCGGCCAGCTTTGCGGAGCTTCGGCGTATGCTGCGGCGGGCGGTGCTGGAGGAAAAAGGGCCGGTGGCCGTGCGGTATCCCCGGGGCGGGGAGTGCGGTTATCAGGGCGACTGCGGCGACGGGAGCGTGACGGTGTTCGGCGGCGGCGAGACCGCTGTTGTGACCTATGGCATCCTGACCGGGCAGGCGCTGGCGGCGGCGGATCTGCTGAAGGGGGAGGGCATCGACCTCCGGGTGGTGAAGCTGAACCGTGTCGCGCCGCTGGACGCGGAGGCGGTCTGCGCGGCCCTGGCAGGCGTGTCGCATATCGTCGTGGCGGAGGACCAGCTCCGGACAGGCTGTGCCGGAGAGCGGCTGGCCGCGGTGCTGGCGGAACACGGTATACAGGCAAAGCTGCTGCTGCGGAATGCAGGCGGCGTGCTGCCGTCCCAGGGGACGGTATCAGAGCTGTGGCAGGCGCTGGGGCTGGATGCGGAGGGCATCGCCCAGGCGGTCAGGGAGGTATCACATGAGTAAGAAAATACGGCTGGACGTACTTTTGACGGAGCGCGGCCTGTGCGAGAGCCGGCAGAAGGCCCAGACCACCATCATGGCGGGGCTGGTGTTCGTGGACGGACAGCGCTCGGACAAGCCCGGCACACCGGTGGCGGAGGATGCCAACGTGGAGGTGCGCGGCCATGCGCTGCGGTATGTGAGCCGGGGCGGCCTGAAGCTGGAGAAGGCCATGGCGACCTTTCCCATCACGCTGGAGGGCAAGGTATGTGCCGACATCGGCGCGTCCACCGGCGGATTTACGGACTGTATGCTGCAGAACGGCGCGGCCAGGGTCTATGCGGTGGACGTGGGCTACGGACAGCTGGACTGGAAGCTGCGGAGCGATTCGCGGGTGGTATGTCTGGAGCGCACCAACGCCCGCTATCTCACCCACGAGGAGATCCCGGAGGCGCTGGACTTTGCGTCCATTGACGTGAGCTTCATCTCCCTGAAGCTGATCTTTCCGGCGCTGTACGGACTGCTGCGGGAGGACGGCGAGATCGCCTGCCTGATCAAACCGCAGTTCGAGGCAGGACGGGAAAAGGTGGGGAAGAAAGGCGTCGTCCGAGACCCAAAGGTGCATCTTGAAGTGCTGGAAAACTTCCTCATCCATGCAAAGGAAAATAACTTCACAGTGCTTGGTATTACTTATTCTCCCATCCGAGGGCCGGAGGGGAACATCGAATACCTTGGCTATTTGAAAAAGAACGGGGGCGCGGACTGCATCCCCGATCTGAAGGCGTTGGTCGACGCCTCACACAGTGATTTGAAGGAGGCGCACGGGGAAGCATGAAACGCGTGATCTTATGCCCCAATCCTTATCGGGACAGTGAATTGACGGTGGCCAAGCGCTCCAAGGAGATTTTGGAGGGCATTGGCTTTGATACGGTGGTGTGCCTGCCGTTCAGCCGGGAGGGCTACGACGACCAGCTGGGCGTGCCCATCCGGCAGCTGCAGCAGGAGATCAAGCGGGCCGACCTGCTGATCGCCTTCGGCGGCGACGGTACGATCCTGCACCTGGCCCGGACGGTGGCGCTCCACGGCGTGCCGGTGCTGGGCATCAACCTGGGCAGCCTGGGCTTTATGTCCGAGCTGGAACAGAACGAGCTGGAGCGGCTGCATGATCTGAAGGACTGGTCCTTCAGCGTGGAGTCTCGGATGATGCTGGACGTAACGGTGCTGCGGGACGGCAAGCCGGTCTACAACAACATCGCCCTGAACGACGGCGTGATCTCCAAGGGCAGCGTGGCCCGTGTGGTGCGGCTGGACGTGGCCACGGAGGAAGGGCGGCTGACGAAGATCACCGGTGACGGCGCTATCGTGTCCACGCCCACAGGGTCTACCGGCTATTCGCTGGCCGCGGGCGGACCGATCGTTGAGCCCACGGCCCGCAATCTGCTGCTGACACCCATCTGCCCCCATTCTACACGGGCCAGCAGCTATGTGCTGTCGCCGGACCACACCATCACCATCGAGGCGGCGGATGCCAACCGGAAGTTCGTATATCTCTCCGTGGACGGCGGCAAGGCGTTTTCCCTGAAGAACGGGGACAAGGTGCGGGTGCGGCAGTCCAAATTTGTCACAAAACTGGTGCGGCTGAGCAAAAAGAGCTTCTGCGAAATACTGGATTCCAAAATGGGCATGGAGGTACTGAAGCATGAAAAATGACCGGCAGTCCATGATCTTACAGGTCATCGAGGAGGAGACTGTGGAGACCCAGGAGCAGCTGATGCAGCTTCTGGCCCAGCGGGGGTTTGCCTGCACCCAGGCGACAGTATCCCGGGACATCAAGCAGCTGCACCTTCTGAAAGTGCCGGACGGGCGCGGGAACTACCGCTATGCCGTGTCGGAGCAGAAAACGAAGCTGAACTTCGAGGATAAGCTGCGGACCATCTTCCGGGAGTGCGTGCTGACGGTGGAAAACGCACAAAATCTGGCCGTTCTGAAAACGCTGAACGGTATGGCCAATGCGGCGGCCTTTGCGCTGGACAACATGGAGGGCACGGACATCGTGGGGACGCTGGCCGGCGACGACACGGTGCTGCTGGTGTTCCACGACAGCAGTCACGCGGCGGATTTTTGTGAGCAGGTGCGGCAGATGCTGCACTGAGGAGGGCTGTATATGCTGGAGTTGCTGCACATTGAGAATATCGCCATCATTCAGGAGGCGGATATCGCCTTTGAGCGGGGCTTCAATGCGCTGACCGGCGAGACGGGCGCAGGCAAGTCCATCGTCATCGACGCGCTCAGCGCCGTGTTGGGGCAGCGCACCAGCCGGGAGCTGATCCGTACCGGCGCGGACAAGGCCTTTGTGAGTGCTGCGTTTTCCGGCGTGGACACGGCGCTGACGGAGGCGCTGGGCATTGCGCCGGAGGAGGACGGTACGCTGCTGCTGCAGCGGGAGATACACAGCGACGGAAAGAATGCCTGCCGGGTCAACGGGCGGCCGGTCACTGTGAGCCAGCTGAAGGCGCTGGGCGGACGGCTGCTGAATATCCACGGGCAGCACGACGGACAGGCGCTGCTGGACGAGGAGCAGCATCTGGTGTATCTGGACAGCTTCGGAAAGACGGAAAACCTTTTGACAGCATACGATGAGAAGTATAAACGCTTTATAGCCATAAGGCGGCAGATGCAGTCGCTGGAAATGGACGAGGCGGAGAAGGAGCGCCGCGTGGACACGCTGCGCTATCAGATCGATGAGCTGCGCCGGGCCAAACTGCGGCCCGGCGAGGAGGAAGAGCTGAACGGCCGAAGGGGACTTCTGCGCAACGCGGAGAAGTTCCTGTCGGCGGCGGCAGAGGCGGACTACGCCCTCAACGGGGATGACAACGGCGGCGGTGCGCTGAGCGCGCTGCGGCAGGCCCACGATGCGCTGGGCGGCGTGCGGCATCTGGACGACGGCTTCGGCCAGCTCTACGAGCGGCTGGGGGAGCTTTACAGCGAGGCATACGACATCGCAGCCGGCGTGGAGGACAAGCGGAGCGAGCTGGACGTTTCGCCCGGTGAACTGGACCGGGTGGAGGGGCGGCTGGATCTGCTCTATCGTCTGAAGAAGAAGTACGGCGCGACGGTGGAGGATATGCTGGCGTATCAGGCGCATTGCGAGGCGGAGCTGGAGCAGATCGAGTATGCTGGCGATACGCTGGCGCGCTTGACCGGTGAGCTAACGGCGGCGGAGAAAGCGGCCCGCCAGGCGGCACAGGCGCTGTCCGACGCGCGGAAGGCGGCGGCGCTGCGGCTGAGCGAGCAGATATTGGAGGAGCTGTGGCAACTGGACATGGGCAAGATCCGCTTTGCGGTGGATTTTGTGGAAAAGCCGCTGGACAGCGACGGCGCGGACACGGTGCGGTTTCTCATGTCCGCCAATGTGGGCGAAGAACTGCGGCCTATCCACAAGATCGCCTCCGGCGGCGAGCTGGCCCGTATCATGCTGGCCATGAAGAATGTGCTTTCCGAGCAGGACAAGGTGTCTACCCTGGTGTTCGATGAGGTGGACACCGGCGTCAGCGGCCGGGCCGCCCAGAAGGTGGCGGAGAAGATGGCCCGCATCAGCCGAGGCAAGCAGGTGCTGTGCGTGACCCATCTGCCCCAGCTGGCCGCTATGGCCGACACCCACTTCTCCGTGGAAAAGGGGGAGCGGGACGGACGTACCTATACAGAGGTGCGGCGGCTGGACCGGGAGCAGCGGCGGCAGGAGCTGGCGCGGCTCACAGGCGGCAGCCATGTGTCTCAGACCATGCTGGACGGTGCGGAGGAGCTGCTGGCCCAGGCGGAAGCGTTCCGGCAGGGGCTGTGAAATATTTTTTCGTAACGTGAAAAATAGTGGTTGACAAACGAAAAAAATCTGCTACAATAGCCTCAACTTGATACCGCAACAGCGATGAAAGGAAGAAGTAGCACGCTTCTGCGCCTGCCAAGAGAGCCTCCGGGTGGTGTAAGGAGGAGAGGGCGAACCGTGTGAATACATCCCGGAGCAGCCTCCCGAACGTCCGAACGGGCCAGTAGGGATGTGTCGGGTTCGCCCGTTACAGCGATAGGGTGTGACTGCACCCGATGAGGCCGTATTCGTGAGGACACGGCGAAGATGAGGTGGTACCGCGATCGTTTATATCGCCCTCTGTCCAGTGACAGGGGGCGTTTATTTTTTCCCTGTCAAATACAACTGAGAATATACGAAAGGAAATGAAAGCTATGGGTATTTATGAGGAACTGGTGGCCCGCGGACTGATCGCACAGGTCACCAACGAGGAAGAGATTCGCGAGATGGTCAACAACGGCAAGGCCACGTTCTACATCGGCTTTGACTGCACGGCGGACTCTCTGCACGTAGGCCACTTTATGGCACTGTGTCTGATGAAGCGTCTGCAGATGGCGGGCAACAAGCCCATCGCCCTGATCGGTGACGGCACGACCCTGATCGGCGACCCCTCCGGCCGTACCGATATGCGTCAGATGCTCACCGAGGAGACCATCAAGCACAACGCGGAGTGCTTCAAGCGCCAGATGGAGAAGTTCATCGACTTCTCCGAGGGCAAGGCGCTGATGCTGTATAACTCCGAGTGGCTGAAGCCCCTGAACTATATCGAGATGCTGCGCGAGGTGGGCGGCTGCTTCAGCGTCAACAATATGCTTCGCGCCCGCTGCTATGAGCAGCGCA
>CAVGVB010000030.1:0-23043 GCA_963632705.1 bacterium | reverse complement strand
AACATGGTCAGCCAGTTGCTTCCCTTATTGTAGCTTAGGCATGAGATGGAAAGAAGCCCAGCCGGATGCTGGGCTTCCAACCAAAATTTATTGTAATAGGAGGACAATCCCATGTTGAAGCTGACCGCAGAAGAAAAGAAGGCCCTGAAAGGCCGCGGCATCATTCTCAGCCGGGATCAGGAGACGTTCGTGGCCCGCATCGTCACGGTGGACGGCACGCTGACCTCCCTGCAGATGCAGAAGCTGGCGGAAGCCGCGGAGAAGTTCGGCAGCGGCCGTGCGGCCCTGACCATCCGCCTGTCCGTGGAGCTGCAGGGCATCACCTATGACAACATCGAGCCCATGTGCGAATTCCTCGCGCCTTACGGCCTGTTCACCGGCGGCACGGGCGCGAAGATCCGTCCCATTGTGCCCTGCAAAGGCTCTGTCTGTCCCCACGGTCTCATCGACACCCAGGGTCTGGCCCGTGAGCTGCACCAGCGCTACTACCTGGGCTGGCGCAGTGAAACGCTGCCCCACAAGTTCAAGATCGGCGTGGGCGGCTGTCCCAATAACTGCATCAAGCCCAGCCTGAACGACTTCGGCATCATGGGCCAGCGCGTCCCCTCCTACGACCCGGAGAAGTGCCGCGCCTGCAAGAAGTGCAACGTGGAGGCCACCTGCCCCATGAAGATCTGCCACCCCGGCGAGGATGGCAAAATGGCCCGCCAGGCCGACGCCTGCACCCACTGCGGCAAGTGCATCGACGCCTGTCCCTTCGGCGCTGTATCGGAGGAGGTCCGGGGCTACCGCATCATGCTGGGCGGCGTCTGGGGCAAGCGCCAGCGCATCGCCACCCCGCTGCCCGGCGTCTACACCAAGGAGGACGTGTTCCGCATCCTGGACCGTGCGCTGCACATCTGGCAGGAGCAGGGGAAAGCGGGTGAGCGTTTCGGCCTGTTCGTGGAGCGCGTCGGCTTCGAAAACTTCGAGAAGCAGCTGCTGGCTGAATAAGCGCAGAAGGAGTGCCTGTCGTGAACAAAAAGTATCTCTCGCTCCTGCTGTCCCTCTTGTGCCTGTTGACCCTGTTCACAGGCTGCGGCGGCAAGGACGCGGAAACGCAGCCTGACGAAGCGCCGCAGGCGGCCGCCGTCACGGACTATTACGGCCATACCGTCACCTTTGACGCCTGCCCCCAGCGGGTGGCCGCTGTCAGCGGCTCTCTGGGCGAGGTGTGGCTGGATGCCGGCGGCACACTAATCGGCGTCACACAGGACGCGCTGACCGAGCGTCAGCTGGGCCTGCCGGAGGACACCGCCATCCTGGGTACGATCAAAGAGCCCAATCTGGAGGTGCTGCTCTCCCTTGAGCCCGATTTCGTGATCCTGTCCGCGGACATCGCCAGTCACCAGGCCCTGGCGGATACCCTGCGGGAGATGAACATCCCCTGCGGCCAGTTCCATGAGGAGCTGTTCCAGGATTATCTGGCCCTGCTGGCCCAGTTTACCGCCATCACCGGCAGGGAGGACCTGTACCAGACCAACGGACTGGACGGCCAGGCGAAGATCGCGGAGATACTGGAGACCTCCCGCCTGGAAGAGCCCCGTACCGCGCTGCTGATCCGCGCCTACAGCTCCGGCTTCAAGGCGAAAGGCTCCGACATCCTGGCCGGCGCCATGCTGGCAGACTTTGGCTTCGTCAATGTGCTGGATCAGTACGACTCCCTGCTGGAGGACATCAGCCTGGAGGAGATCATCCGCGTCGACCCGGACGCGATCTTCATCACCACCATGGGCTCTGACACCCAGGCGGCGCTGGACAACCTCTCCCGCACACTGGAGAGCAATCCCGCCTGGTCATCCCTCACCGCCATTGAGAACGGCCAGTACTTCGTCCTGCCCAAGGAGCTGTTCCACTACAAGCCCAACGCCCGCTGGCCCGATGCCTACCAGTACATCGCGGACCTGCTGAGCGCGTCCTGAGATCCTGCCGAGACCGGCGGCGGACAGATGTTTGAAACGTCTGTCCGCCGCTGTTTCTTTGACGGATTTTTAACGTAGATGTGCCAAAAATTATTGTCAAAATTTATACAATACGCACAAAAAAGCACGGCAAAACCCATCACTTTGGCTATTGTGACCGCGAAGGACCGTCGAAATCTTTCCGAATTTGACAAAAGCGACAGAAACAGAATTGCTCCCCAGCGGCGGCGGATGCTACAATGTACCTGCACTTGAGGAGTGTGACTCAAGATGTGATTACATGAGAGGAGAAACAGTTCTATGTCAACGAATGTGCAAGCGAAAAAACCCCTTTTCAATCGCACACAGATCATCGGCCTCGTCATTGCGGTCATCGCCCTCGTCGGGATGTATTTAGTCCCGGCCAGTGAGGCGCTGGGCCGTCCCGGCATCAACACCATCGGTGTTCTGGTGGCCATCATCGCCATGCTGATCTGTCGGACGCTCCCCATGGGCGTCATCGGTATCCTGGCCATCCCCATCTTCTACTTCACGGGCATGGTGGAAAAGCCCGCGGAAGCGCTGGCCGGCTTCTCCAACGCCACCACCTTCTTTATTCTGGCGTCCTTCGGTATCACCGCGGCCCTGGTCAACACCCCCGTGGCCAAGCGTATGATGCGCTGGGTCATCCACACCTTCGGCCGCACCACCTCCGGCGTGCTGCTGGCCATCATGCTCACCGCGGGCATCGTGTCCAGCATCATGAGCAACCTGCCCGTCGTGGCCGCCTTCCTGCCCCTGGCCGATCAGTTCGTCAAGCTGTTCCCCGAGGGTGAGAAGCGTACCCGCACCGCCTGCGCCTTCTTCATCGGCGTTCCCATCGCCGGCATGGCCGGCGGCATGATCACCCCCGCCGGCGCTGCCATCAACGTGATGGTCATGGACCGTCTGCAGTCCGCCGCCAACATCGACATCAGCTTCCTGGCCTGGATGATCATCGGCGCGCCCCTGGGCATCCTGACCATCCTGTTCGGCTGGTTCTTCCTGAAGACCATCTACAAGCCCGCGCAGCTCACCGAAGAGGAGATCAACGACTATCTGGAGAGCCTGGCAGTGGACAAGAAGTGGTCCGTCTCCGAGAAGAAGGTCCTGCTCATCTGCGGCCTGATGTTCGCCCTGTGGATCGCCTCCACCTGGGTCTCCTACCTGAACACCACCATCGTCGCCCTGTGCGGTCTGTTCCTGTTTGTCTGTCCCGGCATCGGCGTCATGGATTTCCCCGCCTACCTGAAGGAGTGCAACTGGAATCTGGTCTTCCTGTTCGGCTCTATGACCACCATGTCCGGCCGCCTCACCGCCAACGGCGTGGTGAAGTTCCTGGCTGAGGGCGTCGCCGGTCTGCAGCTGGGCGACATCAACCCCATGGTCATGGTCTTCGGCATCACCATCGTTACCTGGCTGCTGCTCCTGCTCATGCCCATCGGCAACTCCCTGACCAACAACCTGTCCGTGCCTCTGATCGCCATCGCGCTGGGCCTGGGCGTCGATCCTGTCTGCGCCGTCATCCCCCTGCTGTACTGCGGACTGTGCGCCTTCATGATCCCCCTGGACATCCTGCCCCTTATGGCCTACAACTACGGCTACTACACGGTGGGTACACAGGTCAAGTCCACCGTCCCCATCTGCCTGTTCATCTCGATCCTCACCGCTATCTGGGTGCCCCTGACCTGCACCTTCGGCCTGTGGTAAATTAAAGATCACCCGCGGCCCGCAAACGGCCTCGGCAGGCCATCGGGCCGGGCCGCTCCTCCGGGGCGGGCCGGCCTGATGGCAGCACAGAAAAACGTGGCCGTGGGCCGCAAAGACACCATCAACAGTTTATCAAAAGGAGTATCAAGATCATGGGTGTGTCTAATGTTACACAGCAAATCAAGAACTTTGTTCTGACGGAAGCCCGCATGGATAAGGTCGGCATCGCCAGCGTTGACCGCTTCAATTCCTCTCCCGAGGGCTTCCACCCCACGGACTTCCTGCCCGGCTGCAAGTCCGTCATCGCGTTCTGCACCCGTCTGCCGGACGGCGCTGTGGACGCCTGCTACCGTACCTTCGAGGACCAGAACTACGATGCCCACGCCATCTACGGCGCATACGGCTACGTAGGCGGCCCGAACTACAATCTGCTGTTCGCCAACTACAAGATCTCCCGCTTCGTGGAGCAGCTCACCGGCTGCGCCGCCATGCCCAACACGGCAGGCCCTACCCACGGCGCGAAGATGATGAGTATGCGCCACTGCGCCTACGCCGCCGGCCTGGGCGAGTTCGGCTGGAGCTCTCTGATGCTGACGCCGGAGTTCGGCCCGCGCAACCGCTTCGGAGCGGTGCTGACCACCGCGGAGCTGGTGCCCGACCCCATGTATAACGGCCCGAAGCTGTGCGACCCCAGCAAGTGCCATATCTGCGAGAAGATGTGCCCCACCGGCGCAATCCCTCCCTATGTGGAGGAGCAGGGCCGCAAGGTCTGTGTGGACGGCAAGGAAGTGAACTACAGCGGCATCAACTGGGCAAAATGCCGCATCATGTGCCACGGCACGCGGGAAGCCTTCAACGAGAGCGGCGGCAACATCGTGCCTCTGGAATACGATAACCCCATCAACGAGGATCTCGATCCGCTGATCGGCAAGTACTTCAACGAGAACCCCCGCCAGAACTTCCATCAGCACAACCCCACCTGGAAGTGCGGCAACTGCCTGACGTACTGTCCCGTGGGCAGCTGGTACGGCCGCTTCCGCGAGACCGGACTGGCCAACGCCGATACGGATAAATTCATAGACGAAAAGTGAGGTGTGGGCAATGAGTTTTACCGAAACGATCAAGAATTACATTCTCAACGACTGCAAAATGGACCTGGTCGGCATTGCCCCGGCCTCCGCACTGGACGACGAGCGTGAGGGCCATCGTGCCACCGACGTGCTGCCCGGCGCAAAGAGCCTGATCGTCTTTGCCCGCCGCATCACCGACGGCGCGACCCAGGCCGCCTTCCGCAAGATCGAGGACGGCAACCTGGACGCCCAGAGCAGCTACGCCACCTATGGCAGCGACCTGCTGCCCAACATGAACCTGTTCTTCATGCAGTTCAACATCGCGGAGTACCTGGAGCGCAGCTTCGGCTACACCGCCGTGCCCGTGCCCTCCGGCCCGATGCACAACGTGACCTCCGTCAACGTCAAGCTCCCCATCTTCATGGGCCCCAACAAGACCTACATGATCCTGGACGTGGACAAGGCCGCCGTGGCCGCCGGCCTGGGCGAGTACGCCTGGAGCAACTGCGTCGTCACGCCGGAGTACGGCCCGCGCCAGCAGTTCGGCATGGTGGTCACCCAGATGGAGCTGGACTACGACAAGCCCTATGACGGCCCGCAGCTGTGCGACCACGAGAAATGCCAGATCTGCAGCAAGGTCTGTCCCACCGGCGCGCTGTCCGGCTGCGAGAGCTGCACCAGAACGGTGGAGGGCCGCGATTACACCGTGGGCAAGATGAACACCAACGCCTGCGCTGTGGCGGCGCTGGCCTTCCGTCAGGAGTTCGCCGGCAAGGCGAAAGTGCCCGATCTCATCATGAACAACGCCCCCACCGACGAGGAGCTGGCGGAGGCCTATGCCAAGAAGCCCATCCAGCACAGCGGTCTGGACCACTATCCCAAGTATTTCTGCAACAAGTGTATGCTGTACTGCCCCCTGGGCGGCTGGAAAGAGCGGTTCTACGACACCGGCCTGTCCAAATTTGATGGAAACGAGGAGCTGCTGAAATGAAAAAGATCGTCATTCGTACCGGTTTCCATCCGGAGGTAAAGCGCGAGTATAACGGCGAGCATATCTACAAGATCATCGGCAAGCGCGAAAAGGCCAGCGGCCGCGACTTCCAGTCCGGCGTCTTCATGAACGGCAACGACTGCTGGCAGCTGGAGAACATGGTCTGGGTCACCGAGCGCGGCCCGGAGAAGTATGTGACCAACTGGACCGGCGAGGAGCGCTGGGGTCGTGTGTACGAGGTCGAGTACGACGATGCCGGCAACGAGGTCAGCTCCGAGGAGCTGGGCTTCATGATCCTGCAGGTAGACCGGGCCAAGGGCCTGCTGTGATAGGGAGGAATGCAATATGACTTTTACGGAAAAGCTGAAGCTGCACATCAAAACGGCTTTTGATATGGATATGGTCGGCATCGCCTCCGCCCAGAGCCTGGCCGGTGAACCGGAGGGCCATCGCCCCACCGACCTGCTGCCCGGCGCAAAATGCGTCATCGTGTTCGGCAAGCGTCTGGCTGACGGCGCTGTGGCCGCGGACTTCCGCGCCTTGGAGGAGAAGAATATGCCGGCCCAGAGCAGCTACGCTGCCTACGCCAGCGACATCGGCCCGAACTTCCTGACCGCCAACGACACCAACGACATCGCGGCCTATATCGAGGACAACTACCACGCCGTGACCATGCCGCTGCCCTTCAACGTCCAGCAGAACATGATCTGGGACGTCGTTCCCGGCCCGCTGTTCGCCGATCCCTACGGCCAGGGTATGCCCCTGGATGTGTTCAAGGCCGCCATGGCCGCCGGCCTGGGTGAGCTGGGCTGGAGCAACCGCTTCCTGACCGAGGAAAACGGCCCTCGCCAGATCCTCAGCGCTGTGATCACGACCCTTGACCTGGATTGCGATGCGCCGTATAATGGACCTGCGCTCTGCGATCCCGCCAAGTGCGGCATCTGCGCCAAGGTGTGCCCCACCTGCGCCATCTCCGCCACCGAGAAGAAGACCGTCTCCGTGGAGGGCAAGTCCGTGGACGTGTCCGACCTGAAGGTCAATTCCTGCATCGTGGCCTCCATGGCCATGCGTAAGCAGTTCGGCGGCCGTCTGCCCGTGCCGGATCTGATCATGCACGATGATCCCACGGACGAGGAGCTGATCGAGGCCTTCAAGAAGAAGCCCGTCAACGGCCTGAGCGTGGACCACTATCCCCGCTATTTCTGTGACCGCTGCCTGCTGTACTGTCCCGTGGGCAACTGGCAGAAGCGCTTCGGCGATACCCACCTCAGCTCCTTCAAGAGCGAAAACTGAACAAAAAGCATACGTCAGGGCAGGGGGGAGCGATCCTCCCTGCCCCGGGCGCTATCCTAAAGATGTGTAGCCCCATCACTTTTTCGACGCACACACCACGAACTGTGAGGAGGTATCAGAACTATGGAAAAAGCGGTGGTCAACGAGAATATATGCCGCGGCTGCTTTATCTGTGTCCGTTCCTGTCCCGTGAAGGGCATCCGTGTATATGACCGGCACGCCCATGTGGACCACACCCTTTGTGTCGGCTGCGGCAGATGTGTAAAGGCGTGCCCCTTCGGGGCACTTTCCTGCCGGCCGGAAACGGTGTAAAGGAGGTCAGGCTATGCGGATGCAGGAGATCCAATCCACTCTGGCGGTGGTGCGCTGCCAGAGCTATGCGGAGGCTGCCGAGTGTACCCACCAGGCCACCTCCACCGTATCCAAGCACGTACAGCGCGTGGAGCAGGAGCTGGGCGTGCGCCTGTTTGAGCGCGGCGGCCGTCAGGACGTAGAGCTGACCGACCGCGGCAAGGTCGTCCTGCCCTACCTCCGCCTGATGGCGGACGACTACGAGAAGATGCAGGAATACGCCCGGGAGTACGCCCGCCAGCAGGCGCGCAACCTCTCCATCGGCTACTCGCCGTTGGTGGGCACAACAGGGGAGAGTGAGATCCTCGCCAACTTCCAGGCCCGATGTCCCGAGGCCTGCGTCACCCATGTGCTCATGGAGAACGCGGACCTGTGGCAGCTGCTGATGCAGCGCAAGCTGGACGGCGCGTTTTTCTTCACCATCGGGCGGAAAAACCCCATCAACGCCCCCTGGTACGGCCACTTAGAGCCCAACCTGGGCAGCAAAATGATCTACCGCAGCAGCCGCCTGTATATCGGCGTGGGGGAGAACCACCGTTTCGCCTCCCGCACCAGTATTCTGGCGGAGGAGCTGGAGGATGAGACGTGCATCTTCAACAGCGTCAGCGGGCACATGGCCAAGGATATGACCAACCTGATCTTCAATATGGTCAACGGCGAGACCACGCAGATCCCGTTCCATGTGCGCTATATGAGCTTCGCCTATCGCCCTGCTGTCTACGCCCTGATCCGCGAGGGACTGGGCGTCCTGCCCCAGGGCTGTATCCCCCCAACGTCTGTAAAGGGCATTCGCTTTATCCCTGTCAGCAACGTATCCATTGACGCCCGTGCCAAGTTCGTCTACTGGAAGAACTCCGTCCCGCGCATCATGAACGGCCTGCTGGCAGAGGTGGACGCCTATGCGGAAGGGGGCGTGAAGAACGTATGACCATTGAAGAGATGAAGGCCGTGCTGGCGGCGGACTACTACAGCGACTTCAACGAGGCGGCCAGACAGCTCAACTGTTCCCGCGCCATCCTGGTACGCAACGTCCACAACGCGGAGGAGAAGCTGGGCGGCCCGCTGTTTGAAAAGCGCGACGCCCGCATGAGCCGCTCCCTCACGCCCCTGGGCCGCCGGGTGATCCCCTGCCTTCAGGAGATCGTCCACACCCACGCCGAAATGCTGGAGAACATCGAGAAGCTGCAGGAGCGCGTGGAGAACCGTCTCACCGTGGGCATCAGCTCCTCCTCCCAGAACAACCCGGACACCATCCGTCTGCTGACGGAGCTGATCCGTCTCCACCCACAGATCGAAATATCCGACGTGATCCGTCAGTCCTATGTGCTGGAGCAGATGCTCTTCGCCCGTCAGGTGGACTGCGCCTTCTTCACCTACATGGATAACGAGACGCCGGGCTTCGACGTGGAGCGCGTCACCCACGACAGCAGCATCGAGTCGGTGACCATCAGCCACCACCAGAATATGTATATCGCCATGTCCGACAAGCACCCCCTGGCGAGCCGCAGCCGCATCTCCCTGCGGGAGCTGCGGGGCGAGACGCTGTTCTTCAACCAGGAGCTGCGTAGCGAGGTATATGGAAGACACCGCGTGCGGGAATTCTTCGCCAACAGCGGCGAGGATGTGCAGGACTACACGGTGCGCTACCTGGATTTCATCAACAACGACTTCCTCTTCCGCCTCGTCAGCCGCGGCGAAGGGATGCTGCCCCGGGTATACCCCCAGTCGGCGGAGGGCGTGTCCTTTGTGTCGGTGGACGACTTCACCACCCACTATACCACCGTCATGGCGGCCCACCGCATGGTGGCCAACCCCAATAAGCAGCTCTTCCTGAAGAGCGCCAAAAAGCTGGCCGCCGAGTCCGGCAGTCAGGAGTAATGCGTGAAAAAGAGCCTGCGGCCGCATCCGCAGGCTCTTTCCATCTCATTCTTGACATTTTCCCCGGTGTATAGTATACTTCCCCCATACGAAACAAGCGATGACGGGAAGCAGTAAGCGGTCAGCGAAAGCCAAGAGAGGGTGCGGCAGGTGTAAGCACCCGTGACGCGCCGCCCAAGTCGTCCCTGAGCTTCGGGCTGAACTGAAAGTAGGCTTCGACGGCGGTCCTCCGTTACCGGGACAGGGTGTTTCTGCACCCATGAGCGCGGGTAGATCCCGAATACAGGTGGTACCACGGACTTTACGTTCGCCCTGTTTTGCACTGGCAAAACGGAGCGGACTTTTTGTTTTGCCAAATACTCAAAAAGGAGAAAGCCAATGAAAGAACTTCCGAAAGTGTACGATCCCCGGGACGTGGAATCCCGCATCTACAAAATGTGGATGGACGGCGACTGCTTCCGCGCCGAGATCGACCCCGACAAGAAACCCTTCTCCATCGTCATGCCGCCCCCCAACGTCACCGGCCAGCTCCATATGGGCCACGCCCTGGACTGCACGCTCCAGGACATCCTCACCCGCTTCAAGCGGATGCAGGGCTACGCCGCTCTGTGGCTGCCCGGCTCTGACCACGCCGGCATCGCTACCCAGATCAAGGTGGAGGAGGAGCTGCGCAAGAACGAGGGCCTGACCCGCCATGACCTGGGCCGCGAAAAATTCCTGGAGCGCGTCTGGGCCTGGAAGGAAAAATACGGCAGCCGCATTGTGGAGCAGCAGAAGAAGATGGGCGCGTCCTGCGACTGGAGCCGCGACCGCTTCACCATGGACGAGGGCTGCTCCCGAGCCGTCCGCGAGACGTTCTGCGAGCTGTACGAAAAGGGCCTCATCTACAAGGGCAGCCGCATCATCAACTGGTGTCCCCACTGCCTCACCGCCCTGTCCGACGCCGAGGTGGAGTACACCGACAAGCCCGGCCACCTGTGGTATATCCGCTATCCGCTGGCCGACGGCAGCGGTGACATCGTCATCGCCACCACCCGCCCCGAGACCATGATGGGCGACACCGGCGTGGCCGTCAACCCGGAGGACGAAAAGTTCAAGCACCTCATCGGCAAGACCTGCATCCTGCCTATCATGAACCGTGAGATCCCCATCGTGGGCGACGAATACTGCGAGATCGGCTTCGGCACGGGCGCGGTGAAGATGACCCCCGCCCATGATCCCAACGACTTCGAGGTGGGCCTGCGCCACAACCTGGAGGTCATCCGCTGCATCAGCGACGACGGCACGATGAACGAAAACGCCGGCAAGTACCAGGGCATGGACCGCTACGCCTGCCGCAAGGCCGTGGTGGCCGACCTGGAGGAGCAGGGCTACCTGGTCAAGACCGAGCCCTATTCCCACAACGTGGGCACGTGCTACCGCTGCCACAACGACGTCGAGCCCCTCATCTCCGCCCAGTGGTTCGTCAAGATGGCGCCCCTGGCCAAGGAGGCCATCCGCGTGGTGGAGGACGGCACCATCAAGTTCGTCCCCGAGCGCTTCACCAAGACCTATATCAACTGGATGGAGAACGTCCACGACTGGTGCATCTCCCGTCAGCTGTGGTGGGGTCATCAGATCCCCGCATGGTACTGCGACGACTGCGGCCATATCAACGTCAGCCGTGAAGACCCCACCCAGTGCGAAAAGTGCGGCTGCACCCGCCTGACCCGCGAGGAGGACGTGCTGGACACCTGGTTCAGCTCCGCCCTGTGGCCCTTCTCCACCATGGGCTGGCCCGACCTGGACGCCCCGGACCTGAACTACTGGTATCCCACCTCCGTCATGGTCACTGGCTACGACATCATCTTCTTCTGGGTGGCCCGCATGATCTTCTCCGGCATGGAGCAGATGAAGAAAGAGCCCTTCAAGACCGTGTTCATCCACGGCCTGGTCCGCGACGACAAGGGCCGCAAGATGTCCAAATCCCTGGGCAACGGCATCGATCCCCTGGAGATGGCGGAGAAATACGGCGCGGACGCCCTGCGCTTCAATCTGATCACCGGCAACAGCCCCGGCAACGATATGCGCTTCTTCGTGGAGAAGTGCGAGGCCATGCGCAACTTTGCCAATAAGATCTGGAACGCCAGCCGCTTTGTCATGATGAACCTGACCATCGACAAGGTGCAGCTCCCCGAGAAGCTGGAGCTGGAGGACAAGTGGGTGCTGAGCAAGCTGAACACCCTGATCCGCGAGGTAACGGACAATCTGGAGGCCTACGAGCTGGGCGTGGCCTCCGCCAAGATCTACGACTTCATCTGGGACACCTACTGCGACTGGTATATCGAGCTGACCAAGACCCGGCTCAACGGCGACGATCCCGCCGCCAAGCTGGCCGCTGAGAACGTGCTGTGCTACGTCCTCCTGCGCATCCTGGAGCTGCTGCACCCGTTCATGCCCTTCATCACCGAGGAGATCTGGCAGGCGCTGCCCCACGAGGGTCAGCACCTCATCTCCGCCAAGTGGCCGGAGTATCAGGACGCCCTGTCCTTCCCGGAGGCCGAGAGCGCCATGGAGGCCGTCAAGGACGCCATCTCCGCCATCCGCGCCCGCCGCGCCGAGATGAACGTGCCGCCCAGCCGCAAGGCCCAGGTCATCCTGGTCACCGATAAGCCCGATAACTACACCGTCGGCGCGCACTTCATCACCCGCATGGCCTACGCCAGCGAGCTGACCGTCCTCACCACCGCCCCCGCCGACCTGACCGGCATGGTCACGGTGGCCACCCACGACGCCACCGTCTATATGCCCATGTCTGAGCTGGTGGACATCGCCAAGGAGCTGGAGCGCATCGCCGCCGAGCGTAAGAAGGCGGAGGAGAACCTGCAGCGCATCGAGGCCAAGCTGGCCAACGAGTCCTTCACCTCCCGCGCCCCGGAGAACGTGGTCAACGCGGAACGTGAAAAGGCGGAGAAGGCCCGCGCCCTCATCGCCAAGCTGGATGAGTCCGCCGCCGCCATGAAGCTGTAAAAGAATGTATGAAAAAAGAAAGAGACCGGTTTATCCGGTCTCTTTCTTTTTCATTCCCGACCGAATTCGACAAAACTTTCACGCCGCGCGGTGTATAATCTCGGACAGTTGGCAAGAACAAAAGAGAATTGCGGCCATTGGGAGACGACCGGCCGTCAAAGCCGGAAACCATTGACAAAGGAGCGACCGCTATGGAGGTATCGGCAAAATACGAGGGACAGAAACTGGAATTTCAGCTGCGGGGCGAGCTGGACCACCACGGCGCAAAGGGCCTGCTCACCAGTCTGGAGCGGGAGATCGAGCGCACGCTGCCCATGGTCCTGGTGCTGGACTTTTCCGGCGTCACGTTCATGGACAGCTCCGGCATCGCCGTGGCCCTGCGGGGCTGGCAGCGTATGCGTGAGCTGGGCGGCAGCATCCTGCTGCGCCATGTGTCGCCCCAGCCCCGCAAGGTGTTTGAAGCGTCCGGCGTAGGCCGCATGATGACCATAGAATAGGGGAGGAGAGTACATATGATACGCGCCGAAAACTATGTCACCCTGGAATTTCTCAGCCGCAGCAGCAACGAGGGCTTCGCCCGTGTGGCCGCCGCCGGCTTCGCCGCTCAGCTCGACCCCACCCTGGACGAGCTGGGTGACATCAAGACCGCCGTCAGCGAGGCGGTCACCAACGCCATCGTCCACGCCTATCCGGACGAGCTGGGCCGCATCGTCCTGAAGCTGAAGCTGCTCCCCGGCAATGTCCTGGAGCTGACAGTCCGCGACTGGGGAAAGGGCATCGACAACGTGGAGCAGGCCCGGAAGCCGCTGTTCACCACCGGCGGCAGCGAGCGCAGCGGCATGGGCTTTACCATCATGGAGAGCTTCATGGACAAGCTCACCGTCCGCTCCGTTCCCGGAAAGGGCACCACGGTGCAGATGCGCAAGCGCATCGCCGCCCGCATGAGTACGGGCCGATGAGCGACCGCCTGGCTCTGCTGGAACGCGCCCAGCAGGGGGATGACGACGCCTGCCGGCAGATGCTCGCCGAGAACGCGGGCCTCATCTGGTCCATCGTCCGCCGCTACAACGGCTGCGGCGTGGAGACGGATGACCTATACCAGCTGGGCTGCATCGGCTTTGTAAAGGCAGTAAAGGGATTTGACTTAACATACGGAACGCAGTTCTCCACCTACGCCGTCCCCAAGATCGCCGGCGAGATCCGCCGCTTTCTCCGGGATGACGGCCCGATCAAGGTGGGCCGTACCCTGCGGGAGAAGGGCCAGACCCTTTGGGCCGCCCGGGAACGGCTGCGTACCCGCCTGGGCTGTGAACCGAAGCTGTCCGAATTGTCCGACGAGACCGGCTTTACCGCCGAGGAGATCGCCGCCATCGACCTGGCGCTCATCGCGCCGGAGTCTCTCCAGCAGGAGACCGCCGAGGGCCTCACCCTTGAGTCTACCCTGGGCACGGATGAACCGGAGACGGCGCTGGTGGAGCACATCACCCTCCGGGACGCTATCGACACGCTGCCGGAGCGGGAGCGCCAGACCATCCTGCTCCGCTTCTTCAAATGCCTGACCCAGGAGCAGACCGCCCGCATTCTGGGCGTTTCTCAGGTGCAGGTATCCCGGCTGGAGCGCCGCAGTTTGCAGAAGCTGCGGGAATATCTGTCAGACTAAGCCCGTTGGGGGATGGGCTTGTCTATATGACCCGAGCATGGAACAGGGGAGATCAGCGAGAAAGGGGGAAACCAGGGGGAAAAATAGGAGGAAACCAAGGGGGAGGGAAGGCCCGCCGCATCCGCGGCGGGCCTTCTCGTTTTTTTGCTCATTGAGCTCATCCAACGGGAACGCAAAGCTGTACTTCCTTGAGAACACAGAATTGCCCCGGCGCAAGATCATCCTCCAACGCCGCTTTCCGGCAGCGACGTGCCGCCGCCATACCGCTCTTTTTCGTATTCCAGCGGCAGAAATTCCGTCATTGTTCCCCGGTATCGCTTCGGCAGAAATGTATTCTGACACCGGGGGTTCTCCCGCTCCTTGATCGCAATCATCTCATAAAACCGCTTCCACAGCGCCCGGAACTGCAATTCTTCGCCCTCCGGCAGCACGGGCTGAAACCCTTCCACCTGCAAGAGCCGCGACTTTCCGTCCGCGTAGAACAGCAGTTCCCGGTGTGTGCGGTCATAGATAAAGAACCTCTCGTTCCCGTACCGCCCGCAGAAGTGTCCCCGCAGCAGCGGCAGCACCCGGTTTTTCGGCTCGATCTCCGCCCCCAATACGCCGCCGTAGTCCGAAAACCGCACGAACCCCCGCAGCTTCTCCAACTCTCCGTTCATGTGCCGGATAGCCCGGTATACCGGATAGCACGCCGGATCGGACAGATCCCGCAAGAACCCCGGCCCTTCCGCCATCAGCTTCTGTATCAGCGCCAGCAGCCGCAGCTCCTTGTCCTCCATGCAGGTCAGAAATCCCCGCCGCACCAGCGTCATCGCCTTCTCCGACCGCCCGGAGATGCCCAGCTGCACCCGCCGGCTTCGGTCGTTCCGCGTGATCACCGTCCGTACCTCATACAGCGACAGCGGATCTTCCTCGCAGCAGAACGCAGCCGGCTGCTCCTTGTATGCGTAACACTCATACACGCAGCACAAGAACCCCTCAAAGCTGCCGTCGTACTGATAGATCACCTCGCCCATCTGCTCACCCCACCCGGTCAAACAGCGAAAGATGTGCCGATTCCTGCTCCGGCAGCAGCCCCCGCTCTATACGTTCCAGCTGCACCGGCAGTGTGGCAGGGGAGAAGCGCAGTCCCTCCCGCAGCTTGCCGCCGCAGGTCAGGAAATACTGCGCCCGCTTCAGCACCACGCCCAGTTTCTGCAAGTCCTCGAACCGCAGCGTCCCGCACCGCCGCGCGGACACGATCCGCCGCGCGCTCACCGGGCCGATACCCGGCACACGCAGCAGCGTCTCCAGATCCGCCCGCATGACCTCCACCGGAAACTGCTCCGGGTGTCCCAGCGCCCAGTTGCACTTGGGGTCGAGATGCGGATCAAAATTCGGATGTGCCTCGTCCAGCAGCTCCGAGGCCTGGAAGCCGTAGAACCGCAGCAGCCAGTCCGCCTGATACAGCCTGTGCTCCCGCAGCAGCGGCGGCTTTGTGTCCAGCGCCGGCAGCAGACTGTTCTCCACCACCGGCACATACGCCGAATAAAACACCCGTTTCAGCCGGTATTTCCGATACAGCGACTCCGTCAGATGCAAAATATGCCGGTCCGAGTCCTCCGTCGCCCCCACGATGAGCTGGGTGCTCTGTCCCGCCGGCGCAAACACCGGCGCGTGCTTGTACTTGGCCAGCTCCGCCTTGCTCTGGGCCGCGCCGTCTCGGATCAGCCCCATAGGCCGCAGGATAGCCTCCTTCGTCTTGTCCGGCGCCAGGGTCCTCAGCCCCGCCTGGCTGGGCAGCTCGATGTTCACACTGAGCCGGTCCGCCAGCAGCCCCAGCTCCCGCACCAGCTCCGGCGCAGCGCCCGGAATGGCCTTGGCGTGGATATACCCATTGAACCGGTACGTCTCCCGCAGGATACGCAGCGCCCGGATCATCTGTTCCATCGTATAGTCCGGATCGCGCAGTACACCGCTGGACAAAAACAGCCCCTCGATGTAGTTCCGCCGGTAAAACCCCATGGTCAGCTCCGCCAGCTCCTGGGGCGTAAACGCTGCCCGCCGCGTGTCGTTGCTCCGCCGGTTCACGCAGTATTTGCAGTCGTACACGCAGGCGTTGCTCATCAGCACCTTCAGCAGCGTGACGCACCGTCCGTCCGCGGAAAAGCTGTGACAGCTCCCGGCGATGGAAGAGGAGGTATTGCCGATCATCCCCGGCCTTGCGCCGCGCTTCACGCCGCTGGACGTACACGCCGCGTCATACTTGGCCGCGTCGGACAGAATGGTCAGCTTGTCCAGCAGCTCCATGACACAGTTACGCCGCGCGGCGGCGACGCTTGGGGGCAGGCTTGTCGATGCAGTCGATGAGCCGCATCACGTTGGCCGCGATAGACCCCGCACCCAGCAGAATGATAATGAAACCAAATGTTGTCATATCCGTGTCCTCCTGACATCAAACTTATGTTCTATACGCATTATAAGTCGAACAACCGTTCTTGTCAAGCGAAATCGAACAAAAATTCTATATTCTTTGAAACCAGGTTGACCGCCGGGCGTTTCTGTATTAAAATAGGGTAAACACTCGAACAGGGAAGAAATGAGGAAGCCCCATGACGGAACTTGAGAAACGCTTTATCGCGGCGCGGCGCAGCGCCATTGCCGTGGACTATCAGAACCTGAACCCCCGCCAGCGGGAGGGCGTGCTGGCCACGGAAGGGCCGCTGCTGCTTCTGGCCGGCGCGGGCTCGGGCAAGACCACCGTGCTGATCCACCGGGTGGCCAACCTGCTGCAATACGGCCGCGGCAGCGACACGGAGGAGATCCCCATCCCCATCACAGAGGACGAGGTGGCCTTTCTGGAGCAGTACGCCCAGTCGCCGGATGCGTCCCAGCGTCCGCTGGTGTCCTACCTCTGCGCCGTCGAGCCGGCCCGCCCCTGGGAGGTGCTGGCCATCACCTTCACCAACAAGGCCGCCAATGAGCTGAAGGAGCGGCTGAGCGCCATGCTGGGGGAGGAGACCGCCGCCGATGTGTGGGCCTCCACCTTCCATTCCGCCTGCGTCCGCATCCTGCGCCGTGACATCGACCGGCTGGGCTTCGACCGCAGCTTCACCATCTACAACACCGACGACAGCAAGCGCGTGATCAAGGATATTCTCAAGGAGCTGGGGCTGGAGGAAAAGACGTTCCCGCCCCGCGAGGTCCAGTCCGTCATCTCCCGCGCCAAGAACGACTGCCAGACGCCGGAGGAGTTCCAGGCCCAGTGGCGTGAGATCAACGATTTCCGCAAAGTCAACATCGGTAAAGTATATTCGCTTTACAACAAAAAGCTCCGGGAAGCCAACGCCCTGGACTTCGACGACCTGCTGTGGCACACCGTCCGCCTGCTGGAGACCGTGCCGGAGGTGCGGGACTACTACCGCCGCAAATTCCGCTACATTCTCATCGACGAGTACCAGGACACCAACGCCCTGCAATACCGGCTGGCTGCGCTGCTAACCGGCCCGGGGAAGAACATCTGCGTGGTGGGCGACGACGACCAGAGCATCTACCGCTTCCGGGGCGCGGACATCACCAACATCCTCAGCTTTGAAAAGCAGTTCCCCGGCGCGCGGGTCATCCGTCTGGAGCAGAACTACCGCTCCACGCAGAACATTCTGGACGCGGCCAACGCCGTTATCAGCCATAACCGCAGCCGTAAAGGCAAGACACTCTGGACCAATAACGGGGCAGGGGAGCTGGTCACGGTCAAGACCACCTTCCACGAGGGTGACGAGGCCAACTTCGTCCTGGGCCAGATCATGACCCATTACCGCCGTGGCGGCAGCTGGGGCGACTGCGCTATTCTCTACCGCACCAACGCCCAGTCCAACGCCCTGGAATATGCCTGCAAGCGTAACGGCATACCCTATAAGATCTACGGCGGCCTGAAGTTCTTCGACCGGGCCGAGGTCAAGGATATGCTGGCCTACCTGTCCGTCATCAACAACCCCACCGACGACCTGCGCCTGCGCCGTATTATCAACGTCCCCGCCCGGAAGATCGGCCTGACCACCGTGGACAAGGCCCAGCTCATCGCCACGGAGCAGAACCTGACGCTGTATGACGTATTCCGTCAGGCGGACCGCTTCCCAGCCCTGAAATCAGCGGCTGTAAGGGTTATAGCCTTTACAGATATGATCGAGGATCTCCGCCGCAGTCTGCCCGACTGCGACCTGCTGGAGTTCTACGATCTGGTCTGCGACCGCAGCGGCTACACCGCCGCCCTCCGGGAAAAGGACGATCTGGAGAGCCGCGGCCGCCTGGAGAACGTGGAGGAGCTGAAATCCAGCATCCTGTCCTATCTGGAGAACGCCGAGGGCGACCCCAGCCTCTCCGGTTTCCTGGACGAGATCGCCCTTTACACCGACCTGGACAGCCGGGTGGACGGCGACAACTGCGTCACCATGATGACCATGCACGCCGCCAAGGGCCTGGAGTTCTCCCAGGTGTTCGTGGTGGGCATGGAGGAGGGTCTTTTCCCGGGAAATCGCGCCATGGGCGACCCGGACGAGATGGAGGAGGAGCGCCGCCTGTGCTATGTGGCCATGACCCGCGCCAAGGATAAGCTGACGCTGACCAACGCCCGCCAGCGCACCCTGTACGGCCGTACCACACCCTGTATGCCCTCCCGCTTCCTCAACGAGATCCCGGAGGACAATATGGAGTGGCTCTCCAAGCCCCAGCCCCGTTCCGACAGCTGGGACGAGGACGATGCAAGCTACGACGGCGGCGGCTACGGCGCTTACGCCCGCCGCGCCGCGTCTGCCGCTGCCCCGTCCGCCAAAAAACCGAACACCCTCCGCACCTCCGCCGCCAAGGCCGCGCCCCGGTCCGCCGCGCCCCGCATGGACCTCCAGCCCGGCGAGATGGTGGACCACGATGCCTTTGGCCGCGGTATGGTCCTGTCCGTCCGCCCCATGGGCGGCGACGCCATGGTCGAAGTGGCCTTTGACAAGGTAGGCACGAAGCGCCTGATGCTGAAGCTGGCCGCCCAGCACCTGCAAAAGTGTAAATAGTATTCACTTTACAGATATGAAAGGAGAACGTATATGGACTTTGGCTTCGGCTTCGGCTTTGGCTTTTCCGCGTTTCAGATCATCTTTTACCTCGTTTTCGCCATCGTCATCGGCGGCTTTATCGTCACGGCGGTGCGGGGTATCAGCACCTGGCATAAAAACAACAACTCCCCGCGCCTGACGGTCCGGACCACAGTGGTCTCCAAGCGTCAGAACACCCGCGTCCACCACCATCACAACGACAACACCGCCATGCGCACCTCCACATCCACCTCCTACTACGCGACCTTCCAGTTCGACAGCGGAGACCGCCTGGAGCTGCCCGTCTCCGGCCCGGAGTACGGCCTGCTGGCCGAGGGCGACACCGGCGACCTGACGTTCCAGGGCACGCGCTACCTCGGCTTCGACCGCCGCGCCGCTGCCGAGCCGCCTGCGGACGAGCCCCGCCGTTTCGGGGAAAAGAAAAGTTGGGACCCGGAGCTGTAAGAAGAAGCGCAGAAGCGCCCCGCCAACGGCGGGGCGCTTTTATACCATCCACGCAAAAAGCCCCGCGGCCATGCCGCAGGGCTTTCAACTGTGCAGTTCAGACGCGATCAGATCGCGCGAGTGACCTTGCCGGAACGCAGGCATCTGGTACAAACGTACACATGGCGGGGCGTGCCATTGACCACAGCCTTGACGCGCTTGACGTTGGGCTTCCAGGGACGATTGGAACGCCGGTGAGAATGGGACACCTTGATACCAAAGGTCACGCCCTTGTCGCAAAATTCGCACTTTGCCATCCGTTGCACCTCCTTGCTGTCGTAACATAACCTCTTGCATCGCAAGCAGTTGATATAATAACAGATACGCGTCCAAATTGCAAGTGTTATTTGACAAAAAAACGAAAATTTTTTGCGCTGGGAAAGTGTTGCGAAAAAAGCCCATACAAGATATAATTATAAGGAGTATATTTGCCCGTTCCGGGCAGAAGGAGCGCCCATGGAAAAAGTAAAACGCAACCCGGCCAGCCTGAAAAAAATGGTGGAGACCTTCCACATGGAGGTCCTCCACCGCGGCCGTGATTTCGATACCGCTGTGGTCACCATTTCCGACGTGAACCGCCCCGCACTCCAGCTGGTGGGCTTTTACGACTACTTCGACGACAAGCGCCTGCAGATACTGGGCCGGGGCGAGATGCGCTACCTGGACCGCATGACGGAGGCGGAGCGCAGCCGCGTGTTCAACCAACTCCTCAGCTACCCGTTCCCGGCCATGATCGTGGCCCGGGGCATGGACGCCCCCGCCGAGCTGCTGAAAATGGCGGAAAAGCACGACCGTACCCTCCTGCGCACCCCAGACTCCACCGTGGACGTGACCAGCAACCTCATCGACTACCTCAACCGCGCCATGGCGCCCCAGATCGCCCGCCACGGCGTCCTCATGAACATCTACGGCCAGGGCGTCCTCATCCTGGGCGACTCCGGCATCGGCAAGAGCGAGACGGCCATCGAGCTGCTCAAGCGCGGCCACCGGCTGGTGGCCGACGACGCGGTGGAGATCCGCCGCATCTCCAACAGCCTGTTCGGCACAGCCCCCGAGATCATCCGCCATTACATCGAGATCCGCGGCGTGGGCGTCATCGACGTGCAGCAGCTCTTCGGCATGGGCGCGGTCCAGTTCGACACCGAGATCGACCTGGTCATCCAGCTGGAGCAGTGGGTGGACGGCAAGTTCTACGACCGTCTTGGCCTGGGCGAGGAGAAATACACCATGCTGGACGTGGACCTGCCGGTGGTCACCATCCCCGTCCGCCCCGGCCGCAACCTGGCCGGCATCGTGGAGATCGCCACCATGAAGAACCGCCAGATGAAATACGGCTACAACGCCGCCCGCGACTTCGTCACCCAGTTCGACAGCAAGGTGGACGCCATGCTCCACGGAAACGGGGCGAACTGACCATGAAGTATGTTGGCGTAGACATCGGCGGCACGAACCTGAAGGCCGGCCTGGTGGATGAGAACGGCGTCCTGCTGGCCACCCAGAAGATGAAGGTGGCCTCCATCGCGGACGACGACGGCCTGGCCTGGACGGTGGCCTCTCTGGTGCAGGAGCTGGCCCACACGGTGAACATCCCCGTCAGCGACGTGGCCTCCGTGGGCGTAGGCGTCCCCGGCACGGTGGAGATTCGCTCCGGCTCGATCAATTACACCTGCAACCTGCCCCTGCGGAACGTGCCCCTGCGTAAGCTGTTCCACCGCTATCTCAGCATCCCTCTTTACATCGAAAACGACGCCAACTGTGCCGCCCTGGCCGAGTTCCTGGTGGGCGCGGGCCGTGACAGCAAGCGATTCGTCACCATCACATTGGGCACAGGCGTGGGCGCGGGCATCGTCCATAACGGCAAGATCTACCACGGCGCCAACGGCATGGCCGGCGAGGTGGGCCATATGGTCATCCAGCGTGACGGCCTGCCCTGCCCCTGCGGCCGTCATGGCTGCTGGGAGCAGTACGCCAGCGCCACCGCCCTGAAGCGCATGACCGCCGCCGCGCTGGCCGCCCATCCTGACAGCATTCTGGCCCAGGTGGTGGCGGAGAACGACGGCCGCGTCTCCGGCCAGTCCGCCTTTATCGCCGCCCGCCGGGGCGACCCGGTGGGGCAGCAGGTCTGCGACGAATATGTGGACTATCTGGCCTGCGGCGTGGTCAACGTGGTGAATATCTTCCAGCCCGATACCCTGGCCATTGGCGGCGGCGTCAGCAACGAGGCGGAGGAGCAGCTCCTGCTGCCCGTCCAGCAGCGGGTGGCCCGTGAGAGCATCCCCTGCGGCCGTGACCGCCGCACCCGCATCGTCAAGGCGGAGCTGGGCAACCGTGCCGGGCTCATCGGCGCAGCCCTTTTGGGCAAGAATAAGCGTATCTGAACGCATGGGAGGTACTATGACCTGGTACGACGAACTGGACAAATGGACGGCGGACTACCTGCCGGATATGCCCTATGAGCACGATGTGCCCCTGTCCCGCTATACCTCATTCCGCATCGGCGGCCCTGCCCGCCGCATGGCCTTTCCCCAAAACGGCGAGCAGCTGATCCTGCTGCTCAGCCGCGCCCGTGAGCTGTCCGCCCGGCCCTTTGTCCTGGGCAACGGCACGAACCTGCTGTTCCCGGATGCCGGGGTGGACCGTCTCGTGATCCACACCCGGGATATGAACCGGGTGACGCGTGTGGAAAGCGATCCCTGCTGTCTCCGCGCCGAGTCCGGCGCGTCCCTGGCCCGTGTGGCCATGTCCGCCTGTAAGCTGGGACTCACCGGCCTGGAGTTTGCCCACGGCATCCCCGGCAGCGTGGGCGGCGCGGTGTGCATGAACGCTGGCGCTTACGGCGGCGAGATGTCCCAGGTGGTGTCCTCCGCCGCCGTTCTTTTTCCCGACGAGGGGATTCGGACGCTGACAGGGGAGACGCTGGGCTTTTCATACCGTCACAGCCTGCTCACCGACCGTCCCGACGGGGCGGTGCTGTCCGCCGTGTTCCACCTGCAGCCCGGCGACCCGGTCGCCATCAAGGCGAAAATGGACGAACTGATGACAAGGAGAAAAACTTCACAGCCATTGGAATATCCCAGTGCCGGCAGCACCTTCAAGCGCCCGGAGGGCCATTACGCCGCCGCCCTCATCGACCAGTGCGGCCTGAAGGGGCTGACGGTGGGCGGCGCGCAGGTCTCGGAGAAGCACGCCGGCTTCGTCATCAACACCGGCCGCGCCACCTGCGCTGATGTGACGGCCCTCATGGCCGAAATACAGACCCGCGTCCTTGCTGCCACCGGCGTCCGCCTCGACCCCGAGGTGAAATTTGTCGAGCCTTGACAATCTCTCTGTATCCTGCTGTATCCTGTCATTGCGAGACCAGTCCTCAGACTGGTCGCGGCAATCCGTTCCCCGCCCCCGCGTTTTCCGCTGTCATTGCGAGGGCGCATCGCGCCCGTGGCAATCCGCGTCCCCCGTCCCCGCGCCCGCAGGCGCGGAACACCAAAGCCTCCCTTGTGTAAAGGCGGCCCAGTGCTCACACTGGGTTGTGCGGCGAAGC
>CAVGVB010000029.1:0-24235 GCA_963632705.1 bacterium | reverse complement strand
TGGAACATACCGTCTGACCTTGCCACATAACGTTGGCTGGCCGCCGTTTCATTTTTGAGATGCTAAGCGGCTTGGTTTGGTGCGGCCTTTTTGCGCACCGCATTACCTTAAAATTTCTACTTGACTTTTCTTAGCAGGTCTTCATTTGTTTTTATCGTCATTTCTTGAAAATACGTATACATATGTGCCGTCCGGGGCGGCCATCCGGCAGGTCCGCACGCCGAACACCCGGTCGATCTCCCCGGAGCGGAATACCTCCTCCGGCGGCGCAAGGCTGCGGATACGGCCCGCATCGTCCAGCAGGCAGACGCGGTCAGAGCAGCGGAGCGCGTCGTCCAGCTCGTGGAGGATCATGACCACGGTGCGGCCGTCGTCCCGCAGGCGTTGGGCCAGGTCCAGCATCTCCAGGCGGTGCTTCACGTCCAGGTAGGTGGTCAGCTCATCCCAGAACAGCAGCGGCGTGTCCTGGGCGATGGTCATGGCCAGATACGCCTGCTGCCGCTGGCCGCCGGACAGGGTGGGCAGCGGGCGATGGCGCAGGTCCGTTATGCCGGTCAGGGCCATAGCGCGGGACACACGATCGCGGTCCTTCTCCGTCATCTGGCGGGAAAAGCCCTGGTGGGGGAAGCGGCCGTGCTTTATCAGGGCCTCCACGGTCAGCTCGGGTACTTCGCGGTACTGGGGCAGGTAGGCGCGGCGCTGGGCCAGCTGGCGGGGTGAAAGCTCCGACAGAGGGCGGCCCTCCAGCTGCACGACGCCGCCCAGCGGCGGCAGCAGGCCGGCCATGGTCTTGAGCAGCGTGGTCTTTCCGCTGCCATTCGGGCCGATCAGCGTCAGGATCTCGCCGGGATGCACCGACAGGCACAGGCCCTCGGACACGGGATGGCCGGGATAGCCGGTGGAGAGGTCCACACACTCAAGCATAGAGCTTCCCTCCCTTCCGGCGCAGCAGCAGGACGATGAAGCAGATCCCGCCCAGCAGGGACAGGATGATGCCGACGGATATCTCAAAGGGCGCGAACAATACGCGGCCCAGCAGGTCGCACAGCAGGACGCTGCTGGCGCCCAGCAGCGCCGAGCCGATGATGACCAAACGGTTCTCTGAGCCCAGGAACGAGCGGGCGATATGGGGAACTAACAGGCCCACAAAGCTGATAAGGCCCGCGATGCTCACGGACGCACCGGCCAGCACCGCCGCGGTAAGGATCAGCAGCAGGCGGCAGTGCTCGGCCCGCAGGCCCAGAGCGCGGGCCATCTCGTCGCCCAGCGCCAGGATGTCCATGCTGCCGCCCAGCAGCAGCGCCGCCAGGATGCCCAGCAGCAGGTAGGGCGTGGAAGCGCCCAGCTGGCGCAGCGTCACGCCGTTCAGCGTGCCGATGGAAAAGCCGCTGTAGGTATTGATGATCTCGGGGAACAGCACCTTCAGGGTGCTGGAGGCGGCGTTGATGATGCAGCCCACCGCCACGCCGGCCAGGACCAGCGTCATGCGGGACGCGCCGGTGGCGCGGGCGATGCCGTAGACCAGCAGCGCGCAGGCCAATGCGCCCAGAAAGGCGGCAGCGGGCACGAGGGCGGCGCGCTCGGGGAACAGGGCCATGACCAGCAGCGCCGCGAAGCCCGCGCCGGCGTTGACGCCGATGATATTCGGGCCGGCCAGTGAGTTGTTCAGGACCACCTGCAATATAGCGCCGGCCACGGCCAGGCCGCTGCCGCACATAAGGCCGCCCAGCACGCGGGGCAGCCGCGCGTACAGGAAAATACGCAGGGCGGCGTTCTTTGTGTCGCCGTCGGACAGGGCGCGCAGCACCTCCTGCAGCGAAAGCCGGGTCGTTCCGGCCAGCAGAGAGGCTGCCAGGGAGAGGAGCAGCAGCGTCGCCAGCAGGAACAGCACCAGCCTGGGGCTGCTCCGTCCGGCTGTTGTTCTGTTTTGCAGGGCCATCCCCTCCCCTCACTGTGGCGTTCTGTTCAGATTTTACCATTGTTTGTGCGGCGCGTCAACGCGGCGGAGGATGCGAAAAGCCTTGCAGACACTTGCGTTTCCGGTGATATGCAAAAACGGAAACGATCTTTTGGCATGACGGAGCGAAATACAAAACCCCCGCCGCACGGTCTGCGGCGGGGGAAGCGTATGTAGGTTCAGCGCTTGTTGGATCTGATCCAGATGCCCTGCTTCTGGGCGTTGGCGATGAGCTCGTCCCGGAACATGGGGTGGGCGATGGAGATGAGCTTCTCGGCACGCTCCCAGGTGGAGCAGCCCACCAGGTTCACGCCGCCGTATTCGGTGACGATGTAATAGGCCTGGCTGCGGGGGTCGGTGACAATGTCGCCGGGCGCCAGCAGCGGGTTGATGCGGGATTTGACGTTGCCCTGCTTATCCGTGAAGGAGGAGGTGAGACAGATGAAGGCCTTGCCGCCCCGGGACAGGGCCGCGCCCTCCAGGAAGTCCAACTGGCCGCCCGTGCCGCTGATCTGGCGCGTGCCGGAGCTTTCGGCGCAGATCTGGCCGTACAGGTCCACGGAGATGCAGTTGTTGATGGAGACAAAGTTGTCCTGCTGGCCCACGTTGGCAGGGTCATTGCAGTAGCTGATGGGGTAGGTGACCACGCCGGGGTTCTCGCGTATCCAGTCATACAGATCGGGAGAACCGATAGCCAGGCCGAAGATGCTCTTGTAGCGGTCCAGCTTCTTGTGGTTGTTGGTGATCTTGCCGGCCTTATACATATCCAGATAGCTGTCGCACAGCATCTCGGTGTGGATACCCAGGTCGCGCAGGTCGCTCTTGGCGATCATCTGGCCCACGGCGTTGGGCAGAGAGCCGATGCCCAGCTGGAGCGTCGAGCCGTCGGCCATGTTCTGCACCACATACTCGGCGATCTTCATCTCCGCCTCGTTGGCGGCGGGAGAGTTGACGCTGGGCAGCGGGCCGTGAGGACCTTCCACGATCATGTCCACGTCGCTGATGTGGATGCACTCGTCCAGGCCGCCGTAGACCCAGGGCAGGTTCTCGTTGACCTCCAGGATGACGATGTCCGCCTTGTCCAGGGTGGAACGGGCGGAGGCCGTCGCACCGGCGAAGTTGAAGTAGCCGTGCTCGTTCATGGGGGTCACGGCCATCATGGCCACGTTGACGGTGAGGAACTGGCTGTAATACCAGCCCAGATTACGGAACACCATAGGGTTAAAGTTGCACAGGCCGCGGTCGCAGAGCTTGCGCTCGTAACCGGACATATGCCAGCTGTTATAGACAAAATGCTTGCGCTCCGGGTCGCACTCCACCATCTGGATGGGCTCGAAGATCAGATAACCGCGGATCTTGACCTCGCGCAGCTCGTCCTTGCGCTTGGCGATGGCAGCGTCCATCAGGGACGGGAAACCCGTACCCATGGCGATGTCGATCCAGTCACCGCTCTTCACCACCCGGGCCGCTTCGTCAGGGGTCGTCAGCTTGCGGTTGTATTCTGCTGTGTAATCAAACGGTCTTGCCATACTGCTCTTTCCTTTCCGCTCTGTTTTCGCCTCTACTTTGTTAATTTTATCACCCTCTCCCCTATATGTCAAGAATTTAACAGTTTTTTCTCGCAGCAATAAAAAATAATTTACATTCTGAAAAACCAGGGCCGCCTGATGGGCGGCCCTGGTTTTGATATGTAATGGCGTGAAAAGTTTTATCCCAGTGAAACCGGCTTACTTCTCGGCGCGGCGCTTGTAGGACTCGTACTTCTCCTTGGCGGCCTCCTCCGCCTCGGCAAACAGCACCTTGGCGTTCTCGGGGAAGATCAGCTCCAGAGAGGCGTAGCGGACCTCGCCCTTCATGAAGTCGTACAGCGGCATGGTAGGCTCTTTGCTGTCCAGCGTGAAGGTCTTGGTCTCGGGGCTGTAGCGGTACAAATTCCAGTAGCCGGAGTTGACGGCGTCCTTCATCTCCTGCTGGACGTTGTTCATGCCCTTCTTGATGCCGTGGTTGATGCAGGGCGCGTAGCAGATGACGATGGACGGACCTTTGTGGGCCTCGGCTTCCTTGATGGCCTTGATGAGCTGGTTGGGGTTGGCGCCCATGGAGCACTGGGCCACATAGACGTTGTCGTAGGTCATCATCAGCATACCCAGGTCCTTCTTCTTGGTCTTCTTGCCGCTGGCCTGGAACTGGGCCACCGCGCCCACGGGCGTGGCCTTGGAGGACTGGCCGCCGGTGTTGGAATAGACCTCGGTATCCACCAGCAGGACGTTCACGTCCTCGCCCATGGCGAACACGTGATCCAGACCGCCGTAGCCGATGTCGTAGGCCCAGCCGTCGCCGCCGTACATCCACATGGTCTTCTTGGACAGGTCCTTTTTGCGCTTGAGGATCTCGTCCACAACAGCCTGCTCCTCGGCGGAGAACTTGGTGCTCTCCAGCACCTTCACCAGCTCGGCGGTGGCGGGGGTGGAAGCGTCCAGATCGTCATAGGTCTCCAGGAACTTGGCGATGGCGGCCTTGACGGCTTCGTCCTTCGTCAGAGCGTCCAGCTCCTTGACGTAGCCGGTGACGCAGTCGCGGAGCTGCTTGACGGCCAGGCACATACCATAGGAGAACTCGGCGTTGTTCTCAAACAGAGAGTTGGACCAGGCAACGCCCTTGCCCTCGGCGTTCTTGCAGTACGGGACGCAGGGCATGGCCGCGCCCCAGGCCTGGGTGCAGCCGGTGGCGTTGGCCAGGTACATCTTGTCACCGAACATCTGGGTCAGCAGCTTGATATAGGGCGTCTCGCCGCAGCCGGCGCAAGCGCCGTTGAACTCCACCAAGGGCTGCTTGAACTGGCTGCCCTTCAGGGTGAACTTGTCCACGCGGGAGGTCTTCTCCTTCACGGTGGTCAGGAAGTTCCAGTCGGTCTGGTCCAGGGACACCTCGTGGGTGGGGACCATCTTCAGGGCCTTGCCGCTCTTGGGGCAGGAGGCCACGCAGCTGCCGCAGGAGGTGCAGTCCAGCGTAGACACGCCCATGGTGTATTTCAGGCCGGCCAGGCCGGGGCCCTTGGCATCCACCAGCGTTATATCCGCGGGCGCGGCCTTGACCTCGTCCTCATCCAGCAGGAACGGGCGGATGACGGCGTGGGGGCAGACGAAGGAGCACATATTGCACTGGAGGCACTCGGCGGCGTCCCATACGGGCAGATGGGTGGCGATGCCGCGCTTCTCGTAGCGGGACGTGCCCAGAGGCATCGTGCCGTCCTCCATGCCCTTGAAGGCGGAGACGGGCAGGTCGTCGCCCTTCTGGGCGTTGATGGGAACAAGGATGTTCTTGATGACGTAGGGCAGGCTCTCATCGGCGGGCTTCAGGGCCTTGCCGGTGAGGTTCGTCCACTCGGGCTTTACCTTGACCTCCACCAGGGCGTTGATACCGGCGTCCACGGCGGCGATGTTCATGTTGACGACCTTCTCGCCCTTGAGGCCGTAGGTCTTCTTGACGGCGGCCTTCATGTGCTCCACGGCATCCTCCACGGGGATGACGTTGGCCAGCTTGAAGAAGGCGGCCTGCAGCACCATGTTGGAGCGGTTGCCCAGGCCCAGCGCCTGGGACTCCTTGTTGGCGTCGATGATATAGAACTTGATGTCGTTGTCGGCGATGTATTTCAGGATCTCGCCGGGGACGTGCTGCTCCAGCTCGTTCTCCGTCCACTCGCAGTTCAGCAGGAAGCTGCCGTGGGGCTTCAGCTCGTGGATGATGTCGTACTTGGTCAGGTACGTCTGGTTGTGGCAGGCGATGAAGTCGGCGTTGGAGACGTAATAGGTGGAGCTGATGGGCTTCTTGCCGAAGCGCAGGTGGCTCTTGGTGATGCCGAAGGACTTCTTGGTGTCGTACTCGAAGTACGCCTGACAGTACATATCCGTCGTCTCGCCGATGATCTTGATGGAGTTCTTGTTGGCGCCCACCGTGCCGTCAGAGCCAAGACCCCAGAACTTGCAGGAGATCGTGCCCTCCGGCTCGGTGAGCAGGGGCGCGCCCACAGGCAGGGACAGATGGGTCACATCGTCCACGATGCCGATGGTGAAGTGGTTCTTCGGCTCGTCCAGCAGCAGGTTGTCGAACACGGCCTTGAGCTGGGCGGGGGTGGTGTCCTTGGAGCTGAGACCGTAGCGGCCGGCGTAGATGGCGGGACGGTCGTTCTCGTTGATGTAGGCGGCGCAGATGTCCTCGTACAGAGGCTCGCCGATAGAGCCGATCTCCTTGACGCGGTCCAGCACGGCGATCTTCTTCACCGTCTTGGGCATGGCGGCCATCAGGTGCTTGCGGGAGAAGGGACGGAACAGGTGTACCTGGAGGAAGCCCACCTTCTCGCCCTTGGCGGTCAGGTAATTGACAACCTCCTGGGCGCAGCCGCCCACAGCGCCCATGGCCACGATGACGCGCTCGGCATCGGGTGCGCCGTAGTAGTTGAAGAGGTGATACTCGCGGCCGGTCAGCTTGCTGATCTGGGCCATGTAGTCCTCCACGATGTCGGGCAGCTCGGCATAGGCCGTGTTGTTGGACTCGCGGAGCTGGAAGTAGATGTCGGGGTTATCCACCAGGGAGCGCATACGGGGATCTTCCGGGTTCAGGGCGTTGGCGCGGAAGGCGGCCAGGGCGTTCTGATCCACCAGCTTGGCGTACTCGTCGTAGCTCAGCACGTCGATCTTCTGGATCTCGTGGCTGGTGCGGAAGCCGTCGAAGAAGTGCAGGAACGGGATGCGGGCCTTGATGGCGCTGAGGTGGGCCACGGCGGCCAGGTCGGCGGCCTGCTGGACGCTGCCGCTGGACAGCATGGCAAAGCCGGTCTGACGACAGTTCATCACGTCGGAGTGGTCGCCGAAGATGGAGAACGCGTGAGTGCCCACGGTGCGGGACGCCACGTGCAGCACGCCGGGCAGACGCTCGCCGGAGATGCGGTGCATGGTGGGGATCATCAGCATCAGGCCCTGAGAGGCGGTGAAGCTGGTGGCCAGTGCGCCGGCCTCCAGTGCACCGTGACACGCGCCGCAGGCGCCGGCCTCGGACTGCATCTCCACCAGACGGACGGGCTGACCGAAGATGTTCTTCTTGCCGTTGGCGGACCAGGCGTCGGCGTGCTCGGCCATGGGGCTGGACGGCGTGATGGGGTAGATGGCTGCGACCTCGGAGAACGCATAGGCGACATATGCCGCCGCTTCGTTACCGTCGCAGATCTTCATGATCTTGCTCATTTTCTTTCCTCCTCTTTTCGCTCTTCTGCCGGACGCCGGCAGGATGTCAATACAGATTGATTATAGCATTGCGGCGGGGAAAGGTCAATAAAACAGGGGCTATTCTGTAACATTTGTCACAAAACAGCCCCTGTTTTTCGTCAAAAAAGCAAATCAAATCACCGCAGGCGTACTTTCCGCCGGAAGTTGTCCGCCTTTCACGGTCACTGTGCCGCCCAGACGGTTTTCGTAAACACCGTCGGGCAGGTCCACGGGGATGGCCGCGCCGCAGCCGGACAGGTCGAACACGCCCAGGGCCGAGCCCTCCGGGCCGTCGTACCGGCCGATGGCCGCCGTGCCGCGGCACTCGTACCACACTGCGCCGGTGAGGGGCAGCGTGGTCTTCATGGCCTTACAGCGGCGGAGAAAGTCGGAGAGATCCAGTTGCCGGTCGCCGAAATTGTCATCCTTGTCGAACAGGCCGACCTGGTGACGGCAGGCGAACTCCGTGCCGCCGTAGAGCATGGCCGCGCCCCGGCGGAAGTAGAGGAAGGCCAGCCAGTTATAGAGCTGGCGGTCGTTGGAGAGGTACGAGGCCAGGCGGGGCGTGTCGTGGTTCTCCACGCAGCGGGCCTTCACATAGCCGGTGGGATAGGTCAGCTCCTGGTAGGTCAGCAGGTCGGTGAACTGGCGCAGAGGCAGCTCACGCTTCAGAAGCCCCTCGTAGCAGGGCCACAGGTCGTAATCATAGGTCATGTCGAAAGCGCGGTACAGGTCCGTGTCCGTGGAGCAGGCCGCGCCCATGCGGCGCATTTCACGGACGTGAGCGCCGTGGACGCTCTCCGCCAGCCAGATGCAGCCGGGGCGCACCGTCTCCACCTCCCGGCGGGCCTGCTCCCAGAACTCGATGGGGACGCTGCTGGCCACGTCGCAGCGGAAGCCGTCCACGATGGCGGCCCACTGCTTCAGGGTGTCGATCTGGTAGGTCAACAGTGCGGGGACGGCGTAATCCAGGTCCACGATGTCCCACCAGTCCGCCACCTTGCGGGTGGGTCTTCCCTGCTCGTCCCGCAGGAAGAACTCCGGGTGGTCGTGGGCCAGGACGGAGTCCGGTGAGGTGTGGTTGTAAACCACGTCGATGATGCACTTCATGCCCCGGGCATGGATGGCCTCCACCAGATGGATGAAGTCCTCCCGCGTGCCGTATTCCGGGTTGACGGCCCGGTAGTCGCGGATGGCGTAGGGGCTGCCCAGCGTGCCCTTGCGGCCCTCCGCGCCAATGGGATGGATGGGCATGAGCCACAGAATGTCCGTGCCCAGATCGCGGATGCGGTCCAGATCACGCTCCAGGGCGCGGAATGTGCCCTCCGGGGTGTGGCAGCGGACGAACACGCTGTAGATGACCTGATGGGTCAGTGTCTGGTCTGTCATGAGAGCATACCTCCTCACTGTAAAAGTGCTAAAAATTCATCTTCCGTCAGAACAGGGATGTTCAGATCTCGGGCCTTTTGCAGCTTGCTGCCCGCGTTTTCCCCGGCAACGACATAGGTGGTCTTTTTGGACACAGAACCGGCGGCCTTGCCGCCCCGCTTTTCGATCATCTCCCCCGCCTCATCCCTGGTGAACTTCTCCAGCGCACCGGTGAGAACGAAGGTCATTCCGGCAAAACGGTTGTCAAGCACTTCCTCTTTACAGGTCATATTGACGCCGGCGGCCTCCAGGCGGGCCAGCAGGTCGATGGATTGGGGGCTTTGCATCCACTGGGAGACGTATCTGGCGGTGATCGGGCCCACATCGTCCAAAGCGGTCAGCTCCTCCTCCGTGGCGGCGCGGAGGGCGGACATGGTGCGGAAGTGCTGGGCCAGCAGCTTGGCGGCCTTCTCCCCTACCTGGCGGATGCCCAGGGCGTAGACGAGACGCCACAGGTCGTTCTCCCGGCTCTTGGCAATGGCATCCACCGCGTTCTGGGCGGATTTTTTGCCCATGCGCTCCAGGGGCTCTAACTGCTCGGGCCGCAGGGCGTACAGGTCGGCGGCGGTATGGATCAGGCCGCTGTCGACGAGGTTCTGCATCACCGCAGGGCCGAGGCCGTCAATGTCCATGGCATTCCGGCTGGCGAAGTGGGTCAGATTGCGCAGCAGCTGGGCGGG
Source organism: bacterium (assembly GCA_963632705.1). GTDB lineage: Bacteria > Bacillota > Clostridia > Oscillospirales > Oscillospiraceae > Vescimonas. The sequence goes on along the minus strand of CAVGVB010000029.1, from coordinate 14,909 downwards.
GCACTCCGCACCGGTGCAGCGCAGGGCCGCGCCGTCCTCGTCGCGGACCACCGGTGCGCCGCAGACGGGACAGGTGTCGGGCAGAAAATAGGGTTGGGCGTCGGCGGGACGCTTGTCCGACACCACCTCCACGATCTCGGGGATGATCTCACCGGCCTTGCGGACCAGCACCGTGTCGCCGATGCGCACGTCCTTTTGGGTGATGAAGTCCTGGTTGTGGAGGGTAGCGAAGGTGACGGTAGTGCCGGCCAGGCGCACGGGGGCAAGCTCGGCCTTGGGGGTCAGCACGCCGGTGCGACCCACCTGCACCACGATGTTTTTCAGCAGCGTGGGCTTCGTCTCCGGCGGATACTTGTAGGCGATGGCCCACTTGGGGAACTTGGCGGTGCTGCCCAGGGTTTCCCGGTCACGGAGGTCGTCCAGCTTGACGACCGCGCCGTCGATGTCGAAGGGGAACTGATCCCGGCTGTCACCCAGGGCGGCGATCTCCGCCAGAATGTCGCTGTCCTTCTCCAGCGGCTTGTGGGGAATGACCTTGAAGTGCTGGGAGGCCAGATATTCCAGTGTCTCCGTGTGGGTGGTGAAGGTGCGGCCCTCCGCCAGCTGGAGGTTGAACACAGCGATGTCCAGTCGCCGCTGGGCAGCGATCTTGGGATCGAGCTGGCGGAGCGAGCCGGCGGCGGCGTTGCGGGGGTTGGCCATGAGGGGCTTGCCCTCGATCTCCCGGCGGGCGTTGATCTCCTCGAACACGCTGCGGGCCATGTAGACCTCGCCCCGGACGATGAGACGGGGCAGCTTCTCCGGCAGCGTCATGGGGATGGAGCGGATGGTGCGCAGGTTCTCCGTCACGTCCTCGCCCACCTGGCCGTCGCCCCGGGTCGCGCCCCGGACGAACACGCCGTCACGGTACTCCAATGCCACGGACAGGCCGTCCACCTTGGGCTCGACGCTGTATACCGCGTGGTCCAGCGGCACTTTCTCCAGAAAGCGGCAGACCTCGTCGTCGTTAAACACGTCCTGCAGGCTCTCCAGCGGCACGGCGTGGCGCACCTGCTGGAATTCGGACAGCGTCTGGCCGCCCACCCGCTGGGTGGGCGAGTCCGGCGTGATCTCCTCCGGATGCTCCGCCTCCAGATCCTCCAGGCGGCGGAGCATATGGTCGTATTCAAAATCGGAGATGGTAGGCTCATCCAGCACGTAGTAGCGGTAACCGTGGGCGTTGAGCGTGTCGCGCAGTTCCTTCATCTCTTGGCGGTAGTCCATGTGACCTCTCCCCTTTTATCCGTTGTTCATGATGTATTCGTCAGCGTAGTCCTCGATCTTATCCTCGGTGGTGCTGAAGTAGGTGTACGTCTGCGGCACGCCGCCGACGATGACCGTCTCCGCCACGGAGATCTCGTTGCTGACCTTGGTATAGGTGGTGATGCCCGGCAGCAGGATGCTGACGGAGACATCCACCTCCAATAATATCTGGTGCTTTGTCTGATTGATACCGGCGGCGATGAACCGGTCGTTGAATTTGGCGCTGGCTGTGCCCAGCGTCTCCATTTTGACGTACAGCTTCGGGCCGCGGCCCGCCAGCAGCGGCGAGCCGGTGAGCGTGCCCAGCGGGATGGCCAGCTCGGTGGCAGAGACCTCCGACAGCCGGGCCAGCACGTCGTCGGCCACCTCGGTCTGCAGGCGGTTGAAGGCGGCCATATCGCTGCGCAGGGCGGCCACATGGCCTTCCGCATCCTTGTCGAAGGACACCAGCTTGCCGTATTCCAGGTGGCCGCTGGCCACCGCGTCGTTCACCGCCGCCACCACGATGCGGTTGACGGTGTTGGAGCAGCGGGCGGTGGCCACGTTGACCAATATGGGCCGCAGGTGCAGCAGAATGGCCCACAGCAGCGTTGTCAGGCTGATGAGCACAATAGCGATCCATATCCGCACCCGCTGGCGGCGGGACAGGCGGATATAGCGCAGGCGCGTCACGGCCATCACCTCCCTTTACGGGAAGTGTATGACGGGACGGCTTTTCCTCATTCCTGCCAGCCGTTGACGATGGATTTGAAGAATTTGCCCCGCTCGGCGAAGTTCTTGAACTGGTCAAAGGCGGCGCAGGCCGGAGACAGTGTGACCACGTCGCCGGGGCGGGCACGGTCGCGTGCGGCCTCCACCGCGGCGGTGAAGGGCGTCACGTCCAGTATCTCCGGGCAGCCGGGGCGGTAGTCCGGGGCTTGCTCCACGGCGGCGCGGATCTTATCCGCCGTTGCGCCGCAGAGGACCAGCAGCTTGACATGGGCGGTGATCTCCGGGCCGAGCACGTCGAAGGGGATGTGCTTGTCGTAGCCGCCGGCGATGAGGATGACCTTCTCCGGGAAGGAACGCAGACCGGCGATGGTACGGGAGGGGCTGGAGGCGATGGAGTCGTTGTAGTAGCGGACGCCGCGATAGGTGCGGACCAGCTCGATGCGGTGCTCCACGCCGCCGAAGTCGCGGGCGAACTGCCGGATGGTCTCGTCCGGCACAAGGCCGTCCACCGCGGCGATGGCCGCCATGTAGTTCTCTACGTTGTGGACGCCGGGGATCTTGATGTCGGAGGTGCGGAGGATGACACGCTCGCCCTCCGGGCCGCGGCAGACGATGTCCTCGCCACGGAGGAACACGCCGTCGGCGGGTTCGGTCTGACGGCTGAACAGGCGGCTGCGGCCCACGGCGCGGGCGGACTGCTCCGCCGTGATGGCGTTGTCCGCGTTGAACACGGCGATGTCGCCGGGCTTCTGGTGGCGGAAGATGTTCTCCTTGGCGGCGACGTACTCCGCCATGTCCTTGTGTACGTCCAGATGGTTGGGCGCAAGATTGGTGACCACGGCGATGTGGGGGCTGCGGGTCATGGTCATGAGCTGGAAGCTGGACAGCTCCAGCACAGCGCAGTGGTCGGGCTGCATACGGTCCGCCTCGCACAGCAGCGGGTGGCCGATGTTGCCGCCCAGCCAGACGGTCTTGCCGGCGGCACGCAGCAGCTCGGCGATGATGGTGGTGGTAGTGGTCTTGCCGTCAGAGCCGGTGACGGCGATGATGGGACAGGGGCAGACCTGGAAGAAGACCTCCATCTCGCTGGTCAGCTCCGCCCCTTCGGCCACCGCCGCCGCGATCTGCGGCACATCGGGCCGCAGGCCGGGGGTGCGGAAGATCACGTCCGCGTCCAGGCCGTCCAGGTAGCCATCGCCCAGGTGCAGGCGGCAGCCCCGGCGCTCCAAGTCGTCGGCCTGCGCGCCCATCTGTTCCCGGGTGCGCTTGTCGCAGGCGGTGACGGACATGCCCTCCGCCAGCAGCCGGTCGATAAGGGGCGTATTGCTGACGCCGATGCCGATGACGGCCACGGTCTTATGGCGCAAGCCCTCTATATAGTCATGCAAAGTCATGTGATATTCCTCCGTTTGGCGCATTGCTTGATCAATTCATTATACCTCTTCGCGTCCGATTGTACAACAAAAAATCACACCCCGCAGGGTGTGATTTTTTCAGATCGTGACCTCAAAGGGCTCGCCCAGCGTGACAGGCCCGCCGATGGACGCCGCGATGATCGCCCCCGCCTGTCTTGTGACGGAAGCACTCACCGTTCCTGCCGGCTGCTGCAGGGCGGCGGAGAACACGCCCTCGCGGCCCTCGCTCATGGCCACCACACTGGCCAGCGTGCCGCTGCCGCAGCTCCCTTCAAATACCAGTGTGCCCGCCTCGGGCACTTTGACCAGCGGCGTCATGCGCTCTCCCGCAAGGAAGCAGACGCCATAGGCCTCCAGCTCCGGGTCGCCGGTGAAAAGCGGCTCTGCTTCCGCAAAGAATTCCCGGCTGGGCGGGACATCCCGCACCACCAGGTGGGCGATGCCGCCCAGATGCACCAGCGTCCCGGCCGTTCCGGCCACATCCACCGGCCGCACGAACCGGGGCAGCGGCATCTCCGCCGCCGAAGTGCCGTGATCCATATCCACGGTGACAGCGATGGGATGATCGCACCCGCTGACAGACAGCTGCATGGTGCAGCGTCCGGTCAGCCCGCGCTGCTTTGCCAGCAGATAGCCATACGCCCGGGAGGCGTTGCCGCAGAACTCCCCTGCCTCCATTTCCATATGGCCGTTGGGGAAAATGAACCCTACCTGCTCCGCCTTCAGCGCCTCTATCTCCATCAGCCGGGCGGCGACGGCGGCGCAATCCGCCTTCTCCACAGGCGTCAGGACAAAGAGGGTGATATTTCCGGCGGGGTCGGCCCGGACAACACGCAGCGTTTTCATCTCTGATACCTTCCAAGGAACTGGCGCGTCCGCTCCTCGCGGGTGTTCACCATGACCTCCTCCGGCGTGCCCTCCTCCACGATGACACCGTCGGCCATGAAGATCACGCGGTCAGCCACGTCCTGCGCGAAGGACATCTCATGGGTCACGATGACCATGGTCATGTGCTCCTCCGCCAGATCGCGGATCACCTTCAGGATCTCGCCGGTCAGCTCCGGGTCGAGGGCCGAGGTGGGCTCATCGAAAAAGAGTATCTCAGGGTCCATCGCCAGCGCCCGGGCAATGGCCACGCGCTGCTGCTGGCCGCCGGACAGCTCACAGGGATAGGCGTCCTCCTTGTCGGACAGGCCCATCTTTTCAAGCAGCTGGCGGGCGCGCTGCCGCGCCTCGTCCTTGTCACGCTCCAGCACGCGTATCTGCGGGTCGGTGAGGTTTTTCAGCACCGAATAGTGGGGAAAGAGATTGAAATTCTGGAACACCAGGCCGAACTTCTCCCGCACCTTTTTCAGCTCGCTCTTATCGGCATAGACCGCCTTGCCGTCCGCGTCGTTACGGGCAGCCTGAATGTCGCCGTAGATCAGCTCGCCGGAGTCCATCTCGGTAAGCAGCGTGGCGCAGCGCAGCAGGGTGGATTTGCCGCTGCCGGAAGGCCCGATGATGGCCACCACCTCACCCTTTTCCACGGAGAGGCTGATGTCCTTGAGTACGTGCAGCGTTTCATCGTTGAAGCTCTTCTGCACGTGAGTCATCTGTAGCAGTTTCATAGTGTCCCCCTTACTTGTAATAGCTCATGCGCTTCTCTACTCTGCCCATGACAAAGTCCACGACGGCGTTGAAGACAAAGTAGAAAACGCCCGCCACCAGGAACGGCACAAAGCTGGTCTCAGAGTTTGCGATCTGCTTACCGATGGTGAACATCTCCTGATAGGAAACGGTAAAGGCCATGGAGGTGTCCTTGACCAGTGTTACCACCTCGTTGGTGATGCTGGGCATGATGCGCTTGAACACCTGGGGCAGAATGATGTGGATAAACGTCTGTACCTTCGTGTATCCCAGCACCTCCGCCGCTTCATACTGTCCAACGGGCATGGATTCGATACCGCCGCGGTAGATCTCCGCAAAATAAGCCGCGTAGTTGATGGCGAACGCGATCACCACCGGGATCAGCTTGTTGCGGGCCACAGGCAGCTGGAAGAGATAAAACGGGCCGTAGGTCACAGCCAAAAGCTGCAGCATCAGCGGCGTGCCGCGGAGTATGGAGATAAAAAAGCGGGTGATGCCGGAGATCACCTTATTTTTGCTCATGCGGAGCAGGGCAACGATCATGCCCAGGGGGAGAGAAAACAGCAGCGTCAGAGAGAAAATGGCGCAGGTCTTGGAAAGTCCCTCGCCCATCTTCACGATCATTGTCAGTAAGGTCATATATTATCCTCAATTCACACACATACGCCCCCGGAGGGCAGGCCGCCCTCCGGGAGCTGGTATGTATTCAGTCGGTCGTCTCTGAAACCGTGGGATCAGCCCAGCAGCGTCAGGTTGTTCACGATGTCGGGGTACTTGGCAGCGATCTCGGCATAGGTGCCGTTCTCGACCAGCTGCGCCACAGCGCCCTCGATCTGTGCGCACAGCTCGGCGTCATCGGCGCGGAAGGCGATGCCGTACTGCTCAGCGCCCAGGCCCTCGTCCAGGACCGTGAAGCCCTCGTTCTTCTCGGCATAGGAGACAGCCACGGGCTTGTCCACGATCACAGCATCCACAGCGCCGCCGCCCAACTCGGTGAAGCACTTCAGGAAGCTGTCGCAGGTGGTCAGCTCGCCAAAGGTTGCCGCCAGGTCAGCCAGATCGCCGCCATCGGCCAGCAGCGCCTCGCCGGAGGTGCCCAGCTGGACAGCCACGACCTTGCCGGCCAGATCGGCGGAGGACTTGATGTCGCTGCCCTCCTTGACCATGATGACCTGGGTGTTGTCATAGTAGGGCGTGGAGAGCACGTAGCCGGCATCCTTCATGGAGTCCAGGATCGTCATGCCGGACCAGATGCAGTCGCATTCCTTGGCGTCCAGCTGTACCAGCTTCTGATCCCAGTTCACGCCGAACACCTGCAGATCCCAGCCCAGCAGGTCGCAGGCGGCCTTGCAGATCTCCACGTCGAAGCCGGTGTATTCGCCGTTGGCATCAATGTAGCTGAAGGGGGGATATTCCGCGTCGATGCCCATGACAAAGGTCGTTTTTGTGGTGTCGGAAGTGTCCTTGGAGTCGTCCTTCTGCTCGGTCTTTCCGCAGGCCGCCAGAGACAGTGCCATCACCATGGCCAAAACCAGTGCAATTATCTTTTTCATTGTCTTTTCTCCTTTTCCGCCGGAAGCCCGGTCTTTGTTCGTTTTTTTGCCGGTGTTCCGGCGCTCTATTTACTACGCTACCAATTTACCACTTTATCAAGCTAATGTAAATAGTCTTGTGTTCCAAAATGCGGCGCGATTTACTGTCAAATTTGTACAAAACAGAAAAAAAGGCCGCAGCGTAAACCGCTGCGGCCTCCTTATTGACGTGCGAGCGCGCCTGTAAGCCGGGTTCTGTTTCGACAGTCATCTATCTACGCGCACCGTCGCCGGTGCGCTCCAGCCACCTCGGGAGCGGCCGGGCCGGCCTGTATGCTCCCATACCGGTGTTGCTCCGGATAGAGTTTACAGCGACGGTCGCTTTCACACGCCGTCGGGTGAGCTCTTACCTCGCCTTTCCACCCTTACCGCGAGACCGCGGCGGTATATCTCTGTTGCACTTTTCCTGAAGTCGCCTTCGGCGGGCGTTACCCGCTATCCTCGCCCTATGGAGCCCGGACTTTCCTCATGAACAGGCTTTCGCCTTGTCCCCGCGACTGTCCAGCGCCCTCGCAGGGTCAATTTTACCCAAGCGGCGCGGGAAAGTCAATGAAAACTTCACCGGATACGGGGGATCAGCAGCATTTTGTCCGGAACGCCGCCCTCCTCCAGGTGGTTCACGGTGCGGATCAGATCCTCATCGGTGTGGTACTGCTTTGCCACATCCCACAGGCTCTCCCCCGCTGCCAGACGGCGCATGACCAGGGAGGGCCGCCGTCCCGGCTGACGGTCGGTGAGCAGCTCCACCTCCGTGACGGTGGGCAGCGCCTGACGGTCCTCCTCCGGTGCGCGGAGGGACACGACCTGCCGGATGTCGCAGCCGCTGCCGCTAAAGGCCACCTCCGGCGCGCCGCAGAGGGCGCAGGCAGCGTCCCGTGAGACGGCGGGCAGCGTCACCTCCGCCGTGCGCTCCGTGACGGTGGGCGTCTCCTCCTCGTCCAGATACAGAAGCCGCAGCCGGACGGTGGTGTGGAGGTCGTTGTCGTCACCGGCAAGGGTAGGGGTGCAGTCCGCGTCGGTGACGAACACAAAGGGCCTCTGGCGGCCAAAGTCCAGATGCTGGACACATTCCTGCCGCCCGGTCCGTTCCGGCGCGGCGGCGGGCAGCGACACCTCCTGGGTCTCCACACGGGTATCGCAGCGGATGCTGTAAAGATCGGTGACACAGGACAGCGTCTCGCTGCGGGTGGTGGTCAGCAGCAGCCGCAGCTCCGCCGTGACGGAGAAGCCACTGGTCTCCTCGCTGCGGAGCAGCCGCACCTCGCACCCCGCCAGCTGCGCGGCGGCGGTACACTCCCCCTGCCCTGCCCCCTCCGGCAGGTCCACGATCTGGGAGAAGGGCAGCGCGGCCTCGTATGTATAGAGCTGCTGCTCGCGGCAGCGGTACAGCGCCGACAGGAACAGCTCTCCCTTGACCATCAGCTTGCTGCCCACCGGCTGGCAGCCGGTGATACGGGGATAGAGACGGCTGCACAACAGATCCTCCGGGGCAGGCTGGTTGGGCGGCGCGGGCGTCTCCAGGGCCGCGCTGCATTCCCGCTCCGCCACGGAAACGGTCAGGCAGGCCGTCCGCTCCTGTCGGCGCATACGCAGCGTCCCATCCTCCTCCGCCGTTCCGGCGCACAGCCGCAGCACGGAGCAGCGGAAGCCGGTGATGGTCAGCTCCGGGATGACCCGGACGTACAGACGGCGGGCCGTCAGGACCTGGGCCTCGCACAGCAGCAGCCGGCCCGTGACCCATTGCAGCTGACAGGCCGCCAGCCGCGGCTCGGCTGCCGTGCAGGTGAACGGCACGGTCAGCGTCAGGCTGCGAAGGCCCACGCTCTCCTCCGATGTATACAGGACCGTCAGCCGCACCGCGCCGTTGACGGTGACGCTTTTGCCGTCGGCGGTACGGCTGCGTATCTGCACCTGACCTGCCGTTTCCACGATACGGCCCAGGTCCGGGCAGTATTCCGGGATGGCGGTCTCCATCGTCTCCTCGTGGGTCACGGCGGCGCGGCCGACCGTATCCCAGCAGGTGATCTCCTTCCATTGCAAGCCACATTCCATGGTTCAGCCCTCACATTCTTCGTTCGTTTGCCATAATGTATGCGAGGGCGCGGGGGTTTATTCCTTTATCCCGAACAAGCAGCGCAGCAGGCCGCTCAGCAGCCGCGGGGACTTCCAGACTATGATCTTCACCGCTGTTACCTCCTATCCTTCAAGCATACCACACCGCAGGCGATGAGCAGAAACGCCACCAGGAACATCAGGCAGCCCACCGGAAACACCGCGGCGATGAGTATACCCAGTCCCAGGCCCAGCGCGCACACGCCTAAAAAACCTCCGCAGTTCCATCTTCTCACGGTACACCCCTCCCCTGCTCCAATATATGGCGGGGCAGGGCGGCAGGTGCGCAGAAAGGGCCGCCTTGCGGCGGCCCTTTCTCCTTATATTCACTTATTGCTGGGCTTCGGACTGTGTCAGCTCATCCTCCATCCGCTGCAGCTCGGCGATCATGCCGTCAAACGCCGCAAAGTCCGCGTTCTCCACAGCCTGCTCCGCCTGACGCAGCTGATCCAGCAGCGCCGCGTTGATGTGCGCGTAGGTGCTGCGCCGCTGACCGCACCAGGCCCGCTGCTGGGCGATGCATTGGGCCAGCCGCTCCATGGCCTTGGCCCGGAATTCCTCCGTCCGGCGATGGGCGCTGATCTCGATCTCCGCGATGTGCTCCTTCAGAGACTGGTACTCCGATGCAGGGCCGCGCAGCGCCTCACACTCGCTCCGCAGCGCCGATGTCTCCGCCTGCGCCTGGGCCAGCTGGGCCTGCAGACGTGCGTTCTCCTCCCGCAGCTTCGCGTCCTCCTCGGTCAGGCCGCGCAGCGCTTCGTTCTCCGACGCTGCCTCATCCCGCTGCTTGCGCAGCGTCTCCACCTCCGCCCGGAGCGCCTCCAGCTGGGTCTGGTTCTCCGCGGCGGTCTTTTCTATATAGGTCACCACGTCCTCCCGGTCAAATCCACCGAACAGGCGCGTCTTAAAGCTGGCATCCATAGCAACTACCCTCTCTCTTATGATCTTGCATCATAGCATACCACAAATATCGGCAAAAGACAAGGGAAAGCACGCGAAAAGGCGGAGGATATGTCAAATTAGCAAATTATCAAGCTAAAGCAAAAAAGTTCCCTGAGACGATTTACAAACCGTGGAATTTGTTGTATAATGCGATTTATTGTTTGCAAGCATTCTACTCGAAAAGGACGGAAACATCATGAATTGGGAGATCATCACATTTTTAGGTTACTTCATTATTCTATTGGGTGTCGCGCTGATTTTTTACTTCAACGGCTCTAACAAGAACTCCGAGGATTTCTTCCTGGGCGGACGCTCCATGGGTCCCTGGGTCACAGCCCTGTCCGCACAGGCCTCCGATATGTCGGCCTGGCTGCTGATGGGCCTGCCCGGCTCTATTCTGGCCTTCGGCTTCGGCCAGATGTGGATCGGCATCGGCCTGGCATTGGGTACTGCCGCCAACTGGATCTTGTGTGCCCGGCGGCTGCGCACCTTCTCCAAGGCGGCCAACGATTCCATCACCGTGCCCCAGTATCTGACCAACCGCTTTGCGGTGGACTCCCGGTCTTTGCAGCTGGTGTGCGCGCTGATCTTCCTGTTCGCCTACACCATTTATGTCGCCTCCGCGCTGGTGGCCGGCACTTCCGTGTTCACCACCCTGTTCCCGGATATCTCGCCCAAGATCGCCATGTTCGTGTTCCTGCTCATCATCGTGGCGTACACCTTCTTCGGCGGGTTTACCGCCGTGTGCTGGACGGACTTCTTCCAGGGTATGCTGATGATGCTGGCGCTGATGCTCGTCCCCATCGTGGTCTACTTCGGCCACCGCTCCCTGCTGGACCCCACCGCGCTGACGACCGTCTATGAGTACACCGACACCGCCACCGGCGCCGTTACGAGGTGTGACTTCGGCGGCGGCCTGTTCAGTGCCAGCTGGCAGGACATCCTCAGCGGTCTGGGCTGGGGTCTGGGTTACTTCGGTATGCCCCACATTCTGGTGCGCTTCATGTCCATCGAAAAGCCCTCCATGATCAAGAAGTCCTCCATCGTAGCCATCGTGTGGGTCATCATTTCCCTGCTCTCCGCTGTGCTCATCGCCTATTTCGGCAGAATGATCATGGGTGCGGAGCTGCTGGAGACCGGCAGCCAGAAGCTGGTGTTCATCGCCATGTCCCGCCGCTTCTTCCCTGCCGCCATCTGCGGATTGCTGCTGGCAGCCATCATCGCGGCATCTATCTCCACCGCCGACTCCCAGCTGCTGGTGGCGTCCAGTTCCTTCACCGCCGACCTGTATAAGCCCTTCTTCCGCAAGAACGCCACGGAGAAGGAGACGCTGATGGTGGGCCGTGTGCTGGTGCTGGTGCTGTCGTTCATCGCCTATGTCATCGCCAACTCCAAGGGCAGCGGCGCGCAGGCTATCATGGACATGGTGGAAAATGCCTGGGGCGCTTTCGGCTCGTCCTTCGGCCCGACCATCCTTCTGTCCCTGTTCTGGCGTCGGTTCAATTATAAGGGCGCTGTGGCCGGCGTTGTCTCCGGCTTTGTGGTGGACCTGGGCTGGCTGCTGACCGGTCTGACCGCCTCCACCGGCGTCTTTGAGATCGTCCCCGGCTTCTGCACCAGCTTCATCATCGCGTTCCTCGTGGCCAAGTTCACGGAAGAGCCCAATGCCCAGGCAGTGGAGATCTTCGACAAGGCCACCAGCGCCGACGCCGATTGATCTGTTTTTGACGGATAAACAGGGTGTGAGCTGAGCTCACGCCCTGTTTGTTTCCCGGCCTCAGTCCCGCCGCGAGAAAATTTTGAAGAAAAGCAAAAATTTATCTTGCATTTTGTTTTGTGTTATGCTATTATTAATGAGCTGTCCGAGAGACACGCGCCGTTAGCTCAGCTGGATAGAGCGTCTGGCTACGGACCAGAAGGCCGGGGGTTCGAATCCCTCACGGCGTACCAAAAGTCCTCGAAATCGTCTGATTTCGAGGACTTTTGCTTTTCATAAGTTGTCATTTTCGGATACCACTTTTTCCTGACCCAAACGCTGACCCCAACGGGAGCGGATAGCGGAAAGCATCAGACGGCACGGGAGAGGATATTGCCCATTGTTTGCGCCGCCTTGAGTTGGGCGTCGGTGGTCACATGGGCGTAAGTGTCCAGCGTGAAACCCGCCGAGTAGTGTCCGAGCATACTGCTGACGGTTTTCACGTCCACTCCGTTTTGCAGTGCCATCGTCGCGAAGGTGTGTCTGAGGTCGTGGAAGCGGATACGAGGCAATCCGGCTCTCTTTAGGACTCTTTGCAGCATGTGCAGGACGCTGTCCGGGGACATAGGGCCTCCGGCGGGTGACGGGAATACCCATTCGCTGTTACCCGTTTTTCTTCTTTGTTGCATCAGAACGCTTATCGCATCCGCTGACAGCGGCAGGGTGCGGTAGGCGTTTTTCGTTTTCAGCGGGGCTTCCACCACTTTGCCATTCTGCCGTGAAATTGCCCGTTGGATTTTCAGCACGCCACGGTCGAGGTCGATGTCCGTCCACTTCAGCCCCAGCAGTTCGCCCCGCCGCAGTCCTGTGACAAGGTCGAGGTAGTAGAGCTCGTACACGCCGCTGTCCCTGGCCTCCTGGAAGAAGGCGCTGAGTTGGTCGGCGGTCAGCGTTTTCATCTCCCTGTGCTCCACCTTTGGCAGGGCACAACCCTGTGTTGGATTTTTGCTCACCAACTTCTGCTCGATAGCAAGGTTGTACGCCGAGCCGATCATCTGGTGGATGTTCCTCACGGTTTTTGGGGCTAACCCTTTCGGTTTCTTTTTTGCTTCGACGCGGTCTACTCGCCCGCCGTCCAACAGGTGCTTGTAGAACCGCTGTAAGTCCAGAGAGGTCAGGTCTGCCAGCGGAACGCTGCCGATCTGCGGCTTGATGTGGTTTTTCAGAAAGCCTTGTGAGGTTTTGTAGGTCGATGGGCGGAGTTTCACCTTGGCGTAGTTCTCCATCCAAATCTCCAACCAACTCCCCACAGTGTAAGTTTTAGCTTTGCCGTAGTCGATGCCGACATTTTCCTCGATGGCTTTCTTCAGCTTTTCCTTGACTTCCGCCTGCGTCTTGCCGAGAACATTCTTGATGATGGACTTCCCTGTTTCGGAATCTCGGCCAACCGTGTATCGTCCTTCCCATCGGCCATCCTTTCGTTTTCGGATATTGCCCTCTCCGTTTGCTCGTCTTTTCGGCATGGTATCAGCCCCTTTCGCAACGAACAATACCGTAACCAAGGGAACAAAGCTACCGAAAAGCGAAACTGTTATCAGAAAGTTATCATTTGCCCCTCGGAGCCGTGCCGCCTTATCTTTGCCTATTGCGGCGCAATTTTTGCGCTGCCGGAGGCGTTCTTCTTTGGTTACAGCGGTGCGCTTTTCGAACGGTCGAAAAGCCTTTTTTATTGACTACAGCGGCGCAAAATATATACGTTTTCCTCCGAAAATCGCCGCTGTTCAAAGAGCACTTTTTTGAGCGGGCGAAAGTGGCGGTTTTGCTGATCGACTGCGGAACGTCCACCTTGAAAAGTCTGCTACCGCTGGGGTCTGATGCCCATCACGTTCACCCAAGACTGCGAAAACACCTCGCAAGGTGCACCTTAGACTGCGGTTTCAAAACCCCGGAAAGCCCCGCACTGCGGGGCTTTGTGGCTGAGAGGTGCCCAATTACGGGCACCTCTCTTTATCTTGTGCTAAAATCGAACGGCTTTCACCATCCAGAAAATCGGCTTGAAAAGTTCGAATTTTCATTTAAAACCACTTCCACAAATATTGCCAAAAAGTTACCGTGATAAACACGCTGAAAAACCACTTCTTGTCTTGATTTTCAACTTCGCTCACAAATGCCTCACGTTCGCTTTTACTCACGAAAGCGTGTATACTCTCGGCTCTCTGACAAAAATCGCACACAGCGGCTTACACGCCGAAACACGGGGCTTTACTCTTGTGCAGCCGTGCAGAGCATCTGACCGTCCCTCGCCAGGCAAAAGAACAGCCGGAGGAAGCGGATGCACGCCTACGGCGTGTGTCCGCTTTCTCCGGCGCCGCAGCCCCGCTGGGCTGCGCAGTCCTATTTGCGATTTGGCGATGCTACTGTTTTTGCTCTGCGCAGGGCTTTCCGCACACGTGAGGTATGTGTGGTATCACTGTTCCGGTGTACGTTGTGGGCTCTTGAAACGCTGGATGACCGCTTGTCCAAACGGCTTATTTGCTGTTTTCTGAAGTCAGGTGATTATCATTGATTCCAGCAGCGCAAAAATATGCTTACTCTTCCGCTCGGATAGGAATTCCATTCGTGTACGCCCTGTGGGGCGTCATTACTTGAGGAACTGCTTCAAATCTTCTTCCGGCGTAGTGATGGGGACAATTCCGAAGTTCTCTACGAGATAGTTCAGCACATTGGGCGAAACAAACGCCGGCAGGGTGGGGCCGAGACGGATATTCTTGATCCCCAGATGCAGCAACGTCAGCAAAATGCACACCGCCTTCTGCTCATACCACGAAAGCACCAGAGACAGCGGCAGGTCGTTCACACCGCAGCCGAACGCCTCCGCCAAGGCCAGCGCGATTTTGACAGCTCCGTAAGCGTCGTTGCACTGTCCCACGTCCATGAGCCGAGGCAGACCGCCAACGGTTCCGAGGTCAAGGTCGTTGAAGCGGTATTTTCCGCAGGCCAGCGTCAGCACCACGGTATCGGCGGGCGTCTGCTTGACAAACTCGGTATAGTAGTTCCGTCCGGGACGGGCTCCGTCACAGCCGCCCACCAGGAAAAAGTGCCGGATCGCGCCGCTCTTTACCGCCTCGATCACCTGATCCGCCACGCCAAGCACCGCGCCATGACCGAAGCCGGTCATGACCGTGCCGCCGCCGTTGATGCCGGTGAACGGCTTGTCCTCGTTGTAGCCGCCAAGCTCCAATGCCTTTTCGATGACAGGGGTAAAGTCCTTATCCTCGCCGATGTGCGTCAGTTCCGGGTAGGATACCACCGCCGTGGTGAACATGCGGTCGGCGTAGCTTGCTTTCGGCGGCATCAGGCAGTTGGTGGTAAACAGCACCGGAGCGGGGATGTCGGCAAATTCTCTTTGCTGATTCTGCCACGCCGTGCCGAAGTTGCCCTTGAGATGGGCATATTTTTTCAGTTCAGGATAGCCGTGAGCGGGAAGCATTTCGCCGTGGGTGTAGATGT
>CAVGVB010000028.1:0-25656 GCA_963632705.1 bacterium | reverse complement strand
TGAAATGGACCTGCTCTATGAGTGGGTCCATTTTTGCTCTCATTTGACGCTTACGTTACGCCTTCGGGCCGGCGGCCACGACCTCGTCGCTCATGTGGGTGTACTTCTTGAAGTTCTCCACAAAGCTGGCGGCCAGCTTCTTGCAGCTTGCCTCGTAAGCGGCCTTGTCCTCCCAGGTGTTGGCGGGGATCAGCAGCTCAGAGGGAACGCCCTCGATGGCGGTTGGCACCTGCACGCCGAAGGTGGGATCGGTGACGAACTCGCTCTTCTCGATCTCGCCGGTCAGGGCGGCGGTGACCATGGCGCGGGTGTAGCTCAGCTTCATACGCTTGCCCGTGCCGTTCCAGCCGGTGTTGACCAGATAGACCTTCGCGCCGGACTTCTCCACCTTGTCCGCCAGCATAGCGGCGTACACAGAGGGATCGAGGGGCAGGAACGGCTCGCCGAAGCAGGTGGAGAACGTAGGCACAGGCTCGGTGACACCGATCTCCGTGCCGGCCACCTTGGAGGTGAAGCCGGAGACGAAGTAGTACATGGCCTGGTTCTTGTCCAGCTTGCTGATGGGAGGCAGCACACCGTAGGCATCCGCCGTCAGGAAGATGACGGTCTTGGGCACGCTGGGGCTCATGCCGGACAGCTCCGCATTGGGGATATACTCCACGGGATAGCCCACGCGGGAGTTGACCGCCAGGGAGTCGTCGTCAAAGTCGAACTCACGGGTGTCGGGGTCCATGACCACGTTCTCCACCAGAGAGCCGAACTTGATGGCGTTGTAGATCTCGGGCTCGCCCTCGGGGCTCAGGTTGATGCACTTGGCATAGCAGCCGCCCTCGAAGTTGAACACGGAGTCGTCGGCCCAGCCGTGCTCGTCGTCGCCGATGAGCTTGCGGTTGGGGTCGGCGGACAGCGTGGTCTTGCCCGTGCCGCTGAGGCCGAAGAACACGGCGCTGTCGCCGTCCTTGCCGATGTTGGCGGAGCAGTGCATGGGGAACACGCCCTGCTTGGGCAGGACATAGTTCATCACGGAGAACACGGACTTCTTGATCTCGCCGGCATACTGCGTGCCGCAGATGACCACCTCATGGGCCTCATAGTCCACCAGAATGGCAGCCTCGGAGCGCGTGCCGTCGATCTCGGGAATGCACTTGAAGCCAGGGGCGGCGATGATGGTATAGTCCTCGTGGAAGTCCTTCAGCTGCTCGGCGGTGGGGCGGCGCAGCAGCTGGTGGATAAACAGGTTCTGGCTGGCCAGCTCGTTGACGATGCGGAACGCCTTGGTATACTTGGGATCAGCGCCGGCAAAGCCGTCGAAGATGAACACGTCCTTGCCCTGCAGATAGGCGACAACCTTGGCGCGGATGGCGTCAAACTTGGCCTTCTCGATGGGGCGGTTCACCTTGCCCCAGGCGATATCGTCATGAACAGCGGGGGTGTCCACGATAAACTTATCGTTGGCGCTGCGCCCCGTATATTTGCCGGTCTTGACCACCAGCGCGCCGGTATTGGACAGCGTACCCTCGCCGCGGCGCAGCGCGTGCTCGGTGAGCTGTGCCGGCGCCAGGTTACGATATACCGCTTTTGCATTGATAATGCCCAGCTTTTCCAGTCCGTAAGTTTCCATTTGCTTGACCTCCTGTCTGAAATTCACCGCGCCGGAATGACAGGCGCGTTGGTTTTTATGCAGCGATTATACCATACGTTTAGGACGATTAACAGTCCCATTTTCGCAATTTTGTAAAATACTTTTTTGGACGCCCGAAAAATCTTTATCACGCCTGTTTTAGTGTATCCAACCATGCATTTTCCGCAAGTCTGCACTGCATATTTTTCACTTTACGCGAGGAATGATACGCGCTATAATAGGGCGTGATTTGTAGAAATTTGAGGAGGCGACCGGATGAAAACGGTGAAAACGGCCTATTTGAAGTACATTTTTGCCCTGCTCCTGTTCGGGCTGAACGGCATTGTGGCGGCCCAGATCCCGCTGACCAGCACGGAGATCGTGGTGCTGCGGTCCTTTTTCGGCACGGCATTTTTGATAGTGATATTGGCGGTGACGCGGCAAAAGCTCACCTGTCTGCGCCGTCCGCGACAGGCCGTTCTGGTGGCCGTCTCCGGTGCGGCCATGGGGGCGAGCTGGCTGCTGCTGTACCGGGCCTACGAGCTGGTGGGGGTATCTATCGCCACGCTTTTGTACTACTGCGGGCCGGTTTTAGTGATGGCCCTGTCCCCCATATTTTTCAAGGAAAAGTTGACAATTCCTAAGATTATCGGCATAATCGTGGTGTTTTTCGGCGTGATCATGCTGAATGGCGTGGGTAGCGGCACGCTGGATGCACTGGGTCTTTTGTGCGGCATCGGCGGCGCGGCGCTGTATGTGCTGTTGATCATCACCAACAAAAAAGCGGGGCTGCCGGGACTGGAAAATACGGCGGTGCAGCTGCTGTTCGCCTTCCTGACGGCGGCGGTATTTTACCTGCTCCAGGGCGGCGGCATACCGGCCATTCCGGCGGAAAGCTGGGGATGGGTGCTGCTGTTAGGCCTTGTAAACACTGGGTTTGGCTGCTGGCTGTACTTCTCCTCCATCGGTACGCTGCCGGTGCAGACGGTGTCCGTTCTGGGGTACTTGGAGCCGCTGAGCGCGGTGTTATTTTCCGTGGTGCTGCTGCACGAGGGCCTGACGCCGGCACGGTGGCTGGGCGCGGCTATGATCGTGGGCGGTGCTATGGCGGCAGAGTTTATAAAAAGCAGTAAAACAACGAAATAACGCCATTTTACAGCTGGAATTTTCTTATAAAAACTTGAAATAACGTGGAGATCATCTTATATTTTCTAAGCAATAAAGCCGAAAAAACTTAGAATAAATGGAACGGAGGACGCCCTCAGGGCGTCCTCCGCTGTTTTGCAGTTCACCGGCCCTCACAGGCGGCGGTGATGGCGGCCAGCAGCTCCGTCTTCCCTGTTCCCTTTTCGGCGGAGAACGGAATGAGCAGTCCGTCCTCCGGCAGGGTCAGGGTCTGGCGGATCAGGGCCAGGTTGGGTTCGATCTCGCTCTTTTTCAGCTTGTCCAGCTTGTTGGCCACCACGATGACGGGGCAGCCTGTGCCCTTGAACCAGTCGCACATGGTCACATCGTCGGCGGTGGGCTTATGGCGGGCGTCCACGATGAGCACGCCCAGGGTGATGAGCCCCTCTTCGGCAAAGTAGCTCTCCATGAGTCGACCCCAGCGGTCACGCTCCTCCTTGGAGACCTTGGCATAGCCGTAGCCGGGGAGATCGGTGAAGTAGAGCTTGCCGTCGATGAGGAAATAGTTGATCTGACTGGTCTTGCCGGGGGTGGCGCCCACGCGGGCGAAGTTCTTGCGGTTCAGCAAGCGGTTGATAACAGAGGATTTGCCCACATTGCTGCGCCCGGCGAAGGTGACCTGGGGTCTTCCGTCTCGGATAAAGGTAGACGCCTTTACAGCAGAGAGGACGAAATCCGCCTTGTTAAAGTTGATCGCCATGGCGTACCTCCTGTATCGGGGCGGGCGTCAGGGACGTGAGATGCTCCACGGCGGCGGCCTTCTTCGGCAGGGCCAGCGCGTGGGCAAAGACGGCGTCCACCGTCTCGGCGGGGATGAAGCGCAAGGCCTCCCGCACGGCGGGGTCGATGTCCGCCAGGTCCTTTTCGTTGCCCTTGGGGATGATGACGGTCTTGATGCCGCTGCGCTTGGCGGCCATGGTCTTTTCCCGCAGGCCGCCGATGGGCAGCACCCTGCCCCGCAGCGTCACCTCGCCGGTCATGGCCACGTCGTGACGGACGGGACGGCCGGTCAGGGCGGAAAGCATGGCGGTGGCGATGGCGATGCCGGCGGACGGCCCGTCCTTGGGGACAGCGCCCTCGGGGAAATGGACGTGGACATCCCTGGTCTTATAGAAATCCCGGGGGATGCCCAGCTCGGCGGCACGGCTGCGCAGGCAGGTATAGGCGGCCTTGCAGCTCTCCTGCATCACGTCGCCCAGATTGCCGGTAAGCTCCAGCTTGCCCGAACCGTCCATGACGCCGGCCTCCACCTCCAGCAGCTCGCCGCCCACCTCCGTCCAGGCAAGGCCGTTGACCACGCCGATCTGGTCAAATTTGGCCAGTGCTTCGTCGGCATAGGGGGGCGTTCCCAGCAGCTCCGTCAGGTCATCCGGTGTAACGGTAACAGCCTTTACATCCGTTTCCACCAGGCGCATGGCGCATTTGCGGCACAGCTTGCCCAGCTGGCGCTCTAATGTACGGACGCCGGACTCGCGGGTGTAGTCGGTGATGATGGCCCGGAGGGCGTCGTCACCCAGCTTCAGCTGGGTGGCGCGAAGGCCGTTCTCCTTGCGCTGGCGGGGCAGCAGGTGATCCCGGGCGATGTGGAGCTTCTCCTCGTCGGTGTAGCTGCCCAGCTCGATGACCTCCATACGGTCCAGCAGCGGGCGGGGGATGGTGGAGGTGGTGTTGGCGGTGGTGATGAACATGACGCGGCTCAGGTCCACGGGGACTTCGAGGAAGTGATCACGGAAGGCGCTGTTCTGGGCGCTGTCCAGCACCTCCAGCAGCGCGGAGGCGGGGTCGCCCCGCATATCGCTGGCCAGCTTGTCGATCTCGTCCAGCACCAGCAGCGGGTTCATCGAGCCGGCGCGGGTCAGGGCCTCGATGATGCGGCCGGGCATGGCGCCGATGTACGTTTTGCGGTGGCCGCGGATGTCGGCCTCGTCGCGGACGCCGCCCAGGGAAAGACGGGCGCACTTGCGGTGCATGGCCCGGGCCACGGACAACGCCACGGAGGTCTTGCCCACACCGGGAGGGCCCACCAGGCAGAGGATCTTGCCCTTGGCGTCCGGGTTCAGCTGGCGGACGGCGATGAACTCCAAGATCCGCTCCTTCACCTTTTCCAGGCCGTAGTGGTCCTTATCCAGAATTTTCCGGGCCTGGGCCACGTCGGCCCGGTCGCGGGTGGTCTTGTTCCAGGGCAGCTCCAAACAGACATCCAGATAGTTGCGGATAACGGCGGACTCGGCGCTGGAATAGGGCTGCTTGCCCAGACGGTCCAGCTCCCGGACCAGCTTGTTATGTACCTCCTCCGGCAGATGGAGGGCGTCGATTTTGGCGGCGTAGGCCTCCAGCTCCTCGTCGCCGTCCTCCCCCAGCTCGTGCTGGAGGACCTTGACCTGTTCGCGGAGGATCATGTCCCGCTGGACCTGGGCCACGCGGCGGCGGACCTTCTGCTCCATCTCCGACTCCAGGGACAGCACGTCCACCTCGTGGGTCAGGATGTCGTTGACAAGGCGCAGGCGCTTCTCCGGGTGCAGCTCCTCCAGCACGCGCTGGCGGTCCTGGTGGCGGAGGGTGATGTTCTGGGCGATGAGGTCGGCCAGCTCACCGGCGTCCCGGCAGTCCAGCACGGCGGCGGTGAAATCATCACTGAGGCCGCTGGCCAGCTGGCGGTAATCGTCGAAGAGGACGTAGGTACGGCGCAGCAGCGCTTCGGTGCGGGCGGTGCTGTGGGCCGGCTGCTCCGGCAGCAGCTCCGCCTGGCCCTGCAGGAAGGGCTGGGTCTGCCACAGGCGCAGCAGACGGGCGCGGCTCTCGCCCTCCACCACCACGCGGACGGTGGTGTCGGAGGTCTTGACGATCTGAAGGATGTGGCAGACCGTGCCAATGGCGTAGAGGTCGCGCTCGCCGGGCTCGGAGGTGGACAGCTCCTTTTGGGTGATGGCGAAGATGCGGCGGTCCGACTCCATGGCGTTGTCCAGCGCGTAGATGGAGATCTCGCGCTCCACATCGAAGGAAACCGTCTGGCCGGGGAAGGCGGTGACGCCCCGCAGGGCCAGGACGGGGAGATTTCTTGTGACAGTTTCGGGCATGGGTGCTCCTTTCCCCTGCGGGTCTGCCGCAGGCGGCGGGTAGAAAAAATGGGGAGAAGCGGCAGGCCGCCTCTCCCCTTTCTGCTGTGTCAGGAGGCCGGGGCGGTCTTGCTGTCCGTTCCGGTCTTGAGCTTTGCGCGTTGGTTGATCTTGTTGGGGTCGCGCTCCACCAGCGGCTCTGCCCCATCGTTGACGCAGGCGGCGGTGATGGTGACGGAGGTGATGGTGGGGTCGGAGGGGATGTCGTACATCACCTTGGTCAGCAGGCCCTCCATGACGGCGCGGAGGCCGCGGGCGCCGATGTTGCGCTCGATGGCCTTGTCGGCCACGGCTTCCAGCGCGCCCTTGTCAAACGTGAGGGCCACGCCGTCGTAGCTCAGCAGCTTCTGGTACTGCTTCACCAGGGCGTTCTTCGGCTCGGTGAGGATGCGCACCAGGTCGTCGCGGTCCAGGGCGTCCAGCGCGGTGAGGACCGGCATACGGCCCACCAACTCGGGGATGATGCCGAATTTCAGCAGGTCGTGGGGCTGGACCAGCTTCAGCAGCGCGCCGGTCTTGGCCTCGTTCTTGCCGTGGACCTCGTTCTCGAAGCCGATGCCCCGCTTGCCCACGCGGCTTTCGATGATCTTTTCCAGACCGTCGAACGCGCCGCCGCAGATGAACAGGATGTTGGTGGTGTCGATCTCGATGAACTCCTGATGGGGGTGCTTGCGGCCGCCCTGGGGCGGGACGTTGGCCACCGTGCCCTCCAGGATCTTCAGCAGGGCCTGCTGCACGCCCTCGCCGGACACGTCGCGGGTGATGGAGGTGTTCTCGCTCTTGCGGGCGATCTTGTCGATCTCGTCCACATAGATGATGCCCCGCTCGGCCAGCTCCACGTCGAAGTCGGCGGCCTGGAGCAGGCGCAGGAGGATGTTCTCCACGTCGTCGCCCACATAGCCGGCCTCGGTAAGGGTGGTGGCGTCGGCGATGGCGAAGGGGACTTTCAGCACCCGGGCCAGCGTCTGGGCGAACAGGGTCTTGCCACTGCCCGTAGGCCCGATCATGAGGATGTTGCTCTTCTGCAGCTCCACGTCCTCGCCGCCGCCGAAGAAGATGCGCTTGTAGTGGTTGTAGACGGAGACGGACAGGGCTACCTTGGCGTCCTCCTGCCCGATGACGTACTGGTCCAGTACGGCGCGGATCTCCCGGGGGGTGGGGAGCTGGTCAACGCTGTCGTAATCCGGGGCGTCGGCGGCGTAGCCGTCGTCCAGGATGCTCATGCAGAGCTGGACGCACTGGTCGCAGATGCGGACGCCCGGGCCCTGGATCATGCGGTGGACCTGGCTCTCCGGCTTGCCGCAGAACGAGCAGCGGAGGACTTTCTTTTCTTCTGCCATGTGTTACCTCTTGTAGATGACCTTGTCCACAAGGCCATATTCACGGGCCTCCTCGGCGATCATCCAGTTGTCACGCTCGGAGTCGGCCTTGACCTGCTCCGGCGTCTTGCCGGTGTTCTCGGCCAGGATCTTGTTGATGCGCTGCTTGATCTTGAGGAAATGCTCCACGTCGATCTCCATATCCGTGACCTTGCCCTGGGTGCCGGCAGAGGGCTGATGGATCATGATCTCCGCGTTGGGCAGGGCGATGCGCTTGCCCTTGGCGCCGCTGGACAGCAGGAACGCGCCCATGCTGGCGGCCATACCGATGCAGATGGTGGACACGTCGCACTTGATGTACTGCATGGTGTCGTAGATGGCCATACCCGCGGTGACGCTGCCGCCGGGGCTGTTGATATACATCTGGATGTCCTTGTCGGGGTCTTGCGCCTCCAGGTACAGGAGCTGGGCCACGACCAGGCTGGCGGTGGTATCGTTCACCTCTTCGCCCAGGAATACGATGCGGTCATTGAGCAGGCGGGAGAAAATGTCGTAGGAACGCTCGCCGCGGTTGGTCTGCTCTACCACGTAAGGGACTAAACTCATAAGATTACCTCCTGTTGGCCTTCGTTGAGAAGGATAAAGATAGCTAAGTATACCCACCGGACCACTGTTTTCAAAAGACCATACCGCGGCGGGAAAAATATTCCCGCCGCAGCTGGCATTTGTCATTATTCTCTCTCTTGGGGAAAATTACTCCGCGTCCTTCTTGGCAGCCTTTTTGGCAGCGGGCTTCTTGGCGGGCTTCTCCTCGCCGTCGGCCGCTTCCTTCTTGGCGGCGGGCTTCTTGGCCGCAGCCTTCTTGGCGGGCTTCTTCTCCTCGGCGGCCTCGGCCTCAGCCTCCTCCTCGGCCAGAGCCTCGGCGGGAGCGACGGCCACGGCGCTGTCGGCCACCAGCTTGATGACCTTCTCGCGGATGACCTGCTCCTTCACTTCCTCGGGACGCAGGTACTTCTTGACGGTATCCAGGTCCATGCCGTACTTGTCGGCGACCTTCTTCATCTCGGCCTCCACCTCGTCATCGGAGGCTTCCAGGTTCTCGGCCTTGACGATGGCGCTGATGGCCAGGTCCATCTTCACCTGCTGCTCGGCAGGACCGTAGGCCTGGGCCTTGAAGTCGGCCTCGGTGGTGTTGGTCATCTTCAGGTACTGGTCAAAGGGGATGCCCTGGGCGGCCAGCTGCTGCTTGAAGCCCTCGGTCATCTGCTCGGCCTGCAGGTCCACCATCTCGTGGGGCACGTCGGCCTCCACGCCCTCGGCCACCTTGGCCATCAGGACGTCCTCAAAGGCGCGCTGGGCTGCCTCGGTGCGCTCGGCGGTGAGCTTCTTCTTGATGTCGGCCTTCAGATCCTTCAGGGTGTCGAACTCGGACACGTCCTTGGCGAACTCATCGTCCAGAGCGGGGACTTCCTTGACCTTGACCTCGTTGACCTTGACGTGGAACACCACGGGCTTGCCGGCCAGCTCGGGGGTGTAGTTCTCGGGGAAGGTGATGTCGATGTCCTTCTCCTCGCCGGCCTTCATGCCGATGAGCTGATCCTCGAAGCCGGGGACGAAGCTGCCCGAGCCGATCTCCAGGTCAAAATTCTCGCCCTTGCCGCCGTCGAAGGCCACGCCGTTGTCGAAGCCCTCGAAGTCGATGTCGGCGGTGTCTCCCTTCTTCACGGCGCGGTCCACGGACACGAGACGGCTGTTGCGGTCGGCCATCTCCTTCAGGCGGGCGTTGACGTCGGCAACGGCCACCTTGACCTCGGCCTTGGGGGCTTCCAGGCCCTTGTACTGGCCCAGCTTCACCTCGGGATACACGGCCACGGTGCACTTGAACACCACGCCGTCCTTGGTGCAGGACTCCAGCTCTACCTCGGGATAACCCACCACGTCCAGCTCCTGCTCCTTCACAGCGGCCTCGTAGGCGTCGGGCAGGATGATATTGACAGCTTCCTCGTAGAACACCTCAGCGCCGTACATCTTCTCGATGATCTTGCGGGGTGCTTTGCCCACACGGAAGCCGGGTACGTTGATCTTACCGCGCATCTTCAGATACGCTTTGTTGACGGCGGCCTCGAACTCCTCGGCGCTCGTCTCGATGGTCAGAGCGACGCGGCTCTTTTCCAGTTTCTCGCAGCTTTTCACAGTCATTTCTTATTTCCTCCGTTCCGTATGGGCGTGGTCGATATGCCGATACCCACACATCTTAAGTATAATAACAGAAAAGAATGGGAATTTCCACTGTTTTTTCTCTTATTCACAAATTTTTTTAGGGACGAAATCCAGCCAGTCCCCGGCCACCAGGTGAAAGTCCGTGCCGTAGTGGACGCCCTCCAGCGCGCGCTTCTGGGCCGCGCCGTGGAGATGGCCGTAATAGCAGGCCTTGACGCGGTAGCGCTGGAGCAGACGCAGCAGCTCCGGGCACTCGTAGCCCTGGTACAGGGGCGGGTAGTGGAGGAAGCAGAGCTTCTCCCCGTCCCCTGCCGCCTGCAGGGACGTTTCCAGCCGGCCGGCTTCACGGGCCAGCATCTTCTCGTTGTGCGTGCCGGCGTTGTCCAGCTCATAGAACCAGCCCCGCGTGCCGCAGAGGGCCAGGTCGCCGTAGAACAGGCAGTTGTTATGGAGTATCTCCAGTGATGTCAGGCCGTTCTCGTCGAAGAAGCGCTGCATCTTGGAGGCCGTCTCCCACCAGTAGTCGTGGTTGCCCTTGAGGAGTATCTTTTTGCCGGGGAGCTGGTGGATGAACTGAAAGTCCGCCAGGGACTGCTGCAGGCTCATGCCCCAGCTCAGGTCGCCGCAGAGGACGGTGACGTCGTCCTCCGTCAGAGGCGCGAAGCCACGGCGGATCTTTTCCACGTAGTTCTGCCATTTGTCGCCGAAGATGTCCATGGGCTTATTGGTGCTGAGGGACAGGTGCAGGTCGCCAAGGGCGTACAGGGCCATGGGCGGGCCTCCTTTCATGTGGAATGGGGAAATGAATTTGTCTCTCCCTCCGTCAAAACCTGCGGTTTTGCCACCTCCCTCACAGAGGGAGGCACGGGAGTTCCGCGCCTGCGGGCGCGGGGAACGGATTCCCACGCCAGTGACATCGGTCACTGGCTCGGAATGACACCGCTTCGCAGGGAAATGTCGGCGCGCTACAGAAGTCGCCGCCAGTTGTTCCAGAAGATGTCGGCGAGCAGCGTCTCACTGTAGCCCCGCCGCGCCAGGGCGTCGTACAAAGCGGCCACGCTCTCCACGCCGGTCATACCGGCGGCCAGATCCCGACAGCCGTCCAGATCGCCGCCGATGGCCACGGTCTTTTCGCCGTTCAGGGACAGGAAATGCTCCACATGGGCCGCCAGGTCGTCCATGGACGGGCCGCCCACGAAGGGCTGGTTCAGATTGAGCCCCGCCACGCCGCCGGTATCCCGGAGGGCGCGGAACATATCGTCGGTAAGGTTGCGGCAGTGGGGGCACAGGGCGCGGGAATTGGAGTGGGACGCCACCACGGGGCGGCGGGCCTGCCGTATCACATCCCAGAAGCCGGGGTCGGACAGGTGGGACACGTCGGCGTATATGTTCAGTTCCTCCATGCGGCGGAGGAACTCCCGGCCCTGGGTGCTCAGGCCGCGGTCTGCGTCCTGGGCACACGATCCGGAGAGGGCGTTGGCGTTGTTCCACACCGGGTTCAGGAGACGAACGCCCCATTCGTGGGCTGTGTACAGGTTTTCCTCTTTACAGTCCAGCAGGTCCGCGCCCTCGATGCTGAGCAGCGCGGCGGTCTTTCCGGCGGACACGGCGGCGTCCACCTCCCTGCCGGTACGGCAGAGAACGGCCATGCCGTCATGGGCGGCCAACTGCTCCTGAAACCAGCGGTGCATGGCGCACAGGTGCGGCCAGACCGGGCCGGAAGGCAGGGCGGCGGCGTTGTCGAACAGGGCGAAAAACTGGGCGCGGCGGCCATAGCGGCCGCTGCGGAGCAGGTCCAGATGGCCGTCGTTCTCCCGCAGATCGCCGCGGACGGCAGGCTCGCCGTACATACAGCGCCAGATGGTATCACAATGGCCGTCGAAATAGGGTATTTCAAATAGATCGATCACAAGTAGTATCCTTTCCGCACAGGCTGTTATTGAAAAGCGTCCTCCAGATATTCTATGCGGGCATTGGGGTCGCCGGGTACGGCGGCGTAGACCTCCGCCACATCGAAGCGGGCGGGGCAGTCCAGCTCATGGGAGGACAGGTAGAACAGGGCCGTCTTGCGGAGGCGGGCCTGCTTCTGGGCGGTGACGTATTCACGGGGCAGACCCATCTGGGTGTTGGTGCGGGTCTTGACCTCCACGAAGCAGAGGGTGTCGCCGTCCCAGGCGATGAGGTCGATCTCACCGAAGCGGCAGCGGTAGCTGTGGGCCGCCAGCCGATAGCCCAGGCGGCGCAGGTAATCGGCCACCAGAGACTCGCCCCAAGTGCCCTCGGCACGGCTCACGGCTGCTCCCTCCCCTGCCGCCACTTTTTCAGGAACGTCAGACGGTGTTCGGGGCAGGGGCCGTACTGGTCCAGCATGGCACGGTGCAGGGCCGTGCCGTAGCCCTTGTGCTGGGCGAAGCAGTACTGGGGGTATTCCTTGTCCAGCACGTCGGTGACGTAGCGGTCACGGCTGACCTTGGCCAGCACGGAGGCCGCCGCGATGGAGGCGGACAGGCTGTCGCCGCTGATGATGCAGCGGTGGGGCGTGAGGATGGCCGCGCAGCGGCCGCGGTCGCGGTTGCCGTCGATGAGGGCCAGGTCGGGCCGGAGGGACAGGCCGTCGATGGCCAGCTGCATGGCCTTCATGCGGGCGGAGAGGATGTCGGTGTCGTCGATCTCCCGGGCGGAGACGGAGGCCACGGACCAGGCCAGAGCCTGCTCCTGGATGAGGGGAAACAGGGCCTCGCGCTTCTTCTCCGTCAGTTTCTTGGAGTCGTTGAGACCGGGGAGGTCGCAGTTCTCGGGCAGGATAACGGCGGCGGCGTAGACAGGGCCCATCAGCGGGCCGGCGCCAGCCTCGTCCACGCCGCAGATCAGGGAAAAGCCGGCGGCGCGGGCTTCGTTTTCATAGGTCCACAGGTCGGTCATAGGGTGTCCTCCACAGTCTCAAGGGTAAAGCGGCCCAGCTTGCCGCCGCGGAACTCGTCCAGCAGGATGCGGGCCATGCGCTCGGTGTCCACCTGGGCGCCCCGCATGAGGAAGCCGCGCTTGCGGCCCGCCTTTTCCAGCAGGTCGTAGCCGCTGTCGCCGTCCTCGACATCGATTTTGTAGCGCTCGGTGAGGACGTCGGCGTAGTGGGCGGCCAGGTAATCCATCAGATAGCAGGCCAGCTCCTCGATGTCCAGAACATCGTCCTTCACAGCGCCTGTAAAGGCAAGGCGCTTGCCAACCTCCGGGTCGTCGAATTTGGGCCAGAGGATGCCGGGAGTGTCCAGCAGCTCCAATGTGGCGTCCACGGGCACCCACTGCTTGGAGCGGGTGACGCCGGGACGGTCCTCGGCCTTGGCGGTCTTGCGCTTGGCCACCTTGTTGATGAAGGTGGACTTGCCCACGTTGGGAATGCCCAGGACCATGACGCGGACCACGCGGCCCACCTGGCCCTTGGCGGCGTAGGCCTCCAGCTTATCCCGGAGCAACTCCCGGACAGTGGC
The DNA here is from genome assembly GCA_963632705.1 of bacterium. Classification (GTDB taxonomy): domain Bacteria; phylum Bacillota; class Clostridia; order Oscillospirales; family Oscillospiraceae; genus Vescimonas. Next base: position 12,710 of record CAVGVB010000028.1, on the reverse strand, counting down.
GGCGAATTTCTCCGTGCCCGTGCCGCCCTTGGCGTTGGCCTCCAGCACAGCCCAGCCCTTGGCGCGGAAATACTGCGACCAGCGGCGGGTCTGGGCGGGGTCGGCCTGATCGGCGCGGTTGAGGACGATGAGACGGGGCTTGCCCGCCGTCAGGTCGTCCACGTCCGGGTTGCGGGAGGACAGGGGGATGCGGGCGTCCAGTATCTCGCAGACGGCGTCCATGTGCTGGATCTCGGACGCGATCATGCGCTTGGTTTTTGTCATGTGGCCGGGAAACCAGCTCAGATTTTCAATTTGCATTGTGTCACCTCCGAATGGGGTCTTGGGTGCAGTATACCATATTCCCCGGAAAAAGAAAAGCATCCACGGACGTGGATGCTCTTTCTTTTTGATCGATGCTTACAGCTTCTCGCGGATCTTGGCAGCCTTACCAACGCGGTCACGCAGGTAATACAGCTTGGCGCGGCGGACATAGCCGTGGCGCACGGTCTCGATCTTCTCGATGGAGGGAGAGTGGACGGGGAACACCTTCTCCACGCCGACACCGTAGGACAGGCGGCGGACAGTGATGGTCTCCTCGATACCGCCGTGCTTCTTGGCGATAACAGTACCCTCGAAGACCTGAATACGCTCACGAGCGCCTTCCTTGACCTTCACGTGCACGCGGACGGTGTCGCCCACCAGCACCTGGGGTACTTCCTTGAGCTGCTTCTCGTTCAATGCTTTGATGAGATCCATGGATATTTTCCTCCTATAATATAGGTGTTCATGCCGCCATGTATGCGGTGTTCACTTCTTCCGGAACACCAGCGGCAGAGGACCGCCCTTTTCACGCCATGATAGAATACCATAGGAAAGGGAGAAATGCAAGGGGAAATTTGAGATTTTGCGGTGGTTTTGGGAAATTCAGCGGAAGTCGCGGCCGTCGGCGTCCAAAATGGCGCGGCGGCGGATACGGGTGAAGTCCGGGGTCAGGTCCGGGAGATAGCGGGCGACGGCCTTCTCCAGCAGCTGGGGGTTCAGGCCGGGATTCTGGGCCTGGACCGTTACCGTACCGGTGACGACCCCCTCCCCTTCTGTAAAGGAAATCTCCTTTATCATGGGCGCGATGTCTACGTCCGCCAGGTCCTTGCGCTTGGTGCGCTTCTGGATGACCAGCTCCGGGCGGCGCAGCAGCTCAGTGATGCGGGCGGCGGCGTTCTCCGGTACGCCGTTATCGTACTCAAAGGTCACATCCGCCCGAAGCCAGGCCAGGTCGCGGATGGGGCGGACGGCGGGATAGCAGTCCAGCACCCGCAGCCCGGCGGGCATCCCGGTGTTCAGCTTGTCCGCGATGCCGCGGCCGTCGGTGTCCTGGGTGACCTCGAAATCCAGCAGCTCACAGTCGCTGGACTGACCCACCGGCAGGGGCAGGACGATGGAGATGATGGGATGGGGGTGGTAGCCCTGGGAATGCTTGATGTCCAGCTCGGTGCGGGGGAAGGCGCGCTGGAACGTGCGCAGCAGGTCCAGATGGGAGATGTAGGACGCCTGGGCCTCCTTGATGAACAGCAGACGCAGCTTAGACATCGCATTTTCCTCCTACCAGCAGATTGGCGCCGCAGCCGTTGCAGTGGGTGCGGCAGTCCGGTGTGGTGACGGACGCATAGGCCTGATGGCGCTCCCGCTTCAGGTATGCGTCGGTGACGCCGGAGGAAATCATGCTCCAGGGCATCAGCTCGTCCTCGCTGCGGACGCGGTTGGCATAGAAATGGGGGTCAAGGCCGCACTCGTCGAAGGCCTCCAGCCAGCGGTCCAGGGAGAAATACTCCTCCCAGGCGTCCAGGTGCGCACCCTTGCGCCAGGCGGTCTCCAGCACGCGGCCCAGGCGGCGGTCGCCCCGGGCCAGGACGGCCTCCAGGAAGCTGGTGTCGGAGTCGTGCCAGTTATAGGTGACGGTCTTGGTGGTGATGGCCTCCCGCAGAAGCTGGACGCGGCGTTCGTACTCCTCCTTGGAGATCTGGGCCTCCCACTGGAAGGCGGTGTGGGGCTTGGGCACGAACCAGCTGGTGGACACGGTGATGCGGACGCCCCGCTGCTTATTTTGGGCGCTCTCGCGCCAGGCGTGCATGACACGGGCGGCCACGTCGGCGATGCCCAGCACGTCCTCGTCCGTCTCGGTGGGCAGGCCCAGCATGAAATACAGCTTCACGGCACTGTAGCCCCCGGCGAAGGCGGTGCGGCAGCTCTGGAGCAGCGCGTCCAGGGTGACGTTCTTGTTGATCACGTCCCGCAGCCGCTGGGTGCCGGCCTCCGGCGCGAAGGTCAGGCCGGTCTTGCGGCCCTTGGCCAGCCGCTGCATCAGCTCCATGGAGAAGTTGTCCGCACGGAGGCTGGGCAGGGACAGGCTGACGTGGCGCTGGTCGCAGAAGTCCTCCAGCTCGTCACACAGGTCCGTCAGCGGCGGGTAGTCGCTGGTGGACAGGCTGGACAGCGTGACCTCCTGATAGCCGGTGTCGTCGCAGGAGCGGACGCAGTAGTCGGCGCACAGGTCGCGGCTGCGGCTGCGGACCGGGCGGTAGACGTAGCCCGCCTGACAGAAGCGGCAGCCCCGGATGCAGCCCCGGAACAGCTCCAGCGTCACCCGGTCCTGCACGATCTCCGTGCTGGGGACGATGGTCCTGACGGGGAAATAGGACTTGTCCATGTCGTGGACGATGCGCTTGGTGACCTTGGCCGGTGCGCCGTCCTTCGGCGTGATGGCGGACACCGTGCCGTCGTCGTGGTACGTCACATCGTAGAGGCTGGGGACGTAGACGCCGTCCAGCTGGGCGGCTGCCCGGAGGAACTGCTGCTTGCTCCAGCCCTCCCTGCGGGCGGTGCGGTGCAGCTCCACCAGCTCCACCGTCAGGTCCTCCCCCTCCCCCAGGCTCACCAGGTCGATGAAGTCGGCAATGGGCTCGGCGTTATACATGGCCGTGCCGCCGGCGATGACCAGCGGGGTCAGTTCGGTGCGCTCCGAGGCGTGGAGCGGGATGTGGGCCAGGTCCAGCATATTCAAAATGGCGGTGAAGGCCATCTCATAGCCCACGGAGAAGGCCACGATGTCGAAATTCGTGATGGGGTCGCCGGATTCCAGAGCGAACAGGGGCATATCCGCCCGGCGCAGCTCCTCCTCCATGTCGCCCCAGGGGGCGAACACGCGCTCGCACCACACGCCGTCCATCTCGTTCATGACGCCGTAGAGGATACGCATACCAAGATTGGACATACCGATCTCGTAGGTATCGGGGAAACAGAAGGCGATGCGGGTATCCACCGCCGCTTTGTCCTTCAGAACGGCGTTATATTCGCCGCCCACGTAGCGGGCGGGCTTCTGCACCCGGGGCAGGATGCGTTCCAGTCGTTTGTCCATGTGTTTTTCCTCGGTCCTCTGTTGTAATGTTTAACAATTTATTTTAGCCGGTTTTGTGCCGTTTGGCAAGACCCCTTTTGCTGCCAGCCACAGCGCGCCGGGCAGGAGGAATAGTCCGCCGCCGGTGGCGGCCGTCAGATACAGGCAGAGGGAGAGCAGCGCAAGGCCGGTGACAGCGCCCACCAGGGCGGCCACGCGGTCGGCGGTGTAGGGCTCGGTGAGGAGCGCTGTCAGCAGCCACAGGATGCGGCCGCCGTCCATGGGCTGCACCGGCAGCAGGTTCAGCACGCCCAGCAGCAGGTTCGCGCCGGAGAACACGGACAGGGCATCCACGGACAGCAGGGACAGCAGCGCCCACAGCAGCAGGTTGCACACCGGCCCGGCGGCCACGGCCAGCAGCTCGCCGCCATAGGACAGGCGGGCAAGGCCGGGGACGTACATCGACGCGCCGGAGGCGGACAGGATCAGCGTCCGGGGCGGCGCGTGGAGGGCGCGGAGCGTCAGCCAGTGGGCCAGCTCGTGGCAGGCGGCGGCGGTAAACAGCGACACGGGCAGCAGCCAGGAGCGGGACAGCAGCAGGAACGCCGCCGCCAGCAGCAGTCCGGAGGGCTTGACCCGCAGGGCGTCAGGCCGCCACATAGTAAATGGGGTTCAGGAACACCGTGTCACGGTGCAGCTCGAAGTGCAGGTGCGTGCCGGTGGCCCGGCCCGTGCTGCCCATCTCGGCAATAGGGTCTCCCAGGGACACCTTCTGGCCGGAGGAGGCGGTGATCTTGCTGCAGTGGGCGTAGAGCGTCTCGTAGCCGTTGGGGTGGGTGACGGTGACGTAGCGGCCCAGGTCGCTGCTGTCCGCCACGGCGGTGACCGTACCGGCGGCAAAGGCGGAGATCACCGTGCCCTCCTCCCCCGCGATGTCCAGGCCGTAATGGAAGCGGCCGTCGCCCTCCAGCGGGTCGCTGCGGCAGCCGAAGAGGGACGTGATCGTGCCGGTGACCGGAGGCGCGTAGTCGAAGCCCAGCACCTGCTGGAGCATATCCACATCGGCGGGCAGGGCGTCGGTGCGGGACACGGCGGCGGTGGGCGTCGACTGCACCCGGGACGGGCCGAACACGGCGGTGTAGGCGTCGTTCAGGGCGTCGGACAGCGCGCCGTCGCCGGAAAAAGCACGGCCGGCGGCGGAAAACACCTCCACGAGATCGGTATCCGCACCCAGCAGATCCAGCAGCGCGGCACGGTAACGGTCCAGTGTGGCGGGGGCGAGAAACTTCACGGCGATGACCGCCAGCAGCAGCGCGGCGGACACCACCAGCTGCCACAGGCGGCGCTTGCTCTGGGGTGAGGGGGCGGGCGGCGCTTTGGGGCGCGTTTTTGCGGCGGCGGGGCGGGGCTGGGGCGATGCGGGGTGGCTGGGCCGGCGGGGCGGGGTTCGACGGGCCACGCGGCGGCCTGCATACGCGGTTCGCTGGGGCATGGCAAGACACCTCCTTTTGGCACAGGATATGCGGCGGTGGGACGGGTTAGACGGTGGGAGAGAAATTTGTATGTCAAGGAAATTTTCCTTGACAGCGGCGGCGTTAGGCCATATAATGGAACGGCTGACGGGGTGTAGCGCAGTTGGTAGCGCGCTTGGTTCGGGACCAAGAGGCCGGGGGTTCAAGTCCCCCCACTCCGACCACAGTGAGAAAACCACTCCTTTGGAGTGGTTTTCTTGCTACATAAGAAATAACGAACAAATGGCGGTTTTGGCATATCCAGGTGGTTTTATGCGCACAGAGAAAAAGCAAAAAGGATTTACCTTGATGGAAATGCTGATCGTGACGGCAGTGATCGCCGTGTTGGCGGCGGTGGCCATCCCGGTCATCAGCAAGAATGTACACAAGAGTCAGGAGATGGCGGACGTAGCCAACGTGCGGGCGTATTTCGCCTATTTGCAGGCGGATTATATGAGTACGGGAGAATGCTTGCCAGGTATCTCGGACGAATGGTATTCCAATATGTCCGACACGATCGTCTATCCTGACGGGAAAACAGTAAAGTTGAAAACAGGCATCGCCGCTGCGGTCTATCCGGCGCTGAACGACCCGACGCGGCCGGCAGGGTATCAGGTACATTACGTCTGTACGAAATACGACGGATGCTCCTATACTTTCGGCGCGTAACGTCAGGACGGTCAAGCACCACGGCTTCGCCGGAGTATCAATTTACAGCAGAAAAGGCGGTCGGCTGCCATGGGCAGCCGACCGCCTTTTTCAGTCTTCGGAAAGTTCACGATAGGTTTGCCGGATGAAGAAGACCGCGATGATGAACGTCAGCAGGTCCGCCGCCGGGAACGACCACAGGAGGCCGTCCAGTCCGAGGAAGATGGGCAAGACGACCGGCAGGGACACGCCGAAGATGATCTCGCGGGTCATGGAGACGGCGGTGGAGGCAAAGGCCTTGCCCAGCGCCTGCAGGTAAATGAACGTTCCTTTGTTCAAGGTCGCCAGCGGCATCAGGCACAGGTAGGTGCGGAAGCACTTCACGGTGAAGTCCGCGTAATAGGCGCTCTCGTTGGCCGCGCCGAACAGCATGGCGATCTGCAGCGGGAAAACCTCCACGATCACCAGCGCGACAGCGCCGACGATGAACTCCGCCAGCAGCAGGCGGGAAAACAGCGCCTTGGCGCGGCTCTTCTTCCCCGCGCCTATGTTGTACCCGGCAATGGGGATGCAGCCGGCGGCCATGCCGATGGCGACAGAGATGGCGATTTGGAAGAACTTCATGACGATGCCAAGGACGGCAAGGGGTATCTGTGCGTACTCCGGCTGGCCGAAAATGGGGTCTTTCGCGCCGTATTTCATGCACATATTCTGCACCGCCGCCATGGAGATCACCAGAGATATCTGCGCGAGAAAGCTGGTGAGTCCCAGCACAAGGAATTTCGGGATCAGCTTCCCGTCCAGCCGGAAGCTGGCCTTTTCCAGCCTGACCACCTTCATGTGCCGCAGATACCAGATGGACAGCGCCGCCGTCAGCACCTGGCCGATGACCGTGGCCACCGCCGCGCCCATCATGCCCCAGCGGAAGCTGTAGATGAAGATGGGATCGAGGATCACGTTGACGACAGCACCGGAGACGGTGGCCACCATGGCAAATTTGGGACTGCCGTCGCTGCGGATCACGGGGTTCATAGCCTGCCCGAACATATAAAATGGGATGCCCAGCGTGATGTAGAAGAAGTATTCCCTGGCGAACACATACGTCTCCTCGTTGACCGTGCCGCCGAACAGGGTCAAAAGCGGCTGACTGAAAATGTGGTAGACCGCCGTCAGCACAAGGCTACTGATCACGCAGAGCACGACGGCGCTGCCCACAGACTTGTGGGCGTCTCCGTGAGCGCCGCGCCCCAGGGCGATGCTGACAAACGCGCAGCAGCCGTCACCGATGAAAACGGCGATGCCCAGCGCCACCACCGTCAGCGGGAAGACCACGGTGTTGGCCGCGTTGCCGTAAGAGCCCAGGTAGCTGGCGTTGGCGATGAAGATCTGGTCGACGATGTTATACAATGCGCCCACCAGCAGCGAGATGACGCAGGGAACAGCGTACCGCCCCATGAGCTTTTCGATACGCTCCATCCCCAAAAACTGACTTCCTGTATCCATGATATCACCTTTCCTTACAAAAAATAAGAAATGCGCAAGCCAGACAAAACCTGGGCTTACGCATTTCTGCTGCACGATCTATGTATGAACTTTTACCCATTTCCACAAAAAAAGACGCACGGCGTTTCTGCAACCGGATTTACGCAGAGATGCCACACGTTGTGGATGTATTATAACGGATGCGGAGGGAAATTTCAAATGTTTTTTGCTCCAGCCCCCGCCGCGATAAAAAAGCCACCCGGGAGGGTGACTTTTTTTCATGCGGTCATGTCTGTTCCCAGCGGGCGGACTTCATATCCACGCGGCCGTCGGCGCGGAACGGGACGCCCTCCTCACGGAGCAGGAGGGGCTGCTCCGGCCAGTGGGGCGCGGTGCGGCCCGCGCTGTTCACCACACGGTGGCAAGGATAATCACCGTACAGCTCAGCACGGGACAGGACTCGGGCCACCAGGCGGGCGTTCCGCGGGCAGCCGATAAGGGCGGCCAGCTGGCCGTAGGACGCCACGCGGCCCGGCGGGATCTCCTCCACCACGGAGAGGATCTGATAGGCGAAATCATCGGTGAGCTTCATGGATACCCCTCCTTTTGGGACAGGATAGCACAAAATCCGCGCGGCGGCAAGAGCGTGTATGAAAGCGGATCAGACAGAGATACTATGTGCAACTATGTCAGGAGGTAATTTCTATGTCGGATATGTTTTGCTTTCAGTGTCAGCAGACGGCGGGCGGCAGCGGGTGCGTCAAGGTGGGCGTGTGCGGCAAGCAGCCGGAGACGGCCCATTTGCAGGACGAGCTGGTGTGCCGGCTCATCCGGCTGGCCCAGGTGTGCCGGGAGCAGCCGGAGCGGGAGGTGACGCGGCTGCTGGCGGACGGGCTGTTCACCACGCTGACCAACGTGAGCTTCGACGACGAGGCCATACGGGCCTTTACGGACCGGGTGGACGAGGCGCTGCGGCGGCACGGCGGGCGCAGCGGCAGCGAGGGCTGCGGCTGGCTGTGGAAGGGTGAGACGGACACGGTGTCGCTGCGGTCTACGCTGCTGTTCGGCATGAAGGGCATGGCGGCCTACGCCCACCACGCTTTCCGGCTGGGGTATGAGGACGAGGAGGTCAGCGGGTGGTTTTACAAGGGGCTGGCCGCGCTGGCGGAAGGCCGCAGCGTGGAGGAATGGCTGGCGCTCATTACGGAATTCGGGCAGGTGAACTACCGCTGCATGGCCCTGTTGGACAGGGCCAACACGGAGACCTTCGGCCAGCCAGAGCCCACGCGGGTGAACACGGACATCAAGCACGGGCCGTTCATCGTGGTGTCCGGCCACGACCTGGAGGATATGCGCCAGCTGTTGGAGCAGACTGAGGGTAAAGGTGTCAACATTTACACCCATAGTGAGATGCTGCCGGCCCACGGCTACCCGGAATTGAAGAAATATCCCCATCTGGCGGGCAATTTCGGCACGGCATGGCAGAACCAGCAGAAGGAATTTGACAACATCCCCGGCCCGGTGGTGATGACCACCAACTGCCTGATGCCGCCCCGGCCCAGCTATGCCGACCGGGTCTACACCACGTCGGTGGTAGGTTATCCGGGCATGGTCCACATCGAGGAGGACGACCGGGGGCACAAGGACTTCTCCCCTGTTATCCGACGGGCACTGGAGCTGGGCGGGTATGAGACGGACCGCAGTATGAGCGGCATCAACGGCGGCCACATACTGACCACCGGGTTCGCCCGTCACGCGGTGCTGGACCGCGCGCCCCAGCTCATCGAGGCCATCAAAAGCGGTGCGGTAAAGCACATCTTTCTGGTGGGCGGCTGCGACGGGGCCCACCCGGGGCGGAACTACTACACGGAGTTCGTGAAGCGCACGCCTATGGACTCGCTGGTGCTGACGCTGGCCTGCGGCAAGTTCCGCTTCAACGATCTGGATCTGGGCGACATCGGCGGTATTCCCCGTATTCTGGACGTGGGCCAGTGCAACGACGCATACAGCGCGGTGGAGATCGCGCTGGCGCTGGCGGAGGCCTTCGGCTGCACCGTCAATGAGCTGCCGCTGACGCTGGTGCTGTCGTGGTACGAGCAGAAGGCGGCGTGCATCCTGCTGAGTCTGCTGGCGCTGGGGGTGAAAAATATCTATATCGGGCCGACGCTGCCGGCATTTATGTCGGAGACCGTGGTAAAGACGCTGGTGGATGCCTACGGCTTACAGCCCATCACCCATCCACAGCAGGATCTGGACGCCATACTGCACCGGGGCTGACCGGGGGTTGCAGGCCGGAACGCGCTGTGGTATACTGCCGCTGATATAGTACAAGGAGGCGGCAGAGATGGCGGAGATCATTATGGCGTTCACGCCGCTGGTGTTTCTTATCATATACGCGCTGAAAACCAGGAAGATGGCGGACGCCATGGTGCTGGCCACGCTGCTGGCCACGGTGCTGCTGCACCGGCAGCACTTCCTCAGCGGGCTGGTCAGCGGCCTGTATGCGGCGCTGGGAAACTCCTCCTATCAATTTGCCCTGTGTACGATCCTCTGCTTCGGCGGTATGATCACCCTGTTCCAGCAGTCCGGGGCACTGATGGGCTTCCGCGACCTGCTGATGAAGATCGCGCACGGGCCAAAGCAGACGCTGGCGCTGGCGTGGCTGCTGTCGGCGGTGATGTTCGTGGACGAGTATCTGAACGCGCTGACGGTGACGTTCTCCATGCGGGGCATCACCGACAAGAACCGCATCCCCCGGGAGCATCTGGCGGTGCAGGCCAACATCATGGCCTGCTGCCTGTGCATGACCATCCCCTTCTCCAGCTGGACGGCGTTCAGCGTGGGGCTGATCTCGGAGTTCGGGCTGGGGTTTGGCGACTATCTGAAGGCCATCCCCTTCATGTTCTATCCCCTGTGCATGATGCTGTTCTGTCTGCTGCTGGCGGTGGGCGTGCTGCCCAAGACCGGCGTGCTGAAGCAGGCGTATGAGCGGGTGGCGGCAGGCGGCCCGGCCTTTGAGCAGGACAAGAGCGCGGAAAAGCTGGTGGACATCTCCGACGTGGACGAGGACCGGGTGTCCTCCCCGTGGAACGCCATCGTCCCGCTGGCTGTGCTGGTGGGCGGCACGATCCTGTGCGGCAACGACCTGCTGTACGGCATCCTGCTCACGCTTATCGCCCAGTTCCTGCTGTACGTTCCCCAGAAGCTCATGACCGTGGGGCAGTATTTCGAGCATTTCTTCGCCGGCGCGAAGGGCATGACATCGCTGGTGATCGTGGTGGGGCTGGGGTTCGTGCTTAGCGACGCCAACCGGGAGCTGGGGCTGTTCGACATTCTCATCAACGGCATGGGACGGGCGCTGCCGGCGTGGCTGCTCCCGGTGATGACGTTCCTGCTGGTGGGGCTGACGGTGTTTGCCGTGGGCGGCTGCTGGGTGGTGATGACCATCGCCATGCCGGTGTTCATACCGCTGGCGCTGAGCGCCGGGGTGGCCGCGCCGGTGGCGGTGGCGGCGGTGATGAGCGGCATTGCCCTGGGGTACAGCCTGTGCTTCTACGCCGACGCGGTGTTCATGACCACGGCGGGCACGGGGGTATCCAACATCACCATCATACGGGCCACCATGCCCTACGCCGCCGTGGGCGGGGTGCTGGCCGTGATCGGTTTCGTTCTGACCGGGCTGCTGTAAAAAAGGGAAGCAAAAAGCAGAGGGCGCAAGCCCTCTGCTTTTTCTTTATGCATTGGCTGATCCGTGGCGGCACTGGTCGGTGATCTCCCGTTTCAGGTCCTGCATGGCAGGCTCGGACAGGTCGCGGGGATAGTCATAGCCTGTCAGGTCGAACTCCCGCAGGGTGCTGTCCGGGTGCATGACGATGATCTTCTGCCCCAGCAGCAGCGCCTCGTCCAGCTGGTGGGTCACCAGGATGATGGTGCGGGGCATGGCCTTTTGTACGGCCAGCAGCTGCGTTTGCAGCTCCTCACGGGTGAGGAAATCCAGCGAGGCGAAAGGCTCGTCCATCAGCAGCAGCTCCGCCTGACCGGCCAGCACGCGGGCCAGGCCCAGGCGCTGCTTCATGCCGGTGGACAGCTCCACCGGCGTCAGGTCGGCGTAGTCCTCCAGTCCCACCAGTCTTACGAAGTCTCGGGCCTTCTCGTAGCGCTCCTCCGGCGTCTTGCCCACGCCGCAGGCCATGGCCACGTTCCGCTGCACGTTGGTCCAGGTGATGACGTAGGGCTCGGGACTGAGCATGGCGCTGTGCCAGCCCTCGGGGATGGCGATCTCCCCGCTGTCGGGCTGTTCCTTCCCTGCCAGCAGCTTCAGCAGCGTGCTTTTGCCGCAGCCGCTGCGGCCCACGATGACGGTGAGCTGCCCCAGAGGGAAATCTATGGACAGGTCATGCAGCACCTGGCGGGTGCGGCTCTCCCGGGTCTGGCCGGTGAGCACCACCTCCGTGCTGTAAGAGGTGTAGGATTTGTTCACATGGCGGAGGGTGATGGCTTCCATTTCGATACCTCGTTGTTCGTATATCGCGGCGGGTCAGACGGCGCGCCAGAGCAGCATATTGTCCGCGAATTCCGCCGTAAGGCGGCCCTCCCCTTTCAGCCAGGAGAGGAACGAGCGGACGGTACTGCCCACCAGGGCGTACTGCTGGAAGGTCATGTCAAGGCCGTAGGCGGTGAACAGCTTCTGCAGCAGCACCTCAAAGCACAGGGGCTGGGCGCAGAGCGTCAGGATACGGTCGGCCACCTGATGCGCCTTGTCGATGTTGTACTGGGCCAGCTGGGACACGTCCTCCGCGGCGGCGGCATGGGCCGGGACGAACATCCGGGCCTGCATGGTCCTGACCGTCTCCAGGGTGGCCAGATAGGCGGCCACGTCGTAGATGAAGGGTATCTGATACTTGTCCAGCGTCTCGCGACTGGACAGACAGTCAGCCAGATAGACCACGTCCTCCGCCGTGCGGAAGCCCACCATATCGAAGAAATGACCCGGCAGGGGCAGGATCTCGAACCCCTCCGGCAGCGCGTCTGCCGTCAGTTCCCGGGCATCGCTGGGCTGGGCCATCAGGAATTTATGGCGCAGCTCCGCCGGTGGGAAGCCGCCGTAGAGAAAGGACGGTTCCAGCAGCGGGTGGCGGGTGATGTCACATTCGATGCCGGGGGCATAGACGGCGCAGCCGGTCTGCTTCTGCAGATACTGGTTGCCGCCCACATGGTCGGCGTTGGAGTGGGTGTTGTAGATGGCGGTGAGACGCCAGCCGTTCTTGTCCAGGTGCTGGCGCACCTTGCGGCCCGCGTCCTTGTCGCTGCCGCTGTCGATAAGGCAGACGTCGGTTTCGTTCAGGCGGACAAGGCCGATCCTGGCGGGGCTTTCGATGTAATAGCAGCTCTCGCTGACCTGTATCAGCTCATACATGGGCGCGGCCTCCTTCCGGCGAAGCGTCTATCACTCGATGGGACGGCTGGGCATGATGATGGCCATGATGATATAGGCCAGCAGGCCGCTGCCGCCCAGGGCGCAGAACACCACCCAGCCCAGACGGACCAGCGTGGGGTCGATGTTGAAATACTCGGCGATGCCGCCGCAGACACCGGCCAGCATCTTGTTTGTCTCAGATTTATACAGCTTCTTTTCCATAGTAAACTCCTGTTACTATATATTTGCCCCTTGGTTTATGGCAGCCAGCCATAGGCAT